>JBBSEV010000011.1:0-92561 GCA_038239385.1 Chitinophagales bacterium
AGATATTTCAAAAGGGCAACACCACAATTATCTTATTGCAGATTTTCAAATACCTCAATTGGTTAAAAATGCCATTAGAAATTTTATGTCCAAAGGTAATGTTGTAAACATTTTAATAAACAATACAGGTGGCCCAAAAGGTGGTTCGATAGCGGAGGCAACGCCAGAAGATTTTTTGCTGGCTTTCAACAGTCATCTTATCTGTAATCAAATCCTTGTGCAGGAAACGCTGCCATCAATGAAAGCATCTGGCTATGGGCGCATTGTAAATATTATTTCAACTTCTGTAAAGCAGCCTATTGCAGGGCTTGGCGTAAGTAACACAATAAGATCCGCTGTGGCTAACTGGTCAAAAACTCTTGCTAATGAATTAGGAGAGTTTGGCATTACCGTAAATAATGTGTTACCGGGATATACAAGAACGGCGAGATACAGATCAATTGTGGAAAATAAAATGAAAGCAACCAATGCAAATGAAGAAGAGATTGAAGCGGAAATCTTAGAAGAAATTCCATTAAGAAAAATCGGAACTTCTGAAGAATTTGGAGCGGCTGTAGCTTTTTTATGTAGTCCGGCTGCATCTTATATTAGCGGCATTAACTTACCTATAGACGGAGGAAAACTTTCTTGCCTTTAAATATTTTTACTATTGAATTAAAGTGGCATCCTTTTTATGCATTATGAATACTGTAATTTCGCAGCATTATTAATTAAATAAACAATAGCAATGAAATTTATCAAAAATTATCTTATTATTTTTCTAATGTGCTCAGCTTTATTTATTGGCTGTAAGCCAAAAGATTCTGAATTCCAGGCACAAATTGAAAAAACGCTGAAGGCATCTCCTGAAACATCTGGCGTAACAGTTGAAGTAAAAGACGGCGTTGCTACATTAACCGGAGAAGTTATGGACCAGGCTGCAAGAGAAAAAGCTGGTGCAGCTGCCAAGGATATCAACGGAATAAAAAATGTAGAGAACCATGTTACAGTAGCAGCACCTGTCGTTGTAGCACCGCCTGTACAAATCAATGGCGACGATACATTAATGCAGGGTGTTAAAGACGCTACTAAAGATTTCCCAACAGTTACTGCAAATGTAGCCGACGGCGTTATTACATTAACCGGCAGTATTAAAAGAAGCAGTTTACAAACGCTGATGATGAGCCTGAATACGCTAAAGCCTAAAAAAATTGATAACCAATTAACCATCAAATAATTTAATTATGACAATCCAGGATAAATACAAGCAATTAATTGATGCAGCAAATTCAGGTGGGGTAAGTAACCTGCAGGTAAAAGAACAAGGCAATGTGTTGCATATTGACGGCAGTGCGCCCGATGGAGCAACTAAAGACAAGCTTTGGGATATTTACAACCAGATAGATCCTGATTATCGTGCGGGAGATCTCATTTTAAATGTAGATGTTGCGGCTTCAGCAGGCACAAAGGCTAAGGTTACAACCGAAAGCACTAATCTGAACATTCGTAAAGGACCGGGAACAGATCAACCCATTGTGGGGAAAGCCGCCCACAACGAAATCGTTACACTGCAAAGTAAAACAAACGATCAATGGTGGTTAATAAAAACTGATAAAGGTGTGGAAGGGTATGCTTATGCGCAATACTTAAGCCCTCAATAATATTTTTTTTATCATTTCCAAAGGGCCTTGTGGGATTCGATACCAGCAAGGCCTTTTATTTATTCAAAAATAAAATTCAGCAGTTTACCGGCCTTGATGTGCTTTTACAAAATCACTTACCAGGTAGCTGATAAGTTTTCCTGTTTCGCAATTTGTTTCCCCATTTTCAAGTTTTGTTGCTCCTTCAGAAATATGCACATAGGCAACTTTTGAATTACTGCCAACGAAATTCATGTACTGCCTTGAATGAATTGTTGAAATTCCGCAGGGTGTTATTGCACTGCTTAAAATATTTTCAACCGAATCAAGGTCCAGTTCAATGCCGGTATATTCATCATCGGTAAATCTTGTTGCATAAGAAACAGCCTGGATGAAATTCTTTTTTTCATGAAGAAAAATATCTTCATAAGTAATACAATCAATAAAAGGGCTATTCACAATATCAATCCAGGTATTTTGCTGAAGATAATTTTCATGAATACATATAATGAAATATTTTTTCAGGTAACCATCTTCGTCGGCATACCTGAATGCATTACCGCTATGCCTGCCTTCAAGAGGCCGGTAATCTGCATGGGTATCAAGATTGATACAATTTATTTGTGCAAGTTGTAAAAGGTCAGCTTTAAAAAGCCCTTTCGCAGAACCTTTAATGGCGGGGTAAGCATTGTTATGCCCGCCTCCAATTATTATTGGTATTTTTTTATGCTGTGTAATTATTTTTACAATTTCCTCTACTTCATCATCAATCATATTTACCGCGTGCCGGTAGGCTTCCATCTTTTCTTCATTGTTGGTAGCATTTGCGTTAATCAAATTTTTAACTTTGGTAAAATCAAAATGACCAGCTAAAAATATTTGTTCCCCACTTAAAAAATCATTGCTTTGAATATTTAGAAATGAATCGAGAAAGGAGAACCACGATGAGTCTGTGCCGCCTATACCATTATTTGCTTTAACGCCAATATCTTCCGGAACTCCAATAAGTACGTAAGGAGCAGCTGTTTTTGCTATTGCATCTTCAATATCATTTCCATTTCCATTTCCACATTGCACAATCTCGCCAAGTTTGGTTTCAAACTTACGAACATGAGTAATTGAAAGAATATCTGTTTTATTGTATGATTTAAAGTGTGAAGACATTTTGTAAGTATTTTATCATTATCAATCGGGTATTCAAATATTTTTCAAATAAACGATCCATTAATCATAACCCGGCTTATAGAATCCGATCCAAATGAATAGGGAAGATAAGCAAGAGATGCCATAGGTTTTGTAAAAATTAAGTTTGCTTTTTTACCTGTAGAAATACTCCCGTATTCACTTTGAATTTCCATTGCGCATGCTCCATTGTAAGTAGCTGCATTAATTGCTTCCTCAGGCAGCATTTTCATTTGTATGCAACTTAGTGATACTACAAAATTCATATTGCCGGATGGTGAAGAACCGGGATTAAAGTCGGATGCTAAGGTTACCGCAGCGCCCGAATTTATAAGTTCACGAGCCGGCTGATAAGGCATTCTTAAAAAGAATGCTGCTGTCGGAAGCAAGGTTGAAGATCCTTTAAAGTCTCCCAGCATTTTAATTTCATTTTCATTTACTGTTTCCAGGTGGTCTAGAGAAAGCGCCCCAAGCTTAATGCCTGCTTCAATACCTCCTATACTATTAAGCTGGTTTACATGAAGCTTTGGTTTTAGTCCATAAATTTTGCCTGCATTACAAATTATTTCCATTTCTTCCGGCGAAAAAAAACCTTCCTCACAAAAGACATCAATATAATCTGCAAGTTTTTCTTTTCCTATTACTGGCAGCATTTCATTTACAATCAGGTCAATATATCCCTGGTGATTTTCCCTGTATTCCAAAGGATAGGCATGTGCTCCAAGAAATGTAGTTTTAATGGTAACGGGACTTTTCTCTTTAAGTTTCTTAATGACACGCAACATTTTTAATTCCCCATCTAACGATAAACCATAGCCGCTCTTAATCTCGATTGCCCCGGTTCCAAGCTTACTCACTTCTTCAAGCCTTTTCCAGGCTTCATTGAAAAGTACGTCTTCAGAAGTATTATTCAATTTCATGGCTGAATTTAAAATTCCTCCACCTTTCGCGGCAATCTCAGCATAATCCATTCCACGTATTTTATTTACAAATTCATCTTCGCGGCTTCCCGCATATACCAGATGAGTATGGCTGTCGCACAATGCAGGTAAAATCATTGTTCCGTTTTCCAGTTCTGAAGTTATTTTATCCGGGAATTTAAAATTTTCCATTGACCCAAACTCTGCAATTATATTATCTTCTATTATCAAGTAAGCATTATTAAGACAAGGTAAAAAAGCAAGTTCTTTGCCTCTTAGAAAGCCGGAAGATTTTCTTACATTAACCAGCGATTTAATATTTGTAAATATTTGTGCTCCCATTAAAATGCATCCTTATGACTAATATTTCCGTATAAAGATTTTATATTGTTTAACCTATCTTTATAAATAAAAAATGAAAAAAATTATTCTTACTCTACTTATCACAATCTCTGTTTTCTTTTGTAACTCACAATCAAAACCCGCAGGATTAAATGTAAATGATAAAGCTCCTGAATTTACAGCTAAAGATCAGAACGGTAAAGTTATTTCCTTAAAAGAGGAATTGAAAAATGGAAAAGTAGTTTTGATTTTTTATCGCGGCCAGTGGTGCCCGTATTGCAATAAACAATTAAAAGGCATTGAAGATTCTCTTTCTTTAATTACTTCAAAAGGCGCTACCGTTTTAGCTATTACGCCTGAACAGCCAGCTAGCGTTGGGAAAACCATTGAAAAAACAAAAGCGACGTATTCTATTCTTACAGACGACAATTTAAAGATCATGAAAGAATATGATGTTGCATTTGCGGTGGATCCTGCCACAGTAGAAAAGTATAAAGGTTACGGAATTGATTTCTCACTAGCAAATGGCAATAATGGCGCTAACCTTCCGGTGCCTGCAGTGTATGTAATTGATACGAAAGGAAATATTACCTACAAACATTTTGATGCTGATTATACAAAGAGAGCCAGTGTGCAGGAAATTGCAGATCACTTATAAATGCTACGCAATACAATGCTTTTCTATCAACTGGAGCAAGCCTAAACTTCCAAATATAATACCGGTATTACATAAATATCTATGGTATAGGATTGATGTAAATTTGCATTCTTCATGCAAATTAAATATTTGCATCATAAAAATTTAATGAGCTGCAGGAAACTAAATATTTTCTTAATTGCTATTTTATCAATAAGCTTTTCTTCCTGCGGCCAAACCGCCTCTTCAATAAAAGACAAAGAAATTCCCATGTACACAAATGCCTTGATTAATGAGACCAGTCCCTATCTTTTACAGCATGCGCACAATCCTGTAGATTGGTATCCGTGGGGAGATGAAGCACTTGCTAAAGCAAAGAAAGAAAATAAAATGTTGTTGATAAGTGTGGGATATGCAGCATGCCATTGGTGTCATGTAATGGAACATGAAAGTTACGAGGATACAATTGTTGCTAAAATTATGAATGAACATTTTGTATGTATAAAAGTGGACAGGGAAGAAAGGCCCGATGTAGACCAGGTTTACATGAATGCAGCTTATCTTATAAACGGAAGTGGCGGCTGGCCGCTTAATGCATTAGCAATGGCTGATGGGAGGCCATTTTTTGCAGGCACTTATTTTCCCAAAGCTAACTGGATAAAGCTCCTGGAATATTTTTCTGATCTGTATAAAAATGAAAAACAAAAACTTGATGAGCAAGCAAATAATGTTTCTAAAGGAATAAGAGATATTGAGAATGTTCCTTTAAATAATTCGCAAGTGAGCTTCAGCATGGGTACGATGAGCGATATGGTTTCAACATTTGCACAGCGAATAGATAAAGAAAAAGGAGGAACAAAAGGAGCTATGAAATTTCCTTTACCATCGAACTGGGAATTTTTATTACACTATAATTATTTATCAGGAAGTAGTGATGCGTTAAAGTATGTTGAAACTACTCTCAACCAAATGGCACAGGGAGGAATTTATGACCAGGTAGGAGGAGGATTTTCCAGGTATGCTACAGATGTGAGATGGCACGCTCCACATTTTGAGAAAATGCTTTATGATAATGCGCAGCTTGTAAGCCTTTACAGTCATACATTTCAGCTTACAAAAAATCCAGTGTATAAGAGAATTGTTTATGAAACACTAGCATTTGTAAGCCGTGAACTCACATCTAATGAAGGTGGTTTTTATTCATCTCTCGATGCAGATAGTGAAGGCGAAGAGGGCAAATTTTATGTATGGACGGAAAAAGAAATTAGCGGTATTCTAAAAAATGATGCACCGCTTTTTATTGATTATTTTGGAATAACAGAAAAGGGAAACTGGGAACACAATAAAAATATTCCTGACATAAATTTTGGGGACAATAATACTTCAAAAAAATATCATTTGTCTTCTGAAGAATTTGAAAAGAAAATAAATGAGTTAAAACAAAAACTTTTTGCGGAAAGAGCAAAGCGGGTGAGGCCGCATACTGATGACAAAATTCTTACTTCCTGGAATGCGCTAATGGCTAAAGGATTTATTGATGCCTACCAGGCTTTTGGTGATGAAGCATTTTTAAATACTGCAAAAAAGAATATCAATTTTCTTTTAAAAAATATTCTTTCTGATGACAACAGTATATATAGAAATTATAAAAATGAAAAAGCTACCATTCCTGCATTCCTGGATGATTATGCATTTTTGATAAGTACGTTGATTTCCTATTACCAGGTAAGCTTTGATGAAAGTTATTTGCAAAAAGCCAATAGCCTCACGCAATATGTTGAACAACATTTTTTTGACAAATCTTCCGGGATGTTTTTTTATACTGATGATCAGCATAGCAATTTGATTGCGAGAAAAATGGAAGTAACAGATAATGTAATTCCTTCCTCCAACAGTGAAATGGCAAAAAATTTATTACTGCTTGGTCTTTATTTTGAAAATAAAAATTACGAAACTCAGGCGGAGCAACTTCTTAAAAATGTAATTGAAGACACAGAGAAAAATTTAGGATACTACAGCAATTGGGCGCAGGTAATGGCTTTGCAGTTAAAGCCACCTTACGAAATAGCCATTGTAGGAAACGATTGGAAAAATAAGCTTACAGCTTTTCATAAACATTATTTGCCTCAGTCAATTTTTCTTGGAGGGAACGCAGAAGGTTTTTTGTCATTATTACATAACAAATTAATTGAAGGCAAGACAATGATCTACGTTTGTGAAAATAAGACGTGCCAATTACCAGTGGAAGAAGTGAAACTGGCAATAAAACAATTGAAGATAAATGAATAAAGTATTTTAGGCGACCAGAATGATTAATTATAAAACTTCATTTTAAACAATCTCACCAGGCATTTGAGCTACATAATCTCTTCCCTCTTTTTCGTTGCTTAATACTTTATAGGCTAACAATCCTCCAGCGATCATAAAGATTGCTCCCAATAAAAACGGTGCTCCGGGGAAATATAAAGTTGTTGGTTTAGAAGTAAAATGTGCAAACAGGTTTGTCATTATAATGGGACTTATGATTGACGTAGCACTTATAAGGCTGGTGAGAGCTCCCTGCAATTCACCTTGTTCATTTGCAGGAACATGGCCTGTTATGATAGATTGCAACGCAGGCCCGGAAATTCCACCAAGACAATAGGGTATCAGAAATACAAACATCATCCAGCCCTGGGTGGCAAATGCAAATAGCACTAATCCCATGGCATACATAGCAAAGCCAACGTAAATACTTTTCGTATTACCCAACTTTGGATTTATATAACGTATAAGCACACCCTGAACAAGCCCAACAAGTAAGCCTACTGCTCCCAGCGAAATTCCGATAAGCTTTTCGCTCCAGGCAAACCGCTCTATTCCAAAATATGCCCAAACACTTTGTACAGCTTGCCCTCCCATATAAACTAAAAAAAATGAAATTGCCAAGGCGCCAACTGCCGGATATTTTTTAAGATGTTTGAAAGCGCCGAAAGGATTGGCCCGTTTCCATTCAAACTTACGCCTGTTCTCAACCGAAAGAGATTCAGGTAAAACAAAGAAGCCATAAAGAAAATTTGCGAAGGTAAGGCCGGCTGCAGCCATGAAGGGAATCCTGGAACCATAGGTACCAAGTAGTCCTCCTATAACAGGCCCGATAATAAACCCCAGGCCAAACGCGGCACCAACAAGGCCAAAATTTTTTGCCCGATCCTGTGGAGCGCTTATATCGGCTATGTATGCCGTCGCTGTTGTAAAACTTGCACCTGTAATGCCAGCTATAATCCGGCCCACAAACAACCATACGATAGTAGGAGCAAGCGATAAAAAAATATAGTCAATTCCAAAACCAAATAATGAAAATAAAAGAACCGGCCTGCGGCCAAATTTATCACTAAGATTACCTATCACCGGTGAGAATAAAAACTGCATAATTGCATAAGCAAAAGTAAGCCAGCCTCCATACTGTGCTGCTACACTAATATTACCATGAATTAATTCTTGTATTAATTTGGGAAGAACAGGAATGATTATACCAAGCCCCATTACATCAATTAGCAGCGTGAAGAAAATAAAACCAAGAGCTGGCTTACGGGTGTGGATCATATAAAAATACTTTTATCAAAGATGAATAAAATACCTTGCAAAATTTCCCGGGAAAAAATTGCCGGTAAGAACAATGAGGGAAACTCTGATTTCTATTTTTTATATTGCAGCCTAACTAAAAAAAATATCATGAAAACAGCTGGCTGGATTTTAATTTTGATTGGAATTGTAATGATCCTTATAAAAGGATTTTCAGTTCCTGTTGAAAAAAAGGTTGTTGATTTAGGGCCAGTTGAAATAAATAGAACAGAGAACAAATGGATTGGCTGGCCTACTTATGCAGGAGGAATCCTTGCAGTAATAGGAGTTGTGTTAGTGGTTGCAGATAGGAAAAAGTAATTATCGTTTTAATCTAAGTATATAAAAAGCCCGGTAAAATACCGGGCTTTTTTATGAATGAATAAATTATTACAATAAAAGTATCAATAGCACACCTATAACAATGATAGCACCTAAAGATAAATAAATCCCATTTTTTCTTTTAGGTTTTGATTCCTTCTTTAAACTTTTAAGTTCTTTTCTTAATTCTCTTTTTTCAGAAGAAGTTAGATTGCTTTTGTCCATATCACGTATTTCAATTATCCGGTTAGTAATTTGTTGGGAACGTGATTGATTAGTATTTTCTGTTTTTGTACCGGCCACAGGGTCTCCTGCAAATGCAGGCATTACAGTAATAGTACACATCGCAAATAATAAAACGGTGATAATTTTTTTGGGATTCATATTAAGTGTTTTTAAGTGAAAAGAATTTACTTGATGTAAATATAAAACTATTGCTAATTATTGGGCACTTGAATTAATAAATTTAATGGGTCATTTAATTGTCATAAAAAATTATTTAGAACATCAGAAGTAAGCACCTGTAATAAATTTATTATGTTGACAATTTTAATGGAAAGTATTATCCCATGGCTAGTTGATTTACACACATGCTTAAATTTTCCTTACGCATAAAAAAACCACCGGTTTTTAGGCTCCGGTGGTTTAGCGCTGCAAAGCGCCCAGATTATTTTAATGGAATCCTGCTAGCAAATTCCTAGCAAAGGTGCCCATGTTCTATCTGTAGATTGCATGAATACCTCCTTTTATTTAATGAATAATAAAGTTAGTAAAAAAATTAAACCAAAGTATTTTGTCTTTATTTAAATACTATTTTCCATTTGTTTATTGAGATCATACTGAAGGTCAGCATGCAGTGCTGATATGGCTTTTGAAGTTTTCGTAAGTTGGGTATCGTAAATTTTGGAGATCTGTTTATTTTTGAGCAAATATCCGTGAAACATTTTTAAGCTATTACAAAATTGAATGAGTAACTCAGCTTCAGCATGCTTAGAGCCAATAATTCTAACGTGCTTATTTACCTGCCGCAAAATTTTACGAACTGATTTCTTTACAAAATAAATATGTGTAGCGCTTATTTCATCAAATGAATTTATTATCTCCTGTTTTATGGATTCTATATGTGAATTAATATCAGCTGCTTCAAAAAGAAGGAAAGTAAGCAGTTCTTTATTTTCTTTCTTAAACTTTGAAAGACGAATACAATATTCTGCCAACTCGGAATTCTTTTTCATTTCCAGTTCCCTTTTAATCTCAATAATTGATGCTGCTTTCATAATTGTAAATATCGGTAAATCGACTTGCTAAGAATTCTTATGGTATTAATATCCGGATAATTTCCGGACTAATAATTAAAAAGAAAAAGGAAACCATAGCGGTTTCCTTTTTCTTAAGATGCATGTGTAATCTTTACTGCTTAATAACTTTGTTGTTATAAAGAACATCTCCAACTGAATTAGAAACAGTGAGAATGTACATTCCTTGTTGAAGGCTGCCTACATTTGAGAAATCTTTTCTTGTAGTTCCTGCACTAATTGACCATTTTTCAAATGCAACCTGCTTACCCGTGATATCAATAAGCCTTGCATGTATAACCTCTTCTTTTGAACTTAGTAAGTCAATTGTAAGAGAGCTATGAAATGGATTCGCTAATACGGAAACTGCTGTTTTAGAAGTATTGATCTTTACATTTACCGTTTTAGAATATTTAAACTTACCATCTTTGTCAACTTGCTTAATACGATAGAAGTTAAATCCTGAATAAGGCCTTGGATCATATGCGTTGTAAGTTCTTACTACCGAGCTATTGCCGGCTCCTTTTACATTGCCTACATAAGACCAGCCATTATTTCCATCTATACTTTTTTCAAGTTCGAAATAGTTACTGTTAAATTCCTGGGATGTTGACCAATCAACACTCACGCCGCTTCCTTTTTGGCGTGCGGTAATATTTAAAAATTCAACAGGAGTTGGGCCACCCTGAGGGCATTGAGAAAAATTAATATCATCAATTGCAAAATCATTTCCACAGCCCCCTGATGTACCATCACTTATTGTAAACCTTATTGAAGTAACAATAAAAGAACCTGTTGATGGAAGAGTAAATAATGATCCTTGTGATACCCATGTAGGCACGTGTAGTTGTGGAAGAGTGGCTGCTACATAAGGCGATCCTGATAATGGAAGCCATGCATTTGAGGCATCAAGATACTCGACATTGTATGTAAGCGTAGTCAATTTTGGCGAAAGACAGGTATGCAGCGTATCAACATTCATAGCAAAAAGGTTTGTTGAAAAACTTGTGCCTGACGGAAAGCCGGTATTGCTGGAAATTACATGGCGGTAAAAAGTCTCAGCCTCGCCGTTAGCAACAAGTACGTTTCCGTTGAGGTTTCCCGTGTGATCGGTAGAATGATGCCACTCTGGTTTTTGGCCAGTATTATTAATAATTCTATAAACGCCTTCTGCAGTAAGAGAACCTGTTGCCTGGAATGTAAGGGAACCTGGGATAATATCAGGGCTGGTAGTTGCTGTAGTTCCTGTCCCAAAATCTTCTGAAAATAAGGTGGCAGAATTAGCACACGAAACCTGTGCATAGATAGTAGCTGTAACTGAATTCGCAGCCAATAAAATTGTCGTTAGGGTAATAAATACAAAGATTCTTGTGAAGAATGTAAATTTCTTTTCCATGAAAAAAGTTTTAGAGTGTAAATAAAAATGAGTTGGAATTCTCAGGTATGGAAAAGTCAGTTCTTCGAAAAAAGCTATTGGAATATAGAGTTAAGCGTTTTAAAAGGTAAAGGATGGGAACCTTTTTGTTTCAGGTGGACAAATATATAGTTTATAAATTGTACCTAAAAGGAAAATGCTGATTTTTTTTAAAAATTAATTACAAAAACCGAGTTATAAAACCAAATGCATATCTTCTTTCGTACCTAAGTTATAATAAACAATATATTTTAAATCCGTTCTCTATTCTACCAGGGCTGAACATTCTTCAGTCCTTTTTTATTGTACTTATTTTAATATGATTGCATTCCACATAAACGTGAAAGAACAAAACTATGGTGTTTCAGAAAGTTTTAAAACCTTGCTCCATTCTTTTGAGTTTACTTTCTGAACTGATAGGCGTGAAATTCTCACCAATTCCATTTGAGAAAGCTCACTATCCTTTTTTATTTGATTAAGTGTTACCGGCTTTTTCAATTTTTTTGAGGGCTTAATATCAACTGCAAGCCAATTTTTGTCTTCAGTTGTAGGATCCTGGTATGATTCTTTTATAACATTTGCTATACCTACTATTTCCATGCCTTCATTGCTGTGATAAAAAAATACTTCATCTCCTTTCTTCATCTCTCTAAGATTATTTCTTGATGCATAGTTGCGAATGCCATCCCACCTGGTTTTTTTATCTTTTATAAACTGCTCCCAGCCGTATACTGATGGTTCAGATTTTACAAGCCAATAATTCATACAATAATTATTTTGAAAATATGAAATTTTATTAGATCCAAGATACTACAACTAATTTAGTAACCACGTAATACATAAAATGCAGTATTAAATCAAATGCGATATTACGTTGCATGCATTTAGTATTGATTACAATTCATACAAAATAAAAATATCCCCGAAAAATAACGGGGATATTTTAAAAATTTATTTAAGATAAACTTTAAGAAATCTGAGCTGATGCATCTGGAACAGAAGATGGTTTAACATCCTTTTCTTTCATTCCTTCGTTGATCTCATTTTTTACATGGTCTTTGGCATCGTTAAATTCTCTTACACCTTTACCTATGCCCCGCATAAGATCTGGAATTTTTTTACCTCCAAAAAATAAAAGGACTACCAGAAGAATTAATATCCATTCAGATCCACCGGGCATCGAAAGCAGTAATGTGGGTTTTAAGAAAATACTTAACATATTTATGATTTTTAGGTGATTGAAAATTTGAAAGTTAAAGTTAGGAATTATATCAACTCCGTAATTCTTCCATTTATTGATTGAGTATTTTTTATTTGCTCATCAAAACAATATATTAAAATTAATGTTATTTGTCTTATTCACTGCCATTTTAATTTTATATGAAATCAGAATTTAAAAAATTATAATTATTTATTATTTGCAAATAAGCGGCATGCTTTTTCGTTATAACCAATCAATTGAAAAACCATCACTTCAACAATCTCGTAACTTAAATTTTACATCACCGCCCTCTTTCTAATTTTTAAAAATTATACCCAGGGCCAATTATTAATCTAAAATCATAAAAAAAAAATGAAACACAAGAAACTTTTGTTTTCAGCTATTGCTGCATTAACACTGGTTACAGGTGGCATAATCTATGCCTCTGACCACATTGACGCTCCTACTGTAACGGGTCAATCAACAGACATTACTGATTTGTATGTATTCCAGGGAGCTAATACTTCTAATTTGGTTTTAGTTGGTAACACCCAGGGATTACTTACTCCTGCAACTACAGGTGCTGCAAAATTTGATGAAAATACTCTCATTCAATTTAGTATCGACAACAATAATGACAATATTGAAGACCTGGTAATTCAATGCAAATATGATGCAGCATCCAACACTATGAAAGTGTATGGCCCTGTTGCACCATCAGAAAAAGGAACCCGCAGCAAACTTGAAGGAAATGAAATTGCATCAGTTGCGGTAACTGCTTATGGTTCATCTGCGGTAATTGGAACTGCATCAAATGGCATGTCTGTTTTCGCAGGCCCAAGAGATGATCCGTTCTTTTTTGATCTTGATCAATACCATAAGGTACTAGATGGTACTGCAACGGGTTTCAAGAGTACAGGAACTGATGCATTTGCAGGTACTAATGTAATGAGCGTGGTTGTTGAAGTTCCGAAAGCTATGTTAGGTGGCACAGGAAAATTAAATGTTTGGTTAACCACAAGAAAGAAAGTTTAATCCTAATTAAATTATTAATTATAAATATTAAAACAATGAAGACAACAATAAAATTATTAACGCTTATAATATCAGGCAGTATCTTTTTTGCAGCCTGTAAAAAGGATCCTAAGACACCTGCAGCCACTGTTTATTATCAACAACAGGATCAGGCAGCAAGGCCTGCAATAAATACCGTATTTAATGTGGGAGCTGATAAAGAAACTTTTAATGTTACTGTACCATCTGCTATGGCAGCAGCTTTCCAAACAAAATTCCAGGCAAGGTTACTTGCATTAAATCCTGCTTATACTACTAATGCTTTAACACAAGATGCAGTAACTTTTACGGGTCTTTTAGCAACAGATGTTTTGAATGTGTCAACAACAGGCAAAACAACATTTTTTGATGGAGTACCTGCCAACACTTTATCGGGTAGGACATTAAATGATGATGTTATCGATGTGGAATTATTACTGATATTTGGTGGGCCACTGGGCACCAGTAATCCTTCGTTAACAAGCGATCATGTTGATGCAAATGATAAAGTATTTCTTACTGCATTTCCATACGAAGCAACTCCATTTTAATAGTAATTTAATAATGAATAAAAAAAACCGGAAAAAATATTTCCGGTTTTTTTTTAAAATTTTTACTTTATATCATTTTTACTATTACTGTGAAGTAACACTAATATTTAAACCTTAACCCAGGGTCACATAGTGAATTTTAGAAGTTTAATTTGCAGAATTAAAATTACTCACCAGGAATAATTTTCTTTACTAAGCTAAAACTTCCCAGTTTTTTAAATTTTATGGAAAGTAATCTACAAATATTTGAAATGAAGTATTTAAAGCCTGCCAATAATCTTAAGAAAGTTGTCGGCGTTTTAATATTAGGATTACTTTTTGTCCAAAGCGCATCCGCTCATACTGTCGTTGGCGAGCTTGAAAATATGTCTGGCAAAGATGCCGCACTACTTTATCTTAAGCTGGGATATACACATATACTACCACTCGGTCTTGATCACATTTTATTTGTGCTAAGCCTTTATTTATTAAGCCCTAAATTAAAACCGGTATTATGGCAGGCAACAGCGTTTACAATTGCACATTCAGTTACATTAGGCCTTTCAATGTACAATGTTATAAAACCAACTGCAAATATTGTAGAGCCTGTAATTGCCCTTTCAATTATGTATGTAGCGCTCGAAAATATTTTTTCACCTAAATTGAAAAAATCAAGAATTGGGGTTGTGTTTTTATTCGGGCTTGTACATGGAATGGGTTTTGCAAGTGCCCTTGGGCAGTTAGGGCTTCCCCGGAATTCTTATCTAACGTCAATTCTTATGTTCAATCTTGGAGTTGAACTTGGCCAGTTAACCGTTATTATTTCAGCATTTTTATTATTTGGAAAATGGTTTGGAAACAAACTGTGGTACCGCAAGGGTATCGTTATTCCTTTATCTGTTATCATTACAATAGTCGCCGGGTACTGGACAATACAAAGATTATTCTTTTAAATTTTTATCCAGGTCATTCATCACGGATGGACTCAGATCATATTTGTTTTTTTCAGCAGCTTTAAAAAATTCACTGGCATTATATCCTTTGCCAAGCCCTTTCATAAACTTACCCATCCAATATAATTCAATGCCTTCAAGAGGCTTGCCGGATACATTGGCCTCATACACTTTATATGCTTCATCTTTTTTATTATTAAAATATAGACACCAAACATACCATGCGTAAGTTTGCGGAGTTGCCCTGTTATCAATTTCATTTTTTGCAACAGCTTCAGCTTTTTCAGGATTATTTAAAATACCTGTGTACAATTCTATACGATATTTATTGTACATGGTTCCGTAAATGCTGTCACTGGTAATATCTACAAATTGCTGTGCATATTTTTTCCGGGAAACAGAATCATTATTTAGTTCCGCCGCCTGGGAAAGTTTTAGAATTGGATCCGGCAATTTTGTTTTCGTGGATACAAAAAGAAATATTTTGTTTGCCAGCGAATCATTTTTATCATGAACCAAAGCAATCCAGCCTATGCCCATAATACTATGCAGATCGCTTGAATTTTTTGCAATAGATTTTTGATACAATTTATAAGCATCCTCAAGCCTGCCGGCGTGAAGATCAAGATCACCAGCATTGGATAATGCTGCTGCTATTAATACAGGATTATTCCCGGCAAGTGAAGCAGCATTCAACATTGCATTTGTAGCAGAATCAAGGTTGCCTTTATAATGCTCAAATTTTGATAGGCGGAATTCGTAGCCGTAATCTGTATTTGAATGTATTTTCTTTAAATTTTCTGAAGCAAGCATATACCTGCCAAGCTCAAAATTCACATCAAAAGAAAGAGCAGCTTCATCGTATTTCTTAATGCCAATTTGTTTTGCCTTATTTAAAAAAGAATCAGCAGCATTAAATTTATGTTTTGAAATTGAATGAGGAACAAGAGAAAGATATGGAGCTGCTTCTTTATCATTATATGTCTTTGCTACAACATGCAGTGTGCTATCGGCGATTATTAGATCTTGAATATTGCCTTTGAGAGAAAACCTTGCCGCAAGTGCGCCTGAATATTTAAGTTCGTTGGTGAATCCCGGATTTGCCGGATCAATTCTATTCTTCCAGAATTCAACTTCTTCCTCATTTGTAGCAACGGCTGGCTGTGTATATTTATTAATTAAACTATCAACATAGACTGTGTCAACAATTATTTTTTTATCATGATTGCACGAAGCACAAATGCAAATAATCGTAAGGATGTAGAAAAGATTTTTCAAAGTAGATTTTTGTAAATGATATACGTTTTTTTGATTGGCAGAGTTCCTTAAGAAAATGATATACTGAAGAAAATAAATTGAAATATTTTTTGTTTTCAGCATGTATTAAATTCCCGAAAACTATTCCCACCCACTGGCAAGCACATCAGCGATGTGCATTGTTTTAATTGGGAGTTGCTTTTTTGTAATATACCCATCAAGATGCATAAGGCAACTTAAATCAGTTGAAATAATAATCACGGCCCCGGCATCAAGTGCATGGTTTACTTTCTGATCGGCCATTGCAATTGATATCGATTCAAATTTAACAGCAAATGAACCTCCAAAACCGCAACAGGTTTCGTTATCAATCATTTCAATTAATTCCAAACCTTTTACTTTCTTAAGAAGGTTTCGCGGACCCTCCTTTATTTTACATTCCCTTAATGCAGCGCAACTATCGTGGTAAGTTGCTTTGGCATCCAATTGAGCTCCGTAGTTTTCAATCTTCAAAATATCTGTAAGAAATTCTGAGAATTCAAATATTCTATTCGACAAATCTTTAACCTGGTTATGGTGGGATGAATTTTCGAACAATTGGTTATAATAATTTCTTACAAATCCTACACATGATGCTGATGGCGCAATGATATAATCTGTGCCATCGAAATCCTTTAAAAACTTAAGAGCGACATCTTTCGCTTCATTCCAAAAACCTGCATTGAAAGCGGGTTGGCCGCAGCAGGTTTGATTAGTATTATAATGCACTTCACAACATGCTTTCTCTAATACTTTGACCATATTAAATGCAGTATCCGGATACAACTGATCTACAAAACATGGAATAAATAACTGTACTTTCATGCTAACTGATATTCTTGAAAACTATTAAATATTCGAAGGCTATATTATCGGTCATTATAACAAAAAGGGTGTTTAAAAAAGTGGATAAAAAAATTGCAATTGTTAAGAGGCTGCATATTTAAGAGACATCATTTTTAAAGCAGATATCGCCGCTTCTTCTCCTTTATTTCCATGTATGCCGCCGGTGCGGTCATTTGCCTGTTGTATATCGTCAACCGTAAGTATGCCAAATATTGTTGGAACAGGCAACGAAAGGTTCAATTGAACTATGCCATCAGTAACTCCTTTGCAAACATAATCAAAGTGGGGCGTATCGCCGCGAAGCACACAACCGAGTGCAATAAAAGCCTGCGGCTTTTCAAATCTTTTTTGATAAGTATCCCAAAAGTTTTTAATAGCAAAGGGTATTTCGAATGCTCCCGGCACAGTTACTATTTTATAATTGTGCATTTCAAATTTTTTTAGAATTCCTATGCACCCATTTAAAAGTTTATCTACAATTTCAGCATTCCATTCAGTATGAACTATAACAATACAGGCATCCTTTGAAAGAATGCCCGGGCTGAAATTAAAAAGATTTTCGTTTACAACTGCCATTGATTATTTAGTAAATATTAGTCTGAAAATTCGCCAAGTTTTGCCAGGTACCTGTCAACATCGGCAGCCTTTTCAGAAAGTGGATAGTCGTCTTTTATTTTCTTAAAAAGATCTACGGCTTCTTTTGTTTTTCCTGTAACCTGCGCAAATAGTGCAGCCCTGAAAAGAAATTCAGAAGAAGTGTATTCATCTTTATCATTTACCTTGGCAGCTTTTTTATAGTAATCAAGTGCGTCATCATTCCTTTTAAGCTCGGCACTTGCATCACCCATCATTCCCAAAGCACGGCTTTTAATTTGAGTTGCGCCATGGGCATCAAAATCTTTTAGAAATTTTATTGCTTTATCATATTGCTTCAAATTAAGATAGCAGGAGCCTGCATAATATTCACACAAATTAGCTGCATTTGTTCCGGAATATTTATTAATAATCTTTAGAGCTCCCGGATTTACTCCATCACCATTTAGGCATTTGGCAGCGAGAAGCACCTTTGTTGAATCAGAAGGGGCGTTGCTAAAATCAGAAAAATATTTTTGGGTTACAAAAATTACATCATTCGCCTTTTCTTCTTTAGGAACTTTGAACATGTATTTATATACAAGCCACCCTCCCAGTAAAATTATTATTGCAGAGGCAATATACATTACCGGCTTATTATAGTCAGCCCAAAAGCCCCTAGCTCTTTGAACTACATCCACATCTTCCTGTTGTACTTTTTTTTCAGCCATTAATTTTAATTTATTGTTTATTCTCAGGTCTTTTAAATTTGAACCGGAACTATTAAAGATTTATTCCACCAATGTTTAAGCAACATCCAAATTAATCCAGGATAAAAGGATAATCTTTCTCTGCATATACGTCCTGGTAAAGTTCATTATCATCAGGGAGCGGACTTTCATCAGCAAACTGTATTGATTCTTCAACCTGTGCTTTCACCCTTTCATTAATATGTTCAATTTCATCATCGCTTATATTGAATTCTTTTTTTAATGTAGCCAAAGTAGTTTCTAAAGGATCTCTTAATTTGTATTCTTCCATTTCTTCTTTAGTACGATATTTAGCAGGATCACTCATACTATGCCCTTTGAACCTGTAAGTTTTTATTTCCAGCAAAGTAGGTCCGCCTTTTTCCCTGGCTCTTTTTACCGCTCTTGCAACTCCATCATGAACAGTCTCTGCTGTCATACCATCAATTTTATCTCCCGGCATGTCATATGCATCAGCCAATTTATAAATATCGAGAACGTTGGAAGTACGTTCCACAGATGTCCCCATCGCGTAGTTATTATTTTCGCAAATGAACACTACGGGCAATTTCCACAGCATTGCCATATTGAAGGTTTCATGAAGAATTCCCTGCCTTGCAGCACCATCTCCAAAAAAACATAGAACAACATTATCAGTACCCCTGTATTTTTCAGCGAATGCCAACCCTGCACCAGTACCTATTTGGGCTCCCACAATACCATGCCCGCCAAAAAATCTTTCTTTTACACCAAACATATGCATGCTTCCACCTTTACCCTTACTGCATCCGGTAGCTTTAGCGTACAGTTCAGCCATACATGATTTTGCCGAAACACCTTTGGCAATTGCAAGAGCATGATCACGATAAGCTGTAATAAAAATATCATCCGGGATTGTGGCTGTCATGCAGCCTGCAGCAATTGCTTCCTGGCCAATGTACAAATGGCAGAAGCCGCGTATCTTTTGCATACCATACATCTGGCCTGCTTTTTCTTCAAACCTTCGAAGCAAAAGCATTAATTCGTACCAGTATAAGTAAGTTTCCTTTGAAAACTTTGTGGTCAATTTTTTTTATTTTAGGCGGCAAAGATAGGGTAAAAAGAAAAATAAAATCAGGCAATTGTGAAGGATGGTTTTCAAGAGATTGAATGGCAATAAAACATTATGAAAAGCTCACCGTGAATGCTGATTAATGACCACTAAGCTTTTATTTATATCATTTTTTTAAACGGCTATTTAACTTAAAAAAAATAAAAGCCGGCAATTTGCCGGCTTAAGTAAATTAGAAACCAATATAAACTCTCGTAGCTTAATAAGTGGATTTAATTTTTGTTATTTACCTGGGCTAAAGAAGCTTCACCAATAATTTTGTCAATCACTTTTACTGTTTCATCAACATAAATATCTGTTCCAATCTTTTTTAGAAATTGTTTGTTTTTAGCGACTTTGTCTTTATCATTTGCAATGTCTGATGCATCCTTTGCAAGACTGGCAACATTTAAGTCCGCAGGAAGTTTGGAAAGGTCTTCCAGGTTTTTTGAAGTTGTTTTTATCTCAGCTATTTTTTGACGATACTTCATTATGTTTAGCGGAGTTTCATTGTCATTGTATTTATCAAGCATGCTTACATCGTCTCTTATTCCTTTAAATCTTGAACTTTGATTTATCTCAGAATTAACTGAACTAATCACAGAGTTAAAACTATAGCCTGGATTCCATGTATTATAATTTGCTTTTGGAATTTCATCCCAATTCAATGCATCGGGATTATCTTTTTCACGAAACTTGACATTTTCAAGACGATCAGGAATTATTATATCGGGTACTACACCGTGCAATTGAGTTGCTCCGCCGTTGATGCGATAAAATTTCCTAAAAGTAAGCTTGATATCTCCCAGCCCTTCTGTAGGCTTATTGAACAAAGGATTTTCTGATTGAGGATCGAGTGAAATACTACGCTGTACAGTTCCTTTTCCGTAAGTAGAAGTACTTCCAATTACAATTCCACGATGGTAATCCTGAATTGCAGCAGCAAATATTTCCGAAGCAGATGCACTAAGTTCATCTACCATTACTGCCAGTGGCCCTGTATATAAAACATCTTTATCCCTGTCGCTTAAAATATTTGCTTTTTCATCGCGACCTTTTACCTGGCATATAGGGCCGTCCTTAATAAACAACCCGGCCATGTCAACCACATCATTTAAAGAGCCACCTCCGTTTCCACGAAGATCAATTACGATCCCTTCTACATTTTCAGCTTTCAGCTTTTCAACTTCTTTAGCAACATCGGTAGCTGACCTGCGGGCAGCAGGATCATCGAAATCGGCATAAAATTCAGGTAAATAAATATAACCGATTTTATGAGTACCATTTACAATAGCGCTTTTAGCAAAGGTATCATCAAGCGAAATTTTATCTCTTATAATAGGAACCACTTTAAGGCTGCCGTCTGCTTTTTTAAGGGTAAGCCTTACTTCAGAACCTTTTTGTGCACCACGTATCAATTTAACAGCATCGGTAACAGCATATCCTGTTACATCTACAGGTTCCTGTAGCCCCTGTGCTATTTTTATAATTTCATCTTCAGGTTGTATGTCACCAGATTTCCATGCGGGACCGCCGGTTATAAGGCTCGCTACTTTTATTTTTCCATCATCTTCTTTTAGCTGTGCCCCTATTCCAAAGAAAGTGCCGCTAAGTAATTCATCAAAGCTTCTTTTGTCAACAGGTGCAAAATAGGTAGTATGGGGATCCATGCTTCCGGTGATCGCATTTACGAAATCACTGAACATATCGTCCGACGTATTGTGATTCTTTAACGTTTGAAAATATCTATCCATTTGCCTGGAAACTATTTCACGGGCCTCACGCTCTAATGTTGAATCTGCTTTGGCTCCTTCTTTTTTGAATATTGAATCCTTTGCAGCTACATGCTTATCTCTCTCATCCTGCAAATCAACAAATCGGCCTATTACAAGATACTTAAGGCGTTTTCTTCCATAATCCAAACGTTCAGCATCTGTTACGGGAAAATTCCTTTTATCACCATCGAGTTGTAAAGATTCGTCCCTGGTAAAATCAAAAGGCTTTGACAGGATATCTTTATAAAATTTTGAAATCTCATCTACACGAGAAACATAACTTTTACTAATTGCAAAAAAAGATTCCAGGGGCGCACCATGAATCTCATCGTCAATTTTTAAATCATATTTTTTAAAATCATCAATATCCTTTTGATAAAAAATATATTTATCAGGATCGAGATCATCTATATATTTTTTAAGGACTTCATGGGAGAATTTATCATCAATAGCTTTTGGGCTATAGTGGCCCTGCTCCAAAACAATACCTACGTTACGAAGTATTCTTTCATATTTGGTTTTAGGATTATCATCTTTCCTGTCTCCACGGCCCATAACGCCATAAGTAAGAAATAGTCCTCCACAGATTAGTACAAAAAGTACGGGTAAAATTTTTTTGCTCATAATAAATTTCGTTAAAGAATTCATACGTAAAAATAATAGAAAATAGATTTGGGACTTAAATTTAGGCGGTTTAATTAACAAAGGTTTGTAAAATATATGGACGGTTATTTTCAAATATTATTGCACCCTGAACTATAATTTTAAATTAATTACAGGTAGATCAATTTGTGGTCTTAATTTTTACTGAAAAAAAGTACCCATTTTTATAAGATACAAAACATAAAAAATTGCCTAAAGAATATTTCCAGTTTAAACAATTCAGAATTATGCAGGATAAATGCAGTATGAAAGTGTGCACTGATTCCTGTGTTTTTGGAGCATGGATGGCAGGCAAAATAGGAATTAAGTTTCCAAAGAAAATTCTTGACATAGGGAGCGGCACAGGATTGTTAAGCCTGATGGCTGCTCAGAAAACAAGTGCCTTAATTCATGCAATAGATATTGATAAAAATGCGGTTGTTCAGGCAAATGAGAATTTTGAATTAGCTCCATGGGCGAAACAATTACAAGCCTTTTACGGAGATGTAAAAAAGCTACCTGTTCTTGTAAAATATGATTGCATTATCTCCAACCCCCCTTTTTTTGAAGATGATCTTATGCCTTATAAAGAAGAAAAGAAAATTTCAAAACACGGCAATAGCCTGCGCCTTAGCGACCTGGTTATTGTGGTAGGCCAGTTGCTGGAAGACGATGGTTTTTTTGGTGTTCTGCTTCCATACTTAAGAACTGAATATTTTGAAAAGGAAGCTACAAAACATTCTTTATTTGTAACTGAAAAATTGCAAGTAAAGCAATCAATAAAACATGATTATTTTAGAACCATATTACTATTGGAGAAAAAACAAAAGCCTTTGCAATTGAGCGAACTTGCTATCAGGGATGGTAATAATGAATACACACCGGAATTTATAGAATTACTAAAAGATTATTATTTACACCTGTAATAAAATATTTGCCCAAAACATTAAATACCCGCATATTCTCTCATGTAATTATAATATGGAGTAAGGCTGCCATGTTTTACAATGGTAGCATGTTCCAGCACCTTAGAGCCATCATTCACCAGATCTTCCAGAATATATTTGATAAGCTGCTCACCAAAATACCTGCTGGCATCTCTTGGCAATTCATTGGGCAAATTCCCTACTGCCATTACATCTATTGAGCCTTCAATGTATGGTTCAGTTACAAGGCCGGTAAATTTGTTAACTCCATAAACAGGGTTTTCGAATGTAGCGTCTCCAAGATTACAAGGCACAGAGCCATTATGATCATCAGAAATATCCGCAATCGTATTAATAATAAAATCTTTCCGCTTCAAATCTTCCATTTCGAAAAGGCGTGGAACAGTTTCTTCCCAATAAACTCCATTCATTAAAATATCAGTTTCACTAATGTAATTATCAAATGTGCAAATAAAATTTTCAGGATGTTCATGAAATTCATTTCGGCTATACTTTCCCGTAAGCTTATGCTTATATAGATCCGCACCTTTCAGGTGAACATAAACGGGATAGGAAAATTTTTCATTTAAATATTCATCCGGCTCTGCTTCATGAATTTCCATAAGGTTCATTATTTCCAATATACCATGCGCCACTCTCCCACTGCCGGTAACTGCAACCTTAACTATAGGAAGCTTTAACCCAAAATAAGTATGAATTAATTGCTGGAAGTTTTTTTGTTTATACACTCTTGACAAAGAAAAATTTCCTGTACGGTTGCCATAAGCCATTATGCCATTATGAGCGCCCACAACACCGGCGAAAAATCCAAATCCAATTATGCGTGTCCCGTCTGCATGCTCGAGACATTCATAATCTATAAGGGTAATTTTTTTGCTGATAATACTTTGCAAAAGAGGCTGATTATATGCCTGCAATTTTTTAGTATGAGAGAAAAAGAAATAAGTTTTTTCAGGAATAAGCATAGCCACCGGAACCTCCTTTATTCCAAGCAGAATATCGCAATCATTTACATCTTCCCTTACTTCAATACCGGCATTGGTATATTCCTTGTCCTTGTAACACCTTGTTTCGGAATGCTGAACTATAATGCTGATGCTCATATTTTCCTGGATCCATTTGCATTGTTTAGGAGTAAGCGCTACCCGGTTATCGGCAGGTACCTTTCCTTCTTTTATCAACCCGATCTTTAGCATTCAATAATTTTTGAAAGCGGCAATTTACATTTTCCCTTGAACATTCATTTGTAATACTCAACAGCAGCGAACCATTGTATTTATTCAAAAAATCATTTTGATATAACTTTGGCTATGAATTATTTTGAATTGTTTGAAATACCCGTTAGCCTTGTTGTAGATCAAAGTAAACTTTCATCACAATATTTTGCTTTACAAAAAAAATATCATCCTGACTATTTTACAAATGCAAGTGAAGAAGAACAGAATGAAGTTTTAGAAAAATCTTCCATGATCAATAAAGGATTTAAAACTTTAAAAGAAAACGACAATACTATAAAGTATGTTCTTGAAATAAAAAATTTATTACAGGAAGAAGAGAAATATGAATTGCCGCCTGATTTTTTAATGGAAATGATGGAACTCAATGAGGGGCTTATGGATGAGGATGTTTTGAATATAGAGGAAACTGAAACAAAAATTTTCCAGTTACAAAAAACGCTGTATGATGGAGTTCAAAATATAATTGAAAACTACAGTGATGAAACCACAACCGAGGGGCAACTACTGCAGGTAAAAGATTATTATTACAAGAAAAAATACCTAAAACGTATTTTGGAGAGATTAGACGGAATGCGTAATATTGCCTCCCAAAATTAAAAGCCCGGATGGCGGAATTGGTAGACGCAGCAGACTCAAAATCTGCCGTTCGCAAGGATGTGCAGGTTCGATTCCTGTTCCGGGCACACCCCCTACTTTGGGGGTTTTTACATTTGCTGAGTTTGTAAAATTTATGATTGGTTGATAAGGCGCTTAACGAAATCAGCAGTATTTTCGCAACAGGTTTGATCCATTATTTGTAGCAGTTGTGTTTTTAAAATGGAAATAATATGATCTCCTCCTTTATTGCCCAATGCAGCTACTCCATACATAAATGACCTGCCCATAAAAGTAAATTCTGCGCCGGACGCTAATGCCCTGGCAACATCAGATCCAGAACGCAAACCGCTATCCATCATTATTTTTATTTTGCCCTTATAATTTTTTACGATAGGAGCTAATGATTTAATAGCAGATTGGCCTGCATCTAACTGACGGCCTCCATGATTTGATACAATGATACCATCCAGTCCAAGTTTTATAGCCAACGCTGTATCTTCTTCTGTTGCTACTCCTTTCAAAACAATTTTCCCTTTCCATTTATCCCTTATTGCAGATATTTTTTCCGCATTAAGCCTTCCCGAAAATGTCCGGTTCATAAAGAGGCCAAGTTGTTTCATATCTAAGTCCTTAGGCATATAGGGTTTCATGGTTGCAAAATTGGGTATACCATGCACTAGTGTTTTTATTGCCCACTCAGGTTTTCCCATTATTTGAAGAACATTGCCCAGTGTCATTCTGGGAGGCATGGCTAAACCATTTCTGATATCCCTCGGACGAAAACCAAAAGAAGGCACGTCACACAATAATATCAGTACAGAATAACGAGCTGCTTCTAATCTGTTTATTATATCATCTCTTAAAGAGACATCTGCAGGATGATACAATTGATACCAGGCTTTGCCTTCGGTAATTTCGCTAATCCTTTCAATGCTGGATGTGGTAACCGTACTTAATATAAAGGGAATATTATGTTGTACCGATGCCTTCGCAAGTATTTCAGGAGAGTTCGGCCATATTAATCCTTGAAGCCCCACCGGGGCAATACCAAATGGGGCATCATACACGTGTCCAAATAATTCCGTTTTCAATGAGGGGCCAGTATAGTTAGCCAGATAATAAGGCGCTAACTCTACTTCTCTAACCTCTGCAGTATTTTTATAAAGATTCACATCCTCATTGCAACCGCCATCCAGGTATTCAAATGCAAATTTTGGAATTTTGCGTTGTGCCTTGTTTCGGAGGTCATCAATAGATGGATATTTTGTATTGAAATCCCACTTCATTTGTAATTATTTACATATTTTTTTGTATTGGTAATTCGTATAAAACTTCATGGTCGTTTTGTATATTTTGCCTCAAAACCTCAGGGCTTTATATAATCAGTTTTTTAGGCCATTTACTTTTTCCTATTTATTATTTATTTAAATGGCAGCATCCTGTTTGGTTGAATACTTCCTTAAATTGATAATTGCTAAAGGAAATGATTTACTGTTCCAATGCTGATGCATTATGAGAGCTGCTCCCAAAGCAGAAGCCTGTGGTACGGATGCGGCAAATACTTCTATACCATCAAAGGCTTCCGCCAGCAAGTGCATATAAATGGGATTTTTGCTAAAGCCGCCATCTACAAAAATTCTCTTTACAAACGTTGCTTTCAATACGAGGTTAGTGCTAATTACCTGCTGTTCTATAATATCAGCTATCAGCTGATGATAAGCTTCTTCATAGGAGGAAAAATCAACTAATTTTCTTTGCGCAAAAAAAGACTGGCCAGTCATTGCAGGATTTTCTTTTCGGGCAGTTTGCGTAAAAACCGGCGTTATCTTTTTTAAAATTCCTGTGTCGTATTTAACTGAGGTATAATAATCGGGTGGTTTATGAAAATACTTGGCCAGTTTTTTTACCTGTTGTTCATGCTCATACCCGGCAAATAAACGGGAAGCTTTTACCGGCTTGCCTTTGTAGGAAAGATAACAAAGACAATCGTTATGCAACTCATATTCGGACAAAGGGGAATGATTAAAAGGATTCAAACTAATGCACCAGGTTCCTGTTGATAATAAAATAAAGGGTTCAGTAAATGAAATAAGGTAAGGAATTAAAGCAGCAGAACTATCGTGTAAGCCAGCGCCAACAAGAATGTTTTCTTTGGTGTGCACCGCTGCTTCAGCGCTGCCTGTTATGGGCGGCAGCTTTTCAAAAATACCTTCTTCGTTTACCCATGTATGATATTTTTGTTCCTGGAAATTCCATAAGTAAGTGTGGCAGCCAATACTGGTAAGCTCCGAATTTATTTTTGATGAAAGAAGATAACTTATGTATTGGGGTAAATGAAGTGCATACTTTATTCCGGCGAATGCCTGTGGCTTCTCATATTTCAACCGGTATAGCTGAAGACCCGAATTGAGATTGCCTAAGGAAGGAGAAGCAGTTTGTTTTCCTGTCAAACTTTCTCCGCCATGATCTTTGTAAAATTTATTCAGGAGCTGCTGAGGAAAAGGTTTTAAATAATTATAGAGCGGCAGTATTACGTTCGCATCATTATCAAGATAAACAAAACTTGCACCGTAAGCAGAAACATTTACAGCTTTAATAATAAACCTTTCATCATGTAACAATTTTTCAAAAGCGTCCTTCACCCATTGTGTTAATGCCATTACATCTTCACATGCAAAACCATCTTCATCTTTTGTCTCTGCTAATTGACGGCTTTCTTCATGCACCAATTTATACTGTTCATCAAACAACAATAATTTTTTATTAGTTTTCCCAACATCAAATATTGGTATAACGGAAATCTTATTCATTACAATCCTGTTGCTAATGTTTTAGTGCCTCTTTGTTTTACTAACTGTTCTCTAATCCTTAATTGTCTGAATAATTGAAGTGGGTTTAATGCCCCTTCACTTCTTAACCTGGCTTCTGCTACGATTGGTCTTACATCAGTTCGAAATGTATCCTGCAATAATTCCTGCGCCGTTACAACATCATTATTATCCTGTGCCGCATTTAATTTTTTTCTATCAACTATTAGCGACTGGGCATAAGCGATCATAATGGCTTCAACCGATTGCAGTAAATCCTCCAGCGGATCTTTTACATTATGGCTCGCATCAATCATCCATCCGAGGTCCGTTGCATGATTCATTACTCTTGCATCCATACCTTCCACCAGTTCATTAAAAATTAAAAATAGTTGATACGGTTTGATGCTGCCCACTGTTAAATCATCATCTCCATATTTACTATCATTGAAATGAAATCCGCCAAGTTTCCCCTCCATTAATAATAATGAAACTATCTGTTCAATATTTGCATTCGGTAAATGATGGCCGAGATCAACTAACGTGTATGCTTTGTTGCCAAGCTTGGTTGCATATAATAATGATTGTCCCCAATCACCAACAGTTGTTGAATAAAAATTTGGTTCGTAAGCTTTGTATTCTACAAACATTTTCCAGTTATCGGGCAATGCAGAATATATTTCCTGCAAACCTTCTAATGTATTTTGAAATGCCTTTCTAAAATTGAGTTGTCCGGGAAAACAGCTTCCATCACTCAGCCATACCGTCAATGCTTTTGAACCTAATTCAACACCATGCTTTATCACTTCAATATTATGTTCGATTGCCTGTTTGCGAACAGCTTTATTTACATGTTGCAATGAGCCAAACTTGTAACTCAGTTCCTGGTCCTTTTGATCCTGGAATGTATTGGAGTTTACAGCATCAAATTTCAAACCGAATTGTGCGGCTAAATTTTTTATCGAAGTATAGTTCCCTGGTATATCCCAGGGAATATGCAGAGAGATAGCACCACTTGATTTGTTAAGTGCATGCAGTAATCCGACGTCTTCAATTTTTTGTTCCAATGTGCCGGGTTCACCACCACCGGCAAAACGGCCAAATCTTGTACCACCTGTTCCCAGCGCCCAGGAAGGAATGGCAACCTGGAATTCTATCAGCTTTTGAATGATGTCTTCTACATTATTTATTTCTGAAGCAATAAAATCATAATTGCGTTTGTGTCGACTTAATAAAGCATCGTTGTGATCGGCTACTTTATATTTTTCTATTTGCATAGCAATCTTTTGAATATTTAAACAAAATTTATCCTTGGTTATTTAGGGTAAATAAAACACTTCTTCTAAGGGTATGCTTACCGGTGAATTATCTGGGTTACTTTCCATAATATCACCCATATATTTCCACCAGCGTTGCATAACAGGATGTGCAGGTAAATCATCAAGCAGTTTCACATCTGCTGCTTTCAAAAATCCAAATAAATTATTAGTAGCCTCATCTAAAAAAATGGAATACTCACTAATACCATTTGATTTGAGCAATTGTTTCAGTTCAGGCCATAATTCATCGTGTCGCTTTTTATATTCTGTTTCAAATCCGCTAAACAGTTGCATTTTAAATGCTACTCTATACACCTTTTCATTTTGAAAATCCACTTTTTTATTCATACAATAGCTCTTTAACTTTATCTCATAAATGCAGCGGCAACACCACCATCCACATTTAATGTATTGCCAGTTGATTTATTTAATAATCCACCGACAAAGGCATAACATGCATTTGCAATATCATCAGGCAAAATTGTTTCATTGAGCAAAGTACGCTTCGCATAATATGCAGGCAACTCTTCTACAGTAATGCCATAAGCTTTTGCACGCCCTTCTGCCCAGCCACCTGCCCATATGTTTGAATCTGAAATAACAGCATCGGGATTCACCGTATTCACACGGATTTTATCAACACCAAGTTCCGCTGCTAACAAGCGTGTAAGATGCGCCTGTGCTGCTTTGGCACTTCCATACCCTGCATTATTCGGACCGGCAACAACAGAATTTTTTGAAACGATGTTTATGATGTCGCCACCAATATTTTGTTTACGCATTGCTTCAACACCAAGCTTTGAAACGAGGAATTGCCCTTTCACTAATATATCATATAACTTATCCCAATCTTCTATTGAATGATCTGTAATAGATTTTGAAATACTGATGCCTGCGTTGTTCACAATAATATCAACACCACCAAAAGCAAGTACTGCATTAGCAAAAGCTTTTTCAATAGATGTGTTATCTGTAACATCCAATAATGTTGATGCAGCTGTATCTCTTCCAAATTGTTGTTTAAATTCTTCCATTGCATTTTGCATGCGTTCTTCATTAATATCATTGATGATAACACAGGCACCTTCTTCTGCAAATTTTTTTGCGATTGCCTTCCCGATGCCGCCTGCACTTCCTGTTATCAAAGCAATTCTTCCGCTTAAGGTTTTTGGTTTGGGCATGCGCTGCAACTTGGCTTCTTCAAGCAACCAATATTCAATATTGAAAGCCTCCTGCCTTGGTAATGATGTGTATGATGAAACAGCTTCTGCACCTTTCATTACATTGATGGCATTAATATAAAATTCACTGGCTACTCTTGTTGTTTGTTTATCTTTTGAAAAAGTAAACATACCAACGCCGGGATATAATATCACAACAGGGTTTGCATCACGCATTGCCGGACTGTTAGGATGTTTGCAGGTGTTATAATAATCTGCATACATCTTTCTATAACCTTCAAATTGCGGAGTAAGTTTTTCTTTAATTGCTTCAACATTATTTACATCTTCATCGGGCGTAATATTTAAAATAAGTGGAGAAATTTTTGTTCTTAAAAAATGATCAGGGCAACTTGTGCCCATTGGCGCTAATCTTTCTAAATCATTTGAATTGATATATTGCAATACACGATCATCATCTGTAAAATGACCAATCATTTTTTGTTTGGAAGAACAGAAGCCTCTTAATATAGGCGCTAATGTTGCGGCCTTTGCAAGCCTTTCTTGTTTCGGTAATGATTGTATTTTTTGTCCGCCGAACACAGAACCTTCCTTACCATAATTATCTTCGAGATATTGAGCACAACGCTCTATTACTTCCAATGTATTGATATAACTTTCATACGCAGTATCGCCCCATGTAAACAAGCCATGTGAGCCAAGCATGATGCCACGAATACCAGGGTTTTCATCAAGACATTGCTTTAACATCAAGCCTAATTCAAAACCGGGCTTTTGCCATTTTACCCAGCCTATTGTTCCATTAAATAATTCTTTCGTGATCTTCTCACCATCTTTTGCAGCAGCTATTGCAATCGCTGCATCCGGGTGCAAATGATCAATGTGTTTGAACGGAAGAAAACCATGCAACGGTGTATCAATAGAAGGCGCTTTAGAGGCAAGATCATAAATGCAATGATTGGATAACTCTACCATTTCATCTTCGTGTTCAAGGCCACGGTACACATTTTTTAAACTTCGCAACCGATCTATATACAAAGCCGCAAGTCCATTTCTTTTCATCGTGCCTAAATCACCTCCACTTCCTTTAATCCACATCACTTCAATTTCTTTCCCCGTTAATGGATCTTTTGCCATCGTTTTGCAGGATGTGTTTCCTCCACCATAATTGGTTAAACGTAAATCTGTACCAAGCAAGTTTGAACGATAGACTAATAAGCCAACTTCATCGCCTGCTAACTTTGCAGCTTCATCCTCATTCCATAAATAACTAACGTGTTTAAAATTTATTGTTGCTATTGACATATGTTGTAGCGTTTTCTTTTTTTAATTTTTCATGTAGGTTATTACCACGGCCAACCAGCAATACAGAAAGTATGATAGTGACAATACCTATAACTATTGTTGTGGTTGTTTTCTTATTAACTCCTCTCCATTCTTTCAATACAAGTCCCCACATATTTGCCACAAGAATAATAAAGGCCATGTGCAATATCCATGAACTCGGGCCATTGCCTAATTTGCTTTCTCCCATTCCATAAAAGAAAAATTGAAGGAACCATGTGGTGCCGGCCAGCGCAGCAAAGAGATAGTTATTAAATAAAGGCGTCTTCTTATTGGTATAATCTGCAAATGTTTTATTACGGGCATTCAGGATCATACACCAGATAAAATTGGTTGTGAGACCGCCCCATAATAAAACAACATAGATAACATTATTGCGAAATAAAAATTCACCGTTGCCGGGATGCGCAGCTTTCCAGGTGTGATTGGCCACGGCACCCATAGACTGGCCAGCTTCTAACCCAAAATTAAAACAGGCACTAAGTACGCCGGAAACGATAGAAACCAACATACCAAGCGCAAACTTATATTCCGTTTTAACTTCCATACCATGCGGATCGGAACCGGCAGCTTTCAATTGTCTTTCTTTCATCATTCCCGCCTTACCGCATATAATGATGCCAAAGATGCATACTACTAGCCCTGCAAGAACTGTTAATCCCCAGCCAGAACCGGTCATCTCACTAAAAGTATCTTTACCGGCAACCGGGTGAAAATCATAATAGATTGAAGGTATTATTGCACCAAAAACCATGCATAAGCCCAGGATAATGCTACTGCCTAATGATACTCCAAGATAGCGCACACCTAAACCATAAGTTAAGCCACCGATACCCCATAGCAATCCAAAAAAGAAAGTAATAAGCAGTGTAGATGAATTTGTGGCTTTAATAATATCAGCAAAGCCAGGTATGGTAAGCCATGCGGCGATAGGTGGCATAAACAACCAGGAAAATAAACCACCTGCTATCCAATAACTTTCCCATGCCCAGCCTTTTACTTTTTTATAAGGAATATAAAAACTGCCTGAAGCAAAGCCTCCGATGAAATGAAAAATGATTCCGAGTATAACCTGCATTCGTTATGATTTATTTAGGGCAATTAAAGTAAAATTATTTTGTTAGAATCTTGTAACTGTCATGTACTGTTATTGTTTTATGATTCCCCATGCAATTTATAAAAGTCTGTTCCACAAACGCACGAGAACATTAAGCCGCAACAGGTTTTTGTGGTTTTATTTATTCATCTATAAAAGTATTTCTACTTTGATTCTTCAATAATATTTACTGGTCCCAGCAAACCTGAAGATAGTAAGGGTGAAAGGATTGTACAGATTCGATTCCTGTTCCGCGCACAGTAGGTTTATATCTTCGAAAGGACCGCTTTTGTGGCTTTTTACTTTCGAGTTAAAATCTCCATCTTTTTAGGAAAATCTCTCTTTTAGAAATAAAACCCTGCGCATACTCTATTTATTTTGCATAAAAGAATTATTTTACAACTTCAATCCACACAAACTAACTTTATGAAGCGGCTTCTGCTTGGCCTCAATTTTTTTATTTTCCCAATAGCTTTTATAAATGCACAGCAATTTAATACTGCGGTTAAAAATGCTTTCATCATTACAAGAATGGCTGAAAAATTTCACGTCCAGCCAAGGCAATTGAATGATGAATTTTCTTCAAATATTTTTGATCAGCTTTTAAAACAACTTGATGAAGATAAAATCTTCTTTACTACAGGAGACATAAGTGAATTATCCAAATACAAATTTGATCTTGATGATCAAATAAAAAAAAGGCAGGAAACCTTTCTTTCCGCCATTACGAAAATTTACAGCGATCGTATTTCAAGAGTTGATACGATGATAGATAATATTTGTAAATACCCATTCAATTTTTCTTTACCGGAAAAAATAACATCTGAAGAAGATTCTTCCTATCCTTCAAATGAAAAAGCCCTTAGGTTAAAATTATATAAGAATTTAAAATCCTCAGCTCTCGATAATATCCTGGATGATGATTCAATAATTACCTTAAATTCTTCTCAGAAAAAAAAATATATGGATGCCCTGGAACCAATAGCCAGGCTTAAGGCAAAGAAATCTTTCAAGCATTCTATCAATTTAATTCTGCAGGGTGCAGGCGGTATCCAACAGTATATTGGTGATGAATATTGTAAAGCAATTTCCGTTTGTTATGATCCACATACTGAATATTTTCCTTTATCTGAGAAAGAAGATTTTGAGAGCCAGATTGGGCGTCAACAAATGGTATTTGGATTTACCTGTAAAGAAGATGACGACGGATCGGTAAAAATTGAAACCATTTTACCTGGCAGCCCTTCATTTAAAAGCGGGCAGGTAAATAAAGGTGATAAATTATTATCAATACAATGGGAGGATAAATTGCCAATTGATGTAAGCTCCGGTGGATTAAAACAACTGTATGAAGTAATGGGCATGAGCAATCATGACAAAGCAACTTTAAAAATAAAAAAGCAAGACGGCTCGGAGCGCTCAGTTATTTTATTTAAAGAAAAAATGGAATCTGACAATGAAGCAAATAAAGTAAAAAGCTTTTTATTGAAAGGAATTAAAACAGTCGGCTTTATCTCTTTGCCCTCATTTTACCAGGATTGGGAAGATGAAAGCGCAGGAGCAAATGGTTGTGCAAATGATGTCGCCAAAGAAATTTTAAAATTAAAAAAAGAAAATATCGAGGGGCTCATAATTGACCTCCGGTATAATGGAGGCGGCTCTATGCAGGAAGCAATTGAATTGTCAGGAATTTTTATTGATGTAGGCCCTGTGGGTATGGAGAAAGGAAAAGATGCAAAAATGGTTACCTTAAAAGATGTTAACCGGGGAACTATTTACGATGGCCCCCTGATGATAATGGTTAATGGATATACTGCTTCGGCTGCTGAAATGCTGGCTGGCACGCTACAGGACTATCACCGTGCAGTTATAACGGGTACGCCTACCTATGGTAAAGCCACAGCCCAGGTTATATTGCCAATGGATACTACTATAAGTTTCGAAAAAGATATTAGCAAAATAAAGACTGACAGTTATTTCAAAGTTACAGTCTCGCAATTGTATAGGGTAAACGGTACAACCGCTCAGGCAAAAGGTGTACAACCAGACGTTTTCTTACCTGATATGCTTGAGGTGCACCCGCAACGTGAATCTGGTAATTCTTATACACTTATTTCATTACCGGTTGAAGGCAATAAATATTTCAAGCCCTACCCTGCTAATGATCTTGATAATCTGAGAACACTTGCGCAGCAAAAAATTGATGGATCATCTTATTTCAGGCGATTAAAAAATTATATTGATTTTGAAAAGGCTGATGAAAAAGAAGAAGTGAGTTTACAATTTTCTGTTGCAATGGATAAAGAAAAGAAGGCTCTGCAAAAGAATGTATCAGCTGATTCAGTCATAATTGAAAAAGCACCTTATACAATAGAAAATAATGTATTCGAAAAAAAGCAACTTGAGGTAAACGATAAGCTCAAAGAAATGAATGACCAATGGACAAAATTTTTAAGCAAAGACCCTTACCTGCAAATAGCTTACGACATGATATTACTCATGATAAAATAAAACATACATTCAATAATCGTTTATCATTTTATTAAAAGTTTATGAAACAAATTCTAATTTCTATACTAATTATTTCTTCAGCAATTTTTGAAAATTCTTTTGCACAGGATATGTCTAACCCCGGCACTTATATGACTGCTATCAGTAATGCGCAAGCGGAAATGGATCAAAAATATATGGCTTACATGAGCGCCGCCGCACATAGCCGTAAAGCCAGGAAAATTGACAAGCTGAGAACACAAGCACTTGAAAGCATTGATAACAGCAGGTTTAAAACAATAGACCTACCAAAATATAATGGTGATAATACATTACGCCAAAGCAGCATTGATTATATAAAGTTATGCTACAATGTTTTTAATGATGATTATGCCAAGATTATAAATATGGAAGACATAGCCGAGCAATCTTTTGACGAAATGCAGGCTTATCTTTTACTGCAGGAAAAAACCGATGAAAAAATAAATGAAGCTACTGCAAAAATGTCTGCTGCGAGTAAAGAATTTGCAGAAAAGTATGGTGTAAAAATTATTGAGGATAAAAATGAGTTAGGCGAAAAACTTGCTGTTGCAGGTAAACTAAATAAATATAAAAATGATGTGTACCTGGTTTTTTTTAAATGTTATTGGCAGGATGGCGAAATCGTAAAAGCCATGAATTTAGGGAAGATAACAGAAGCAGAGCAAGGACGAAATTCACTTATCCGGTATGTGAATGAAGGCATGGTTGCTCTCGATACTTTAAAAAACTTTGAAGGCGATCCTTCTTTGGCAAGTACCTGTAAAAAAACTCTTGCCTTTTACAAGAAAACCGCTGAAAATGATCTTCCGAAGCAAATGGATTATTTTTTGAAAAAAGAAAATTTTGAAAAAGTAAAAAAGGCCTTTGATGCAAAATCACAAAGTGAACGGACAAAGAAAGATGTGGATGCATTCAATGACGGAGTTAAAGAAATCAACATAGCCACCAATACTTTTAATGAAGTAAATACAAAAGTTAATTCAGGCAGAGATGAAGCTTTAAATAACTGGAATGAAGCAGAAAAATCTTTTACAGATAGCCATATGCCTTATTATAAATAAGATTTTGCTTATAAGTTCCTATAATAATAAGTGCTTAGGCTTTTGGCCAGGAACAATAAGAATTAATTTTTAAGTAAATTAAATTCTCCTGGCTATTTCATATCCGATTGGTTTAAAGGAATAATTATTTGACATTTCTGCGGAGCAAGCGGTCATGCCGATTATAAGATCCATTTTGGCTTCAATCAAAACATAATCGCCTGCTTTGCTTTTTGGTGGCAATACCTGGATTTTCCCTGAGTCTCCGTCAACTGCGACATGCATAAAAATATTAAAGCAGGTAGGTATCTGATCTTCTGTAATATTATATTCTTTTAAAACTGTAGCGAGGTTGCCTAAACAGCCACAATGTGGGGAAGTATGTCCATAAATAATCCGGAAAGTATCTTTACTGCACGGAGTGAGAAGAAAATCGTGCCTTCCAACAGTATCTTCAACCATCTCAAACATCACATTACTCCTGTTAGAATAAAATAAATGGCCTTTGGTAAGAAAGATAGTTTCAGCGTAATCAATAGTTCTCCCTGAAGAAAGATATTCTGACGTATCGTTTAAATTATAGCATATAAAATCGGAAACCTGCTCTCCTTCTATATCAACCACCTTAAGGCATTCACCCATTTTCAAAATAAAAGAAACGCCACTACGGGGTGCGATCATTTTTAATTGCTCCATGATTAATTTTTAAAGGACATTGCCATGTGCCATCATATTTACGTCCGCTATACTGATAAGTTTCGGAGGCTTCCCCATAGTCACTAAGCATTGGATTTATAGAACCAGAGAATATCATGTCACGTTTTCTTACTACAGTTTTCATTTTTTCATACTTCCCTTTTTCACGCAATTCTTCAAATTGTATGTGTGGATTAAATACCAATGTAGGATATTTAAACCTGCGTAAAGGCCTGCTGTTTGCAGGATGCAAGGCTATTATAAAAAAAGATTCTTCTTTAAGGCTAAAGCTGAAATCAGGAGAATTGGGATCACTATTTACTCTTCCATCATACTTGTGTTTCTCACAATCCATATCCGATAGAGCCTGTAATCTCTGCCACATATTTTTGTCAAATATTTCTTCATTACTGTAAACCGGTTCTTTAAAAATTATTGCTGCAGAATAATACAATTCATCTGAATCCCGGTATTGATCAACAAAAGAATAGAGAAACTTTAAAATATTATGATCGTCTTTCGGGCAAGCCATATGATCTGCTACTAAACATTTTATTTGTTGTTTAGCCAGGGCAGCTTTGGCAGCGATACACGCAAAATCTTTATTATCTATAAAGGATAAATATTCTTCAATTATTTTTTCATTTTCATATACAGCTTCCATATTAGTTACATCTTAGTCAGTTGGTGGAAGATAAAAACGTGCCACAAAAATTAATTTAAAATAAAGTAACCATTATTTAAACATGCATAACATCAAACTAAATTTCGAAAGTTGCATCAAGTTTTTTGAGCATCTTAAAATGCTGTTTAGCTCTTTTCAAAAAAGTAAATCCTTTACGATGTTTCCAGTATCGTAAACCGTTTTTATGATTGAATTTCGAAATGGTATACAAAACTTTCCAATGGTGAAGAACGATCCTGTATGCCTCAATCAAATTATTGCCATCACCGTAGATATGATGGGGTTCTGCGCCACTCCCGTTGTATTCTAGTATGGAGAAATTTTTGCCTTCCTTGAGATCTTCAATGGATAAACATTTTATGTCATACCGTCCGTAATAAAAATGCTTTGAATAATTACTGAGCTCATCAAAAACTTTTAACAGCCTTGAATCCTTTTCGTGAGCAAGGCTTACAAGCTTCCCTCCACGGCTAAGGTTCAATGCATACGACAGGTAATATCTTTCACCTTCAGCAATTATATCGTTTAATTTCTTTTCGTGTTTTAATTTCATTTCTTCAACTCTAAATCTCACCCGGGGATACATGAGTATTAACTCTTTTAATTTTGACTTTCCATCACCGGTTACTTCAAGAAATTCTTTTTTCAAAAATCCTGTAATATGTCCCGATGTTTCATTTGGATACCGGTAATAAAATACACTCACCTCCAGTGGGTAATCTATAAGTTTCTGAACAATATAATCTGAGCACATGGCTGTATGATACTTTTGCAACTGTCCAACATTTTCAATTTTTCTAAACATAAAACCCATCATTCCAATATCTGGTTTTACTGCAAAGGGAAATTGTAAACCTGCTTCTTTTACAAGTTGTTCAACTTTTGTAAAAATTAAGGAGTGCGGAATATAAATGCTGTGAGGATAACTACCCGGTGGCAACTGCAGGTACATTTCGTTTTTACTTTCACCTTCAAATCCTCCAAAAGTTAAGGTGGGATTGGACGGTGTGAAAAACCAAAATGAACCTGATTTAATACAATACCAAAGCCACGCAGGGCTGAGTGGCACATATTTTACAAGGTAGTGCCATGTCTCCCAATGAGTAATTCGATATAAAAAATCTGTTAACTTCAAAGCAATCAAAAATAAGAATGTTTACAGGTTTAATATCGAAAAATGATTGCGTATAGTTGCCAGGTAATAACATACATGGATAGTTGCTAATATATCCAAGAGTATTTTTCACGTGAGTGTAAATATTTATTACAACTTTTTAAAACCTATTGCAGAAATTTTCATTCCCCCCACACAGTAATTACCACGCTTCTTCTATGAATTGAATTTCGATGCTCACATAAATAAATACCCTGCCATGTGCCCAAAGCAAGCCTGCCATTTGTAACAGGTATAGTCACCGAACTTCCCATTATGGAAGCTTTTAAATGTGCGGGCATATCATCAGGCCCTTCATCATCATGCAAATAATCAGGGTCATTTTCAGGAACTATTTTATTAAAAAACACTTCAAAATCTTTTCTAACATCCGGGGAAGCATCTTCATTCAAAGTAAGCGAAGCTGAAGTATGTTGAATAAATACCTGACAGATTCCCATCTTTATTTCATGTATTTGAGGAATGCTATTAATAACTTCATCAGTAATTAAATGAAACCCTCTTTTTTTTTCTTTTAATTGTAATGACTGTTGAAAAACTTTCATAAGTAGATAAAGATCTATTGTATGGAATGCATTGAATATTTAATCAAAAATTTACACTTCTGCCTTTTCCTTCACAACGACAAGTTCAGTAATATCTACTGTTATTGGGATTAGTCCTACCTGAACAATTGCTTTTTTGCCTCGTATATTATTAACAACACCAACCTGCCTGTTAGCTATCATTTTTACCTTATCGCCTTCTTTTACGGACTCAGAAGTTTCGGTATATTTTAAATCAATCTTGTTTTGTTTCCTGGCTAAGGTTTGTTTTTCTCTTTGTTTGAAAAGTAATGATTGCATCATTTTTACCAATTTGCTTTTATCATCTGTTTTTTTCCATTCAATTAAAATTGATTTTAATTTTCGCTCCATATCCTTCAGGTACAAATATTTTTCTTCGCTTATTTTGTTTTGTTGTTTTAGCAATTCAACCTGCTGTATGTGTTTTTCTTTATCAATAACCTGCTCCATTTCTTTTTTTAACTTCTCATTTTCTTTAAAAAGTTTTTCGAGATTTTTTCTTTCTACATTCACTTCCTGCAAATCCTGCTCCGTACGGTTAAGTAATTTATCAAGGCTGAAATGATTTTCATCAACAAGTTGCTTCGCTTTATTGATCAGTGAGTGATGAAGACCTATTCGTTCTGCAATAGAGAAGGTGTAAGAACTTCCGGGCTTACCTACAATCAATTTATATAAGGGTTTTAGATTTTTTTCGTCAAAAGCCATAGCGCCATTTATAATACCAGGTACTTTATTAGCCATCACTTTCAGATTAAGGTAATGGGTAGTTACAATACCAACAGAATGTTTTTTAGCAAGTTCTTCCATAATTACCTCTGCGAAAGCACCACCAAGATTAGGATCGCTTCCACTGCCAAGTTCATCAATAAAAAACAGCGTTTTGCCATTGGCATTCTCCATAAAATATTTCATATTAAGGAGATGTGATGAGTAGGTGCTTAGTTCAAATTCAAGACTTTGGGTATCGCCGATATGTATCATTAACTGCCTGAAAATACCAAACTCACTCTCCGGGCTACATGAAACCAATAACCCGCTTTGCAGCATCATTTGCAACAGGCCTGCCGTCTTCAGGGTTACGGTTTTTCCTCCAGCATTCGGTCCGCTGATTACAAGAATGCGATTTTTATCATCCAGTGATAATGTTACCGGAATAGTAGGCTTTTGTTGCTTCAGATTATAAATATATAAAAGTGGGTGACAGGCATTCACCAGTTTCATATAGCCTTTATCATGAAGCCCGGGCAGGTTTCCATTATAGTCTACTGCGAATTTTGCTTTGGCTCTTATAAAATCATACTCACCGAGCACAGTATGCCAGGTATCAAGCAAAGGATGATAGGCTCTCATTAATGAAGTAAGGGCATGTAGTATTTTAAATACTTCTTTTCGTTCATCATTTTCAAGAGAATAAATTTCATTATTAAGGCTTGTTGTTTCCTCAGGCTCAATAAAAGTGGTTCTGCGGCTATCACTTTCTCCATGTAAAATACCTTTCACCATTCTTTTTTGTTCTGCAAATACCGCAAGTACTCTCCTGCCGTTTATAAAGCTTTCTTCTATATCAGCAAGGTAACCGAGCTTATTCATACGGCTTACGATACGGTCAAACATCCTCCGTAAGTCACTTCTTTTTTTGTACAATGCGATCCGGATTCTGCTTAGTTCTTCTGAAGCTTTGTCTTTTACATTTTCCTCTTCATCCAGTACTTCATCAATTATCTCAATAATATTTTTTTCATAATAGGTGTTTTCAATTACCATTGCCAAAAAGGGATACACATCTCTGCGTTCGTTATCAAACCACCTGAATACCTGTTGCACAGCAACAGCAAGCTTTCTTATTGCGAGAAACTGGGTGCCTGAAAGCATCGAGCCCTCAATACTTAAAAGCTTTAATTCTTTTGATAAATTTAAAACAGCATCATCAGGAAAGTGTAGATGATTTTGAAAAAGTAATTTGTATTCATACGTTTGTGTCAATTCCGGTTCAATAAATTCTTTTCGTGTATGAATTCTCAGGTTTAATGATTTTTGCCTGGCAAATTCAGTACGGCAATGGCCTGAGAGTAAAGATTGTACTTTATCAAACTCCAGTTGTTGTATAGCGGAAGAAGGAAATAATTTCATGAAATAGGTAAAGGTATACTTTGAATTTAAAGTAAAAGTAAGAATTGGGGTATGAGGAAACTATGACGCATGTGTTACTTGTTTTTTATTTGTAATTCTTTCCATGAAGTGATGACATCTTTTTCTCTTTCAAAAATATATTTTCCGGATTCAACCAAAACTATTTCAGCAGTTGTATAAATTTTACAGCCTTCCATAAGATGCCCTGCAATTGTATTTCCGTCAACATCAGCAATACATATGTGCAGGTGCGACCCATTTGTAGAAACGGTGCCGCTAAGGTTTATAATTTCAAAATATCCACTACCTTTTTTTACATGTAGCTTGTTGGCAAATCGTATAGAAAATTCTGTAATACTGCCTACACAAGTCACGATCCAACCCGCCTGTATGTTATTTGCAGCTACAAATTTTTCAATCGAAGTTTTAAGATCATTGCCAGGGAATAACCTGGTTGCGTGTGAAATGTCATTCTTTACCGGCATATTCTAAAATGATTTAATTGAAATGTTCCCATCAAAAGGAATGGCATTTTATTATTTACGTGTTAAATATAAAAAGCATTTGGTCAAAAAAAATTTATGCGTCCTATCTTTGATGAAAACCTAAAAGCCTTTTGAGTGTTATTGGTAATAAGCACTAATTACATTTCGAAAAAGATAAAATAAGTTTATGCCGGACAATAAAAATTTAGAAACTGCCATATTTGGTAATGGCTGCTTCTGGTGCACTGGCGAACGCATGACCCAACTACATTGAATCAGCAGGGAAATGATGTAGGCCCGCAATACAGGAGTGTCATATTTTATCAGAATAATGAACAAAAGAAGAAGGCTGAAAAATATAAATAAGAACTGGAAAAAATGAAACATTTGCTAAACCTATTGTAACCGCTATTGAGCCATTACTAATTTTTATGAAGCAGAAAATTATCACAGGGATTACTACAAGAATCATGGTTCTAAGCCATATTGCTATGTTATAGAGCCTAAGATGGATAAATTAAAAAAAGTTTTTGCTGATGTGCTGAAAAAATAAAAAGTTATTTATGAAATATTTTCTTACACTCATTATAATCGCGATTGCTTCATTCACTTATGGGCAAAAATTCACCATTTCATTAGATGCGCAACTTGCGGTGCCCGAAGGTGATTACAAAGATGCTAATCCTGATGCGGGCTATGGATTAAGGGCAAATTTTTTATTCAGACCCAGTAAGTCGCGGTTTTTGAAATTTGGGGCTGAATTAGGTATACAGGAAAAAGGCAGGGCTACCCAATATTTCTCGGGATACATAAATGGGTTTAATGATGATTTTAAAGTAAGCGCTACCAGCAACATTTTTTCTTTAATGTTTCTTACAAGATTGCAACCAGGTGTATTTGGTAAAGTGAAACCTTTTGTTGATCTGACGGCCGGGTGGAATGTTTTTTTCTCAACAGTGAGTGTAGAGCGGCTTACTTTTTACAGTGATTATAATTCATCTTATTCAAACTCAACAAAGGCTCACTGGGCTTTTTCCTACGGGGCTGCGGGAGGAGTAGATATTCCTCTTAATAAAAGAGATGATCTTGGCCTTGAGTTGAAAGTTGCTTATACAATAGGCGCAAATACTACTTACCTTACTGATCCATATATAAGTAATAATGCGCAGGTTTCTTTCATTGAAAAGAACTCCCGTACCAATATGCTAATACCGCAGGCTGGCTTAAGAATTAATTTATAAAGTATGTGTACTCACTATGAATTAGGTTCAGCAACGGCACGTACAGGTAAAAGGCGAATAATTCTTAAGTGATTCAACCCCTTCATCACAAGAAAAGTTGTATCAAACTCATACCATTTTTTCGCAAAATTTGGATCAAACTTTTTAAAATGATGGTTATTTTGAAACAGTTCCCCCATCATAATTATTCCCCATGGGGTCGTATTCCTGGAGTGGTCTCCATTATTATAATTCGAATAACCTATTTTATGCCCAAACCAATTTACAATTGCCCCTTGTATCGGCCCCATAATAAAATGTATCGGAAGCAAAAGAAACCACCAGTAATTTGGTGCGAAGATGATATAAAATGTGGTGTATAAGGCACCGAACAAAATTCTGGTAATGGTATTATGTCCCAATTTATCCAGCTTATCCCACATAGGAATGTATTCTTTTGTGAATTGCGGATCAGGCAAATTTTTACCGGTATGAAATCCCCTGAAGATGATAACGGTATTAATCATCATGTGCCATATATCTTTAAAAAAATGTGGCGAATGCGGATCTTTTTCGGTGTCGCTATATGTGTGGTGCATCCTATGCATTACAGCATAAGCCCTTGGCACAAGAAATGAAGAACCTTGTGTAAGCCACGTCATAACGTAAAATGCCTTTTCCCATCTTTTAGACGTTGTATACATTTGATGCGACGCAAACCTGTGTAAAAAAAATGAGTGAAAAAATAATGAGAAGAACCAATGGCAAAAAAAGAACAAGAGAATGGCAATCATTGATAAAGAAAATTAAAAGATAGATAATGCCGGAAGCTACGCTTTATTAATCGTAACGGATTTTGAATATGCGAAGTTTAACTTATAACAGAAATTAATCAAGCATCTTTACCTTCCGAAGCTCAAGTAAATTAAGGCTATTTGGTGTAAAGTTTTTTACAGCAGGCTGTACCAGCCTTATAACCATATCATACCACAAAGGCACTACAGGCGCATCTTTCATCATTAACTGGTCTGCCTTTTGGTATAGCTTATATCTTATTGAATCATTTTTTTCTGATAATGCAGTTTCATATAATTTGTCAAAGGCCGGATTCTTGTAACGGGTGTAATTGGGAGGTGCCGGATTTTTTCCATAAAAAACACTAAGATAATTTTCAGCGTCCGGATAATCAGCGATCCAGCTTCCGCGAAAGAACAATGCCTCCGATTTTGCTGTTTGCTCCAGCAATAAACTCTTCTGAACAGTTTCTACCTGGATTTTAATTCCGATCTGTAATAATTCACTGGCTATATAACTTGCAAGATCAGCATATACAGGTATGGTAAACAAGGTAATTTCAGGCAATCCTGCTCCATTAGGATACCCGGCTTCCTTCAATAATTGTAAGGCTCTTGCGGGATCATAACGGTAACCAATAACTGCGGAGGAATCGAATGAGGGAAAGCCCTCGGGTACAAAGCCACTTTCTGCCGTAGTGCCAATGGAGTTACGGATGTATAACAGCATTTTTCTCCTGTTGAATCCATAGTTAATTGCCTGTCTTACTTTTAAATTTCTGAGAGGAGAATTTTTTACTACTTCCTTGGTAGTATCCTGTAAAATTCCGAGGTATTCTATATTAAGATATGGATGTTTTACAAGTATTATTTTACCTTGCCAATCTTTGCGAAGCTCACCTTTTTTAGTAAGCACTTCATCTTTAAAAGAAGCATCAATGTCATTTATAAAGTCAAGCCTGCCTTGCTGAAATTCGAGGAACTCGGTTGCCTTGTTTTCAAAAAAAGAAACCGATATACCATCAAGGTAAGGAAGCCTGTTTCCTAAACTATCTTTTTCAAAATATAGAGGATTCTTTTTCATTATCAATGCCTGCCCTTCTTCCCAGGCGACAAATTGAAATGGCCCGGTTCCGCATGGGTGGCTTCGGAAATCCTTTCCATATTTATCTACTACTTCATGTGGAATGATGGAGCAGTACTGCATGGTTAGTATGCCAAGTACCGGATGAAAAGGAGATTTTAATTGCAATTGAAACGTTGTATCATCAATGGCAGTGAAGGGATGCAAGGAATCTACTCTCGCATTAAAGATCCATGCACCACTGCTTGCTGTATTTTTATTCATGATGCGGCTGAAACTATATACTACATCCTGTGCAGTCATTTTTCTTCCTTTCCGATTTGGAAATGCATCATTGTCATGAAAAAAAACATCATTACGTAAATGAAAAACAAAGCCCATATTATCATCTGATTCTTCCCAGCTTTTTGCAAGAGAAGGAATAATATGGAGGCTGTCATCAGTTTGTACAAGCGTATTGTACAGTTGGTGAACTGCCCACATGATGGATTGATTTTTTGCAAACGCCGGGTCAAGGGTTGCAATACCCGATTGCTCGTTGTAATGAAAAATATTTTTTTGCTTCCTATGATTCCCGCATGATAAAAAGGCTACTGCTATAAAAGCTGCTATAGCGAATAGTAAATGATTTCTAAATTTTATAACCGGCAAGGGCGATTAATTTTTTAACTCCATCTTTGACTAAGAAAAAATAAATTTAGCAAATGAAAAAGATAGTCACTGCGTTTTGTTTATCGTTTATATTTTTTTACGGTATGTCCCAGTCGTTTACACATGCTGATACATTACGTGGAACCAACGGCCCGGGAAGATCGTGGTGGAATGCAACCAAATATAATTTGCATGTAAAATTTAACCTGGCAGATAGTACTATCGAAGGATATAATATTATCAGCTATAAGGAGATTCAAAAAAATCATCCTGATTATTTTCAAATAGACCTGCAGGAGCCTATGGTAATTGATTCAGTTATCATTAATAATGGTATCAAAAGCCGGGAGCAATCAATTAGCGGAAATGAAAGAATAACCTATTTAAATACAAAAAGGCAACTTGGATTTACAAGAGAAGGAAATGTTTTTTTTGTTAGTTTGAAAAACATTCAACCTGTTCGTAATGAGCAGTCACCTCCAAATACTCTCCGGATGGGGCAACCAGTTACAGCACCTCCAAATGCTGATGAATTAAAGCGTCAAAACGACCAGCCAACAATTACTATATGTTATCATGGTAAACCCAGAATTGCCATAAAACCACCATGGGATGGCGGACTAATATGGAAAAGAGACAAGGCAAAAAATCCCTGGATAAGTATTGCCTGCCAGGGGCTTGGCGCAAGTGTTTGGTATCCATGCAAAGATATACAAAGTGATGAACCCGATAGCGCGGAAATACACATTACAGCACCTTCTGATCTTATTGCCGTGAGTAATGGAAGAATAAGAAATAAAACTGATAATAATGATGGCACTACCACCACTACATGGGCAGTTGTGAACCCTATTAATAATTATAACCTGGTTCCTTACATAGGAAAGTATGTTCATTTTGGAGAAATTTATAAAGGTGAGAAAGGCAATCTTACTATGGATTATTGGGTATTGGATTCCAATCTTTCAAAAGCAAAAAAACAATTTATGGATGCACCCCGAATGATGAAAGCATTCGAATACTGGTTTGGCCCTTACCCGTTTTATGAAGATGGATACAAGCTGGTAGATGCCCCACATCTTGGTATGGAGCATCAAAGTGCGGTTGCTTACGGTAACGGTTACCAGAATGGTTATCATGGAATGGATCTTTCCGGTAGCGGATGGGGTATGAAGTGGGATTTTATAATCGTACACGAAAGCGGGCACGAGTGGTTTGCCAATAACATAACCACGAAAGATATTGCTGACAACTGGATACATGAGGGTTTTACAAGTTATAGTGAAACACTTTTTACTGAATATTATTATGGCAAAGATGCGGCTACGGCCTATGTAACCGGATTAAGAAAAAATATTGAAAATAAAGAGCCTGTAATATCTGCGTATGGCGTAAACCAGGAAGGACCAATTGATATCTATTACAAAGCAAGTAATATGCTGCATACAATAAGGCAGGTTATCAATGATGATTCACTATTCAGAAAAATATTACGTGGGCTTAATAAAACGTTTTACCACCAGACCGTAACAACAAAGCAGGTTGAAGATTATATTAATAAAGAATCACAACATGATTTTTCAAAAGTATTTGATCAATATTTGAGAACTATAAAGATACCGATGCTGGAATACAGTCTTAAAGATGGACAGATGAAATATCGCTGGACGAATTGCGTGAAAGGTTTTGATATGCCTGTAAAAATTTTAAATAAAAAAGGGAAGTATATGTTCATTTATCCAAAGGATATCATGCAACAACTTAAAACCGGGTTGAAAGAAATAAAGACTGATGAAAATTTTTATATTGATATACATCAAATTAATTAAATATAATTTAGAGCCTTAAACTTTTATATGTCGCAGATACGAAGGCAAAGTATCATATCAACCATTTTTGTTTATTCAGGTTTTTTTGTCGGCTTTATTAATACTTATTTGTTTACCCGGCTGGGTTCTCCGTTTAATCCCTCTCAGTATGGCTTAACAAGTATTTTTATAGCAGTCGGTAATCTTATGTTTGCTTTTGCCAACCTGGGAATGATCGCAACTGTTTATAAATTTTATCCATACTACGAGGAGAATCTTCCAAAAAAGAAAAATGATCTATTAACATGGGCATTACTGATAAGCCTGGCAGGTTTTTGTTTTGTGATTCTTGCAGGAATTATTTTCAAGGATCTTGTGATTCAAAAATTCGGAGCCAACTCTCCCTTGTTTGTCAAATATTTTTTCTGGGTTTTTCCTTTTGGCTTTTTCATTTTGTTATTTTCAATTTTGGAAGTATTTGCATGGAATATTCGTAAATCCATATTCACTACTTTTTTAAGGGAAGTACTTTTCAAACTGCTCACGCTGTTTTTAATATTCCTGCTAAGCTTTAAGTTCATTGGTAGCTTTGATACATTTATAAAGTTATATTCATTTACTTATGGCATTACTGCCATTGTATTGCTTACCTACCTGCTATGGAAAAAAGCATTAAACATAACTTTTACCATAAGCCGCGTTACTAAAAAGTTTTATAAAAAAGTCGCCTCACTTGCTTCACTCATTTATTTTGGCGGCCTTGTTTTTATGATTGCACAGTTTATTGATACCCTCGTGATTATGTCTCTTCTGGGAACTGCGTCAGCAGGAATCTTTGCATTAGGAAGTGTGGTAGCAGGTTTGGTGCAGGCGCCCCAAAGAGGTGCTGTTGCTGCATCAGTTCCTGTTTTATCAAAGGCATGGAAAGATAAGGACTACAAAAAGATTAATCTCATTTATCAACGCTCCGGTATTAATTTATTGATTGCTTCTCTTGGAATATTTTTGGTAGTGTGGCTCAACTATGCAGATGCCGTAAACACTTTTGGCCTAAAACCTGCCTACCTGCAATCGCAATGGATATTTTTTTTCCTGGGCATGGCACGCATAGTTGACCTTGGTACAGGAGTGAATTCACAAATAATAGGTACATCAACTTTCTGGAGGTTTGAATTTATAAGTGGTATGATTTTATTGTCACTTGCTATCCCCCTAAATTATTTGCTGGTAAAACAATTTGGGATTATCGGGGCAGGTTATTCTAATCTCATTTCGTTTACAATTTATAATGCGATACGTATTATTTTTCTTCAAAGAAAATTTAATATGCACCCCTTTAGCAACAAAACCTTGTATGCGATCTTACTTGCCTTTACTGATTTTGCAATATGCTATTATGCTTTTCATAATCTTCATGGCTTTTTTGCAATGGTTCTAAAAAGTAGCTTATTTATTGCATTGTATGCCGGTGCCATTATTTACTTCGATCTTTCGCCTGATGTATTGCCAGTTTGGGATAATATAAAAAAGAGGGCGGTAAGAAAGAAGGGATAAAAATTAATTTTTATAATATACAATCGAAATACTTTTCATAAAAAATTAAATATGGGCATTAAAGTAATTGCATTCGATGCCGACGATACGCTTTGGGTAAACGAGCCATATTTCCAGGAGACCGAAAAAAAATTCTGTGCTTTACTGGAAGATTACCTGCCACACCATACTATTTCACAGGAACTTTTTAAAACTGAGATGGATAACCTTGCACTTTATGGATACGGAGTAAAGGGCTTTATGCTTAGCATGGTAGAAACTGCATTGAGGGTTTCAGATAATACAGCCAATGTTGATATTATAGAGAAAGCCATTCAATATGGTAAAGAACTTTTAGATAAACAAATTGAAATGCTCGGAGGCGTTGAATATGTTCTGCAAGCACTTTCAGGAAAATATAAATTGGTAGTCGCTACAAAAGGTGACCTTCTCGACCAGGAGCGAAAATTAAAAAAATCAGGGATCGAACATTACTTTCATCACACGGAAATTATGAGCGACAAAAAAGAAAAAGATTATAAAAAATTAATTAAGCACCTCGACATACAACCCGGCGAATTTATGATGATTGGCAATTCAATAAAATCAGATGTGTTGCCTGTTTTAGAAATAGGCGGACATGCCATACACGTGCCTTACCATACAACATGGGCACACGAGCATAGCGAAGTAAATGTAGCTCATCCAAATTTTAAACATGTCCGGAACATTATCGAAATACTACCTTTTTTTATTTCATGAACTACATTAAACAATAACTTAAAGTTGAATTACACCTGCGAACATTTAAACGGGAATACGTGCTTACTACAATCACTAAACTAAAATGAATGACAAACAATCGTGAATCTCCCATAGAAATTAGTAAAGAAGATTTTAAAAAAATTGGCTACGAATTAATTGATACGATCTCTGAATTCATCAATACAATTGATAAAAGACAAGTTACAACCGGAGAGTCCCCCAAAGAATTACAGGAAATTATTGGATCTTCATCCCTGCCGGAAAACGGTACATCCGCAAATGAATTACTTTCTAAAGCTTGCGACTTATTATTTAAGCATTCCCTTCTGAATGGCCATCCGAAATTTTTAGGTTATATCACATCTTCCGCAGCTCCAATTGGGGCATTGGCCGATCTTTTAGCGGCAACAGTTAATCCAAATGTTGGGGCACAAATATTAAGCCCCATAGCGACTGAAATTGAAAAGCAAACTGTGAGATGGCTTGCAGAATTCATTGGTGTTTCTCCCGGTTATGGAGGAATACTGGTTAGTGGAGGTAACATGGCAAATTTTACGGCTTTCTTAGCGGCCAGAACTATAAAGGCACCTAAAACTATAAAAGAGGATGGCATTTCAAATACAGAGAGCAGGTTGGTTATTTATTGCTCAAAGACAACGCACACGTGGGTTGACAAGGCTGCTGTTTTATTTGGCCTCGGCACAAAATCAATTCGATGGATACAGGCAGATGCAAATAATAAAATGGATAATGAAGTCTTGGAACAGACTATAAAAAATGACCTGGAAACTGGCTGCAACCCGATAATGGTAATTGGTACTGCAGGAGATGTGAGCACAGGGGCTGTTGATAATCTAAAAGCTATCGCAGCCATTTGCAAAACTTACAATTTATGGTTTCATGTGGATGGTGCTTATGGGATACCCGCTGCAGTTATACCCGCATTTAAAGTGCTATTCGAAGGTATCGGGGAAGCTGATTCTATCGCCCTTGATCCACATAAGTGGCTGTATAGTCCGCTGGAAGCCGGATGCACTTTAGTAAAAAATCCAAACCATTTGATTGAAACCTATAGTTCGCATCCTGTATATTATAACTTTAGTAATAACGAGGAAGCCCCATCTCAAAATTATTATGAATACGGGCTTCAGAACTCCCGTGGCTTCAGGGCATTAAAAGTATGGCTGGCATTGCAACAGGTAGGACGAAGCGGTTATATCAAAATGATAAATGAAGACATTCAATTATCAAAATTATTATTTGATAAAGCCAAATCGCATCCTGAACTTGAGGCGGTAACTCAAAACCTTAGTATTACAACGTTGCGATATGTTCCATTAAATTATAATGATGATCATGAAACGAAGGAAGCTTATCTGAATAAATTGAACGAAGCATTACTGAACGACTTGCAACAGGGAGGTGAACTCTTTTTGTCAAATGCTGTAGTACTGGGAAAATATTGCCTAAGGGGTTGTATTGTAAATTTCAGGACTTCAGAAAAAGATATAGAAGAGATTATAGAAATCATTGTGAGAGAAGGTAAAAAAATTCATGATAAGCTTTTTAAAAAGTAACTTCCCGGGTAACGTATCTTTCATTATAATATCAAAAAAATTCCTATGAATAAAATATACAGGCAAGGCGCCGCAGGAGCATTACTGGATGAATATGAAAGAGCCACTCAGGACTTACAGCATACGATAGAAGATATTACTGATGAAGAACTGGTAACAATTGTAGATAGCACGACGGCAGACCCCAGGTGTAAATCAATTCAAACAATTCTTTCTCATGTGGTAAGATCCGGCTATGCTTATGCTATCTATATCAGGCAGCTCGATGGAAACAAGAGGGAGTTTCCGGATTTTATATTTCACTCTTCCATCGGGGATTATCAAAAAGATTTAAATGCTGTTTTTATTTTCACGACAGAAACTTTTAAAAATATAAGCGATGCTGAGGTTGATCAAAACGACGACAGTAAAAAAATCACAACCTCCTGGGACCAGGTTTATAACATAGAACAAATTACAGAACATGCCATTGTACATATTCTAAGACACAGAAGGCAGATTGAAAAATTTAAAATATTATTGCGTGAATAGCAATTGTAAATAAATTTATTCAGGGCTATTTAAAGTAACCGGCTGCAAACGATATGCGTTTACATAGCGGCCATTTTGCTGAGCTGGAATCCAGTCTGGCCCTTTCCTAATTGCGTTCGTTGCAATTTCTGCGAGCTTAGTGCCTTTCATTGTAGTGGCTTCTACCTGGCTTACTTTGCCTGTTTTATCAACAATAAATTTCACGATGCATTTACCATAATCAGTTTCTGTAAATTCATCAGTATTCTTTTGTACTTCTTTACTTACATACTTTGTCCACTCTGATGCACCACCAGGAAAAGTTGCATCTATTTGTACTCCAATATAAACTGAATCATCATTTTTTCTCTTGGAAGGAGTTGCAACAACCTGTGTTCCCTGCGGTTCTACAGGAGGATTTACAACACCATTAAATTTAGTTCCTTCAACAGTCTTCACATCAATTTTAGCATCTAAAATTTCCTGGATCTCCGGCGGCGGTTTAACCGCGTCGATATTTTTTACAATCAAGGGTGTTGTATATTGAATAGTAGCAGCCGTTGGGGGCGGCAATACCGGCGGCGGTAATGGTGGGGGCGGTTCTACAGGTGGAGGTGGTTGAATTACTATGTCCGGGCCATTTATATATTTCAAATCTTTAGGAGAACGGTTACCGGCAATTACAGAACTTAAAAGCACGATTGCAATTATGCCTATAGTAATAATAAGAGAAATTGAAATACGATTGTTATAAGTTTTTCGCAACTCATAAGCTCCGTAATCTTTATTCTTTCCCTCGAAAATGATGTCCAGAAAATTTGCAGTTAAAATGTTATTGGCAGTCATGATGCATGTTTTGTTATTAGATACATGAATGCTTTTATTCCACAAGCTTTATGAAAAAAAGTTCTGCGGGACGTTAAGAAATAAGACCGCTTTTTTTATAAGGTAAATTCTCCAGGTAATGAAATTGCACCTCATTGCTGGCACGACCGATAAAATCTTCCTGCTATTTTAAATTTGATTTTCTTTACATTTATTTCAAATAAATTAACCTGATGAATCTTTACAAATCAAATAACCAACCTTTCTATTTTAAACTGGCAATGGTCCTTATTGCTCTGCTGGCATTATGTTATATAAGTGTGCTGGCAAAAGAAATACTATCTCCCCTTTTATTTGGATTATTGTTTTCAATATTGTTATTGCCGGTGGCAGTTTTTTTTGAAAAAAAATTAAAACTCGGCCGAAGCGCTTCATCGTCATTATCAGTTTTACTAATGGTTATTTCAATTGCCGCATTACTATTTCTTGTAGGATCACAGGTTACGAAACTCGGCCAGGATCTGCCTTTGCTAAAAGAACAGGTTATCCTTTCATTACATAATTTCCAGGTATGGATATCTGATAAGTTTCACATCAACATAGAGAAACAAATGAACTATGTACAAACAGCCACTTCCAAAATAGAAACAGCAACGCCATCAATGATCGGGTCAACTGTTCTTTCGGTCTCTTCCATTTTACTATTTCTCGTGTTTGTTATACTCGATACTTTTTTTTTGCTGCTTTATAGAAGAAGATTACTTAAGTTTCTTGTGGATGTTTTTAGAGAAGAGAACGCGGTAACGGTTTACGATATAGTGGCTACCATACAGAATATTTTAAGGAAATATGTTGTAGGCCTTTTTCTTGAAATGAGCACTGTGGCAATTGTATGCTGCACTGTTTTTCTTTTGCTTGGAATAAAATACGCTATCCTTCTCGGCCTTATCACTGCCCTGTTTAATATTGTTCCGTACATTGGAATTTTTTCAGCACTGCTACTGAATGTCATAATCACATTTGCTACTACTGCTATGGCTGCAAAAGTGTTATTAGTAGTAATAACCGTAGTGGCCATGCATCTTATCGACAGTAATATATTGCTTCCAATGATTGTGGGTTCCAAAGTAAGGATCAATGCTTTTGTTACACTATTGGGAGTGGTACTCGGTGAAATGATATGGGGAATTTCGGGAATGTTTTTATCTATTCCTGTAATAGCCATGGCAAAAATAATTTTCGATAGGGTTGAAAGCCTTAAGCCATGGGGCGTATTGTTAGGGGATGAAAAAATAGAAGCAAGGTCTCTCAAAATAATTATGAAAAAGCGAAAACAAAAAACAGAAACCCAAAAACCGGGTATTAACGAATCTGAAATTTAAGAAACGCTCCTGCAATTTTATCCCCAATAACTGGATAACTTTTAGTTACCATTCAAGCAGGTGGTTTGCTATTTGATACTTTCCTAAGAAAAAGAAATGCATACCAAATCAAACACCACAACCGTTGTAATGCCTAACGACAGCCATCTCGAAGTGATGTATTATTGTTCAGATTTCAAACTGAAAGAAATTGAGAAAGAAAAACGAACTCTACTCTTTATTCAACTACACGATTGTATTTGCACCATGAAAATTGAAAAATCAATCATCAAAAAAAGAAACGAGCTGGAAAAATTAGTTCATAATAAAGTTATCCATGAAAGAGGGCACTTGTGCTGAAGGTTTGTTTTTAATTGTCGCCGATTGGTGAAGACAACAATCGGGGCGGTTCACCGTGGGGCGGTGGCCTCACCGCCCATTATCATGTATCCACCTTACCATTAAGCCTTATATTTTTCATTTACTCAATTCCACGTTTTTTCATCCTTCTTCATTTTATCAATTACTTCCTGGTAGCCTTTCTTGTCTCCCTCTTGCGCAACATCCATAGCTTTTTGTTCCCACTTTATTGCCTCATCTTTTTTCCCAAGCTTATAAAGAATATTTGCATAAGTGTCAATAAATCCGGGGACTTCATTTTTTTCAAAACTGCGCTTGCTCCATTCAAGCGCTTCGGCTACGCATTTCATGTCAGGGCAGTTTTGAAATACCGTCCAAGCATAATCATTCAATTCTTCCGGTGAGGCATTTGTCCCATATTTATTCATGTAATCTACAATCGCAGCCTGGTAATTGTTCCAGTCTCCTGCGTGTTGAAACCACAGTACTTTAGCTTTTACTATTGCTTCAGGTGCCTGGGCAGGATATTTTTTTGAAACACCGCTCTCAATTTTTGACCAGTCCGGATTTGCCTTAGGGTCTTGCGGAAAATTTTTGAAAATCTCTTCACGCATAATGATGGGCTGTATAATGGATGCGGCTGTACCTTTACCCAACACGGCATCTACCTTCTCGGAGTTGTGAAGCATAATATCAAAGCCCTTATCAGTGCTGCTTTCAGTAAATCTTTTTATAAAATCAAGATTATCTTTTGTATAGAGATCCGTTTGCGTAGCAAGATATTCCTTAGAAATTTTCGCTGCATTTTCCATGTCATAAGCATCGGCAGAAACAAGCGCCATATCGTGAAGAAATTCTTTTTCCTTTTTTCCATTCTTATATTGATTAAGCAAAGTATAATACTGGGTTTTTGGATTTAGCGACTTCTTTGTATTTGCAAGAAATTCATCAGCAGGGCTTGAGCCAACAAAACGATGAACAACATTGCCGCTTGCATCGAAGATCAGGTAAGTTGGATATGCCCTTACCTTATACATTTCAGCCAGGTTATGTCCATCCTGGTACCATGATTTTACAAAATCATTATCGTTCTTAGTTGTGTCTAACTGTACTTTTACAGATATAAATTTATCGTTCATAAAGGCTCCAACTTCCTGTAAAGGAAAAATAGAAGCACTCATATATTTACACGGGCCACACCAGGTAGTAAAGCAATCCATAAAGATGTATTTATTTTCCGCTTTGGCTTTAGCCTGTATTTCTTTCCAGCTTGCTTCATGCTGAAAATGAATTCCTATATCCTGTGCCTGTATTAGCAAAGGAATTGTTATGAGTAAAAACAAGATAAATTTTTTCATGGCAACTTTTTAAAATGTGATTATTTTTCCATAATTATATTCTACGAATTTATTCCAATTTTTTTGCAAGTTTTAAAAAATATGTTACCCTGATAACTAAGAACAAGTCCCGGATTCTAAATATAAATGTGCTGGTGTAATTGTTATCTTATTATAAACATTGAAAAAAAAATTGAAATTGATTATATGTTTGCAGAAGATTCAAAAAATGATTTCTCTTTTAGATTATATATTCTCCGGTACTGTTGCAAAAAATTATAAATGACATAAGAAATGCCCTTATCACGCAGAAAATTTTTACAGTTAAGTTTAAACGGCGCTGTTGTTATAAGCGCAACTAATGTTATTCATCCTTTTAATAAAGATGTTTTTAATCTTTTTCCGGCTAATAAAATAGTAACCCGTTTCGCTATCGCTTCTGATGGGCACTATGGCCAGGAAAACACGGCGTATGAATTACTTCATGACCAAATGGTTCAATGGATCAATGCCGAAAAGAAAAACAGGGGCCTTGATTTTACAGTAATAAACGGTGATCTTTTTCACAACGATGTATCATTCCTGCCTGTCGTAAAATCCAAATGGGATCAATTGCAAATGCCTTACTATGTATCACATGGCAATCATGATGAGACACTGGAAGACAATTGGAAAAATACGTGGACTACGCCCTGGCATTATTCCTTTGAACAGGGAGATGCGGCCTTTATTGTATTGAATTCCGCGGATGATAAAGGCACTTATATTTGTCCTGATCTTGAATGGGCCAAAAAAGAACTGCAACATTTCGCTTCTAAAAAACAAGTCTTTGTTTTCATGCACATTACTCCATTTAGCTGGACCAAGTCTGGCCTTCCCTGCCCGGCTATTGTAGAATTATTTGATAAGCAAAAAAATTTAAAAGCCATATTTCATGGACATGATCATGACCATGATAACGTGAAAGAAAATAATGGCAAATATTATTTTTTTGATTCACATATCGCAGGCAACTGGGGTACGGACTATAATGGATACCGCATTGTTGAAATTCTTAATAGCGGCGAAATAATAACTTATCAAATGAATCCTACAACGAAAGTAAAGGTGAATAGTAAAGGGATTAGTTAGTGCTTTCGGAATTTGAAAATTTTTTTTTACAGAGAAAAAGTGCATTGTTTAAGCCATCAAAATCACCAGCAAAACAAATCGTTATGTCGCCCGAAAATATTTTTAAACTATGCAGCACTATTGCTTTGGCAGGATGGGTAATTATTATTTTTATTCCATTCTGGAAATCATCTGACAGGTTTATCACCGGTATTATCATTACCTTATTCTGCATTGTTTATGCGTGGTTAATATTTTCAAATTTCAAATTTTCAGATGTGCAAAAGTTTAATTCATTGCAAGGCGTAATGCAATTATTTACCAATCCTTCTATGGTAACCGCAGGCTGGATACACTATCTCGCATTTGATTTAATGACAGGGCTTTTTATTTCACGTAATGCAAGGATGCATAATATAAACCATTGGCTGGTTGTGCCTTGTTTGTTTTTTACATTCATGCTTGGCCCGGTGGGTTTGTTGCTATATTTTATCCTTCGCATCATCAGTACAAAAAAATATTTTTCTGTCAATTTTTCTAATCAAAAATCATGAATAATTTTTTTGTTGAGTTGAAAAAGAGAAATAGCCATCTTTATTATTTTGGCTGGCTTATGTTCATTGCTTTTTTTATCTGCTTCATTGCAAGCTATTTTGATAATACTATTATTCTTGGTATCAACGCCTGGATAAAACCTATGAAGTTTTATGTGTCCATTGGTATTATGACATGGACAGTAAGCTGGCTGGCATGGTATCTTACCAATCAAAAAAAAGTAAGGGCTTATAGCCGGATGCTTATAATAACGATGACTATTGAAATGATTATTATCACGTTCCAGGCTGCGAGAGGCCAACGATCTCACTTCAATGAAAGCTCACTTTTTAATGGTATTTTATTTACTATCATGGGCATTTCCATTACTTTTTTTGTTTTATGGACGGCCTATATTTGCGTTTTATTTTTTCTGCAAAAGGAATTCAACATTTCCAAAATATATCTTTTATCAATAAGGCTGGGGTTAATCCTTTTCGTTCTATTTGCATTTGAGGGTTGGGTGATAGTAGGCAACATGGGCCACACAGTTGGCGCACCTGATGGCTCACCGGGATTGCCATTTGTAAATTGGAGTAAACATTATGGAGACTTACGTATTGCTCATTTCCTGGGCATGCATGCCCTGCAGATCCTTCCATTAACAGGCTATTATTTCGCCCGGAAAAAAACACAGATTCTATTATTCGCAGCCATATATTTTCTTTTTGTAACCCTATTACTCACTGCCGCAATGAATGGCTTACCAATTCCATGATAAAAATTTATGCAGTTCCTTTCCGGATTGCGAATGAGTACTTCCAACTTCATTTTTTCAATAAGCTAAAGTTTTATGCGCAGGGTAATACTGGAGTTAATCCTTCATGGAGAAAGAAATAATCTTTTTCAAATATTCCCTTTCTTTAATTCTTTCACCGCATAATCACAGGCACGTGCTGTAAGCGCCATATAGGTTAGTGAAGGGTTCACGCATGAGCCTGATGTCATGCATGAGCCATCGGAAATAAATACATTGGGTACTTCATGCATCTGGTTAAATTTATTTAATACAGAAGTTTTAGGATCGCTTCCCATGCGTGCAACTCCCATTTCGTGATTTGCATTACCCGGAAAAGAAATGCTGCCATTTACTTTTATATTTTTAAAACCTGCAGCCTCGAGAATTTCTTTGCCGGTGGCAGCCGTGTCTTCATGCATGGCTTTTTCATTTTCTTTAAACTCACAATCCACAACGATTACCGGCCTTCCCCATCTATCTTTTTTACTATTATTCAACGTAACGCGGTTGTCAGGATATGGCAGGGTTTCGCCAAATGCATACAGCCCCATTTGCCACTCGCCTGCCTCTGTCAAGGCCTCTTTTAATTCAGCGCCAATCGGCAGATCATGTTGTTGCGAAGACCGGCTTGCGCTTCCTCCAAAATGATACCCACGTGTAAACGCTGAAGACTTATCACTAACATTTCTAAACCTCGGAATGTAAATATTGGTTGGCCTGCGGCCATAATAATAACTATCTAAAAAGCCATCAACATCTGCAGTAATTGAAAGCCCCTTATGATGATCCATAAGGTTGCGTCCAACCTGGCCGCTTCCATTGCCAAGGCCATTTGGAAAACGGTTTGATGTAGAATTCAATAAAATAAAAGCAGTAGCAACTGTGGCTGCATTCAGAAAAATAACTCTTGCATAAAAAGTTTCTTCACGCATGGTTTCTGTATCAACAATTTCTATCCCGGTTGCTTTTTGGTTTTGTTCATCATAAATTACTTTGTTTACAAGCGAGTGTGGCCGCACCGTTAGGTTGCCGGTAGCATAAGCTGCTGGAATAGTGCTTGCGTTCGTGCTGAAATAGGCTCCGAACGGGCAACCCCTGTGGCACAGATCACGGGCCTGGCATTGCCCCCTGCCTTGCACAGGCCTGGTAAGATTCGCTGTTCTTCCTATAATAACTTTACGGTCAGAAAATCTTGCTTCCAATTTTTGTTTGAAATCTTTTTCCACACAATTCATTTCAAATGGTGGTAAAAATATTCCATCGGGCAATTGAGGAATACCTTCCTTCGAGCCGCTTACGCCAATAAAAGATTCTACATAATCGTACCATGGGGCTATGTCTTTATACCTTATTGGCCAATCAACACCATGCCCATCTTTCAGGTTGGCTTCAAAGTCAAGATCGCTCCAGCGGTAACATGCTCTCGCCCACAGCAAGGAGCGGCCTCCCACAACATCTCCTCTTATCCAATCAAAACGTTTCGTTTCCTCATATGGATTTTCCTGGTCATTGATATAAAAATGTTTGTTATCCTCACGAAAAGAATAATGCCGGCTCTGAACATAATGTTGCTTTCTATCAGCTTCGCTTAGGTGAAGACGATGCGTAAAATCCCATGGGTCCTTTATGGCAGTTGGATAATTCGGATGAACAACATTGCGCCCACGATCGAGTAATAAAACTTTCAATCCTTTTTCACAAAGCTCCTTTGCAGCCCAGCCACCACTTATCCCGGAGCCAACAACTATAGCATCATATGTATTTTGAGCTTTCGCTTTGTTATTTATATAAGTTGAGTCCGGCATATTTTGGCGTAATTGAAAGTCCTATTTTATAAAATGATTTTTAATGCAGGCATAGTATTTTTGAAAAGTTACACAACCCTACTTTTTGAAATGCTGCTCCATTACCTTAGCATAATCCGCTATTGCAATTTCCGGTTCTTCTATTTCAGGATGCCACAATTTTTCCCATTCAAAACTGTAGTAGCCTTTATAGCTGGCCTTCTCCAAAAGATCAATTGCTGCAAATATGGGAACTTCACCCTGTCCCAGGAATACATAACGTTGTTTACCGTCAATCGTTTTCAAATCTTTAATATGAGCATGCCGTATATACTTTTTTAATTTCCGATACACATCTGCAGGCGGCTCTTTGGTAACCGACCACATGTTTGTAATATCCCAGACAAGGCCGGTGTGTTCACCCGCAGCTGATTCCATTATGCGTTCTATGTCTTCACTTTTTACAAGATCTCCATGTGTTTCCATCAATACACTCACGTTGGTTCGTTTAGCAAACTCACCTAATTCCTGCAAACCTTTTGTAATAAGATCAAGGGTCATGTTTTTCTCCTGCTCAATTGGGATTTTGTTTGGAAAGACTCTCACATAAGGGCAATTTATTTTCTCCGCTAAATCAATAAATCGCTTTGCTTCATCCAGGCTTTTAGTCCTTTCTGCAGTATCCGAAATGTGCAAGTTTGTTGAAGATCCAAGGTCAACGAAACGCAGGCCTTTATCTTTCATAACAGCAAGTGTGTTCTTTATATTTTCGTCGCTGTTGAATTCATTACATTTTGTGAGATCCATCTGGTGTTGGATGCCACGTACTTCAATTCCTTTATACCCATGAAGCACGGCAAAATCAGTGATCTTTTTAAAATCCCATTCAGGACAACCGAGAGTAGAAAATGCTAAAAGTGGTTTATTGCCGTTCGACGTGAATGAAGGTGTGGCAACTGAGGCAGCTAATAATACGGTAGATGATTTAAGAAATTTTCTTCGTGTAAAATGATACATGCAATCTCTTTTTATTGTTTAATAAAAATACGAAACAAGTTTTTATTAAATGTCGGTTTAAATTCTATTAAACATTCCTGATAAATAATAATCATTCAAATAATGAGATCCTCATTTCATTATCCTTTCATAATTTCAACATCATAAATTCTCCTCTAAAAATTTAAATATGAAATTCTATCTGGGTTTATTTTTTGTATTTGTTATTTGTACATCTAATGCACAGAATGATTCTACACCAACTTTAAAATCCATTTTATTGGAACAATTGAAAACCACTCACAATGAAAAAGACTGGTTCGTACCACCAACCATTGCTATTGCAGGCCTCACAGCTAAACAGGCTAACTGGAAAGATAGCAGCGGGAACCATTCTATTGCCGAGCTTACCACGCATCTTATTTTTTGGAATAAGCAATTGCTGTATAAATTCGAAGGTATCAAGCCGGATGCATTTGATGGGAATAATAAAGAAACCTTCACTGAGGTCAATGAAAGTACATGGAATGCCACAGTACAAAGATTGGATAGCGTACTTACTGCCTGGGAAATTGCAGTAAAAAATGCTGATGAAATAAAACTTAAAAAATGGTATTCTAATATTGCTCACATTGGTACGCACAACGCATACCATACCGGGCAGATTCTTTACATAAGAAAAATGAAAAGATGGTGGGATGATAATAATGGCGTAAAATAAAATGTGAAATCATATTTCTCTATAGATCAGCTTACATCTACCGTATCATATACAACCACTTTATTCCAAAGGTGTGCACACTCTTCGATAAATTTTAAATGAACAGGGTCAATTTGATAACTATCCTGATCCTCTTTATTATCAAAAAGTAACAGCCAGGAAACAGCATAGGAACTATCAATTACATCCCGGCCTGTACCGGCAGGCTTGCCTATATGAAAATCTTTAATAGTGGCTACTAGTGAAAGTTTTTTTAGCCCTTCAATAAGAAGATTACAATCATTATTACTGTCCGGATTTTTCAACCAAAAATATACATGATGAATAAAGCCATTTTTTTGAATAATCATAAACTATATTTTAATATATACACCTGAATCATCTGTCATTATTTTATTTCAGTCTTTCTTTAATATCCAATTTAAATTTCCTTGCATAATCTTTTGCAACATCATATCCTGCATCGGCATGGCGAATCACTCCAAGCCCCGGATCATTTCGTAACACACGGCTAAGCTTAGCCGCAGCTTCATCAGTACCATCTGCTACGATAACCATACCCGCATGTATGCTGTATCCCATGCCCACGCCCCCTCCATGATGCAGGCTTACCCAACTGGCTCCGCCTGCGGTATTTAATAATGCGTTCAATACAGGCCAGTCTGCAACTGCATCGCTGCCATCCAACATAGCTTCAGTCTCCCGGTTGGGGCTGGCAACGGAGCCAGCATCCAGGTGATCGCGGCCTATAACAATTGGGGCCTTCACCTTTCCCTGCTTTACCAGTTCGTTAAAGGCGAGGCCTGCCTTTTCTCTTTCGCCCTGGCCAAGCCAGCATATCCGTGCAGGCAATCCCTGGAAGGGAATTTTTTTATTTGCAAGATTCAGCCAACGTAACAGAGAAGTATTTTCAGGAAATAAGTTGCGGACCACTTCATCTGTTATCGCGATATCATTAGGGTCGCCACTGAGTGCTGCCCAGCGGAAAGGGCCCTTTCCTTCGCAAAACAATGGACGTATGTAAGCCGGAACAAATCCGGGAAAATCGAATGCATCTATTACGCCATGTTCCTTAGCACCTGCACGAATATTATTTCCATAATCAAATGTGATGGCTCCCATCTTTTGCAACTGAAGCATCAATTCAACATGGTGAGCAATCGAATGATAAGCATATTCAACATATTGCTTTGGGTTTTCTTCACGCAAAATTTTTGCATACTCATATTCCATTTCATGCGGCCAGTAACCGGTCAAAGGATCGTGTGCTGAAGTTTGATCGGTTAGTGTATCGGGAACTATATTTCTTTTTACCAATCTTTCCAGTAAATGAACCGCATTACACCTCACCCCGATAGATAATGCCTTTCCATTTTCCTTTGCTTTAATGGCCTTGTCAATCGCTTCGTCAATATTTTCAATTAACAAGTCTAAATACTTAGTTCCCAGCCGTTTTTCTATTCTCCATTTTTCAACTTCCGCAATTAATGCGACCCCTTCATTAAGGGTAATCGCTAATGGCTGTGCGCCGCCCATTCCACCAAGCCCGGCGGAGACATTAAGCGTCCCCTTTAAAGTGCCTCCGAAATGCTTATTGGCAACGGCGCCATAGGTCTCGTAAGTTCCCTGAACAATTCCCTGGCTGCCGATGTATATCCAGGATCCTGCGGTCATCTGCCCAAACATCATCAATCCTTTTTTTTCCAATTCATCAAAATGTTCCCACGTTGCCCACCTTGGTACAAGCTGAGAATTGGATATAAGGATACGCGGGGCATTAGTATTTGTTTGCAAAATACCTACCGGCTTGCCGCTTTGTATTAAAAGTGATTCATCATTTTCAAGATCCTTAAGTGCTTTTATAATAAGGTCAAGACTTTCAAAATTTCTTGCTGCTTTGCCTCTTCCGCCATACACAATGAGATCATCGGGTTTTTCAGCAACATCGGGATTAAGATTGTTTAATAACATACGCAATGCAGCTTCCTGTATCCAGCCTTTACAATTTAATTTAGTACCGGTTGGTGTTGCGTACTTTAAAGGATCGTATTTTGTTGATTGAGAAATTATCATAGTAACAGTTACATTGATATAAGATTTAGCTATTCATATTTATTACTACGCGGATTTGTTTTGGTTTCGAATAGACTCAAAATAACAATCTCATCCTTTTTGAACCTGTAATAAACCTTGTTATGTTTTGTTATAGTAAACTTTCGAATATTCTTGTTTTTTCTACTTACACTACCCATTCTTGGATGAATTAAAAGATTAGAAATTTTTGAATCTAAGATAGTTTAAAACTTTATTGCAGAAGTAAGTCCAAATTCCTTTTCAATATAAGCAACAACCGTAAGCACACTATCCAGAAATTGTTTACTCTTTTTTATTTTGTACGCCATCTGGCAGTTGCTTTTAAATACTCCTGTTCTGAAACAAATTCGCCTGCATCAGCCTGGCGTATTGCCTCATCCAATTGCTTTTCCTGTTCTTCGGTTAATTCATCCTCGCTCTCCTCTTCGGTTGAATATTTCTTCAAATAGCTTGCAATATCTTCATGAACCATCATCAATGTTTTTTCATCATCAATACTATCAATATATTCATGAAGCTCTTTCTTAATTTCTTCCAGGGTTTTCATTAAAACTGTTTTACCAAATTTACAATTTTGCAATGAGCTTTTAAACCAATGTTTTAATAATCAGAGTATCACCTTTCAAACTCATAATTTTTTATAAACTCCACCGCCTTCATCATATCATCATGCAAAAATCTATCAGCTTCATTAAAAGAAATTTTTTCCCGAAACGAGGTAATAATATTTTCAATGAAAGGTGATGATTTCATTGGCCTGCGGTATTCCATTGCCTGCACCGCAGATAGTAATTCTATAGCCAATACTTTTTCTACATTATCAATCACCCGCAGGCATTTAGTTGCTGCATTTGCGCCCATGCTTACATGATCTTCCTGGTTGTTGGATGATGAAATGGAATCGACAGAAGCGGGTGTGCATAATTGTTTGTTCTCACTTACGATTCCTGCGGCAGTGTATTGAGGGATCATAAGCCCGGAATTGAGTCCTGGATTTTTAACTAAAAAAAGTGGAAAGCCTCTTTGCCCGCTTAGTAACTGGTAGGTCCTGCGTTCAGAAATATTGGCAAGCTCACTCATAGCAATTGCCAAAAAATCAAGGCCTAACGCCAACGGTTGCCCGTGAAAATTTCCACCGCTCAAAATAAGGTCATCGTCCGGAAAAATATTTGGATTGTCAGTAACAGAATTAATTTCTTTTAAAAATGTGGAAAGCACAAAATCAAATGTATCTATGGTTGCCCCATGCACCTGCGGAATGCACCGAAAGGAATACGGATCCTGGGATTTATTTTTTCGTTGCCAGGTAATGCCACTCCCTTCTAAAAATTTACTGATATCTGCGGCAACAGAAACCTGGCCTGTGTGATTTCTTATGGAATGAAGTTTTTCATTTATGCAATCAGGATTGCAATCAAAAGCATCAAAAGAAATAGCAGCGATTATGTTTGACCAGTTAATTAATTTTTCAGTTTTAATAAGTGCACTTAATCCATAGGCGCTCATGAATTGAGTACCATTTATCAGGGCAAGGCCTTCTTTGCTTTGCAGTTTCAGTAGCTCCCAACCAAAATGCTGCAAAGCTTCTGCAGCGGAAATTTTTTTTCCATTAAGCCTTACTTCGCCCATCCCAATCAAAGGAAGGCACATATGGCTCAATGGCGCCAAGTCACCAGAAGCACCTAACGAGCCTTGCGTATATATTACTGGAAGCACCTCATTATTACACATATCCATAAGCCGCTTCACCACTTCTATACCAATACCTGAGTAACCATAACTGAGTGATTTTATTTTCAGCATCATCATCAACTTCACAATTTCTGCCGGTACTTCTTCTCCCATTCCACAGGCATGTGAAAGCAACAAGTTGCTTTGCAATGTGCGCAATTGTTGCTTATCTATCTGTACGTTTTGCAGAAAGCCAAATCCTGTATTTATACCATAAAAAAGTTCATCAGAAGAATTCAATTTTTTATCAAGATATTTTCTGCACTTATCTATAGACTGATGTGCTGCAAATGTTATGGAAACAAGCTGATCGTATTTTAAAAAGTCTCTTACCTGTTGAAAAGTAAGCTCACCCGCATCAAGCGGCAAATAATTATAACTCATGCTCAAAAGTATTAAATAGTTTATCTTTTTCAGCAACAATACCCTAATAATGGGAGTTATTCCATTTTAAAATAAAATGGAAATAAAGAGATTAGCATATTACAAGTCTGGCTGGAAATGGAGATGCCATGCACAGAATTTGTTTCATCGAATTTTATCTTTTTATATTTCAATATAGTCTACCTGCTAACAACATTGAATATCTCGCTGGATGCTTAGTGCAAAATTGCAATATATTCTTCTATAGTTTTTATTGAATCAATACTTATTTGATCCAGGTTTTGAAAAAGAAGAAAAGTTTTTACTAATAATTATTGTTTCTATAACTGAAGCAATCTTATTATTTAAATCAAATAATTGTTCGCCTTTGTAACCTAGTATTCTGAAAATTAAGCCATTTATGGAAAGCATAGAAATGCCAAATGTTATGTCTTCTATACCAAATAATATTTCATTGCAACAGGCAGCAATTTTTTCCATATCAGCTTTGTCATTTATAAACAGCAAAGTTGATTGGTGGGTAAATCCTTCAAGCTGTCCAATCAACTGAACATTTCTAACTAAAGGCTCCAGCAAAACATTTTCTTTTACTACGAGCTTATTATCAAGATAAATATTGGTTATGTTATGATAACGGGAAAAAGTAAACGCTTCCCCACTCAGTTTTCTACCACAGGTAATTATGTCGCTCCATACTAAATGATGATGTGTATTCAAATAAATATTATTTATTGAAGAAAAGCTGGAACCTTTATGCGGTACACCCGGATGCGGCAGAAAGTAAAATGATGCATTATTTTCCAGGTCTACATTCATATATTGGCTTGCTTTATTAGCCATCGAAAAAATCCGCTGATAACTTTGTGTAGCCAGGTAAACTTTCGCGTTAGATTTTACTTCCACTTTTATTGAATAATTATCATTATCAAGTATACCGGGTGAGGAACTTGTGATCATTAATCGTAGTGAATCACCTGTCTTATTCTCGGTGATGTTGGCTAATTTAAAAGGCTGCTTATAAAAGCAATACTCCAGGTATGTTTTGTTGTTTTTATAACCTGCTATTATATGTAAATGCTGGCCTAACGGCATAGCGTAGGTTCTACAGTTTCTTCTAGCAATGCATATTTTTTTATCCAGCCTATTATATCACTGAGGCCGCAGCCATCCATGAGATTCGTGAAAACAAAGGGATTTCCTTTTCGCATTTTTGCTGCATCAAGATGCATCACATTAAGATCAGCATGTACATAAGGAGCCAGGTCAATTTTATTAATAACAAGTAAATCGCTGCGTGTAATACCGGGGCCACCTTTACGTGGAATCTTATCTCCTTCCGCAACATCTATTACAAAAATAGTAACATCTGCGAGGTCGGGGCTGAAGGTCGCAGAAAGATTATCTCCCCCACTTTCTATAAAAATAATTTGAAGTCCCTCAATGCGATTAGCCATTTCTTCAACTGCCTCAAGATTCATACTGGCATCTTCACGAATCGCCGTGTGAGGGCAACCACCAGTTTCTACACCGGTGATCCGTTCTGCCGGAAGCAAACTGTTTTTAGTAAGAAATTCTGCATCTTCTTTTGTATAAATATCATTGGTAATTACGCCGATACTATAATCGTTATACATGGCCCGTGACAATCTTTCTATCAAAGCAGTTTTGCCCGAGCCAACAGGGCCAGCGATACCAATTTTCACATAGGAACGAGAAGCCACCTCACCCCCAACCCCCTCTCCTTCAGAGAGGGGACTATACTTACTAGCGTTATTATTAGGTAATGTCATTTTAATTTTATAAAAAGAAATCCAGGATTTTTTGTTTTCAAATTATGACATATACAACCGGGAATACAATCGCTCGTGCTGCATGCATCGTATATCAAAGCCTGCGCAACAATACCCGATTAATTCTTTATCGGGGTTCAGGCTTTTTTCTGCAAGTTCATTTATTAAAGTAAATAAGGACATTACTATTTCCTGCCCATCCTGCTGGCCTAACGGAATAAGCTTTACTGCATTTGTTATAAACCCGTTTGCAGCATTATAATAAAATCCCGCAAGTGCATCGCGTTTTTTTATATCCATCCCTTGTGCCAATAATGAAAATGCAATGCAATAATGGCCAAAAGCTTGCTTCCTTACAATGGCAGATTTATAGTTGGCCGGTAAAATAAATGCGTGATTATTTTCAAATAGTTTCAATAAACGAATTCCCAATTTATTACTTGCGAGCCTTGTTTCCATGGGTAATTTGACCGCGGTGCATATTTCATCAAAATTTAAGATTGTTTCAAAGTCGTTATTAACTGCTGCATCATAAACCAATGAAACTAATGCTGCATCTGTATAATACATATTTATAGAAAGTTGCTGCGCTACAAATTCTTTCGCCTTCTCTTTATTAGTTATAAGCCCTTCCTGAACATAAGTTTCAAGGCCGGCGGAATGAGAGAATCCGCCAATTGGCAATGCGGTATCGCATACATGTAATAAATGCAGAAGGCTTGTTGAATACATTTATAATGATTTTGAAAGGTGCAGTTTTTTACCTGTTATGCTAACGTCTCCGGCTATCTGCAGATGTGGCAGCACAGTTGTTTTAAAAGGTTGTACTAATTTTTTTTCTTCTATACGGATACTATAGCCAGAAGCCTGTAGCAGATTGAATAATGGTACATCGTAAGGAATTAATAAATCAACGCCTTCATAAAATAGCGGGACATGCCTGTTTCCTATTTCATAAGATAAAGCAGCGGCAACTATAAGAGAACCCGGCGTAATAACTATGCATTCAGTAGGAATAATTTCAACTATGATTATTGTGTTTTCATCCTGCCACAATACATCGCCTTCTTTAAAATCCGGATTTCTATTTAAAAATTTAAGAGTTACGTCAATACCCGATTGTGTTGTTTTATGAAGAATACGCCTTTCCGCTTCATGCCATTCAATGCTAAGCTTATCTATGCTCTTATTGGTGATTGCTGATGCAGAAATGTTTCCCAATTTTTTTGTTATCAGCATAAAATTTTAAATATTAAAATAAAAAATATCGCTGGCCTAAAGCTACTTCATGTAATGGTTCACAGGTAATTTTCTCACCATCTACTTTCACTTCATAGGTTTCAGGATTCACCTCTATTTCCGGTGTTTTATCGTTATGGATCAAATCTTTTTTACTAATCTTCCTGCAGTTTTTTACAGGCAATACCTGCTTTTGCAAATTATAAGAATGAACTTTTCCATTGTCCAATGATACTTGTGAAACAAAAGTAAAACAGGTTTTGTGCAACGCTTTACCATAGGCTCCAAACATGTGCCTGTACATAACAGGCTGCGGTGTTGGAATGGAAGCATTCGGGTCTCCCATTTTACTGGCGATTATCATTCCGCCTTTAATGATCATCTCTGGCTTCGCACCAAATAGTGCAGGCTTCCAAAGAACAAGGTCAGCAAATTTTCCAATTTCAATTGATCCAACATATTCCGAAATACCATGGGTAATTGCCGGGTTGATGGTATATTTTGCCACATACCTTTTCGCCCTGAAATTATCATTGTTATTTTTTTCATCTTCCGCTAAAAAGCCTCTTTGCTTTTTCATTTTATCGGCTGTTTGCCAGGTACGAATAATCACTTCTGCAACCCTACCCATTGCCTGGCTGTCAGAACTCATCATGCTGAACACACCCATGTCGTGAAGAATATCTTCCGCTGCGATCGTTTCCGGGCGAATGCGGCTATCAGCAAAAGCTACATCTTCGGGAACTGATTTATCGAGATGATGGCAAACCATCAGCATATCAAGGTGTTCATCAATTGTATTAATAGTAAAAGGCCTTGTAGGATTTGTGCTCGATGGCAAAATATTTTGATACATCGCTGCCTTTATAATATCCGGTGCATGGCCGCCGCCAGCACCTTCCGTATGATAGGTATGGATGGTTCTACCCTTGATTGCATTGATCGTGTCTTCCAGGAAACCTGCTTCATTTAACGTATCTGTATGTATGGCAACCTGTATGTCGAGTGCATCAGCAACCTGTAAGGAAGCATCAATAACTGCAGGCGTTGAACCCCAGTCTTCATGTATTTTAAGACCAATGGCGCCTGCTTCAATCTGCTCAATCAACGGTGCAGTTGTGCCGCAATTTCCTTTTCCTAAAAATCCAAGATTCATTGGTAAAGCATCAGTGGCTTCCATAATTTTTTGAAGATTCCACGCACCTGAAGTAGCGGTTGTTGCGCTGGTTCCATCTGAAGGACCTGTGCCTCCGCCTAACATAGTAGTAATGCCACTAAATAAAGCATGGTCAATTAATTGAGGGCAAATAAAATGTATATGAGAATCTATGCCGCCTGCAGTTATTATCAAGCCTGCACCCCCATGCACTTCTGTTGATGCGCCGATGATCATGTTTTCATCAACACCATCCATAATATCAGGATTACCAGCTCTCCCTATTCCCACAATTTTTCCATCCTTTATACCAATATCGGCTTTAATTATTCCCCAGTGATCAAGAATCAATGCGCTGGTTATTACAAAATCAAGGACACCTTCCTCTCTTTTAGCAGTTGATGATTGTCCCATTCCATCACGTATAGTTTTACCACCTCCAAATTTATTTTCTTCCCCATAAACAGTATGGTCCTTCTCTACTTCAATGATAAGATCGGTATCCCCCAACCGCACTTTATCGCCGGTTGTAGGGCCATACATATTGGCATATTTTATCCGGTTAATGTGTAGGCTCATTGTTCTTTATTTTTGAAATGAAGCGATGCTAATTTGCTTACTGCTTCTTGTTTACTGTTTTCATTTGCTGTGCTTCCATTTACAAGATTATTAATTCCAAAAACATTTCTTTTACCACCAAGCGCTACCAGTTCCACTTCTTTTTCTTCGCCGGGCTCAAACCTTACAGCTGTACCTGCCGCAATATTCAGCCGCATTCCAAATGCTTTACCCCGATCGAATTCCATTTGACGGTTTACTTCGAAAAAATGAAAATGAGAGCCAACCTGTACCGGACGATCACCGGTATTTACCACAGTAATAAAAACGGTTGTGCGGCCCACATTGCATTCGATATCTTTTCTTCCAACAAAATATTCCCCTGGTATCATTGTGTTAATTGAAAATTGATAATTAATTTACTTTTCCCAAGCTTATTACTCAGCACTTACAACTTCATCTTATAGGATCATGCACCGTAACCAGTTTCGTTCCATCCGGGAAAGTGGCTTCGATCTGCACTTCATGTATCATTTCGGGAATACCTTCCATTACATCTTCCCGGGATAAAATAGTAGCGCCATATTGCATAAGGTCCGCAACAGTTCTTCCGTCTCGTGCCCCTTCCTGCAGGCGGCTACTGATGAAGGCAATAGATTCAGGATAGTTTAATTTTAATCCACGAGCCTTACGTTTTTCCGCCAGTTCCCCGGCAAGAAATAATAGAAGCTTTTCTGTTTCTCTTGGTGTTAAGTGCATGTATCAAATTTCTGTTGTAAAACAACAAGCAATCGCAGGGAATAAATGTAAGGATAATTGTCAATATAATATTCACGGCAGCAATGTCTCAGTTCAAAATTATTTTGTTTTTTTGTTTTTCATTCTGAATAACATAAATCCTGATACAAAGAAAATAAGGAGGACTACTCCAAAAGTAAAATTAATAACCCTAAAAATTCTTTTGATATTTTCAGTTGTTTTTTAAAAAAGGAAATATCAAAATGGTTTATTAAATATAGATAATCTGCTTTTTTAGTTATACACTTTAGGCAAAAAATTTATCAAAAATGTAATCCGGGTAAAAATGGTTTAATAATTAAAAACGCGAATGGTTATTTTATTTTTCATGTTTTAATTTGAATATGAGAAACACTTTTAAAAAAATTTGCTTGTCGCGTTAATATGATTTGTAATTTTAAAAAAAATGAAAAAATGAAAAAGCTTTTTTATGTGCTAACGATTCTTTTTATGTTTACATTTCTTTTCAACATTAATGCGGACGCACAATCAAAAACAAAAAAACATTGGAGCCATAGGAAAAAAGATGCAGTAATTGCAGGAGGCGCAGGTGCTGCTACCGGCGCTATTGTGAGTAAGCATCCTGTAAAAGGTGCCATAATCGGAGGCGCTGTTGGTGCAGGTGCCGGTTATATTGTCGGAAAGAAGAAAGATAAAAAGGAAGCAAAAAAACACTAGCAAAAAAACAATAATCCTACGAGCTTACATTTCTCTATCCAGCAAATAACGGGCAAGCTCTTCAAGAGGTTTTTTTCTTATAGAAAGCACCGCAGTTTCTTCAAGGTGATTCAGAGCAATTTTCATATATTTTTGCTTAAGTTCCATAGCCCAATCTTTTATATTGCAGGCTTTGTATATAGTAAGCACCTCCTGGATTTTGCCTTCATCATTTCTTTGCATTAATTCCCGCAAAGCCGCAACTTGTGAAGGAGCACCGGCCTGCAAGGCTTGAATCAGCAAGAAAGTTTTTTTGTTAGCTAAAATATCGCCACCGGGCTTTTTTCCAAATTTTTCAGGATCGCCGAATGCGTCCAAATAATCATCCTGAACCTGGAAGGCAATCCCAATATTTTTGCCAAACTCATATAAGTGTTGCTGGTTGCCCAAACCTGCTCCGCCAATTAAGGCACCCAACTGCATGCTCGCTCCCAGTAACACAGAAGTTTTAAGGCTTATCATTTCCACGTAATTTTCCAAACTCACTTTATCTTTTTTTTCAAATTCCATGTCCAGTTGCTGTCCTTCGCAAACTTTTTTAGCCATGGTATTAGAGATTGAAAGCACCTTATGAATATATTCTCCACTTACTTTATTGAGGTATTCATAAGCAACTACCATCATTACATCCCCTGCCAGCAGGGCTGTTGCATTGCCATACTTCATATGCACTGTTGGCATACCCCGCCTTAATGGCGCTGTGTCCATGATATCATCGTGCACCAGTGTGAAATTGTGAAACAATTCTATAGCAGAAGCTATGTGATACGCATCAGGTTTTATTTCATCAAAAAGTTCATTACCCATCAGGCACATTAATGGCCTTATACGTTTGCCCCCCAGGGATAGCAGATATTGTGCGGCATCATACAGGTTCACGGGATGCCCGGGAAAATGCCTTTTATTAAATGTCTCTTCAAAAAGTTTTGAAAGTTCTTTATATGAATGCATAAGCTATACAACTGCCTTGGCCTCACCCCTACTCTTCTTCAATACATGGGGAGCTCAACCTTCAGGCAGGAGTTTTCATAATTTAAATTTTAAATCGGATATAGTTATCAAATTATTTTTTCTTTTTTTTCTTAATCTTCTCAGCCTTTTCTTTAAGGCTTTCCATATTGGGAATCCATTCAAAATCCAATTGTCTTTTCTCAAGATTTGCTGCAACAAGCTGGATTTTTATTTTATCGCCCATGCGAAATTTTTTCCCGGTGCGAATTCCTACCAAAGAATAATCAGTATCGTCATGCCTGAAATCGTCATAGTCTGAAAGGTCTCTTATAGAAACCAGGCCTTCGCATTTTTCATTTACTGTTTCTACCCAAAAACCAAACGACGCCACTCCACTTATCACACCTTCCATTTCTTCGCCTACCTTATCCATCATAAATTCAACCTGCTTGTATTTATTACCTGCACGTTCAGCCTCCATCGCCGCTCTTTCTTTTACACTACAGTGTTTACATTTCTCCTCCATCTTCTTATCAGGATGGATATTTTTTTCTAATACTTCCTGCAAAATTCGATGAACCATTACATCGGGATAACGGCGTATAGGCGAAGTGAAATGACAATAATCTTTAAAACCAAGGCCATAATGCCCTACATTTTCCGGTGTGTAAATTGCTTTGGCCATTGTACGAATGCCAAGCTGCTCAAGTACGTGCTGCTCCGGCTTTCCATGCACATCAAGCATTAGCTGGTTAAAGGAGGAGGCTATCGCTTCTTCATCATGTATATCGAATTTATAGCCGAATTTTTTTGCAAAGGCTGCAAACGGTTTTAGTTTTTCATCATCCGGCGTATCATGCACCCTGTAAGGAAAAGGAACTGGCTTCTTATTCAATTTTATTTTAGCAATATGCGCCGCAACTGTACGATTAGCGAGGAGCATAAACTCTTCTACCAGTTGATGTGATTCTTTACTCTCCTTCACAATAATACCTAGTGGCTTACCCGCTTCATCTAATTGAAATTTTACTTCTGTAGAAGAAAAATTGATAGCGCCGTCTTTAAATCTTTCTTTCCTGAAATTTTTGGCCATAGAATTAAGGCACTTGATTTCTATGCTGTATTTACCTTCTCCTGTTTCAATTATTTCCTGCACTTCATCATAATTAAAACGATGATCGCTATGAATAAAAGTTTTACCGAGCCAATAATCCTTCACCTTCCCTTTACTTAATTTAAAGATCACCGAGAAAGTAAATTTATCTTCATTTGGCCTTAAGGAACAAAGCTCATTTGAAATCTTTTCCGGTAGCATGGGGTTTACACGATCCGGCAGGTAAACGCTTGTTGCCCTGCTGTAGCCTTCTTCATCAAGTGCTGATCCGGGTTTTACAAAATGACTTACATCTGCAATATGTACACCGATTTCATATTCATCTTTACCCAGCTTTTTTATAGAAAGAGCGTCATCAAAATCTTTTGCGTCCGCAGGATCAATAGTAAAAGTAAGTTCCCCACGATAATCTTTTCTTTTTTCAATCTCTTTGCTGTCAATAACACCATCAAGTTTATTAGCTTCTTCCAAAACCTTTGATGAAAACTCAAGAGGAAACCCATTCTGAATAATGATCTCTTTCATGGCCATATCACCCCTGTCTTTAGCCTGTAGCACACTCACAACTGTTCCTTCTGGCTTTTTTTCCCCTTTCTCCCAGTTTAGAAATTTTACAACCACCCTGTCTTTTGAAACAGCACCATTTAGATTGCGGGTACTAATGTAAAAATCAGGTACGGGCTTTTGACTGTCAGGTTTGAAAAATGCAAAATTTGCGCTTACCTCTATTTCTCCTATAAATTCCGTTTGCTTTCTTTCAATCACATGCTCAACGACACCCTCTGTTCTCCTTCCGTTCGAGTCTTTAATTTTTACGTTTACAGTATCTCCATCCATTGCTTTATTGAAATCGTTAGGGCGTACTAAAACGTCTTTATCTCTTCCTTCAGCGATTACGTAACCAATACCGGAACGTGTGATTTCCAAAACACCTGTTACCAGGGGTGAAGGTTTTTTTTTACCCAATTTTTTACTCATATAAATCTTTCATCCGCTTTTAATCTAAATCTTATCAAAAGAAATTATCTACAAACGCAATGTACATAATCTATTGCTAAACAAATTTACGGAGACTGGTTTCAATTATGCCTGTAAATGAGAAAGAAATAATAGTTCTCAAAACCCATTAACAATGCTATTCTTTAATCTATAGCTTATCTTTTAAAAGCAAATAATCTTGGATAACTAAAAATTTTAAAAAAGTAATAACATATATGTATATTTAATCCTTCAATTCTATATCCACCCTTTCAGAGCAATCACCCCCTTAGTTTGCATTTTTTTTAAAGATTTACTTAGCCGTAAGCCCGTAAACTATGGAATTGAAGTTTTACAAACTGCTTATTTTATTTATTTTCTTATTGCCTGAAAGCCTTAGTGCACAGGATACATTTGATCTATATATAAGTAATAAAGGAAATGATCAATTTCCAGGGACGATAAAGCTGCTGCCAAAAAAAACGATTGCTGCAACAGCCCCCCTTATAAAAAATATTTTTGATTCCAAAGGCCATGTAAATGTTGGCTTGAGAAGTGGGGACATTTTCGAAGAGAGCCTGGTAACTTCTTATCCAATAAAAATTTCAACTTATAGTGATGATAGTCATCGAAATGATTTCGCCATTTTGAATGGCTCAGAAGAATTTGACACCGGTTGGAATAAGTATACAAATACGGCAAACACCTATAAACAAGACATTCCTTATAGTGGCTTCAACACGTATGGTATAAACGGCATTGGTAGCTACAGTTATATTTATGTAATCGAAATTGATAAAGCGCTGGAGAAAACCGCACCTTTTACTGCCAGGAAAATATTGAAATTCGTTAGGTCATTAGATGAAGTTGAAAATAACCCGGGGTCATGTTATTCCCCGGTTAATACTAAAGAAAATCCAAAACAGGTTTACGTTCACACCAGTGATGGAAACTCTCCAAATGATAATGCAAAGTACCGGTATGAAGTGACTGTGAGAGATTTTGCAGTAAATAGTACCTACCAGGAAAACAATCATTTTGAGAACTTATGGGTAAGAGGCTATGGTGGCGGAATTGGTATGCTTCCGGGAGGGTCGGGTTCTTATTATAACAAAATTGTGTTCGGCCCCGGTGCCGCCATCCATCACCTCGTTGTTCGCAGTGGAACAATTGATCATTCTCTTTTTCTACCGGGGGCTGAAAATACTGGTGATTTTGCTGTTGTTTTTTATGATGCCGAAGGCCTGGGAAGACATTGTACTATTAAAAATTCTATGTTCATTGATATCGCTGCGCCGGCGTATGCGCATACCAGTTATGGAACCAACTTTGGAGCAGTGGAAATGGATAATATAATTGGCTTTGGTGATAAAAGGCATCCCAGTGGGTTTATGTTTACTTCAAATAATGACACGGTGTTGTTAAATAGTATATATACAGATGGATATACAACCGGGTACAATTATGGAGGCGCAAAGTATGCATCCATAAGTAATTCTTATTTTAAAGACGTGGAGTTTGGGATTGCCTACAGCTCACAAAATCCGGTAACCGCCGTGGTTAAAAATTCATTTATAAAAACAAAGGGGGCCTCTTATACATCCGGTATTTACATGCAGGACAATACTTCTTTAACCCTTACCAATTCAATTATACACGTAAATAATAGTTATGCCTCATATTGGGCAGATGCAGGCTCGTTTATATATGGTGGCGCCAGAGGCAATAGCAAAATTGTTGCAACCGGTAATATTTTTATTTGTGATATTATATCTCCGGCAACAATAATAGCTACTTCCACAAATACCGATAATGGAATGGGCACATCAAAAGACAGTTGGGATAACAATGTATATGTTCTATTAAAAGGGAATAAGATTGCATGGAAAGTAACTAATGCTTCGTCTAATGGTGGGAGTTACCTTGTTCAAAATTTTGATGAATGGAAACGGCAATCCGGGCAGGATACGCACAGCTTATTTTTTGATCTGAGAAATGATCCAAGAAGTTTGAAAGCGATTTTCGTGGATCCTGATAATGGTAACTATGATCTTGCAAATACACCGGAAGGCAACAAGATTGCGGTATTGCGTGCAGGAATGACATCTCCGATAACTTGCTTTTTGCAAAAACCAACTTACGAAGAAGCAGCAGACCTTATCAGGAATAATAAAGTACTTTCTATAAATACCTGCCGGAATCCATGCAAGCAAAATAGTATAAGGGTAACCGCTACATTTGATTTAAACGAAGTAAATGAGAGAGTAATTAAACTACAATGGAATATTTCTGAACAACAAAATATAAGTCATTACGAATTGCAAAAAGCCACTGGCAACTCTGTCTTTAGAAAAATGAAATCAATTTCTGTATCGCCAGATTCCTTGTATTCTTTTATTGATAGCGGTGTTCAAGCCGGCATCCCTTATCAATACCGGTTGCTGGTTTTTGCAAAAGCAGGAGGCATTTGTTACTCAGACATACGCTCCTTAAAAATCATAGATGATAAAGCTTTTACCATATATCCTAACCCATCTGCAGGTAAAATATTTATCTCAATGAATGGCTATATTGGAAAGGCAACTTTTAGTATTTTAAATTCCATGGGCCAGCCTGTGATGAAGAAAAAATTTCTTAGCCTTTACACGATTCAAAGTTTAGATCTTAGCAGTCTGCCAAAGGGAATTTATTTTGCAAAAATGGAGACGACTAATGGAACCAGTGTTCAAAAGTTTTTAATAGAGTAAATGATTCTTTCTAAAATTATCTGGTTGGTGGAGCTATAGAGTCCCGTAGGATTTCTGCTGATTAAAGAAAGAAATTCTACCAATACTTCCTGTATTACATTTGCCCGTAAAGTCAGTTTCAATTGATAAAAAAAACTCTATTCGATTTTGCGTTATCTGATGAAATAAAAACTGATAATACAATATCAAAGCATCAGGCAGAAAAATTATTTACTTACTTTAAAGATCATCCGCTTTTCCGGTGGCAGGATGCGAATAATGATTGTGAAGACAGGGCAAATGCAATTTGCATTATCCTGGATGAATGGAAAATACAAAATGGCAAGGGCTGGGTTTTCAGCGGTTATGTTTTTAAAAAAATAGGATACCTTAAAAATCTATGGAAATATCATGTAGCCGCTTTGCTACCTGTTAAAGAAAACCAGGAAATAAACTATTATATTATTGACCCGGCTACATCAGAGAAGCTGTTAACTATTGAAGAATGGGCCGCAAATGTTACGGATAACCCACATAGTTATCATGCAATTAAAAATGGAGAATACTATATTTTTCATCCCCGTAAAATAGAAAAAAATAATTGGTATAAAAGGAATAATGGAAATTTAAACTGGACGATACAGGGATTGAGTGGTATAAATGGAGTTTCAAGTAAGGGCAAAGCTTATCTTGCTTTTAATAAAAAGAGAATTTATAAAACAAAGAAGGCATTTAAAGAACTGATGAACTCAGAACCCCCAATTTAACAACGGTGAGAAATTAAGCTGCCTTCTATTAGAAAAGTAAATTGATCTCCCTTCAGATAATGGTCTTTCAAATCGCAATGATTCGCTTTAATAGCTGGCACTTTCAGTGAGCACACCGGCAATTTTGCAATTCAATTGTTACACTTCCATATTAACATTTTATAATAAAACCTCAAAGCAAATAAGTAGTCGTATGTACATCACTAAAATTTAAAAATATGAAAAAGTTCATTACACTTTTATTCTGCTCAGCACTCTTCTCATCTGCATTTGCACAAAGCAACAACCATCGTAATGATTGGAAATATGATAACAATCGCGATAATAATAATTATGACAACCGAAGGGATGAATGGAATAATCATCACAACAACACAGCTTATCATAACAATAGGTACAGTACTGAACAAAGAGACCAGTTGATACAAAGAGTCAGCAGGGAATATGATTACAGGATCCAACAAATAAGCTATGACAGATACCTGAATCGTCGGGAAAAGAGGCATGCTATAAAATCGCTCCAGGCTCAAAAAGCTGAGCAGATTAATCGAATTTATACTGAGTATAACAACAGGTATGCTTATAGCGACAACAGGAACCCGGGTGATAAGTATGACGAACATAATGGAAATGGCCATTATAGCCGGTAAGATTAAGTAATATATTACGATTTCAAAGACCCTTTAACAGGGGTTTTTTGATTTGTGATTACTCCGTCTTTACGCTTTGCTCCTTAGTTAATATAGATTTGTACATTTACCTCGCCTGATAAAAATAATATCCATAACAACAAACAATAAATGAAGACGTCATTTGCACTGGTATCAATTTTTTTATTTATTGTATCCTGTGCTCAAACCAGGAAAGTAAATATAAATATCAATGGCTTTTATAAGCCAAAAGAAAATCCAATACTGCAGGCTGATTCATCATTTACATTCATTGACCCTATATCAAAACAAATCGTGAAATGGCAAAGGGCTGACGTTTTTAACCCTGCTGCAATCGTGAAGGATAATAAAGTATTTATGCTCTATCGCAGTGAAGATAATCCAGCGGCAGCAATTGGCGGCAGAACCTCACGTTTAGGCTTAGCCGAAAGCGAAGATGGCATTCATTTTAAAAAACTTCCAACTCCTGTTTTATATCCTGACAGCAGCGAATATATGCAGTACGATTATCCGGGGGGCTGCGAAGATCCCCGTCTTGTACAATCAGAAGAAGGGTTATATGTTGTTGCTTACACCGCATGGAATAATAAAACCGCAAGATTGTCTATTGCATTTTCTAAAGATCTTATTCACTGGCAAAAAAAGGGACCTGCCTTTGCTAAAGCATATAATGGCAAATATTTAAACGGTTGGAGTAAGTCAGGTTCTATGATCACAAAGATGAGTAATGGTAAGCAGGTGCTGGCCCGGTTAAAAGGGAAATATTGGATGTATTGGGGTGAACAATTTATCAACCTGGCATGGTCTAAGAACTTATTTGACTGGACTCCGTTAACAGACCAAAAAGGAGAATTAATTTCTCTTGCCCGGCCAAGGCCAAAAAAATTTGATAGCGACCTTACAGAATGCGGGCCTCCTGCAATCATTACTGACAGGGGAATTGAACTTTTCTACAATGGAAAAAATGCAACTAACGATGACGCTGATCCCACATTGCCTAAAGGCACCTACTCTACCGGGTGCATTATATTTGATAAAAATGATCCTCAAAAAGTGATGGAAAGATCAGAAACCAGTTTTCTCAAGCCTACTTTACCCCATGAGCTTAAAGGCCAATACCAGGCAGGTACCACATTTGCAGAGGCCATAGTTTTTTTTAAAGGCAAATGGTTTTTATACTATGGAACTGCTGATTCATTTGTTGGGCTGGCAATATCTGAATAGGGGGTTTTATGGAGAAAAAAATACGCAGGAAATCTACCTCGTTATTTATTTAAATAAATTGTTTTCCCGGAAACAGCCGACTCCTTCGCTGCACTAAGAATACGCATAACAGTTAGATTTGTTGCTAAGGCATATAAACCATTTTTCGGCACCTGTATCTTTTTACGTATAACATCAGCCAGGTATGAAAACGGATCTTCATAAACAGGAACATCATTCGCACTTACTTTGATTTCGTGTTCAACAGAATCAGGCTGTGCCCGCAAACGCATGTCAGTTTTATTAGCCGCAATAATATAACCGTTGTTTCCATACACCTCCATATCTTTTCTGCCAAACGGCCAGTTCCATGATGCCTGGATAATACATTGCGCAGTAGGATATGTTACAATAATCGTCGCTTCATCATCTACTTTTGGATACACATCAGGCTTGAAATGTTTTGTAACCGCAGTAACAGATACGGGTTGTTGTCCTTTCATTAAATACGTTATCAGGTTTGCGCCGTAGCAACCAAAATCCATAAGAGCTCCGCCACCATTTTGTACCGGATCCGTAAGCCATTCAAAAAATTCTTTAGTAACGCCAATTTCTTTTGGGCCCTGGTGGCCATCGTGGATCACTACTTTTTTTATACTACCAATATAGTTACTGTCATTTGCCAGTTCATAAGTTTTTACAGTAGAAGGATACCACGATGTTTCAAAATTTGTGAGCAATTGTATCCTATATTTTTTTGCAAGTGATTCCATTTTTAAAGCTTGCTGAAGAGTAGCGGCAAGAGGCTTTTCAACCATTACATGTATATTCCGTGGTGCACAAGCCTCTACCAGAGCGAGGTGCGCATACACAGACCCAAAGGCCACTGCAACTTCTGGCTTAACAGCATCCAGCATTTTGCCCAGGTCACTATAAATAATCGCCGGATTTATATTATAACGTTTAGCATAACGTTGTGCCAGCTCATTATTTGGTTCATATATTCCCACAAGCATTACATCAGGTTTCTTTCTACTTAATATCCAGCCCACATGATCATGAGTTAAACCGGCAATTGCTAAACGTAGGGGGGTGTTTTCTTTAGATTGAGCCTGCGTCTTATTTAAGAAGCTGCCGAAAGTGCAATAAAACAAAATGGATACTATTAGCAAAGTATATTTTTTCATTTGCAGTAATTTTATGACGTGTATTGAGTAAATTAAAAATATTTTTATTTCTTAAGAAACTTACCTGGATTCTTTCCTGATATTATTATGCCTCTTTTATTTGCATTGATTATTTATTATGACTATTTATCTTAAAATTTTACAACGCAGCCAAGCCCATTCAATGCGGCACCTATTTGTATATTATCAACAAGTTTAAACAATTTCTTTCCATGGTTTTGATGAATAAAATACATAATGCCATCAAAAAGAAATAAAGCAGAACCCTGAATGATAATACTATTGCCATAACCTTTATAACGATCATGCTTAATGTTATTATTGCTTGCTCTTTCCCTTAAATAAAAACCTCCTGCTATATAAGCCACATCAAGTCCTGTATTAAACAAATAAACTTTTTCTATACCCACTTGCTTCCTGGTGCTTTCTGAATAACTTAAACCTTCTTTGTTTTTAGCGAATAGAAAACTAATAGTTCCAATCGTAAAATTAACTCCTCCCCAAATCAAATTCATCCGATGAAAATATAGGTCACTTCCCGTTGCTGAGCCAAGAGAAATGCCGCTGTAAAGAAGATTAGCCGCACCCCATGTGCCCAGTACTTTCATACTTTGTTTTATAATTCCTTCCCTTTCTTTATTAAATTCATTCACCGGATTGACCTGGCCACAGGAGTAATTATAAACAAGAAAAAATAATATAATCGTAATAAATTGTTTCATAGTATACAAAGTATATTATGAAAATTTACAGAAAAATATCGATGGGATTTTTATTTAAAGGAATTAATTTCAACATAAGCTAAAGATTATAGACTTATGGTTTCGGCTATCCTTAATTTAATCATTCATTATCCCTCATTCCGATCTCAGGCTCTGTACGGGGTTTGCAATAGCTGCTTTTATTGTTTGAATACATATTAGTAAGGCGGTTATTATCCCTAAGCATGCAATTGAAATAATAAATGGTTGTGTGGTAATATTTATTCTATAGACATACCCATTGAGCCAGCTTTGCATAATAAAATATGATAGCGGGCAGGCAATGCAAACAGCAATAGCAACTATCCATAAAAATTCTTTCATAAACAAGGAGATGATGCCAGAGACAGAAGAACCTAATATTTTTCTTATACCAATTTCTTTTGTGCGTTTTTGTATACTTAATGAAATCAAGCCAAGTACACCAAGCAATACAATAATTAATGATAAAGCAGTAGCAGTATAAGCAGCCTGTTGTAATTGCAATTCGGTGCTATACATTTTTTGCAGTGTATCATCCATGAAGCGGTATTCAAACGGAGCGCCAGGCATTAAGGCATTCCATTTTTTTTGCAATGCTGCAACTCCTTCTGCAACGTTGCCGGGTTTTACCCTGATAGAAAGATAGCGGTAATTCTGATTGAGCCTTACATTCACAAAAGTCATTACAGGAATGCTGCCCTGCATACTCCACAAATGAAAATCTCTTACTACGCCTGATACAGTAAAAATAATATTGCCATAGCCTTGTATTTTTATTTTCTGGTTGATGGCATCATGAGCATTCTTCCAGCCAAATGTTTTTGCGAAAGTTTCATTAATAACAATTTTTGAAGAATCATACGCTTCATTATTATTAAAAAAACTACCTGCAGCCATTGGTACTTTATATGTGGCTGCATAATTTTCATCAGCAGTAAAAAGCTCTGTATAGGTTGCTGCTGTTGAATCTTGGTTTAGCTTATACGCTGCCCCGCTTCCATTATTGCCATTGGGTATTTCATAAGACAATGTAGCATTACTCACCTGCGGTATAGCAATAATTTCATTGCGAATGGTTTCCATTTTTGCAACACCTTGGGCACTCCAGTCTCTTGGCACTTGCGCAGAAAGCAGATATTCTTTATCATATCCCAAATCTTTGCTGAAAAAATAACTTACCTGTTTTGAAATAATCATGCTGGCAATTAATACAACGGCTGCAATGCAAAACTGAAAAGCCACTAATGATTTACGCAACAAAATATTTTCTTTTACCGATGTAAGTTTCCCTTTTATTACTTCAGCAGATTTTAAAGATGATAAAACTAAGGCAGGATAAATGCCGGCAAGTAAACCAATAGTAAATGTTAATAGTATCGGAACACAATACATAAAGAAAGGAAAGCTGAACAATGTTGGAATTTCTTTACTCAATACGACGCTTAAATATGGTCGCATTAATTGATAGATAATAAGCGCCGCAATTGTTGAAAATAAAACAAGCAATATGGATTCCGTTAAGAATTGAAACACTAATTGTTTTTTCATTCCGCCAAGTACTTTGCGCACACCAATTTCCTTCATACGTGAAGAAGCTTTGCTGATAGAAATATTAATAAAGTTGATGATTGCCATTAATAAAATAAATACTGCGATACATGAAAGCGTGTACAGCATTTTTTCAACAAGATTATTATTGGCTTGCAGATAATAATCATTTAATGAAATAAGTGTATTATGTATTTGACTGCTGATGTTATCCGGAGAATTATGTTGAATAAGATATTTCATTGGCTGCTCCAATTGCTTTGGCTTAACACCTTTTTGCAATTCAATATAACTAACGATCCATGTATTGTTCCATACATCTATTTGCCGGTTAAAAAAGTTTACAGAACCAAGCGGTAAAAAAACTCCGTTAATATTATTATCATTAATTTTTGTAACAGAATTATCAGGCAATGATTTTAATACAGCCGTTATAATAAAATCATGCTTGCCGCCGGAGAAATTATCTATCGTAATTGTTTGCCCGATAACATTTGTTTTGCCAAAATATTTTTTTGCAGTTTCTTCTGTGATTACTACAGAAAAAGGATCATTAAATGCTGTTTTAATATTACCATATAAGACGGGAAAACCGTACATAGAGAAAAAAGTGCTGTCATTAATCTGCATGCCTTCCCGGAAATGTTTATCGCCTTTTGATATGGTTGAGGTAATGCCATCCCAACGATAATAATTGGCAACCAAACCTGGATATTGTTCTTTCAATGCCTTGGCAAGATTACCAACTGTTGTAAGCGACAGAGCAGGATCAGTACCATACATGCTTTGAATAATGTACTGATTGTTTTCATTCTTAAGCGAAGCGTTTACCTGGAATGCACTCCATACATAAGCGCCAATCAAAAATGCAAATGCGATACCTACAGCTAAACCACCAATATTTACCAATGAATAAAAGCGGCTTTTAATAATATTGCGCCAGGCAATTTTAAAATAATTTTTTAGCATCTTATATAGCTTATAGTGCTGTTCCGGTATTTATATTTTTTAATTTTATCATTCTGTTCTTAAACTTTTTACAGGATTCATTATAGCAGCTCTTATCGCCTGGAAGCTTACAGTTAATAATGCAATGAGTAATGCACCTAATCCTGCTACTGCAAAAAACCACCATTCGATATTTATGCGGTAAACAAAATCCTGTAACCACTTATTCATTCCCCACCATGCCAATGGCGCTGCAAAAACAAAAGCAATCGTAACCAGTTTCAAAAAATCTTTTGAAAGCATTTGCACTATTCCCTGCACACTTGCCCCCAAGACTTTTCTTATACCTATTTCCTTTGTGCGTTGCTCCGCAATAAATGTGGCTAATCCAAAGAGTCCTAGGCATGCTATAAATATCGCAAGCACAGCAAATATTAAAGCTATTTTTCCTACACGTGTTTCGGCCTGGTACATATCATTAAATGAATCATCAAGGAAACGATAACTGAATGGCATTCCCGGGGCCATTGTTTTCCATTTTTTTGTAGCCTCGTTTATAATAGCCGGGATGTTGGCAGATGCTACCTTAAAGGATATATTTCCTGTGCTTTTACCAAGCCTCATACATAGCGGCCCTATATTCTGGCGTAATGATTCAAAATTAAAATTCTTTACTACCCCAATAATAGTAAATGAAATAGTGTGGCTGTTATCATCGCTGTATGTATATAGTTTATGACCAATCGGGTTTGGGTAACCTAAAAAATTTGCGGTGGTTTCATTTATAATAGTTGCCGTGGAATCAGTGGCAAATTCTTTGGAAAAATTTCTTCCTTTTACCATCTCCATACCCATTGTTTTAATATAATCATAATCTACCGTCCATGTTTGCATGTCAATTCCATTTTTTGAATCCATTACAGCATCCCTTGAATAAGTATTATCATTTCTTGAAGAGCTGCTTACCGGTAAAAAACTGCTGAATGTTCCACTGCTTACACCCGGTTGTTGCAGCAATTCATTTTTAAACGATTGCGAATTATTTTGCAGTTCATAAGCATTATCTATTATCAATAGCTGATCTTTATTAAAACCAAGGTTTTTAGTTTGAATATAATTTAACTGCTTGTAAATAACAATGGTACCTATAAGAAGTACAATAGAAGTAAAAAACTGGAACACGACCAGGAAACTCCGTAAACCGCCGCTCTTACTTCCAAAACGCAGCTTACCTTTTAAAACCTCTATGGGCCTGAATGCAGATAAGAAAAAAGCCGGGTAACTCCCCGCCAGTAAGCCTACTATAAAAGGTAATGAAACAAGCAATGGAAAAATGCCCGGGGAAAATAAACCTGACAATGTCATAGATTTACCGGCTACATTATTGAATAATGGGAGCACGACGTAAACAATGCAAATGGCTATAAGTAATGAAATGATTACCATCAACGTTGACTCAAAAAGGAATTGTTTTATAAGTTCTTTTCTTTGGGTACCAAGCACTTTGCGTATACCTACTTCCTTTGCACGATTGGCCGAACGGGCAGTAGTAAGATTCATAAAATTTATGCATGCAAGGATTAGTATAAATAAAGCAACTGCAGAAAAAATATATACATATAGAATATTTCCAGGGGGAGTTATTTCAAAACTGCGGTCAGAATACAAATGAATTTTTGTTAAAGGCATTAATGAAAACTCAATCAGGTTACCCGCTTTTTTAAACTCGTCCATACTGCTTATGTTTATGTAGTGCTTTGCTTCGGGTAAAATATAGCGGTCAATATATTGATCAAAGTTTTTCTCAAAAGTTTTTGGTTCGGTTCCTGTTTTTAATAAAAGATAGGTATAAAAATTAAAACTCAGGTGTTGCCCCCAGCGGTAATCTACATTCTTCATAGAGAAAATAAAATCAAAATTCAGATGTGAATTATGTGGAATGTTTTTAATAACTGCCGTTACTTTATATAGCGTACTGTGGTTATCATTTGTCTCAATAGTTTTTCCTATCGCCTCTGTAGTATTAAAATACTTTTTTGCTGCCGCTTCAGTTAATACAACTGTATTAGGCTCATTCAATGCCGTGCTTAAATCTCCGGAAATAGCCGGTAATTTAAATACAGAAAAGAATGTTGAATCTGCATTAGCCACATGCGCCTCATTGATATAGCTATTTCCTTTTTTTATTAGCTTGCTACCACTATTGGTCCACACCCGTGTATATTGAAGCACCTGCGGATAGTCTTTTTTTAAAGTAGCCCCCATCAAATCTGATGTTTGACCGAAATGCAGGTTAGACCCGCCGAATTTCACATCTGTGTTAACGCGATAAATGTTGTCAGCGTTAGGATAAAAACGATCATAACTTAATTCATCCAATACATATAATGAAATAAGTAAAAAACAGGATAGCCCGATAGCAAGCCCGGTAATATTGATTATTGAGAAAGCTTTATTTTTTATAAGATTTCTCCAGGCGATTTTGAAATAATTTTTTATCACGTTGTTGTTGTTTTAAATTTTGAATTTTAAATTTTGAATGAAATTTTATAATTCAGCATTCATCATTTTAAAATTTTAAATGATTTTTATTCCGTTCTCAAACTCTTTACGGGATTAACAACTGCCGCCCTGTATACTTTTGTTCCTACAGTAATTACTGAGGTAAAAAATATGATTATAAATGTGAGCATGAAAGGCATCAAACCTACTTCTGGATGATACACATAAATGAACCTGAACACAAAATTATCTATCATTAAAAATCCTAGCACAGAACCTACCACGATGGACAGAATCATGATTTTTAAAAATTCTTTATTTATTATTCCGATGATTGACAGCACAGTGGCCCCTAAAACTTTACGAATACCTATCTCCTTTTTTCGCCTGATTATGTTTAATGAAACCAATGCAAAAATTCCTGAAGCAGATAACACGATGGTGGACAAAGCCAGAAAATAAGCAACAGACTTAAAGCCTTCATTCATGTAAGTCTCTTTTTCGATAAGCTCGCTTTGCAGATAACCGTTAAAAGGCTTTCCGGGTAACACCCTGTGCCAGCTATCCTGCAATGATTTATAAGTAGTTAAGATGTTTCTTTTATTTATTCTTGCAACCAGGTATTTAAATCCCTCTATATTCGCTGATTTTAAAACCATGGGGGGAACTTTTCCATGTAAGCCAGCTTCTTTATAATCCTTTACTACGCCAATAATGGTGTAATAAGAGCTATCGACTTTAATTTTTTTTCCTACCGGAGATTTAAAATTTAACGCGGATACAAGAGTTTCGTTTACAATAACGGAAGCATCCTGATCCACGTTTCCGGTATAAAAGTGTCTGCCGCTTATTAAATTGATCCCTGTTGTTTTTAAATAATCTTCTCCTCCTACCTTAACTACATTGGCCTCCACTTGATTTGATTCTGATGGTGATTGTACTTTCGAAATTGGGGAACCTTCCCCTATCTGGTTCACCGTTCCTGCCACACTTTTAACATTCAAATTAGTTTTAATTGCAGCGCTTAAGGCTTCAAATTCCGACAAACTATCAACCGGAAATACTGCTATTTCATTAATGTCATAACCATAGTCAACGGTTTCCTGGAAAGAAGCATTTTTACTTAAACTAATGCCTACCACCAAGGCAAAGCATGATAAACTAAATTGCGCAACCAGTAAAAATTTGGTAAACCGGTTCGATGAACCGAAAGTAGTCTGTCCCTTAAGAATGGCTATTGGATTAAATGAACTTATATAAATAGAAGGATACATCCCTGAAACTACGGCGGTTATAACCGGCATTGCCAATAGAAAAACATATAAGGAAGGATCACTAAAATCAAATCTTAATTTCACTGACGCGATTTCATTAAATGAGGGTAATACAACTGCTACAAAAAAAATAGCAAGCAGAGAGGAAATAGTACAGAGCAACAGGTTTTCGGTTAAACATTGCTTAATTATTTGATGCCTGAAACCGCCCATAACCTTGCGTATGCCAATTTCTTTTAAGCGATTATTGGCAAACGAAATGGAGATATTTGTAAAATTAAAGCAGGCAATCAGTAAAATGAGAATGGACATTATTGCTGGTCCGATAACAATTACTCCGCGTGGATTTGAATTTAAAGCACTTTCATACACATAATTATCAAAATCACGATCTGAGCTGTAAGCAATTTTCTTAAAAGGTTCTAATTGAAAACCCTTTATAGGCTTATCTATTCTGCTGCTGTTATACACCGCAGCGTAGGTTTGAAGTTGTTTTTCTATGTTACTTACGGACTGTTTATTTGAAACTTCTAAAAAAGTAGTTACATCATAATTTTGCTGCCAATCTATTTGCTGTGCCGTGGTAAATAAATTATCAATAGAAGTAAGCAAATCAAACTGGAAACTGGAGTTATCAGGAAGTTTTTGAGCCACTCCGGCTACGGTATATATTTGCTCTGCCCCATCCTTGCCTATTAAAGTAATCTGTTTATTAACCGGGGATGAATCATTAAATATCTTTTTTGCAAAGACATCGCTAATCAGAACAACATTCCGTTTTCCAAAGCTTTTCAAACTTCCGGCAGACAGATGAAAATCGAAAATATCCGCGAATGCTTTGTCGGCATAATACACCTTTTCACTGAAAATACGTTCATTGTTTTTTACAACAGTGATATTGCTTACCAATCTGGCAAAACGCTTAATACCCGCATTATCTTGCGCCACAATTTGTCCTAATGGCAGCGGAGTTGTACCAAATTGACGAGTAAAACCATCTTTAGACTTTTTGGTATTAAGCCGGTAAATATTTTCTGTGTGAGTATAATTCGAGTCAAAACTTTCTCTGTACTGATAGTTGAGATAGGAAAGAACACAACAGCCCAGGGCAAAACCTAAGCCCACGATATTTATGGCCACATATATTTTGTTCCTTAACAGAACACGAATTGCTATTTTAAAATAATTTTTAAACATTGTCTGAATTAGGATTTACATGATTTAAATGATTTGCATGATTTTTTATTCACGATTGACGATTCACTATTCACGATTTTATTCCGTTCTCAAACTCTTAACCGGGTTTGCTATTGCCGCTTTTATTGCCTGGAAGCTGATGGTAACTAATGCAATAAATAGTGCTAATAAACCTGCAACAATAAATATCCACCAGCTTATTTCAATCCTGTATTGGTAGTTCTGCAGCCAACTGTTCATTGCCCACCATGCAAGCGGAAAAGCTACGATACAGGAAAGTGCAACAAGCTGCAAAAAATCTTTTGACAACAATGTCGTAATACCGGTAACGCTTGCACCTAACACCTTTCTTATTCCAATTTCTTTTGTTCTGCGTTGGGCGGTATATGCGGCTAATCCAAATAACCCCATGCATGATATGATGATTGCCAGTGATGCAAATACACGGGATAATTTGCTGATCAACATTTCGCTTAAAAACATTTGATTGAATTCGTCATCTACGAATTTGTATTCGAACGGGTAGGCGGAATTATTTTTTTTCATCACTGCAGTTATTTTTGCCATTGCATTTTCAAGGTTGCTTTGCGGCGCTATTTTTACATATAGTAAAGATGCAGCTGCGGGTATATCATAAAACATTACCGGGGCTGATTGTCCGTACATATCACCATATACATAATCTTTTACTACGCCGGTAACACGCATTTCAAAAGATCCCTTATCACTTTGTCGCTGTAGTGTTTTGCCAACAGCACTTCCTTTGCCCAACAACTTTTCCATTGATTCGGTAATAATAACATTCATCGCCTGCGTTGAATCTTTTGGCATATGATTGTCTCCAAATTCAACAAGATCGGCAGGCTGAAAATCTCTCCCCGCGATAATCTGCATGCCTGTAGTGGACATAAATTCATTGCTTACCAGGCGTTGGGAAATTACAATGTTGCTGTTAGGATCTTTCCCCTGCCAGGAAATACTGGTAGTGTTATTGCCGCTTCCGATAGTTGTATGATCTGCCAGCGCTGCGCTTTTTACAACACCTGTATTTATTAAATCCTGTTTTATTGCTGGAAAATCTTTTACAATATTTCCCTGTGCCGATATTTCCATTAAGTTGTTTTTGTTATAACCAATGTCCCTGGTTTTTACATGCTGTATCTGCTGGTAAATAATAATGGTGCTTATGATGAGAGTAATTGAAACGGCAAACTGCAGTACTACCAAACCTTTTCTAATAACTGTTGCGTTCCCGGTTTTCAATTTTATTCCTTTTAAAACAAATACCGGATTGAAAGACGATAAATACAATGCAGGATAACTTCCCGCAACAAGGCCGCAAACTATGGTGAGTAACAATAATGCTGTAACATGATACGGATTGTTGAATCCCAGGGAGAGATCTTTTTGCACTAATGAATTAAACGCGGGCAAAATCAACAACATAATAACAACTGCAACAACTGCCGCCAGCGAGGCCATAAGGATGGCTTCTCCGATGAACTGAACAACGAGATTTTTTCTTCCTGAGCCTAACACTTTTCTTACACCAATTTCTTTTGCACGCTTCTCGCTGCCTGCAGTGGCCAGGTTCATAAAGTTGATACACGCAATAAATAAAATAATCCAGGCAATAATGCTAAACAAGCGAACATACAAGATTTGCCCGCTGCCGGTTTGTTTTCCATTATCAAAGTCGTTACGTAAATGCCAGTCATTCATGCCAAATAAAAACACATGCACGGATGATTTATCCTTCTCACTTTTTTGTGTCGTAAAATCATAATAAGGATTTAATAATTGTTCGTTGATAGATGCTACTTCAACGCCGGGCTGCAATTCGACATAAGTAGTCAACCCGAAATTAAACCATGTTGCTGCTCTTGGGTTAGCATCATACCAAACTTTAAAAGGAGCCAGCCATTCAAACTGGATAGTAGAATTTTCAGGAAGGTCGTGCAAAATTCCGCTAACTACATAATCCTGTTTGTTGTCCATCCGAATTATTTTACCAAGTACATTTTTTTCATCACCAAAAAATTTCTTTGCTGTTTTTTGAGTAAGTACAATAGAATGTAATTGCATAAAAGCGTTGCTGGCATTGCCCTGTACAAACGGCAAAGTAAACATGTTGAAAAAAGAAGGCTCTACATATTCGCCTGAAGCATTCACCGTCTTATCACCAATCGTAAATAAGAATGAAAGATCTTCAGTAGTGCGGCATGTATTTGCAATCCCAGGAATCGTGGCCTGCATAGCCGGTGCCATTGGCCCCGCGGTTGAAGAATGCGTAAAGACACCGTCATCAACTTTTGCATTTGTTTTTATAAGGAAGACGCGATCTTTCTTTACATTATGGCTATCAAAACTCACTTCATCTTCTACCCATAAAAAAATAAGCCCTGCGCATGCAATACCAATTGCAAGCCCGAAGATGTTGAGAAAACTGTAGCCTTTATTTTTTTGAAGGCTGCGGATGGCTGTCTTGAAGAAATTTTTAAACATAATTAGAATTGCTATTTTTTAAAATTTTTATTCTGCTCTCAGGTTCTTTACCGGGTTTGCTATCGCTGCTTTTATTGATTGAAAACTTAATGTAACCAGTGCTATCAGCAAAGCAATAACACCAGCCAAC
>JBBSEV010000012.1:0-89522 GCA_038239385.1 Chitinophagales bacterium
ATCAAATAACGCATCACAGGGCTCAACTGGGAGTTTACTACCGCCTTTTAAATATTTCTTTACCTGGCAGCTATGGACCGTCAGCAGATGATCAAAGTTTCTAAATAATTGTTTTAATTAATAGCTTGTCTTTTCTAAAATGATTTTCGCCAGTGTTTATCTTCGCTTCCTGTTTTGAAATAAACTTCCTGCTTTTTTTATTTACTTTAGCAGAGATAAAATAACCGTTACATTTTAGAACATTTATAATGACAATACAGGAATTTAATAAACTTAGCTACAAGGACCAGGATGTTATGGTTACCGAAAAAGGTTCACCTCTCCCTACATTTACTGATGATCATTTTATACTTGATCTGTGGGCGTTGGAAGATTTTTTTGTGCAACACAAATCTGTAAGAGGCGAGAGCTTCGCTGAATTTCATGCCCTGGAAACTGAAGAAGATTTTAAGCCTTTTAAAGAATTTCTGGAGAGTTATAAATCATAACCATATTATGGCTTCAGCCATACCTCAGGTGAGAAGCTGATGTATATGATTAGGACTCGAACCAAAGCACGGGTTATACCAAGTGATTGTTATAAAATAAATTCCATCAGTTTCATTTAATTGCTGCTTTGCAGCCATTGAAAGTAACATACAAAATAGCGGCGAATTTATTTACATGCACAGTTCCCCTGCGGGGGACCGTCGAAGACGAAGTTTCAGCAGATATTCATATAAAAGTTATTTTGTTAGATTCTGCAGGTCTTCGCGTTTAAATAATTTTCCTGCCGGTGCAATGGAAGGCCACTCGTCTTTATCAATATACAGTGGTTTAATATTCAGTAATGACGCTCCATTTGCAGAACGGGTATAAGCATGATAAATGATAAATGTGGTATCTCCTTCTGTGAAAAAGCCATTGTGACCGCGGCCGGGCTCATCGGAATCACCGGCGAGAAAAAGAGAGTAGCCATTGTCTATCCAGCTCTCACCTCCCTTATTCAGATAAGGCCCATGCACATTTTTTGATCTTCCCATTACTATTTGGTAAGTGCTCTGCATTCCTTTGCAGCAAATACCCCTTGATGCAAAAATGTAATAATATTTTTCACCTTTTATTACAAATACGCCTTCACCCAATGAAGTGGTGATAGTAGTAAGTTGTGGCGGCTCAGCAATACATTTACCAGTCACAGGGTCAAGCTCTATCATCCGTAATCCTTTCTGGTAAGAGCCATAAAATAAATATGCTTTGCCATTTGTGTCCATAAAAAAATTGGGATCAATCACATTCACTCCTGCGCCTCCATTTTTATAACTAATGACCATGCCTTCATCTTTCCATTGATATTTGGGGTCAAGCGTGTCAAGGGTTGTATTAGTTGCCAGCCCAATGGAGGAATTAAAATTCATCCAGGCAGAAACAGAGTAATACAAATAATACACACCCTTGTAATAATGAATATCAGGCGCCCATAAACTTCCATCCTGCTCAGGAATATCGTTCTTATGCCATGCCGGTAACTGACCGGAGGGAAAAACATTACCGGCGTTTTTCCAATGTATTTTGTCTTTGGATATTTTTATGGAAATTCCACTGCCCGTATGAAAAACATAATAAGTATTCCCCTGCTTTATCATCACCGGATCATGAACTCTTATGTCGCCTTTCAACGGATTAATTGTATCCTGAGCGTAACCATTTACCAACATGCATAAAAAGAATAAAGTGAGCAGCGTGTCTTTCATTTTATTTCCATTTTAATTCTGAGATATTGTAAATAATGATTAGTCGTAAGAAGTAATAATTGCATTAACTTCTGTTTAGTTTCCTACTCTGGCGCAGGTCTCTGACCTGTGCCTGTACGTTACTCAAAGACACCAATTTTTGATGTCACAAATTCTTTCAATCAATTCTTACCAGTCTTAATAATCCCTTCCCGTTACTATAACAATCAATTGAGCTGCTGTATTGCCAGTCCTGCGGTTCTCTTACAAATCCTGCTCTCACAGGATTTTCATGTAGATAAATAAAACGTTGAGGAAATTTAATTTCTGTGTCTAAAAGTATGGGATGATTTTCATGCTCCCAAAATTGGAACCTGAAATTACTTTTATTATTCAACTCATTTTTTTCAAATAAATTAAGCATCCGGTTTAAAGCCATAGCACAAATTATCTTACGCCATCCAATGTTTTATAAACCAAATTCGTCAATTCCGCTTTCATAAAATTTCGCGGATGAGTATTTGTATTCTTCCGGATAAGTACATAAGCCGGCTGCTACCGGATTATAATGAATGTATTCCATCTTTTGTATAAATACTTCTTTTGTCCAAATCTAGGCCTAACGAATTGCGCTTCCAGAACTGGTATCTCTTATCTTTTTCATTCACATAAAATATAGTGTGTCTCATAAATGCATCAACATCTTGTAAATTCATCTCAACCTCTTTTTGAATAAACCTACCTGAAAAACTAAAAATAAAAAAGGCTGTCTACTTTTGCAGACAGCCTCCTTGTTAATAGATTACTATTATTTTTAATAATTCTTCAGGTGCATCTCTACTCTCCTGTTCTTTGAACGTCCTGCGGCTGTTTTGTTATCAGCGATAGGCTTGGTTTCTCCATAACCGGTAGCAACAATCCTGCTTTCATCTACACCATTATCAATAAGATATTGCCTCACTGACTTCGCTCTGCTGTCAGATAGCTTTTGATTAAGTTCTGTTCCACCAGTATTTGATGTATGTCCATCTACATCTATTTTATAAGAAGGGTTGTCATTCATTATTTTCACTACTTCTTTCAAAGATTTAAAAGATTTAGCCAACAACTTTGCACTGTTAATAGAAAAGAAAATATTTTGTGCGGCTTTATTCACTCTTTCAACGATAACCACATCAATTACAGGACACCCGGAATTTGAAGCTGGCCCTGCTTCATTTGGACACTTATCTACTTCATCGTTTACACCATCTTTATCTGTATCAGGTATAGGACATCCCTGGTATTTGGCAAGGCCGGCAACGGTAGGGCATTTATCTTCTTCATCGTTTACACCATCACCATCAGTATCGGGTATTGGGCAACCCTGGTATTTTGCAAGGCCGGCAACCGTAGGGCATTTGTCTTCTTCATCGTTAATACCATCACCATCAGTATCGGGTATGGGGCAACCTTGGTATCTTTCGAGTCCTGGTACACTAGGGCATTTATCTTTAGAATCTACTATTCCATCTCCATCAGAATCTGCGGGAATATGACGGCCAAATAATTTAATCTTTACACCTGCCTGCACTCCCTGGTTCTTAATATTTGGATTGGTGGAAGGGTTAATGTTGTTGATACCATATACATACCTTGCATATAATGATACGGGTGCGTGAGGAAACAATTCAAATCCTCCCACAGCCGCAACATCATTATCTTTCCATGCACCTTTATTATCAACATTTGCATTCTTCTCTCTGCCGTGTACGAGTAAATCAAACTCCGGCCCGAGTATTATTGCAAAGCTTTTACCTAAGCCAAATTTCATAAAAACCGGAACTGATATATAACCTAATTCCTGGTCTTTATCAACTCCGCCTACAGTGTATTTGCCCCCCACACTGGAGTATAATCCTTGTAATTCAAAAGAAAATCCGTTAGTAACGGGAAAGTTTAACCAAATACCACCATTGTACCCGAATTTCCAGTGGTTTGCACTAAAAGTAGTACTACTTTTTACGTTGAATTTAGAATAATTGGCTCCGCCAAGTAATCCCCCTGAGACTGTATAATGATCACGGGTTATTTTGAGGGGTGCCATCATCGAATTAGTACGAGGTGCCATCATCATACTATCCTGCGACATGGCAGTAGCGGCAAAAAATAAAAAGGTAATTAGCAAAATGTTTTTCATAATGTGAAAATTTAATTGGTAGTAATAAATAATTTTTAAGTTTCTGCTCCTTAAGCAAATGTCACACCACACATGAATAAATCCATTTTAATTTTAAAAGCTATCCCTTATTGGTATGGTTCTGGAAGATATATAAGCATTAAAACCGTAAAGTCTCTGTGAATATTCATAGAAGACGTCTTCTTTTTTAGTCCAGGGATATATAATGGGCATTAGTCTCCTCAAAGTGGCCCAAGTTGGCAAGAGTACTTGAAAACTTTTGATATTTTTTATTACCATCCCGGGATTGTATTTATTAATAAATGAGCAAATCATATGAAAGTGATTAGGCATTAAAACCCATGCGTGTATTTGTAAGCCTTGTTTCTCCTGGCAAAATCGAAAGCTTTCCACTAAATATCCATTTGCCTGGAATTACTGGAAACAAGATGCATAATTTTCAGATCAGTTATAAAACCAGGTATACGAATGAATAATCAGCTACCCATTCACAAAGAATAAAATAACTTGCGCTTTTATAAAATTTTACTTAATGAATAAAGCTCCAAATACAAGATCAGGAAATATAATTGAAACTGTATTGGTAGTTTTTTTATTCATTGCTTTACTGGTTTCTTTATATACTGTGCTGCATCTTTTTTTTGGAGTCCTTACTTTTGCATTGGTGTTTGCCATTTCATTTGAAGGCTTTTATGAGGGCCTGGTAAAACGCATTAAAAACAAGCGTAAGGCCGGCGCCTTTCTATATGCATTGTTACTAATAGTTATATTGGCAGTACCACTTACTTTTCTTTTTTCATCATTATTGAAAAATGTAAAACCGGTTATTGAGTGGGTCAATGACGTGAAGGTAAACGGGCTGCCACCGCTTCCGCAGTCCGTAGCTAACATCCCCTTAGCTGGAAAACCATTTGCCAAGCTGTGGGATAAATATCGTGGCGATCCGAAAAAAATTTTAAATGATTACGAACACCAGGTACAGATGCTTTCAGAGAAAGCGCTGACCAGCGGATTAAGTATTCTTCAAACGATGCTGAACATAATTATCGGCATCATTATTTCTGCGTTTTTACTTGTCAAAAAGAAAGAAATTATTAACGCCATACTTTTACCATTGGAGCGATTGTTAGGGGAAAGATCGGGGCAATCTTTATTGGATGCCATCGCGATGGCTATCAGGGGTGTTTCAATTGGCGTAATGGGCACAGCATTTATAGCGGCATTATTATCTTTTTTAGGCTTAACGATTGCGGGTATTCAGTTTTCAGTCGCGCTCGCTGCAGTTGTATTTTTTCTTGTGGTACTGCAGTTAGGCCCGCTGCCCTTATGGATTCCGTTAGTAATCTGGATGGGTACGCAAGATCATCCCGGCAAAGTTGTTTTTCTTATTATTTGGGGTGTGCTGTTGCTTGGGGTTGATGCTATCATAAAGCCAATACTTATTAGTAAAAGCGGTGGAAAATTACCTTTTCTTGTGTTATTCTTAGGTGTCGTTGGCGGGCTGGCAGCCTGGGGTTTTACGGGTATGTTTAAAGGTGCTATTATATTGGCTGTTTTTTATACTGTTTATAACTCTTGGTTAAATAATGTCCCCGCAAATACGGCAGAACTTTCTGATGAATAAAAGCTCGTCAAATTCCCGAAAAAGCGTGAACCGATGTCTGTATTTTTCGCCATTTTGCTAGCGAGGTTTTGTGAGTTAGCCATACTTGCGCTAATGGTTACTAACTATAATTATACAACCACCATTCATCCCACTACTGTATCTCCAGTCTTCCGGTTTCGTTTATAAAAGCTGCCATCTAATTTTTAAACAGTTCTAATTTATTTGTAACGGGGCAAATGTGCAGGTTGCTGAAGATCATCTGTCGCAAGTTTTTCAGCAATCTTTTAAAACCCATTAGCACTTAACAATGTTATAAAATTCTGTGACAATTATATTGTGGAATGGGCTAATTTTATTAAGGCTATCAAATGAAATATTATATGATATAGTGTAACAATGTAAAAGTAGTAATGGCCTGCGCAGCTTAGATCATAACATAATCTCCTCAAATAATTTAAACCTAAAAATTGTATCATGAAAAAGATATTCATTCTACTTGTTATCAATTGCCAGTTATCAGCTTTTACTTCTTCAGCTCAGAATGTGGGCATCGGCACTACTACACCTGCTTTTAAACTGGACGTAGCAGGAAGCATCAATACAGACTCTTTTTACAGGATAAAAAATTTAGAAATTTTATCCACCAAAGGAAATTATAATTTATTTATTGGATTTTCGGCTGGGGGTGTCAATGCCGGAACAGGCAATACTTTTTGCGGATCTACCTCGGGTCTGTCTAATACAACTGGTGCTCAAAATTCTTTTTTTGGTAATGAATCAGGATTTGCAAATACTTTGGGACATGATAATTCTTTTTTTGGAGATCACTCAGGATCTAATATTACAACTACTTCCTATAATTCTTTTTTTGGAACGTCAGCCGGCAGTAGCAGTACCGGATTCAGCAATTCATTTTTTGGCCAATCCGCAGGGCTAACCGTATCAGGTGATTACAATACTATATTTGGTACCAGCGCCGGCGGTGGAAGCGGTAATTCAGGATCTTCCAATTCATTTTTTGGAACCGTGTCTGCTTTAAATAACACTACTGGTTATTCAAATGCCTTTTTTGGAAGATCATCCGGATACCTAAATGATAATGGATATCAAAATTCTTTTTTTGGTGACAGCGCAGGATATAAAAATACAGCAGGTTTTGAAAACGTTGCCATAGGTATAAAATCAGGTTTTAATCTAACCACCGGCTCCAATAATACTTTCATAGGCCCCAATACCAATAGCGGGCCAAACGGAATTTTAACTAATTCTACCGCAATCGGAAACGGGGCTGTGGTAGCTGTTTCAAACAATTTTGTTTTTGGTGATGCCAATGTTAGCGGTTGGGGCTTTGGAGTTGCTGCAGGTAGCAGAGCTATCAAAGTAGGCACGGATGCATCTAATGGAAATGGAGCCTACCTCACTGCCGGTGGCGTATGGACAGATGTCTCTTCGAGAAATAAAAAGGAGGATTTTACACCGGTAGATGCAGCAGTTATTCTCTCAAAAATTAATAAACTTGAAATTACGAAATGGAAATATATCAATACAAAAGAAGAATACCACATCGGGCCAATGGCCGAACAGTTTCACCAATTATTTGAAATTGGCTTTGATAATTCTTTGTCATCAATGGATAAGTCTGGCGTAGCTCTTTTAGGAATTCAACAATTATCTAAAGAAAATAAAAATCTTAAAAAAACGATCAGCATTCAAAAAAAGAAGATTAATAACATGGAAAAAAGATTGCTTGCTATAGAACAAAAATTAAGATAATGGTGCTATGGCTTTAAACAAAGTTTGATGCCTGACTACAAAATCTTCCCATAATAGCGCAAGAATGAAGCATAGCATGCGGCCCAGTCTCTTTCCTTTTAGTAGCACAAGTTTGTGAGCATGATGCATTTCCATCTTTAGGCTCCCAATTGTACCGCCTTCTGCATGGCCTTGTATCTTTTATCCCACAGGACCATATCATTGTTGAGGTTGTCATCAATATGTACGGGATCCTTTGCCTGGAAAGTGCCGCCCCAGCGAAGACCGGAATCATCAATAATAGACTTGATGAAGTGCCTTACAGGTTCTGCAACATTGGGGTATTTTCCCAGTTCTGTTGAGTTAGCGGACTTGGTTCCATTGTTATATACCACATTCATATCAATGGCATGCCCGGCCATGTGGTTGGAACGGGTGGCAGGTTTTACAATTGCACCACCTACATTTGAAGAGGTGCGGAAGGAGCTGGTAACATAAATAAAAACATCAGCCTGCTCTGCATAAGCATTGATCTTTTTAAGCGCAGGTAGAAAGGTCGTATCTGCACGGCATGGCTGGCCCTTGAACCTGGAAGCCTCAAATAAAACAAGTGGAGATCCATCACTTGGTAAATTATTTACAGCGAGTTCGCTCCAATCCTTTCCATAGTAAGCATTAATATCTTTGAGCATAATATCTATTAATGGCCTGGTTAATAAATCGCCATCGGATTCAATGCTATTATCCTTTGCATAGGCAATCACTGCGTTGCGAGTGCCCGGCCCATAAGAGCCATCGGCACCAAACTTTGAAAAATTTAATTGTGTACCGTATCCTTTTTCATTAAGCAAAATTTGTACGGCGGTAACACTCATGCGGGTACCTTTTGAAATGTATTTTTTTGTCCTGAGATCAGAAGCACTTATAGACCATAAAATGTACATTGAAGGAAGAAAATCATGACGCTGCAGAATCAATTTTGCCAGCTCATTGGAAACTGAAGTACCGTCACTTTTAAATTTGTTTTTTGTTGCGAAAGCCGATACTGCACTTACCGTGGCTGGGCTATAGTTTCCATCTGCCTGGTAATTATCAAACTGAAGTTCACTTTTAAATCCTAATTCAAAGAACACTCGTTGCAATTCGGTTACTAAGTCTTTGTTTGCAGAACCCTGGAATAAAGATTTGCTGATATCTCCTGCTTTGAGGGCTGCTTCTAAAAGATTTGATTCCATAATCGTAAATTTATTTTACTTATGTTTTCCTTCCTTAAATATATCAACAATTCAGTTTTAATCAAAGTGAATATCACGAAGCAGATCTGTCTTCAGCTTCTTATGTAAATTATATATGAGATTATAGATCCTGCAGGAAAGCTCCTTTAAATTAAGCCTTCGTAACCTTACTTTACTCTGAACAACACTATGAGCAGGGAGCCACTAAAATGAGATGGGCATGCTATAAAATAACATAAAAAAAATCATGGTTATTATCTGTTGGATGCAAAAAACAATTACATTCACTAAATATTTTTGAATCTCAGCTTAAGAAATTTAAAATCAAGAAGTCATTTATTTATTCTCTGAGAATTTATAGATTTCTAATATCCTCTTAAAAAAAATTTGCTCTCCTCTAACACACGCTGAAACGGCGTTCCATTTAAAAAAATCAAATACGCTATTATTTCAAGGTTAGCTATCAACGAAATTATTTTGACTGTAATGATATAAGGCATTATAGATTTTAATAAGAAGAGCGATGGTAACGGTATTATCTAAAAATTGGTATTCTAAAATGCTTCAAATCTATAAAAACATTCGTATGAGGAAATTTACATTTGCCCTTTTTATTTTAGTTGCTACTTGTTTTTTTTCAATAAGCCTCTTTGCACAAAATGCGTATATAACTAATAATAGTGACAGCAGTGTTTCAGTAATTGATATTAAAACAAACGCTGTAATTGCGACTATACATACTCCTGCTTTGGGGCCCTTTGGGGTAGTTGTAAGCCCTGATGGCTCAAAAGTATATGTATCCAGCAACGGAAACATTTCCGTTATCAGTACTTCAACAAACATAATCGTAAATAATATAACAGGTTTCGGTACAATTGGTGGGTTTATAGATATAAGCCCTGATGGCTCAAAATTGTATTTTATATCAAGTGGTAATACATTTGACAGCCTGTATGTAATAAATGCTACAAACGGCAACCCGATCTCCAGTGTTATACTTAATCATGGAAGGAATGGTAATGGAAGCAGAGGTATTGTGGTGAGCCCAGATGGTGCTAAAGTATATGTTGCAGATGCAAATAATGTTATTGTTATTGATGCCAATACAAATACCATTTCGACTGCCATAAATACCGGTGCAAATTTACTGCATGGTATAGCTATAAGCCCTGACGGCTCTAAGTTATATGTTACGGATTATTTTGGAGGAAACGTTTTGGTAATAAACACCTCCACTAATGCGATTACGGCAACCGTATCTACCGGCGGGTCAAGTTTCCCGATTGGCCTGGTTATAAGTCCTGATGCAACAAAACTATATGTATCAAATTTTGTGCAAAATACTATTGCGGTAATAAACACAGCAACTAATACTATAGTGGATACTATATCTACAGGCCGGGGCCCTTTTGGTGTTTCACTTACCCCTGATGGATCATTATTGTATGTAGCTAACCAGACAAGTAATACAGTTTCTGTTATAAATACTTCTTTAAATACGGTAGTAGCAACTGTTCCGGTTGGGCCAGGGCCTATTGCTTTTGGTAAATTTATTTCAAATGTTCCTAACACTCAACCTCCGGTAAATCAACCCACCAAACTGAGTATAAAGAGTTTTGCAATATTTGCCGGAGATTCTACTGCAAGCCTTACTGATTCAGTGCATTATGGAGTGGAGATTAGTTCCTTTAATGGATCTAATATTAAGGGAAATATCGGAAGTAACAGTTTCATTCAATTTACCAATCCAAACAATCTTACCGGCGGCTCTTTTATAGTGAACGGAAATGTGTATGGTAATGTAGTTACTTCAACAGGAATCCCTACAATAAATGGAAATATTTCTGTTTTTAATAAAAATGCGGCTACTTATAATGTTTTAAATATAGCCTTGGGTTCTGTTGTAAATCCCGGAAACATATTTGTAAACGGAAATGCGTTTATAAATTCAAGCCCGGGCGGGGTTGTTCAAATACCAGCAAATTATACTTACACCGGCGGGGCGCCATTAGGAGGAATTGATACTGCAACACCAGTTTTTCCACAAATGCCGGACTTTCCCGCCGTTTCAAATTACGGGATTCCTTCTGCACCTGATATTACGACTAGTCGAACAATAGTGCCAGGCCCGTATGGAAATATTATCTTGAATGGTGGTGATTCCCTTACTTTCTCAGGAGTGGGAACTTATGTATTTGCGGGAGCTAACATTACGAATACCAATAGCTTTTTTTATGATTTTAAAAACAATACTACCGGAGGCATTCAAATAATTTTTACCCAGGACGCAAACCTCGGAAGTCTTGTTGCTTCAATTAGAAATGGCGGAAGCGCATCAAGAATATTTACAGAGGCAAAGGGCAGAGGTACTCAGACGAATAATTTTACAGCCTTTACCATAAATACTACCGGGGCAGCATTTTCAAATTGGGTGGGAACGGTGTATGCTCCCTATGCTGCCATTAACGGTAGTAATGTAAATCCTCAATCATTGACTCTGTTTACTGGTTGCCTCTGGAGTGGAACAAAAATCACCCTCGGTGTAGATGTCGGGTTTACCTATGCCCCTCCTGCAGTAGTTTCAGAAGTGATCCCTGTAACGGATATTATACCTTATTATCCTTCACCTGCTAATGGAAAGATAAATACTCCATTAGGGTCAGAGCTGACATCTCTTTACGAAAATCCGATTACTACCGATAGTATTATTTACCACATTTTCGGTAACCAGGTGTTGATTGATGTGATCGTGCAGCCGGGGCAATATGCGCAAGCTCTCGCTTTCCTGCAGGCTAACGGATTGAATGGCATTATTAACAACGGCCAGGGGAGTCTTATTATTACCGGTAAATTTCCTATTGCCAACTTGTTAATTTTAAATACCCAGCCGGGCTTTATCAAGTATGCGAGGCCGTTATACTTCCCTTTGAATAATATCGGTATAGTGCAAACACAGGGCGATAGTTCCATTCAATCAAATTTTGTAAGAAAAGGATATAACCTTACCGGGCAAGGGGTAAAAGTGGGTGTATTGTCCGACAGTTATAATACTTTGCCAGGCAATTATGCCGGTATTGATATTGCGAATGGTGACTTGCCGGGAACCGGAAATCCCTACAATCATTTAACACCGGTACAGGTTTTAGGTGAATATCCTTTTGGCCAAAGTGTAGATGAAGGAAGGGCTATGCTGGAGATCGTGCACGACATTGTACCAGACGCCTCGCTCGCTTTCAGGACCGGCTTCACCACGCCCGGTGATTTCGCCGTGGGTATCGGGCAATTAAAAGCAGCAGGTTGTGATGTAATTGTTGATGACATTACTTTTATCACAGAGCCTTACTTTAAAGATGGCGTTGTAGCACAGGCAGTAGATAACGCCGTAGCGGGCGGTGCATCCTATTTCTCAGCCGCAGGCAATTTTGGTGCGAAATCATACGAAGGAAATTTTATAGGAATAACTGCGCCTGCCACTCTTAGCGGAATCACAGTCCCCGTGCATGATTTTGGTGCAGGCAATCCATTACAAACGCTAAACCTGCAACCCGGGAATTATACCATCGTATTGCAATGGGATGATAATATTTATTCAATGGGCACTACCCCGGCAGGAGCCGCTACCGATCTTGATATATATTTAGTAGATAATCTTGGAAGTACATTGTTTGGCTTTAACAGGAATAACTTAGGTGCTGATCCTTTGGAAGTATTGCCGTTTACAGTTACAAAAGCCACTACAGCGAACATACTTATCGCCAAAGCCGCGGGCCCTGATGTACATTTTAAATACATTGTATTCCGTGGGAACCTTACCATTAACGGGTATGCTGGTTCTTCAACTTTAGTAGGGCAGGCAAATTCTGCCGGTGCCATAGCCGTAGGTGCTGCATTGTATGTTAATACACCACCTTATAATGTGAATCCACCAACCATTGCATCTTTTTCTTCAGTTGGTGGCACTATTGTGCAAGGTACCGTAAGAAATAAGCCTGAGATAGTCGCGCCTGAAGGAGTTAATACTACGGTTGATTTCGGTTCCCTTGATTATGAGCCTGATAATTTTGCAAACTTCTTTGGCACTTCTGCCTCTGCACCCCATGCTGCTGCGGCTGCTGTACAATTGATAGAAGGCCAGCGCAAATTTCTTGCACATACCATTACGCCTTCTGAAATCAGGACGTTAATACAAAATACTGCCCTGGATATGAATACACCGGGTTACGACCCTGTGACCGGTTACGGCTTTATACAACCCATGGCTGCCATGCAAACTTTTGCGGCGCCGAAGCCGATTATCCTTGGCCTCGTTACTCCAACAACAGTTACAAGGCCGGTTACTTCAGCGTTTACCGTGACCGTTAGGGGGAGATTTCTTACTCCTCAAACATTGGTCTACCTGAGAGGCATGCCTATCGCTACTAACTTTCTGAGTACTGACTCTGTAAGCGCTGTGATACCACCCTTTACAGATAACCCGGTTGTTCAATTATATAATCCGCCGATTACCAGTAGCTCATTGGATGGCGGGTTTTCGGATTTATTATATTTCTTTCCTAAAAAGCATATCATAATTAAGGCGACCAATCAAAAAAAGAAATATGGTGAAGTGCTGCCGCTTTTTACCTCGACTATTACGATAGACGGAGTACCAATTGCTAATACTTCGCTGACCCCTGCTGGCCTTAAACTGAACCCCATTCTCTATACAACACCCGCAACATCATCCAGTAATATTGCCAGCTATTTCATTCATCCGTATAATATACTTGATCCGCACGATCCGGTTGATTCCTTATTGTTGGATACATATACCTATGAGTTTATAGATGGATTGCTAACGGTTATAAAGCTGCCAATTAAAATTACGCCAAGGGATACTTCGTTAGTTTATGGCCAACAGATTCATCGTATCGGGTTTAATTACAAAATAGATTCTACCGCAACTATACAAAATGAAGACAGTCTTATAAGTACCATTCAACTGTCTCACACTTCAGCAATTTTAGATTCAATTTTCGTATTAGCAAATGGCAAAGGTGCCACCAGCAGGCCTTTGGTAAATAGCGATCTAGATAGCCTTGGAATACTTATCAGTAATGGCTCAGGCGCTAAATCAAGGCCATTGGTAAACAATGGATCGGGCACAAGCTTTACAAGCTATGTGGTAGATATTGACAACCAATCCATATTTAACTATGAAGCGAATCCTGCCTCCTCACCCCTTGTAAACACGCTAGGTGCTAAGAGCAGGGCATTAGTTAACACGGGCCCGTTAGTAAACGGTATAGCCAGCGTTATCGTTAACGGGGCAGGGGCAAAAAGCCGTCCGTTAGTGAATGGAGATCCCTTGCTATTAAATAGCACTACTACAAGCACTGATTCTATCAGCAATATCGCAGTAGTTATCAGCGATGCTGACGTACCAAGTGCCAACACTAACCGAATCTTTACCCAACCTGCTAATCTTGTAACTGGTATTACGGTGGGCCAGCATATAATAGCCCCGGCTGCATTTATATCGGGCAATTTTGATGTTAGCTATGGCATTGGAAGTTTAACTATTACTCCTGCAACCCTTACCGTTACGGCAAATACAGCCTATTCTACCAATGGACAATTGCCTCCATTCACGGCTACGATTGCAGGTTTTCAATACCAGGATTCTACAGACTCACCTATACAGGGGCCGCAATTTACACTGCTTCCGGCTTACACAGGTAATCCTGGTGTATATATTATCAGGCCTTCTTCGTTGGTATTTGCTGCAGATACGAACTACACCAAATCATACATTGATGGTGTACTATACGTGTCGTCAACTGAGCAACAATTAAAACCAATTGTTATAACGCTTAAATGTGTTGAACGTTTAGGTGCTGACAATCCATCGGGGTATAAATATGTAGCACACTTTTACTATGAAAATAAAAACAGTGTTTCGGTCAATATTCCTGTTGGTATTGATAATAAAATTATAAGTGTACGGCCTTATAAGGGAAATCAACCTTCCGTATTTAACCCGGGTATAAACTATGTTGACTATTATTTTAATGGTGACAAGCTGACCTGGCGTGTGCGAACTCCGGGAGGAAAAGGAACAAGCCCCTATTCAGAAGCTTCAGCAAGTTCATCATCGCCAAAATGCAATGAACGTACCGAAAGTGCTATTCATGGAACTGGCAGCGGCTTAGATACAGAAGCTGCAGGATCGGATAAATTATATCCTAACCCCGCGACTAATACATTGTGGGTGGTAAGCAATAATTTTATGGATAACCAAAAAGGTATAACCATTATCTCAGCATCGGGTATTGTTTATCAGCCTGTAATAAAAAGCCAGTCGCCGCATGCAATTGAAATTGATATATCGGGTTTACCAAAAGGTGTTTATTTTATAAGAAAACAAGATAAGGATCAGTTTAAAACACTATCATTTATAAAACTTTAATCACTTATGGCAATTGTTTTAGTCGATATTCATCAGATATAACATGCAACACAGGAAGCTTATAAGTTTAAAAGCATACGTGTTCATCGGATTGTTATTGCTTGCATCTTGTTATGTCTACAGCCAGAGTCTCGGAAGTAATAGTGGAGCAAAACTGGCCGACAGTGTCAAAGTAGATAGCCTGCTTGCCCTAAGCAAAGAAAAGTTAGGAGACGATCCTATGAAGGCTATTCAATATGGACAAGCCGCAATGGATCTTGCCTACAAAATTAATTTCAAAAAAGGGCTAGCTCTTGCCTTTAAAACGATTGGAATTGCCAACTATTATCAAGGCAACAACCTTGAGGCGCTTAACTTTTACAAGCAATCATTAGCGGTGTTCACTGCAATGGGTGATGACAATGGCGTCTCTAACCTGCAAAATAATATCGGGGCGATTTATCTGAACGAGGGCGATTACGCTAAGGCGTTAGATTATTTTTTACAATCGTTGCAACGGGCGGAAAAAACAGGGGACAAGCTGAGGATACTTACAGCGATGACCAATGTGGGAGCCGTTTATTCGCGTAACGACTCAACATTTTCAAAGGCTATTTATTATGATCAAAAAGCATTGCCACTTGCAGAAGAATTAAAAGAGCAAAATTCTATAGGCACCATAGCAGTCAACTTAGGCGAGATATATGCGGTGGCAAATAAAGATTCCCTTGCTATGATTTATTTTAAAAAGTCATTAAAAGCATTTGGTAATTCAGAGAACAGCCCCGCGTCTTACAATGCACTCGGGGGCTTGTATTTAAAGCAAGGAAATTATTTGCAGGCGCTTACCAATCACAAGCAGGCATACGCTATTGCGAAGAAGTTAAATGGAAAACTTGATATTGTACAAGCCTTACAGGGGCTCGGTCAAAGCTATGCAAAGATGAATGATAACGGGACCGCGTTAAATTATTTTGTGGAAGCTGAAACCATCGCCAAAGAAATAAATGACCCACTCGACCTGATGAAAGGATATCTTGATATGTCAAGTGTATACGCTGCAATGGGAGATTATAAAAATGCGCATGGCTCCCATATAAAATATTCAGATTATAAAGACACATTATATAATAAAGAAAGAGATAATAAACTTGCCACTTTGCAATTTGATTTTGACCTGCAAAAGAAAGAAGCAGAAATAAACTTACTCAAAAAGGATAACAGCCTTAGAGAACTTGAAGTAAGGAGGCAACGGTTTACAAAAAATGCTATTTTCATTGCACTTATCCTGATATTTATTTTTGCCGTGATAATCTACAGGTATTATAGGGTTAAGGCTAAAACCAATTATATCCTGGATAAACAGAACCACGAAATCAACGAATCTTATAAGGAATTAAAATCTACCCAGGCACAACTCATCCAGTCGGAAAAAATGGCATCTTTAGGAGAACTCACAGCAGGCATCGCACATGAAATACAAAACCCTTTAAACTTTGTAAATAACTTTTCCGAAGTAAATAAAGAATTATTGCTTGAGATGAAAGATGAAATAGATAAGGGAAATATAAGTGAGGTAAAATCAATTGCTAATGATTTAATAGATAATCAGGAGAAAATAAATTATCATGGCAGGCGTGCAGACGCTATCGTAAAGGGGATGATGCAACATTCAAGGGCCAACGCAGGGCAAAAAGAGCCAACAGATATCAATGCTTTAGCAGACGAATACTTGCGGCTTTCTTATCATGGTTTAAGAGCAAAGGATAAAACTTTCAATGCAATATTTCAGACTGATTTTGATAGTAATATTGGAAAAATAAATATCGTATCGCAGGATATAGGAAGAGTGTTGCTCAATTTATACAACAATGCATTTTATGCTGTGAATGAAAAAAAGAAAGCCAAAGACCTTGAAGGTTTTCAAAACATTCAAGGTGTGAACAATTACGAACCCATTGTCTCAGTAAGCACAAAAAAAATAAACGATAAAATAGAATTAAGGGTAAAAGATAATGGAAATGGTATTCCGAATAAAGTACTTGATAAAATATACCAGCCTTTCTTTACTACCAAACCAGCAGGGCAAGGAACAGGATTGGGTTTATCATTAACGTATGATGTAGTAAAAGCACATGGTGGTGAAATAAGAGTTGAAACGAAAGAAGGCGAGGGTGCAGAATTTATAATTCTGTTAGTAAGCAATGAGAATTTTCATTAATAATTATTTTGCCACTAATCTTAAGCAGTGTTTTCTACTTATGGCTTATAGAAAGGTATCAGTGGAAAAAGATGAACAATACCAGGTTTTTTTTGAAACACTTTCTATGAGAAGATTAGATATGAAGGCACCTGAGAAAAAGGATAAAACAAAAAGCAAAAATTCGATAGCGACACAAGAGTTTTTATTTAATAAGCTTTCGGTAAAATAACGAAAAAGCCTATGACATTGTTGGTAAGTGTCTTGACAGTGAGCAGCCAGTTTATATTTGCAATACCCGCAATTAAAGAAAGGATTGAAGCAAGCCTTAGATTATGCAAAAACGTCCTGCTTTTTCCTTTGGGTCGAAACAGGCAAATTATTCTATAGTAAACTTACAAAATTGAAAAGCTATATCTTAATTACCTAACGGACGGTCGCTGCTGAATGGAATTAAGATAAAAATCTTTAAAGCCTGAGATCATCAATTAGCTGACAATCTCAGGCTTTAGAGAATGCACAATATATGGTAACATTTGCCATGAAATCATTTTCCACCCGTTGTTAAATAGCGGAAACAATCTTTATAAGTCTCCGCTTCCTCTTCTTATTTCTTTATGACCTGTACACTTTGGCGTTGCGTTCCCTGTACTAACGTAAACTGATAGACGCCCGCTGAAAGCTTGCTTACATCAATCGGCGCTGAAACTGAATTGGCGCTGATTTGTTTTTCCATCACTTTCTTTCCCGCAAAGTCATATAAGTTTATTATAGAAATACCTGCGCTTAATGGCATGGCTATGTTTACATTTTTAATAGCGGGGTTAGGAAACACTTTGAAAAGGTTGGCCACACTTGTAAACGCAAGGCTTGCTATATTGGAATAAGTATACCTGCCATCAAAATCTAATTGTTTTAAACGGTAAAAATTTAAACCCTGTAAAGGGTTATTATCAGTAAACTGGTATCTCTGTTCTGTTGAAATAGTGCCATGGCCTGTTACTTTTCCAATTTCCTGAAAGTTAGTTCCATCTGTCGAGTGTTCAACAGAGAAGTAGTTATTGTTTATTTCGCTTGCCACATCCCATTGTAACAATGAAACATTCCCATTTTTTTGTGCGGTAAAATTGAGCATAGTAATTGGCAAAGCGCTTCCATCAAAAGATGCTAGGTTCCCTGCGTTGCCATAAGGAACACTTCCATATTGCATATACAATATATTATTCCATACTAGTGGATACCCGGTATATCCGTTATTGCCTGCGGCGCCATTATAAACACCCGGGGGATTGGCAACTAATTTGATTGTGCTGCCATTAAAATAACCCAATTGAAATACAGATGAAGCATTATTATATTGAAAGAAAAGGTTGTTGCCATAAACAAGTTTCTGATCCCAATAACCCAGTCCTCCATCAGGATTTGGGAGAATATTCAGGCTGTTTGAAGCAGGCAGGTATTGGGTAAGATGATAAATTTGATCTGAGGTACGATAAATGATGTAAAGATTATTATTGTAAAGAACAGGTGTATTGTAAAATCCGTAAGGCGAAGCATCAGGATTAGGAACAAGGCTGATAGTGGTACCATCAAATTTTGCCAGGCGATATACATTTGCAATATCGTAGTACTGGAAATAAAGAATACCATTTAAAACAAGCGGAAATTCTATAACCCCACCATTATTCACACTTGAATTTTGCGGATTTGCAATAAGGGTTGGATTATTAATTCCATCATATTCCATGTACTGATATTGATTCGTTGCGCTGTAATAATAAAAATACAGCTTACTATTATACATAGCCGGAAACACGGGAGTAACCCCACGGGTAGTGTTATCAGGATTGGGCAACAGTGTCCAAGTTGTGCCGTTAAGAATGGCTAACTGTTTGGGGCCGGCTGCAGTTACATACCGCGAGCAAAGTGTATTATTAAACACTACAGAATAGTTATTGAAAAAGCCAATGGTGCTATTATCGGGGTTTGGAATAAGTGTAATTCCATTGCCGTTAAATGTTCCAAATTGTGTTACGCCAGATACATTAGAATAAGCTACGTATAAAGTATTATTTAAAATCCTGGGAGAACCAAGAAATCCCAGACCACCATCTGGATTTGGATACAATGTTATAGAGATGCCATCAAACGATGCCAGCCTTTGTATTCCAGACACATCGAGGTAAATAAAAAAAAGTTTATTATTAAAAACAATCTGGATACTTTGGAAATAAACACCTTGTCCTGCATCTGGATTGGGTATTATATTAAAACTGTTCCCGCCATTGTAAACGGCCAACTGCAATTTGATTTGCGTTTGATCTGAAGTACCGGTGGCATTGTACTCCAGTATCAGTGAATTATTGAGAATTATTGGCGTACCTGCATAACCAGATAATGAGCCGCTGCCAGTCCAGGCAAAAATGCTTGGTACATTTGGGTTAGGTACAACATTAATGCTTTGAGCATTCAATATGATAACGGTACTAAAACTACAAGTGATAGCAAAAAGAAGAGAGCGTAAATTTTTTTTCATTTTAAAAAAGATTAATGTTATTAGCCGGAACTATTATAATTTAATTTCCTGTGGGTGAATCGGTAAGTTTCCGGAAAACAATAATCAATTTTTTATTATTAGGTACGGAAAGGGGAACCATAAATATACAAAAATACTTTACCCGAAAATGGTTAATTCAAAAGAAGTTTTGAGTTGATCCCTTCCCGAGCTGTATCTCTACTCTTAGCTATGAGCATTTTGGCAAGTAGCCAACTATATAATTATAGCGATTGTATTTTACGGTTTAAGTTATTCTTACTACAGACTGCTAAACCTTTGTTACCAGGAAATTTTGCAAACCCATAGCAAATCGTAAATAACAAACTCAGTAAAATGAGTTTATTATTCAGCCTCCAGCGTGAGAGAATTAATAGAGGATAATTATAGAGCATCATCTAAGAAACTATCAAGCATAAGTCTCAGCAAATTTAATTTCCAATGGTAGTTCCTGATAATCTTTTAATGTAAGCCTCAGCATCTTCATGGCGTCGAAAATCTTTAAAGGAAGCTGCCTTGTGATAAAAATAAAGCGCACTATCAATGTTTTTACTAAAAGTACCACCACCACGTTCAAAAATAATTCCCCGGTTAAAATATATACTTGGATCATCGGGCTTAAGTTCTTCCGCAATTGAAAGTAAATTATAAGCAGAATCATAACTTGCTGCTGTAAAATTTTTGCGGATTAACAAAACTGCCAGGTTATTGAAAGCAGGTTCATATTTATATTCAATTGCATTTTTGTACCATTTTTGTGCTTCGGAAATATCATATTTTGTCCACGAAGTGTCGGAATATAATTTACCCAGGTTATGCATAGCGCCAGCATTTTTATAAGAAGCTGCTTCTGTGAAGAACCTCTCTGCTTCATTTTTATTAATTGACAGGTATATAATACCTCTATTCAAATCCAAACTACTTAACGAATCCCTGCAACGAACACAGCTATCTTTATAACCTTCTTTAAAATAATTAATAGTTTCGTCCCAGAAGTCGGATGAATTTGTTGTATCAAAATTCTTGTGGTAGTTTTCCAGTGCCATCATACCAAGATAATAATTAGCAGCAGTATCAACGCCTGTTTTCAAAGCATCTTTAAAGTATATTTTTGCACTGTCACTGTTTAACGTTTTGCCAAATGTTGGCCCAAAATAAAACATTCTTCCTATGGCGCTTTTTGCTGCCGGCAGTTGGCATTCAAGATATATTGCGTACGCATCATCATACCTGGATTTTTCCGAATAATAATTTCCTAATACAAGCTTAGCAGAATCATCCTCTTTTGCTTTTAATAATTCTATTGCCTTATCGGGCTCAGCAATGAGCATATTCTTCAGTTCTGAGAGATTATAATTTTCTTTGTCTCTGTTAAGTAAAAAAATTATAACCACTAATACAGCAATAATTATAATAGTAATTGCCTGTGCCTTTTTGGGAAATGTTTTAAAAAGACGGAACAATACTGATTCCTTTTGCTCTTTATCTGTATTGTTCTTTTCCTGTATCTTTCTTAATAATGCCTGCTGCAATTTTAAGAATTCAGGATATTCAGGATCGTTCCTTATCTGTGACTTTAACTCGGCATGTGCCTGCCGTAACTCGCCTTTATCCAACTGTTGAAAATAAACCGCAAGCCTTTCATCATTCCTGCTGTCAGCAATTTTGTTCCATATACTTTCCGCTGATTGTATTTCTTCATTTACATAATTGCTGTTGGGAAAATTCTTCTTTAAATTTTTTAAATGCTGCCAGGCGGCATAAAAAGCTTTCCTATCCTGTGCTTTTCTGAATGCTATAAAATTTGTGTTTGCCTTTATCGCAGTTAATGCATCCGGAATTGGAAGCGAAGCAGGTTGTTGTTCACACTGCCTTATTTTTTCCATTACCATGGCATCTTTCTTTAGCTTATAGGCTCTTTTATAAATGGCAGCAGCCTGCTGATAATTTTTTGCCTGGTAAAATAATGCATTGGCCTCGTGCACCAACTTGGAGAATGACAATTCTGTTTCACATTCTTCAAACTGTTTACGCAGGTTTTCATCTTGTGGAAAACGTTTGAGCAGCATCCTGTATTCGTCCATGGCTTCTTCCATTTTGCCGTCGCGAAAAAGATTGCCTGCCCTCCATTTTAATTTTTCTCCTGAAAAAGATGGATTGCGGGCAATGTAAAAATTTGCCGGAGGTATGTTCAATTCACTTTTTGAATTTGGGTGCGGAAAATCTTTTTCACTTAGTACATTTTTCGTGTAATCAAACAGGTCTTCAAGCGTGAGCATATCATTAGTATTGTCAATACCATTTTGCAATACATCGAGCAGGGCGCCTGTAAAATAAGTATGCTTTGCATTTTTTTCAAAATAAGAGACTTCATCTCCAGGAGAAGAGGTAAGGATATAACTTCCTTTTACATCAAAGTTCACGGCCACATCATCGCTCCCCTGTGTGGCAATACCGCTGTGGCAGGTATCCAGGATTAATATCTTTTGGTTGGCAACTGCTTTTTTCAATACTTTATTACTGATGAAATCAAAGTCAATGCCGCCAATAATATCATCATCTATTTTTTCGCTGTCTGCTGCAATAAGCGTTAATTTCTTTACATCGGTGCGATGGCCATGTCCGGCAAAATAAATGATAAGTGTTTGCAGGTCTTGCATACGGCTTGCATGCAGCAATCGCTTTTGTATTTCCACATTTGGTTCGTTGTAAGAAATAACCACACGGTCTCTTGGTATGCCGATGTGTTTTTTATCAGTAAGCAATTTATAAAAATCTTGCAGGTTTCCTTTCACCGGTGGAATATCATGAAAGCCACTTGTAAATTTACCGGCGCCTATCAGCAACGCAAATGTTTTGTCAGTATCTATGGCGTATTTTAAATTATATACCTGCGTATTGCCATTGGCATCTTCGAGGAAATGGATTTTTTCCTCATTGCCGGTTAAGGAAGACATTACTTCGAGCTGTACTCCTGCATTTCTTCTTTTTTTAAGCCAGGCGTTTAGCAATGGCTTTAGCAGGTTCTGATATAATTCTTCTATTATTATGGCGGTGGATGCATGCAAAATGCCTCCGATCAAACTTTCTATTTCACCCATCTGTCCATCTGCTAACGGCTGTTCTTTAATAAAGAAATCAGCGTCGGGTAATTGTTCCTTCAAATAATTTCGCAGGTCGAAAATTTCATCCGGAACACTTTGACCCTGCAGTTCAATTTCTACCCTAATCATTTATGAAAGGTTTGAAGACATTCTTAAAAAATAAATGCTCATTTAATTTTCGCAGGAATAGGAAGACAATAACAGCGTTTTGAATTTAGGTAGTTGTAATAAAGATAAAATTAAAAATTAAAAATGTAAGTTCTGTTTGTTTACTGATGTTAGTACGATGCAATATTATTTTGCCTGCACTATTGTTGAAGGGTATTTTTTTGCTGCAACGCTTTTAAATTAATGAATGCAAATATTTTTTTCATGAAAATCAGGAAAACTTTGCCACCAAAGGGCATTTCAATTGTGTCTATTGCTTTTGGTTAATGATCCTAATCAATATACTTCACCTGTTTCCATATCAAGTTGCATTGGAAATAATTCAAGTTTGAATTTATCAGCAAAGATTAATTGGGTTATAGCGGCTGCTCCCAGGTTTACAGCCGGTGGTTTTGTATCATCAAATGAAGGGTTATAGTTTTGTTTCTGATGAGTCAGTTTGCCACCTCCTATAAAAGAGAAGCCCCGCCCCTGCCTGCTAAGCTCAAATAAATTATTACCCGATTTTATGTAAATTTTTTTCCCATCGCAGTATCCCCATGCATTCCTGATTGGAATAGTATCGTTATTATTTATCAAATAAATATCATCAGCCAAATTGGTTTTTCTTACTTCAAAAATTGTATGCGAGGGAGCATTTTTTTGGAACTCATCAAAATTCATATAAACTCCTTTTTTAAGATCATCACTAAGAATGGGCTTACGAAAATTTTTATTATAATATTCTTCCAGTTCATCACCACTTAAGCTTTTTTTATTTACATAGGTAATAGAATTATAAAGAGATAAGCTCCCGAAAATATTCTTCAAAGTTTCAGAAAGCAAAGTTCCCTTTTCAGATTCCCTTGATAATTCATCCATTACCACCGTGGTATCTTTTCTTATTAAAGGTGTATACACGGTGTCATTAAATAAAAAACAATCTATTCCTAAATTCAGCAAATAATCCGATCTTCTTTTGTTCCTTAAAAATTCATCCTCACCTACATGGTAGTTTTTATAAAACCAAAATTTTCTCAGAACTATTACTAACGAATAATTATTTACAGTAATTTTTTTTTGATAAAAGCTATTAAGAAAAGATTCCAAATCAACGCTCAGGCCTTTATCAGTGATTAGCTTATAATTTTCATAAACGTTTTTATAAATCTTCATATAGCCAATAGCAGATGTGTCAAATCGCTTATCAATTACTTTAATATTTGAAAATGGAAATAACCTGTTGTCCTGGTTTGGCTGGGGCTTAAATACGATTAGTTCCTTTTTCATTTTGCCAAAAAGATCAGGCGAGCCTGAAGTATTCTTTTTGGATTGTGAGTAGGAAAAAAAATAAGTACAAAGCAGTATAGGTAATAAATAAATTTTCATAGGTATGCCCTATAGCTTTATGTAGATGGGTTCTGAGAGATTTCTTAGAACGATGATTTCTTAGAAAATCCTTTTTATAATTTTCCAAAAGTATTTAAAAGAAATACAAATCTTAAAATGAAAAATTAAACCAGGTTACCGGCGATGTCATTACTACTGTCCGCCTATGCCTCCACTGCCGCCGTTCAATCTTTTATTTTCTTCTTCAGCCGATGCTTTTCTTTGTCTTGCTGCCTTTACCTGGTTATTACCAAAACGGTAAGAGAAATTCACTTTTAATTGCTGGCTTTCAAAATTTCCACTGAACTCCAAATGGCTTCCGCCAAAGTCGCTGATACCTTTCCAATGCAATGTGTTGAAAACATCAGTGAAGCTTACTTTAATATTGCCTGCTCCTTTAAATAATTTCTGCTGAACACCAACATCAATAAACCCTAAAGCCTTACTTTTAAAAGTGCCTCCCCATACAGTAGGTGAATTAAAAAATGCGGAAAGCTCAAATGAAGGGCCCTTTTTTACAGTAAAAGTTTGCTGCGAGTAGAATGAAAAAGCATCCACGTTTATATTAATCGTTTTGCCGGAACCAAAATCAGCTTTATATGCTGAATGATACCCGTTAAATGTTGCGAAGGCACTCCACCATTTGGTAACAGTAATTGGTGCGCTTATATTCAGGCTGTAAATATTTTGCGTCGCCAGGTTTTTTTGGGTTAAAAAACTTTTGTTTCCCAACGTATCTATTATTTGTGCGAAGTAGTCCTTGATGTGACTATAGCTAAGAGAAGTAACATATTTATAAAGGAAAGTATGCGAAAGCTGGAAGCTGTTAGTGTATTGAGGATTTAAAAAAGCATTTCCTTTACGATATGTTAGCTCATCGATTTTATCTTCAAAAGGATTAAGGTTCTGGTAACTAGGGCGGTCTATACGCCGGCTGTAACTCAAATTCAAAGTGTTCTTTTGGTTCACCGTATAAGTGATGGCGCCACTGGGGAAAAAATCAGTATAACGGCGCTTTACTACATCATCAGGCTGGGGGTGATTACTTATGAGATCACCTTCGCTTTTTGTATGTTCCATTCTTACACCCGCCTGTATCGTAGTTTTTTTGCTCAAAGGCCGGTTATAATTTACATACAATGCTTTTACATTTTCATCATAATTAAATTTATTGCTACGGTCAGGATCCTTCACATTATTGTTACCATATACATTATAAAAATCAAAAGTATTTTTAGTTTTCACATCCGTTATCTTAGCGCCTAAACCTAATTTGCCTTTATAAAAAGGCTGTTCATAATCTATTTTAGCAGTATAAATATCAATATCAGTAGGGGTGTTATTCCTGTAAATTCTTTCCTCTAATAAAATATCTGTAAAAGGATCTCTGTAAAAATTTGGCTGGTAGCTCGTTCCCTTGCGCCTGAAATTTACCAGGTCTGCATCTATATTTAATTCTTTTCCTTTAGTATCAGCATAGCGATAATTAATATTATAATCAACATTATTTCTGCTGCCTGGAACATCGTTTCCTGCAAATAATATCCTATTCGGGATACGTGTATTTTGAGGGGTAATTATAGTTGTACTGTTAGTATTGGTCTTCACATCGTTAAAATTTGTGGTTACCATTATTCCAAAAATATTTTTAGAATTAGCATAATAATCGATGCCTGCTTTTACATTGTGAGTGGTGTTACTATTGACGTTGGTACTACGCTGATCATAGATGCTGTCTTTCTGTATCCGGTACAGGTTGAATAAAAATCTTGTGTCGCCAAAATTGTTACTGTAATTACTGAAAATATTTATTTTCTTATTACGATAATTGAGGCTTAGTGAATTATTGTATTTAGGAGTATGGCCAAATCCAACGCCGGTTGACACATTCCCATTAGCGCCATAATTTTTATTTTTCTTCAGCCTGATATTTATGATACCTGCATTGCCTGAAGCATCATACTTCGCGGATGGGTTAGTTATCATTTCAATGGATTCAATATCTGCGGAATTAATAGAGCGCAGGTAAGCAGCCAGGTCTCCCCCATTCATTTGAGTTGGTTTCCCGTCAACATAAATCTTAACGCCATTCTTTCCCTGCATGGAAATATTGTCATCTTTATCTACAGAAACTCCCGGAGATTTTTGTAAAAGTTCGAAAGCATTACTGCCAGTTGCATTAATACTACTCTCTACATTAAACACTGTTTTATCTGCCTTTACTTCTATCATGGGCTTTTTTGCCTGCACTGTTACTGCAGCAAGTGAAGTATTGCTTTGTGATAAAATAAGAGCAGGTGCTGTAAAATCCTGGCCTTCAGTTACGTCAAATTTTGCAGAGTAATTTTTTTTATGGCCAACAGACGTCGCAGAAAGAAAATAATTGCCAGCCTTTACAGATTGCATTTTAAAAATGCCATCTGCGGAAGTTACCGCCGTTTTGACGAGAGCAGAATCCTTTACGCTCAATAAAAGTACGGTTGCAGAAGACAAGGGTTTATTAGTTTCATCACTAATCTTTCCACTTACCTGCGCCCTTGTTTGCGCAAAAGAAAAAAAAGTCGGAAGAATAAAAAGGGCTAAAATAATAAACTGTTTCATAATCGTTGAGCTTTGGATTGCGGGTTAAAGTGCGGTGCAAATTTATTTTAATTAATTTTTTGTAAAAATTTATTTGGATCAAACGGATATATCCATATGTAAGCGGTAATAAAACTTTAGTTGTGGCTGAAAATGCCTGGATGGTTGAAATTAATGCCTCATCATTAAATCGAAAAAAGATAATAACGAAATACCTGTTACTTTAATAAGTATAGGTTTTGATAATAATATCACCGCTGTCCGGATCAATTATAGTCTCAGTAGATAACCGGTTATTTGTGTCAAATGTATAAGTATGATTTAACGTAGTGATTGAGCCACCGGAATTGAATACAGTTGTTTTTACAAGATTTTTACTTACAGGGAAATAGGGCGTTATGCCGGGGAAATTAACTGGAAGGTTGGTATAATAATCATACGTGGTAACTGAATAGTTATCCATTAGTTTCGCGGCGTTACCGTTAGTATCGTATGTATAATTTTCAACATTATTTAATACAGAACCGGTAGCAATTGAATAATCATACTGCCTTACAGTGGTAACCTGTTTGGCACTGTTGTATAAATATCTCTCAGTGAAGCTATCATTGGTATTATTGTATGCGAAAGTGCTATCCACAAAAGAATTATTGTTCAAATAAAATACTTCGTGTATAGCTACTTGGTTGGAATTGTAGATATCCAACGTATACCCACCATTAGAATATTGAAATGCAAATCTGTCACCTGGGGATGTAGTGGATGTAAGGCTTATGATCCTGTCACTAGCATCGTATGAAAGGTTGAAAGTAATAACGTTATGTGTGCCGCCTGAAGTAACATCTTCTGTATACGTTTTTATTCTACTTGAAGCTGGAATTATTGGATCTGTGTTGCTTATTTCCTTCTGGCAGGAGTTGAACAACAAGGCTATAAGAATAATAAATACTATGTTGATAGTACGCATAAGAGGTATTTCAGTAAATATAAAAATTTATATTTTAGAAACCTGTTTAGTTTTTTTCCGAAAAAAAACTTTCAGAAATCTATTTACAATTGCCGATTTTATTTTAAAAGCTATCTTTCAATTCTATTTCAAAAGAGTGTAAGCAATGGAAAAAAAAGAAAAAATAATAATTGCAGTTGCGATAATTGTTTTGGCAATTGCGGGTACTTTAACTTATACGAATTCCAATGTATTGCTTGCTTTTATAGTAAGCGCCTGTGCCCTGGCATTGCTCGCAAGAATTGTGGGAGATGCTACAGAACAATTAGGCAGCCGCTTCGGTCCGGCAGCTACCGGTATATTACAATCAGCACTTGGCAATCTTCCGGAATTATTTGTATGCATATTTGCACTAAGGGCCGGGCTTGATAAAGTGGTGCAGGCAGCTTTGATCGGCTCTATCCTTGGAAATTCATTATTAGTTTTAGGGCTGGCGATTTTTATTGGAGGCCTCAAAAACGGAACACAGCGTTTTACATCAGAGCCTCCAAAAATGATGGCAACCCTTATGATACTTGCATTTGCAGGCATTGCAATCCCAACACTAACTAATATATTCCATACCTCGGCTGAAGCGCATCTTAATACCCTTGACATTTTCCTTGCTATAGTTTTACTCATCATTTTTGTCGCCAGTTTATTTTTCTCATTAAAAGGAGATGCTGCACTTGTTTCGCCTAAACCCGAAACCGATAAGCCTATCGCTAAATGGTCATTAGCGCTTACAATTACAGTGCTTGCAGCAGCTGGTGTAGCCGCAGGTTTCGTTTCTGATTGGTTTGTAACCGCACTTCAACCTGCCATGAAATCACTCGGCATCAATGATACATTTGCAGGCCTTGTTATCGTTGCTATTGCCGGAAATGCCATTGAAAATGTTGTTGGAATACAACTGGCTTACAAAAACCAGTCAGACTATTCTATGAGCGTAATTATGAATAGTTCTTTGCAGGTGGCACTTGGGTTGTTTCCATTATTAGTATTGCTATCCTTTGTATTAGGTGGCGCTGTGTTGACTTTTGTGCTTACTCCTATGCTTCTTGTGTGCCTGGCTCTCGGCATTATCGTGAGTGGGTTTATTGTTTTTGACGGAGAATCTATATGGCTGGAAGGTGTGGCTTTGATAGGGCTTTATTTATTAATTGCGTCAGCTTTCTGGTGGGGGTAAAAATAATCTTTTCAAATTATCAACTTTGCATAAGGCTGTTTTAAGATCTTTCATTATCGAAGTTTTTACTGCATATTAATTCCAATATATTTGATTTTAAAAAGTAAATATTTTGTTCGCACTTATCACCAGAAGCCTGTTACCTTTTGTATTTAAATCTTTTTACTGTAGATGACATCATCAATTTCTTCGCGTAAGAGGCTTCATGTAATTCAGCTTGCAGCATTAATTTTTTTTACGGTTTCCGGTGGGCCCTATGGACTGGAACCTTTGCTTGGTTATGCAGGTACGCATGGAGTATTTCTACTTTTGTTAATAACGCCTCTCTTGTGGGACGTGCCGGCAATTCTTACTGTGCTTGAACTCAACAGCATGATGCCCGTTACCGGCGGCTATTATCAGTGGGTAAAACGAACGCTTGGTTTACGCCTTGGTTTTTATGAAGGCTGGTGGACCTGGCTATACACTTTTGTAGACCTTGCTATTTATCCTGTACTCTTTGTTGAGTATGCTTCTTTTTTCTTTCCCCAAATAGCTTCGGTAAAAATACCGGTTTGCCTTGCTATCATCTGGATAGGCGCCGCACTTAATATTTTGGGCATCTCGCCAGTAGGAAAAACAGTTTCTATATTAAGCGTAGTGGTAATTACTCCTTTTGTAATATTATTCGTAATGGCTATAAAAGATACCGGGCACTTTTCTTTGCCAACTCCTTCTCTTAAAGGCATTTCTTTTTCATCTATGGGCATGGCGCTTTATACCGTGATGTGGAATTTTTTTGGCTGGGACAATACTACTACTTATGCAGAAGAAGTTAATAAACCAGCCCATACTTACATTAGATCGATAGCTATTGCCTTCATTACTGTGTTACTAATTTATGTGATGGTGTTATATGCCACTTTACATTATGGTATTAATGCCGATACACTTACTGATCAGGGTTTCCCCGCGCTTGGCACATTGGCTGGAGGAAAATGGCTGGGCACCGCATTATCAATCGGGGGAATGGCCAGTGCTCTGGGATTGTTTGCTTCGGTATTGCTGGCCGTATCACGTGTGCCGCAGGTTATGTCGGATGACGGATTGCTTCCTGCAAAAATTCATGAACTGCATCCACGTTTTAAAACACCCTATATTTCAATTATCATTTGCGCTATAGTTGTAAGCTTTATGATCTTATGGAGTTTCCAGGATCTTATTGTAATTGACGTTACACTATATGGCGCTGGTTTATTCCTGGAGTTTGTTGCGTTGATAAAATTGCGAATAAAATCGCCCGATTTATCCAGGCCTTTTCGCATACCCCTTAATACAACATGGCTTTGTATAATGTATCTTTTGCCGGTGACTGTGTTTGCCATCGCCCTTTCAGGGGCATTTGCCGAAGAAACAAAAACCCTTATGCCCGCTGTATTTGCTATTGGCGCATTGCTAAGCGCAGAACTTATATGGCAGGTGATAAAATGGAATAAGAGCAAGGCATTATAACCTGTTCAATCATTGAAAAATTAAAAACTTTTAGCAAAGCTTAATAAAATTGTTTGGTTGTAATATGGTTTGAATGGACTGTTGGCAAAATCGCCTTTTATTATAGCCCGATGTGATAAATAAACATTTTTTACCAGCTTTACTTTTGTAATAAATAATCCATTCATCAAACCATTTTTAGCAAGTTTAGAAAAATAGTCAGAGGAAATTCCCAGGCGGTATTGCATCTCCAGCCATTTCTTTATTTTTCTATCGTACCATATATTTATCTCAGCGCCAAGTTGTTTAAAAGCAAAAAGGTCATAATTATTATTGACATCAAAAGTTTTTGTATAAAAACCGGTATTGGCAATTTGCTGGTTGGTTAAACCATATAAGCTAATAGAATAAGGAGAAATTGATAACCTGAAATAATCATCCGGCTGATATTTTATACCTGGCGAAAGTGTTACTTCATATGGATTTAAAAAGCCCTGAATTTTTCCATTGCTGTTATAATCTTTAAAATAATCGCCATCGAAAATGGTAAAGATGGACGTGTTTGTTTTGACAATTAAATTAAAATTCCATTTATTGCTTTTGTTCATCGCAAAGGAAAAATCATGCAAGGTGATTAAATCATCTGAGACCCGTTGTATATGAGCAGCGCTTGTTAACCCGGACTTTTGAATCGATATCGTCCAGTGGAGTTCATTTGTCATTGCAAACCTGTTGCCTTCCTTATTATAATCCAGGCCGACATCTATTGCAGATGTTCCGGAAAAACTTTTTTTATCAGGACCAGAAGGAGAATTAAATTCTAAAATATTACCGACATTAAGGCCAATGGCAAATGTAAATTGATAAGGCTTTAAGTGTAGTTCATCATCACCTTTGGAAGGCTCAGTATTAAAAAGCGCATGTGATAATAAATTTGAATCGTACTTATTGTAACTAATGGAATCGACATACAACTTCGCAATCGTTGCTTTTACAACATTGTTATTGGAGTCAATAAAAGCATAAGTATATTTTGTCCCTTTTATTTTTAAAATTTTGCATCTTATTTCAGTACTGTCTTTTTTAAATATTACATCTTTCTGTGCGAACACTGAAGTGCCACTAATTAAAAAAGTAAATACCAATAAACTTACTACAGGAATAGCTTTATTAGTTGCGGTGTATCGCAAAAGGGAAGATTGCGGAAGTAATTTACGTATGCTTGTTTTCATGATTAAAATGCAAAATCGCCTTATAATTCATTCTTATTATATTACCATACTTTTATCACCGGCTGTATGTATGAATTGATTTTTTGTTTAACTAATATTTTAATGCCTTATTATATCAATCTATTTATGAACAAAATATAATAACTCAAATACTATACAAGTGACTGCATAGTATTTGAGTTTTGAGTTAAAGCCAAATAATAGCTGTGGCCTTTTTATTTCTTGCAATTTTTAGCCTTTTGTACCAGCATGCCCTTTTTCATTAATAGCCATACAAACACCACCCTGCATTGTTACCGTGAAGGTTGTTTTGCAGCGTGAAGTGTGGGTATTAGTCGCACCCCAGCTCCAGGAAAGTACCACATCATGGTCTCCATTAGAAAGATCAGCGGGCAAAGTGAATTCACCATCTTCAACCGTAATTTTCTGAGTTTTATTTTTTTCCAAACTTATCATTACACTCAAATCGCTGTAAGAAACTTTACCTGATGCCTGCCCTGATGCAAGATCTCTTGGGCTTGCGATTTCCGTTACAGAATTATCGGTTGAACTTACTTTATAAATAAAAGGCTTATGCATTCTTTTGCCGGTAGCCATGCCCGAAGCTGCGTCTCTTGGCGAAGTAATTTCATGATTAAATACAATATCACATCCGTTTGCTGTGCTGCTCACTCTACATTTAATCGAAGATTTAAGATCGTAACCGGCTGTTTTTGCAGTAACAACTTCCTGTGCAATTAATTTACCGGTGATGCAGGTAGCCGCGATAAAAGCCAGTGTAATAAAAATTTTCTTTTTCATATTTATTGTTTTTATTGCCTACTCTTATCGGTTTTCGGCGTCCCCGTTTTATTTATTATTGTCATGTTTTGAAATATGAATTGAAATAAAAGAGCTAATCATTTTTGATAGCTGTTTTCCCCACACCTGGCAAAGCATTATTAAGTATTTGCTATAAAATATTGTTAACGTAAAACTTTGACCCATAGTATGAACAAAAAGTATTGACGATTTAATTTTGTTTCTTACAATTATTCTATACTAAATGATTCAGGCCTTAATTATTTATGTGTAACAATTTATTAATGCCGCTGCAGAGATATTTCCTTGCTTATAAAATCCATTTTTTTTATGGAAGTGTGATTTTCATCGTAAAACTTAATGCAGTATGCGGCCCGGGTTTTACTATTAAATAATATATAAATTGTTGGAGCTGGATTGAACAATAGTGCTGAAACATTTGTTATTTTACCATTCATTTTAATTTAATAGCAATCAGGTAAATAGAAAAATAAAAAGAAATAAAATAAAAAACCGAATGGCAAATAATAAATTTTGCATAAGATTTTTTATAGCTTCTGATGTGGTGACAATCAAATTATAAGGCAGCAGAATAATTAGAGTTTAAAAAAATACATAAAAAAATTAAACATAAAATCAAAAAACATAAAATACGTTATTATAGTTCTTTGGGCAATACCAGCAAACCAATATCTATGGCTTTGATTAAAGCGGGGCATGATGTTACTGTTATCACTTCCAAAAAAGAAAATACTCTTGCAATTGAAGCATTGGGGGCAGAAGCAGCCGTTGGTTCGGTGGAAGATGGTGAGTTCTTAGCCCTCGCTTTTACTGGCGCAGATGCTGTCTATACTATGGTTCCGCCAAATATATCTGCTGCAAACTGGAAGTCATGGATCGAAAATGTCGGAATAAATTATGCTGAAGCAATTAAGGCGGCAGGCATTAAGTATGTGGTTAACCTGAGCAGCCTTGGTGCGCATTTACACGATGGCGTGGGTCCTGTAAGCGGGCTTCATCGAGTTGAAATAGCGCTTAATAAACTGGAGGATGTTAACATCAAACATCTTAGGTCTGCTTATTTTTATCCTAACCTATTAAGCAATATTGGTCTTATAAAAAATGCCGGCATTATTGGAAATAATTTCGCGGTAAAAGAAAATAAATTTCCGATCGTTGATCCCCTCGATATTGCTGCCGCAGCAGCGGAAGAATTATTACACCTGAATTTCACCGGGCATAGTGTAAGATATATTGCCAGTGATGAAGTTTCCACCGATGCCATAGCATCTGAAATCGGCAAGGTAATAGGAAAGCCAGATCTGCATTGGGTTCAATTCAGCAATAAACAGGCTTATGAAGGCATGAAACAAGCCGGGCTTCCCGAAGAAGTGGCAAAAAATTATGTAGAGATGGGTGCAGCTGTTAATGGCAATGCAATGAGTGATGATTATTGGAAACATCATCCTGAATCACTAGGCAAAACAAAATTACCAGACTTTGCGAAAGTTTTTGCTGCAGCCTATAATGCTAATTAAAAGAATTTTTTTTTAATGAATTCATAACCTTTCTAAGCGGGTCAAATAAGGCTTCATTTAGATATATAAGCATAAAAAAAGTTCAACTTTTAGTTGAACCTTAGTGACCTCGATAGGATTCAAACCTATAACCTTCTGATCCGTAGTCAGATGCTCTATTCAATTGAGCTACGAAGCCATTTTCAAATCCTGGATGCTCTATTAATTGAGCTACCAAACCTTCGGCGGCAAAAATAATAAATAATTTATTGAACCCAATTCTTTTGCATATTGCATAGGAATTAATTTATGAAAATTTTTTTTTGGTCAATAGGGAAGATGCATGAGCCTTTCGTGAAAGAAGGTGTTGAAATATTTACAAAAAGAATCTCGCATTATTATTCGGTGGAATGGAAATTATTTTCTACTGCAAAAAATGCGGCAACCTTAACAGAACAGGAAATAAAAAAAGCAGAATCTACCAGTATTCTTAATGCTGTTCAAGATAGTGATGTATTAATCGGGCTGGATGAAAAAGGAAAACAATGGAACTCTTTAGAACTTGCTGCATTTATTCAGCAAAAAGGAAATGAAAGCACAAAAAATTTAATTTTTCTTATAGGAGGTGCTTATGGACTTCATGAAAATATTTTAAATAAATGTTCTTATAAATGGAGTTTATCGAAGCTGGTTTTTCCTCACCAACTAGTGCGGCTTATTTTGGCTGAACAGGTGTACCGGGCCTGTAGTATTAACAGAAATGAAAAATATCATCATTCTTAGTTTTATCGGTATGTTTGAGGCCATTAATTTTTAAAGATGCCAACAACGGTCAGTATTACACTAATTATTATTATTATCACAGTGCTCGTTTCTATAGCAGGTTTCCGAAGCGCAAAGGTTATTGATGATCTCATATTTTATCCACCTGCAATTACTAACAAAAAACAATACTATCGTTTTATAACATGCGGATTCATCCATGCAGATATTGGTCATTTATTTTTTAACATGTATGCTCTTTATTTGTTTGGAAATATTACAGAAGAAATATTTTTAGCAATCTTTGGCAATTACGGAAAGTTATTATATATCATAATGTATGTACTTGCTTTAATATTTTGCCTCATACCAAGTTTTCAAAGAAATAAAAACAATCCTGATTACAGAAGTTTAGGCGCATCAGGGGCTGTATCAGCGGTAGTTTTTGCATATATCATGTTCAATCCTCTTTCAGGTGTAGGCTTGATATTTATACCGGTTTTTATTCCCGGATTTTTATTTGGCATTATTTACCTGGTGGTGTCTTATTTTTTAGACAAGAAGGGCGGAGGCAGAATGAACCATTCTGCACATATTTGGGGTGCTCTTTTTGGGATTGCGTTTCTTATCGTAGCAAGCCAGTTATTTTCAGGTTACCCGGTGCTGCAACATTTTATAGACGAAGTAAAAAACCTGGACCCCAGCAAAATATTTACGTTTCACTAAATTCAAATCTAAGTAAGTTAATAGTACGTTCCGTTACTTTAAAACGATCATCTATTCGCTTATTGAGAACCCAAACTATTTTTTTATTGCTTTCAATTACCCACATATTTTCTTTTTCCGCCAATGACATCTTTTGATCGATAAAGAATTTACTTAGTTTCTTCTTCGCCAAAGCACCCGACTTTTTTTTCATGCCTAATGGATAAAAATAATCTCCCTGCTTCCATTTTCTTAACAGTAAAGGAAAGGATATAGTATCCTCGTCTAATAATGCTATTGACTGCCCGGATGGAACTTTAGACTTATCATTAATACCTTTTTTAATTTTTAATTTCCCATTTTCAAATGCAACTTCTGTTTCGTTTTCATTAATTAAAATATTGCATGCCTCCAGTGTATTTTGGGGAGCAATAATAATCCAGTTCCTGTTTTTTATCATTTTATGAGTAGCAGAAGAAATATATTTTCCAGTGTCACTGCTCAAAAGCCTTACTACTTCGTCCGTTTGATGAGAAGTGAAATTAAACTCTTTTATTATTTCAAATACGATTGTAGATAAAGGTTTTGATTTCAATAATTTTAAAACAGGTATATGAATTTCATTACCTTTTTTCTCCATCAGCTTTTTCTTATATTGAATGATAGCCTGCGTGTAAAGCGTTTCAATTTCTTTAAACCTATCAATATTGTTTATTAAATTTTCTTCAGCCGCCGGAAATATATTTTGTAAAGAAGGGATCAATTGATTTCTAAAATAATTGCGGGTGTATTTATCTGAGGCATTGGAAGAGTCTTCCACATATCGCAGATTATTTGCCGCAGCGAAACTTATCAATTCTTCTTTTTTTGCAAATAATAATGGCCGGATTATTCTTCCTTTTTTGGGCTCTATTGCTCTTAACCCAGATATACCTGTGCCTTTAAAAAAATTCATTAGCAAGGTTTCAATATTATCGTTTGCGTGGTGAGCAGTTAACAAAAACGTGCGATGTACGATGTTGGATGTACGATGTTGAAGGCTGGATTTTTTTTGCCGGCTGTCAGCGGCCCGGGGTTTCTTTTCTGTATTCTGATTGCTGATTGCTGATTGCTCATTGCTCTCACCTGATACCTGCTCCATCAACTCCTCAAACCAACCATACCTTAATTCACGGGCTGCAACCTGGATTGACATTTTATTTTCTCCAGCGTATTTTTTTGTGTCAAATTTTTTTATAAAAACTTTTACCTTGTATTTTTCTTCGAGTGATTTTACAAATATTTCATCACGCTCACTCTCCTTGTCTCTGAGCTGAAAATTACAATGTGCAATTGTAAAATTCATAGCTGCCTGTTTGCACAGTTCACAAAGTACTATGGAATCAACTCCACCACTTACAGCAATAATAAGATTATCTCCGGCAGCAAAAAGATGGTGTCTTAGAATGTAAGCTTTAAATTTATCAGGAAGGCTCATGCAATAAATTGAAGGATTTATTCGATTTCAATATCTTCAAACGCAGCCTGTAATTCATTATAAGAGTGATGATCCCCGGCTTTCTTTGCTTCCTGCATGCCTCTTTCATAAACTCTTAATGCTCTAGGAATATCGCCGAGCCTTTCATGAACTTTGCCTAAATGATAATAGGAACCAATGTAGGTAGGTTCTCTTTTTAATATTTCGTTGAATAAACTTTTTGCATCAATATCATTACCCACTTTTATATATTCAAGTGCAAGGGCGTGTTGCAAAAAACTATCCTTTTGAGCAGTTTTCATGTATTCTTTGAGCTTTTCTATCCTGTCCATCAAATAATTTTTTACCTTTTTTTTACTTAGTATCTTCGCCGCTCTTAAAAAATGAATCTTATGAAGATACTTGTTTGTATAAGCAAAACGCCGGATACGACTGCAAAAATAGCCTTCATTGATAATAACACGAAATTTGCAGAAGCAGGCGTACAGTTCATTTTAAATCCTTATGATGAATGGTATGCATTGGTTAGGGCTATTGAATTGAAAGAAGCGAATCCCTCTTTAGTTCTTCATTTAATAAATGTGGGCACAGCAGATGCTGATCCAATAATAAGAAAGGCTTTGGCACTGGGTGGAGATGAGGCGTTCAGGGTAAATACCGATAGCCGGGATAGTTTCTATATCGCCTCGCAAATAGCAGAAATTGCAAAACAAAATAATTATGATATTATTTTTACGGGTAAAGAAACGATTGATTACAATGGTTCCTCAATAGGTGGGATGCTCGCCGAGTTATTATCTATTCCTTATATTTCTCTCGCTACAAAATTTACACTTAACGGAACTGCGGCTACGGTTACCCGTGAAATTGAAGGTGGGGAAGAAACTGATGAGGTCACTCTTCCTGTGGTTGTTAGCTGCCAGAAAGGAATGGCAGAGCAACGAATTCCAAATATGCGTGGAATTATGGGAGCCAGAACAAAACCATTAAAAGTAACAGAGCCGGTAAATACTGATGAATTGACATCTATTGATTCATTTGAATTACCTCCTTCTAAAAAAGGAGTAAAAATGATATCTGCAGATCAGCCTGAAGAGCTTGTAAGATTACTTCATGAAGAAGCAAAAGTATTTTAAGTACCTAATTCTGAAGGAACACAAACTTGCTTACTGTCATATTAATTTTTAATTCTTAATTCTTAATTTAAAATGAGTGTATTAATTTTTCTAGATCAATCTGAAGGGCATATAAAAAAGAGTTCTTTTGAGGCAGCATCCTACGGGTCCAAAGTTGCAGAGCTGCTGGGAACTACTGCAGATGGTATTGTACTTGGAGAAATAAATGATGACCTGGCAGCTTTGGGTGAATACGGACTAAAGAGAATTCATTCTTTTAAAAATGCTGAACTAAATAGTATAGACGGGCAGGCATTTACTAATATCATCGCTGAAACTTCAGAACGTATTGGTGCAAACGTTATTATTTTTTCAAACAACTTTAGTGGTAAGGCCATAGCTCCCAGGTTGTCCGTCCGGCTTAAAGCAGGATTGGTTTGCGGTGCTGTGGCATTACCAGATATAAGCAATGGTTTCATCGTTAAAAAAAATGTTTTTAGCGGCAAGGCATTTGCAAATATTTCAATAAAGAGTGAAAAGAAAATTATATCCCTCAATCCAAATTCTTATAAGATAGAGAAAGGTGAAGGCAGGGCTGAAATAATTGAACCTACGATAGCTGTTTCTGAAATAAAAGTGAAAGTAAAAGAAATAAATAAGGTTGTGGGAGAAGTTCCATTATCAGAAGCTGAAATTGTAGTAAGTGGGGGCCGCGGTCTTAAGGGTCCTGAAAACTGGCAATTAGTGACCGACCTGGCCAAAGCTCTTGGGGCAGCTACAGCATGCAGTCGCCCCGTAAGTGATAGCGACTGGAGGCCGCATCATGAGCACGTCGGGCAAACCGGGCTGGCAATTGCGCCAAATTTATATATCGCAATAGGAATTTCAGGAGCTATTCAACATCTTGCAGGTGTTAATCGCAGTAAGACTATTGTTGTAATTAATAAAGATCCTGAAGCTCCTTTTTTCAAAGCAGCAGATTATGGGATTGTAGGAGATGCATTTGAAGTAGTTCCAAAAATTACTGAAGCGGTAAAAAAATTAAAAGGTTAACAGAGTTTTGATTTTGTACATTTATAATCAGGTAAGCCGCATGATTATATAATGAATTTTAAGAAGCTTTTCATAAATTGAAAGGCTTTAATTTTTATATATTTGCCAATATCAAAAAATCACCAAAAAGAGAGATTGGTATGAAGAAAATAGAATTGGAAATTGTAGCTCTGTCTCACAGTATTACACAAACACATTCCTATGCAGTAGTGCTTGGTGAAGTAAATGGCCTTCGGCGTCTTCCTATTGTAATTGGAGGATTTGAAGCACAGGCAATTGCTGTTGCTCTTGAAAGAATGCAACCAAGCCGGCCGCTTACACACGACCTTATGAAAAATTTTATGCTCGCCTTTAATATTGAGCTTCATGAAATTATAATTAATGATTTACAGGAAGGAATTTTTTATTCCAAACTTGTATGTTCAACGGATCATGATACTGTAGAAATTGATTCCCGTACTTCTGATGCTGTTGCACTGGCGGTAAGATTTGGTTGCCCTATTTATACTTATGATAATATTCTCGATAGTGCAGGTATATTAATGGAAGAAGATGATAAAAAGAAAAAAGTAATAGTATCTCATAATGATGCAGCAAGCGATGACCTTAAGAAGCTATCAATAGCTGAACTGGAAAATTTATTAAATGAAGTACTTGAGCAGGAAGATTACATAAAAGCAGCTTCTATAAGGGATGAGATCAAGGGACGAAAAAGGGGGTAAATTCTAAAGAACTCCTGGTGATTAAATACCAAATATTTATATTCAATTTTACCCTCCCTTTACCAGGATTATGATAGATTTTCCAAATTGTAAAATAAACCTAGGGTTAAATATTCTTGCAAAGAAAGAAGATGGGTTTCATAATCTTGAAACATTTTTTTTCCCGGTCAACATTCATGATGTTTTAGAAATACTTCCTTCTTCAGAAAATACTATACAGTTAACTACTTCAGGGATTCCACTGGGCGAAGTTGAAAATAATATTTGCGTAAAGGCTTATTACCTGGTAAAAAAAGATTACCCGGAATTACCCGCAATAAATATACATCTTCATAAAGCGATTCCGCTAGGTGCTGGCCTTGGTGGTGGATCCTCAGATGGTGTAGCCACTTTACAACTGCTCAATAAAAAATTTAATTTAAATATCCCCGATAAACAGCTCTTCGAGTATGCATTAAAACTAGGTAGCGATTGTCCTTTTTTTTTACTAAACAAACCTTGCTATGCTTCAGGCCGGGGCGAAACATTAGAGCCTTTCCAACTTTCACTTTCAGGATATAAAATTATTATTGTTAATCCTGAGATACATATAAGTACAACCGAAGCTTTTAAAGGAATTATACCCTATATGCCAAAAAAAAGAATTAAAGAAATTATTACACAACCTATTGTTACGTGGAAAGAAGAACTTGTAAATGATTTTGAAAAATCAATTTTTGAAAAATATCCTAAAGTTCAACAAATCAAAACCGAGCTGTATGAAAAGGGGGCAATTTATTCGGCAATGAGTGGAAGCGGTAGTACCGTTTACGGAATTTTTAAAGACGCTTTATTAACAAATTATACTGTGCATCCCGGTTATTTTTGTAAGATAATTGATGCTGCCTGATTTTATTTTGGAAACTTACAAATTGCATTGCATAAATATTTTTTTATATTTCTCTACTTTGTTTTTCCAATCTCTTTGATTGCCCAGGTGGATAGTGGTTTTGATACTAACTCAATACAAAATATCGACTCACTTAAAATTATTTATGGAAAGCATAAGCATTTGCTTAAGGAATTCGAAATGCAGTCGCTTATCGCCCTCTCCTATTACCCGGAATTATGGAATGAGGTTGTCATTTTTAAATTCAAAGATTTTAATAGTTGTGCTCAATCAACAATGACCCTTGGATCAGTATTTAAAAAGACAGATAAAACGTATCTTATTTACATTAATAATGATTCAACCAAAACAGGATTTGTCTTAAGTGATGTTCCCTATAATTTACAGGTAGCAGTGATCGGTCATGAACTTGCGCATATAGTTGATTTTAAAAGTCGCGGCTTTCTTGATTTAGCATTGTGGGGGTTGAAATATTTATTTGTAAAAACGAGTATCAAAATTGAAAGAAAAACTGATAAAATCGCCATACGGCATGGCCTGGGATGGCCTCTTTATTATTGGGCAGATTATATTTTAAATCAATCCACAGCAAATAAGCATTACAGAAAAATAAAAGAAAAAAAATATATGCACCCGGATGAAATTTTACAATACATGGCAACAAATAAGTCATCAAACTAATTATCACTTCAGTAATTGAAATATATTATTTGAGCAAACATCAAAAAAATATATCTTTGATAAATTGAAAAATAGCATTTACATATTACACTTCCTTCTTCTTAACCTTGATTTCTTAGATCACAGGTTATAACCATATCGCAACCTCGGCCCTTTCAATTTTTCATCAATCTCATTTTTAATTTTTTTTATGTCAACTCAATTAATAAGTTCGCAAACCCATTATTTTACGGAGCTTGAAAATGAATTCGGAGCTCACAATTATCATCCTTTGCCTGTCGTGCTTCAAAAGGGGAAAGGTGTATTTGTTTGGGATGTTGAAGGAAAAAAATATTATGATTTTCTAAGCGCCTACTCTGCTGTGAACCAGGGACATTGCCATCCTAAAATTATAAACACCTTGATTGAACAAGCTCAGTTGTTAACCCTTACCAGCAGGGCATTTTATAGCGAAGCGCTTGCAAGGTTTACTCAATACATAACCCAATATTTTGGCTACGAAAAGGTATTGCCGATGAACACTGGCGCTGAAGCTGTTGAGACTGCTCTAAAACTTTGCAGGCACTGGGGTTATATTGTAAAAAATATTCCGCAGAACAAAGCCAAAATCATTGTTTGTAGTGGCAATTTTCATGGACGCACCTTAGGGATTATATCCTTTAGTACCGATAATACCGCCAAAAAAGACTTTGGGCCATACCTGCCGGGATTTGAGGTAATTCCTTACAATAATCTTCCGGCTTTAGCAGAAGCCCTTACTGATAAAAATGTTGCCGGCTTTATGGTTGAACCCATACAAGGTGAAGCCGGTGTAATAATTCCTGATGAAAATTATCTTTCAAAAGCAAAGCAATATTGCAAGGATGCAAATGTTTTATTTATAGCTGATGAAATTCAAACAGGGCTTTGCAGAACCGGGGAGATGCTTTGCTGCGATTATGAAAATGTTAAGCCAGATATTTTAATCCTCGGTAAAGCCCTCAGCGGTGGTACATTACCGATAAGTGTTATACTTGCTGATAATGAAATAATGCTTACAATAAAACCCGGGGAACATGGTAGTACCTATGGAGGAAATCCATTGGCATGCAAAGTGGCCATGGCATCATTAGAGGTATTGAAGGAAGAAAAAATGGCTGAGAACGCTAAAAAAATGGGAAAGCTTTTAAGAGATGAATTAATAAAATTAAATTCTGAATATATTAAAGAAGTACGTGGAAAGGGATTATTAAATGCAATCACTATTAACCACACAGATGAAAATGCCGCTTGGAAACTATGCATGGAGTTAAAAGAAAATGGATTACTTGCAAAGCCGACACATGGAGACAAAATACGGTTTTCACCTCCTCTTATTATAAACGAAGAGGAAATTATGGATTGTGTTGAAATAATTAAAAAAAGTTTACAGGTATTGAATTAATGTTTTCAAGGCCACTATTCTGCCCGGCTTTCGTGGATTTCACTTTATTAATTGTATACAATCATCTGCCTTTTTATGATTGTGATAATTTTATTTTCAAAATTCCTCAAAGTGGAACTTAACTACCAAGAAAAGCCGGGTTTATTATAAACTCATATAAATTATTAACAACAAATAGATTTTTTGAAAAAAAATTTTGTTTTCTGAACACTGTTCATTATTTTCGCATTTTAAAAATAAAATGACAGTAGCCAACCGGAAGCAACGTGAAAAACAAGAAATGCGTACCCTGATCCTGGATGCGGCAAGAAGCATTTTTTTGGAAAAAGGCTATGACCTCACAAGCATCAGGAATATTGCTGAGAAGATTGAATATAGCCCCGGCACTATTTATTTATACTTTAAAGAGAAAGATGAAATTTTTCATGCATTGCATGAAGAAGGCTTTCGCCGCATGATAATGAAAATGGAACCATTACAACATGTTGCTGAACCATTTGAACGTCTTAAAGCTATGGGCAGAGTCTACATGGAGTTTGCCAAAGAAAATAAAGATTTTTACGACCTGATGTTTATTATACAAGCTCCCATGAATATGGAGGAACATGAAAAATGGAAGATGGGGAACCAGGCACTCAATTTTTTGAAAGAGGTAATTAAGGGGTGCAAAAAAACCGGTCGCTTTAAAGGTAAAGATGTCAATTATTTGTCTTTTACAATATGGTCTGCTATGCATGGTATGTGTGCTTTATTTTGCAGGGGCAGATGCCATGCTTATGAAGAAGAAAATATTGACCCGATGACGCTGATGGAAAATGGTTACAAGTATTTTATAAACATGCTCGAAAAAATTTGATTTTTTTTGTCATTTTGATGAACAGTGTTCATTTATTACACAATGATTATTAAAACGTTAGTTATGAAAAAAATGTTTCTTTTAGTTAAACTTATTCCCCTGTATTTAATTCCATTAATTGCTGTAAGCCAGGATGTACCTGAGGATTATATCAATGAAGGATTAAATAAAAATCTTGTGCTGATTGAAAAGAAAATATCTCTTGAAAAAGGCCTTGTTTCCTTAAATGAAGCAAGAAGCTTATTCCTTCCAACAACGTGGCTGGAAGGGCAATATACTTTGGCTAAGGGTGGCCGTTCCATTGATATTCCTGTTGGTGACCTGGTGAATCCTGTTTACAAAACGCTGAACCAATTAACAGGAAGTAATAGTTTCCCCACCATACAAAATGTTTCAGAACAATTATTGCCAAATAATTTTTATGACCTGCGTATTAAAACAACTATGCCATTGATCAATCCTGATCTGAAATACAACAGGGAAATACGCAACGAACAAAATTTATTACAACAAAATGAAATAGACATATACAAAAGAGAACTTGTAAAAGAAATAAAAACTGCATATTATAATTTCCTGCAATCTGCAAAGGCTATTTTAATTTATCAGAATGCCTTGGAAGTTGTCAATCAAAATCTGAAAATAAACCAGTCGCTACTTCATAACGGTAAAGGCTTACCCGCTTATGTGTCCCGCTCGGAAAGCGAAGTGAAGCAGGTGGAGAGCCAATTACAAAATGCGATCAACACAAAATTAAATGCTAAAGCCTATTTCAATTTTTTATTGAATAAACCATTGACTGATTCCATAATCGTGACAGAATCCAATGCCTTTGAAGCCAACAATGAATTATTCATAAATATGGATTCTGATATTAAGAACAGGGAAGAATTATCAGGCTGGAAAATAGCCACAGACATTAATGATTTGACGCAGCGCATGAACAGGTCTTACAAAACACCACGCCTGAATGCCTTTGTTGACCTGGCTTCGCAAGGATATAAATTTAAAGTTGATAATAAATCTGTTTTCTATCTCGCTGGCCTTCAATTACAGGTTCCCATTTTCAGTGGCAAGCGAAACTTATATAAAATTGAGCAAACACAATTAGAAGCAAAAGTAATCTCGATAAATAAAAATGAGACGGAGCAACAATTAGAACTGGCAGCATTTACAAGCCGTAATAATACGATTACTGCCTATAATACTTACAATGCTTCTTTAAAACAACAGGAATCTTCGCGGCAATATTTTAAGCTGATAGACCGGGGCTTTAAGGAAGGCGTCAACAGCTTTATAGAATATTTAGATGCCCGCAATCAACTTACCAATGCACAGATACAAGCCAACATTAATCAATATAAAGTTTTAATCGCCCTGGCAGATTATGAAAGGCAAACATCATCTTATTCATTCAAATAAATTTTTATCATGAAAAGTTTCATTCTTTTTTTAGCCCCGGTCATTTTTTTGCACGCATGCAGCAGCAAAGCAACTGAAATAAAAAATCTTCTGAATAAAGAGACAATAGCAGTTAAATTGATACCTATTAAGGAACAATCCGCTGTTTCTAACATACAAGCCTCTGGCCTTCTTGCAACGGAAAACGAAGCACACCTCTCTTTTAAGATCGGGGGTATTATAGAAAACATTTTTGTAAAGGAAGGAGAAATAGTAAGGAAAGGCCAATTGCTTGCCACATTAAAATCTACAGAAATTGCTGCAGGAGTTGAGCAGGTAAAATTATCTATTGATAAAGCACAACGCGATTACCAACGGGCATTGAATTTATACAAAGACAGCGTGACTACTTTGGAACAATTGCAAAATGCCAAAACAGGATTAGACATTGCGAAGCAGGGTTACCAGCAGGCTACTTTTAATCAGCAATACTCAAAAATTTATGCACCTGCCGATGGCTTTATTGTAAAGAAAATTGGCAACACGGGCGAACTCGCAACTTCTGGTACGCCAGTAATCGTCATGAATATTGTTTCAGGCGCAAGCAAATGGATATTGAAAGCGGGTGTGCCTGATAAAGAGTGGGCAATAATCGAAACAGGAAATAAAGCGGATGTAAGGTTTGATGCTTTTCCTGGCAAAATATTTCCTGCTATCGTGAGCAAAAGATCATTGGCAGCAGATCCTGTAAGTGGATCTTTTCAAATTGAATTGCAAATAAATCCTGGCCATCAGCAGCCGGCTGCCGGTATGTTTGGTAGGGCAACTATTTTTCCTGACCGACCCCAAACGGGTTGCAGCATTCCCTATGAAGCATTGCTGGAAGCTAACGGCAAGCAAGGATTTGTATTCGTGAGTGATGATAAAAAAACTGTACGCCGGATACCTGTAACGATAAGTGAGATAAAAGAAAATGTGGTGTACATTTCCCATGGGCTGGAGGGCCATTCATACATCATCACCGCCGGGAGCCCTTACCTTACTGACCACTCTCCTATTACCATACAGCAATAATTTTTAATTTTTCAAATTATCGTCATGCGATTTACTTCTTTCTTTGTTAAGAACTACCAGTTTACATTAGTTGTATTCCTGATGATAGTGGTAGTAAGTGTAACCACACTGCTCACTATGCCACGTGCGGAAGACCCTGAGATCAATCCTCCTCAATATCCCATTGTCATTATTTATCCCGGCACCAGCCCGCAGGATATGGAAGAGCTGGTGGTAAAACCCATTGAAAAAAAAGTAAGTGAGTTGGAAAATCTAAAAAAAATTACTACCAAAATTGATGATGGTGTTGCAGTAATCAATGTAGAATATAAATATAACAGCAATGTGGAAACGAAATACCAGGAATTGGTGCGTGAAGTAAATTCCATTCGCAATGGCCTGCCGCAGGATATTTACAGTATCGAAGTAAATAAAATAACGCCCACCGATGTAAGTGTTTTACAAATCGCATTAATATCGGAAAATGTTTCTGATGCGAAGCTTAAATTTTATGCAGAACTACTTAAAGACGACCTGGAAAAAGTAAAGAGCCTGAAAAAAGTAGAGTATCATGGAGTGCCCGAACAAATCGTGCGTATTGATCTCAATCTTGATAAAATTTCTCAATTAAAAATTCCTGTAAACTATGTGCTGGGCAGCATTCAAAGTGAAGCCGCCAATATTCCCGGGGGCAGCATACGTGCAGGTAAGAAAACTTTCAATATAAAAACGAGCGGCAAATATAAAAGCATTGAAGAAATTCAAAACACAATAGTTAATACTTCGGGCGGCAATGTTGTTTACCTTAAAGATGTAGCTGATGTGGCTTTGAATTATGAAGAACAAAAACATATTACCCGGTTAAACGGCCACAGGTGCATATTGGTAACTGCTGCGCAAAAGCCAGGAGAAAATATCGCGGCTTCGCAGAAAGTATGGATGCCCGTGATCAATGCGTTTGAGAAAAAATTACCTCCCAACATCGCCATGGTTCGCAACTTCGACCAGGCAGATAATGTAAGCCGCAGGCTTGGTGGATTAGGAATTGATTTTTTAATTGCAATTGGCCTGGTTATGTTTACCCTTGTCCCATTAGGATGGAGAGCTGCACTGGTAGTAATGGTTGCCATTCCCCTCTCGTTGGGAATAGGAATTGTTATTATGAACGCTCTCGGGTATTCTCTAAATCAATTGAGCATTGTAGGGCTGGTGGTAGCCCTGGGATTATTAGTTGATGATAGCATAGTTGTAATAGAAAATATTGAACGCTGGTTAAGAACAGGTATTGCTAAAAAAGTTGCGGTAATACAAGCAACAAAACAAATTACGATTGCAGTTTTGGGAACAACGGCTACACTTATCATCGCCTTTTTACCGCTTGTATTTTTGCCTGAAGGCCCCGGGGAATTTATAAGAGGTTTACCGATGGCTGTGATCACTTCAGTATTTGCTTCCATGCTTGTGTCGCTAACGATTGTTCCATTCTTGGCGAACAAAGTTTTAAAATCCAATCACAGTCCGCAAGGAAATATTTTTCTTCGGGGATTAAAAAAAGTAATACATGGAAGTTATTCTAAACTTTTAGACCGTGCTCTGAAACGCCCTGTCATTAGTTTGGTAAGCGCCCTTCTTTTATTTGTGTTGTCGCTTGGATTATTTAAGGCCATTGGATTCCGGCTTTTTCCTACATCAGAAAAGCCGCAATTTCTTGTCAATATAAATATGCCCTTACAAAGTAATCTTGAAGCCACCAATGAAATGGCAAAATATGTTGAAAAAGAATTAAAAAACATTCCTGGCGTTGAATACTATACCACGAACGTTGGAAAGGGAAATCCAAGGATATATTATAATGTGATACCTGAAAATGAAAAACCTGATTTTGCACAATTATTTGTTCAGTTGCATCATGATGTAAATCCAACAGAAAAGAAAAAGCTAATAGAAGAACTTCGCAAAAAGTTCTCAGGTATTGCCGGGGCAAAAATTGAAGTAAAAGATTTTGAGCAGGGGCCACCGATAGAAGCACCAGTTGCGATCCGGATAAAAGGCGATAACCTTGACACACTACGTTCACTGGCTGCTGCTACAGAAAAATTACTAAGATCCACGCCAGGCGCCATTTATGTAAACAATGAAACAGGCGTTCTCAAGTCGGATATAAAACTAAATATCAATACAGAGAAATCACGAACACTTGGTATTCAAACTGCCGACATTGACAAAACAGTCCGCCTCGCAATTGCCGGTGTTGGCACCGGAAAATATACTGATGAAAATGGTGATGACTATGATATTGTGGTAAATGCCCCTAAAGAAAATTTTGCAACATTGGCAAGTTTCAATACGATTTATATTAACAATGCTACAGGAACCCCGGTACCATTGAAACAAGTGGCGGATATTGAATTTGAATCTTCACCTACAACCATTAAACATCTTGATAAAAAACGTTTCGTGGTAGTAACTGCTTATACTGACAAAGGTTATTTGACGCAACAGGTGACTAAAGAATTTTTACATAAAGCAGCATCATTGAAACTTCCCGAAGGTTACGAAATGCAATTGGCCGGAGAAGCTGAAAGCGAACAGGATGCTTTTGGCGCTGGTTTTATGACAGTTGTGATCTCGACGGTTTTTTTATTCCTGATGGTGTTGATACTTGAGTTCAAAACTTTTAAAAGCACACTGATTGTATTATCAGTTATTCCTTTGGGTGTTATAGGTGGCGTTGCCATGCTATGGCTAACGGGCAACCCTATGTCTTTTGTTGCCATCATTGGCTTTATTGGATTAGCGGGTGTTGAGGTAAAAAATTCAATCCTCTTGGTTGACTTTACAAACCAGCTAAGAGCAGAAGGAAAAAGCCTTGATGATGCTATAAGAGAATCGGGCGAACTCAGGTTCCTGCCTATTGTGCTTACGAGCCTTACGGCTATTGGCGGTCTGATGCCTATAGCTCTTAGCAGCAATCCACTGATTTCACCTCTTGCACTGGTATTAATCGGGGGATTAATTTCTTCCACATTATTATCAAGGATTGTAACACCGGTTGTTTATAAATTAATTCCACCGAGAGTTGAGTTGATAGAGGGAAAAAACACAATTATTTAATTCTTAGAATATAATTTTATAATGCAACGCTCTCTATGACCTGGTTGTCATAAATAAAACTTTACAATGCGATATAAATTATTTTCATTTTTCTTTTTACTTATATGCTTTTCATGTAAGAAAATAAATAATGTACCAGACAGATTTCCTGTTGATCTCTCAATCATAAATACATCGACTATTAAAACCGGCACACAAGGGAATGAGATAATTTCTCAGGTACAATGTATAGAGCCAAATACATGTTATGAGTTTTCAAATTTAGAAATCAAAGAAATAAATTCACGGCAATTTGAGATCAGGGCTAAAGGAACCATACCGAATGACAACAAAGGGGTTCTTCTTTGTCTTGAGATTATAAAAGTTAAAGATACGATCGCAGTAATTAATCCTGCTGTTACAGGAAAGTATTTATTACACTTTTATAATGGTAACAATTTGTTTAAAACTGATACTGTTGTTGTGAATTAGGAATTGTTTATGCGTAACTGTTGGAGATTAATTTTTTTTGCACTCGCATTTGCTACTTAACCAAATATTATTTGGACCGACTTTTATAATTAAGTAGATTTAGAGGATACATTATAAGTCGCTTTGTTTGATGACATTTTGTGATAATACTTCAGTAAAAAAATTTCTTAATCCTTTTCATGCAATTTGATCCCGGAAACACAATTGTAAAACTTTGTGCAGAAGGAATGAACTATGAAGGACAAGGAAAGGCAGAAGAAGCGCACAAGCTTTTTCAGCAGGCATGGGAAGAAGCAACAAATAATTTTGAAAAATTTATTGCAGCCCATTACTTAGCCCGGCACCAAAGCAATGTTACAAATAAATTAGAATGGGATGAAACTGCTTTACACATTGCTTTGCAAATGAAAGATGAAAGCATGAAGGCATATTATCCTTCTCTCTATCTCAACATAGCCAAATGTTATGAAGACTTAGAAAATTTTAAAAAAGCAAATGTAAATTTTCATTTAGCTCAATCGTTTGCTGATAACCTGCAAAATGATGGCTATGGAAATATGATAAAATCTGGAATCAGGAATGGAATAGAAAGACTAGCCGGGAAATTATAAATCTCAAACTCCGGGAGATTTATGAATTTTATTTTAGTAGCCAACCCCATGATCAGAAATCAAAAAATTAATAATCAATACACAATATCTTACAAAGCATAATGCCTCTTTTGGCTGGATTCACACAATAGTTTAGATTTATTTGCCCAAACAAAACAATAGCGGCAATGTTACTGTATTATTCATTGACACTATATGACTTCAGCCATAATAATTACATTTTGCTCCCTGCTTTTGATCGCTTATTTATTTGACCTTTCTTTTTCTAAAACCAAAATACCCTCTGTAATACTGCTTCTTCTTTTAGGTTGGCTAACGAAACAGGTTGCTGTATTTTCTAAAATTCAACTGCCTGACTTTACCCGTGTGCTTGCAGTATCAGGAAGCATAGGGTTACTTCTTATTGTACTCGAAGGGTCACTAGAACTGGAATTGAATAAATCAAAGATACCTCTCATTAAGAAATCATTTATAGGAGCCCTTTTTTCTATGTTCGCTTTGGCGTTTTTGCTCGCTTTTATTTTCAGCTATTTTGGCGACTATTCTTTCAAGGATTGCCTGGCAAATGCCATTCCCTTTTGCGTAGTTAGCAGCGCCATTGCAATTCCAAGTGTAAAAAATTTGCGGCCTTTCGATAAGGAATTTATTATTTATGAAAGCAGTTTATCTGATATCCTGAGTGTTTTATTCTTCAACTTCATGGTGCAAAACACAACCATAGGCCTTGGTTCTTTTTCAAATTTTGGTGTACAGATATTAATAATCATCATGGTATCATTCGTTGCAACAATTGCATTATCCTACCTGTTAAATAAAATAGAACACCAGATTAAATTTGTGCCGATAATCCTATTGGTAATTTTGATTTATGAAATTTCAGTGATGTTTAACCTTCCATCCCTAATTTTCATAATGATATTTGGATTATTTCTTGGTAATCTTAATCAGCTTAAACACTTTAAATGGATTGAGTTTTTTCGGCCAAACGAATTGCATGTCGAGGCCGAAAAATTTAAAGCCCTTACCATTGAAGCCGCTTTTTTAATAAGAGCCATTTTCTTTCTTTTCTTTGGGTATTCAATGGAAACATCAGATATTCTAAATGCAGACACTTTTAAGTGGGCCCTATTAATTGTAGCGCTTATTTTTATATTCAGGGCAATTCAACTTAAGCTTTCAGAGCTTCCTTTAAAATCTTTATTATTTGTATCACCAAGAGGGCTTATTACTATTTTACTATTCCTTTCTATTGAACCCGGCCACCGCATTTTGATCGTCAATAAGGCTCTTATAATCCAGGTTATATTATTAACCACATTATTTATGATGATGGCTTTACTAATTTTTCCGGTAAAAGAAAAAGACAAACCCAGAGATGATGTAGATGAATTGAATAATATGACAGGTAATTTATCTATAGAAAATATTTCACCAAATGATGCACCGGAAGGAATCTCCTGAAACTGACAACTGAAATTGGTTTTTAGTAAAAATATTTATTTAAATTCAATACCTTAATATTTTAATAGTTATAAATGCAATCAAGAGCAGTTATGGTAAATGAATATATTGATAATCTATCAGGCGATAGAAAAGAGGCAATGGAAAAATTAAGAAAAGCTATTCTTACCAATATTCCAAAAGGTTTGTTGAAACAATGAATTATGTATGATCGGTTATGTAATACCGCATTCAATTTATCCGGATTGTTATCATTGCAATCCGGATTTACCATTAGCTTTTATAAATATTGCGTCACTGAAAAATTTTATTGCAGTTTACCACATGGCACTTATGCAAATAGAAACTGCTCGATTGGTTTGTTGCTGAATATTCTAAACACTCAAAAGCAAAATTGGATGGATAAAAGCTGTATTCGTTTTAAAAAAATGGAACAAATATCTTATAAACTTACTGGTAAGCTTGCCGGTCGGCTTACTCCGAATGAATCGATAAAAATATATGGAGCAATTATAAAAAGATAGTGATGGTCGTTGAGATTCGAATTACATTTAGTACCTGTAAAGGTTTAACAATTAAGCTTTATTTAAAATCATTTAAAGGCAATGAAAAAAAAATATCTTTTCTTAATCTTTTATAAGACTATTTATATATTAGTTATTTTTTCTTTGGTAAGTTGCAACAACACGAAGCAAATTAGAACACCGATGGGTGATACGACAAATCTTTTTGCACCTGGAACACAACCTAAACTTGTATCAAGACAATTTGCTTTTACAGAGGGTCCCGCAGTTGATAGCCATGGTAATATTTTTTTTACAGATCAGCCAAATAACCAGATATGGAAATATAATGTCAACGGCGAATTAAGTTTATTCACAGATAATTCAGCAAGATCAAACGGGCTTTATTTTGATTCTAAAGGGAATATTGTTGGATGTGCCGATGAAAAAGGGCAGTTGGTATCATTTAGTCCTGATGCAAAAATGAATGTGCTTATGGAAGGTGTGAATGGTGTGCGTATGAATGGCCCTAACGATCTTTGGATAGACGCAAAAGGAGGGATATATTTTACTGATCCCTATTACAAAAGAGACTATTGGAAAGAGCCAAAACCTATAGAACACAAACAGAATGTTTATTATTTACCGTCTGGCGTTACAAAACCAATTGTTGTGACTGATGACCTGGTAAAGCCTAATGGAATAATAGGAACACCGGATGGAAAAAAATTATTTGTAGCAGACATAGGAGATAATAAAATTTACAAGTATGAAATAAATAATGATGGAACTATCAGAGCTAAAAACCTTTTCGCTCCTATGGGTTCCGACGGAATGACGCTTGATAGTAGGGGAAATCTTTATCTAACAGGGAAGGGGGTAACTATCTTTGACCGCAATGGAAAAAAAATTACGAGTATATCAATAAATGAAGACTGGACAGCTAATTTGTGTTTTGGCGGCAAGAATGGAAATGAACTTTTCATAACCGCTTCAAAAGGAATTTATATTATGCAAATGCTTGTAACGGGAATGAAATAATTATTATATAGATTTTCCTCTCTATTTTATTTCATACAAAACAGCAGGTGTTTCAGAAGATAAATTCATTTGATTGCCCACACCTGAAGTTGTAAAATTATGACCTGAAAAATGGATGATCAAAATAAGAAGTGGCAATAAAAAAAGAATAATTGACCATATCTTCCACCATGGCTTCTTTTTAATAACAACGTCTTCCTTATAAAATTCATTCATTACTGCAGAAGTTGTTTCCTTATCTCCCACTAAAACAGAATGCTCTTCATTTTTATGAATAACTCTTTCAGCAGGCATTATATCATACAATAGGAATTCATTTTTTTTATGAAAAAATATATTTCCTGCCGAATTTTTCTGAAGACTTCCTATTGGTTCAAAATATATTATTTCGCCCGCTTCCAGTTTGTCTTTAATGGTACCGCACCAGTTATTTATGTTTTCCGCAGCATTGTTCTCATGTATGTTCTTTTGCATGGATACATAGCCTACAAGATCATTACGCAGATGAACCTCCTCTTCTTTAAAAATAATTTCATCTGTGGGAGGATGCAGCTGCTTGTTGGCGATATCAAGATCAGCAGGCCTTGTATTTATCCTGAAATGGCCAATGCCAGGTAAACTGCATTCTTTTTTTTGCACTAAATATGAGGTGATAATCTTTTCCATGTTTGTAGCAAATATCTATAATTTCACTCATAAAATTATTTAGCCTGCAATCAAAAGTGAATTAAAATTCCGCCAATTACTTGTAGCCCATAGACGGGATAGTTATTCCAATATTCGTAAGTACTATTAAGAACATTATTGAAATCCAGCCATGCGCTAAATTTTGGTGTGATTTTAAACTCCGCACCGGCGCTAATATCTGTTCCTCCATTTAGATTTTTTTGCGAGCCATCGCTTAATAAAGCTTTCGCCCCTGAGAATGCTATCAGGTCGCCTTTAATTAACACTTGCTTAAATGCATTCCACCTTAATGATCCCTTAAGTTTTAATGGATATAAATGCCATGCTTTTGCGTTATCCTGTAGCCCTGTGTAGGTATTCAAATCAAGACCGGCTGTTACCGTAAATTTATCCTGGTTTATATAACTTAAGTCTCCATGTATTTGGAAATTATCCAGTTTGTTTTCATTTGTTACCACAAAACTTTTCCCATCATTAGTGTCGTTCACAAATAATGGCAGATCATGATAAGTAATTACCGCTGCCTTTGCATTAAAATTAAAATGCTTATCGAGAGTAGCTTTTACGCCGCCATAAAATTGTACCTCTTTGGTATTATTCAAAAATAAAGGATCCTGCATGTAAGGATTCTCGCCACTTAAAGTACGAAAGCTGTTAGAAATATATCTCCCCACCCAGCCTCCCTGTATGGAAAGAACATTGTGTTGTAACTGCGCCTCACCATAGATGTTAGGTAAAATCACTACATCATTATTATTCCAGGATGGCGTGGCTCCGCCATGAAAAGTAAAGTTGTCACTATAGAAAACTAGTTCAGGTGCCAGCTGGAATAAATTGTTGGTGAGGTGTTCCGTTGAATTTTTGAGCTGATATTTATTAAAATTTCCACTGGCAAGAATTTTAAAAGAAACTGATTCACTAAATTTTTTTTCGGCAGGAAAATTTAAAATTAAGGTAGTCTCTGAGGCTTTACTTTCACGTGAAAATGTGTGAAGCTCCAGGTGAGGATTGTAAATAATATTTAAACTATTCACTGCGATATTTCTGAAGCCAATACCGGCAGAAAAATCCTGGTAGCTTCTTCGTAGAATGCCTTTATCAAAATCAAAAAGGCTATGATTATAACCATATTGATAATACTCATGTTGTTCGAAAGCAGCAAATGCATACGTTTCATTTTTTTCAGTAAAAAGACTTCCGGTACCCTTTACATTTATTTCGCTGAAATCCTGGTTATTAATTTTACCTCTTGAAGAAATGTAATCTCCATAAACATTTACAAGATTTTTTTTGCCATCGCCAAAGCTGAACGCACCTGAAATGTAGGGAGTTGTAAAACTGCCAAATCCAAGCTTAAGCTGATTCCTGTCACCAAGTTGCAGTGCGGTATCTACAGCTAATGCTAGAGGTTTAAGAGGAACCGGCTGGTATGTAAAGAATAAATTTTGAGGCGGAATATTGTATACAAGCCTTGGCCGGGAAGTATCTCCTGTGAGCGGCGATGCATATAAATTTATTTTTACAGGATCCTGCAATACCGGTTTGTATGATGATGTTATCTCAATAGTTTGTCTTCGTGTAGTATCTCTCTGAGCATTTGCCTCCATAAGAATAATGGAAAATAAGAGAGAGCCTATAAAAATTTTATATGAGTATCGTAATTTTTTTGCATTCATAAAAATCAATTCGTTATTTATTAGATATCATCCCGGTTCCGTAATATTTATTTTTTTGTTGAAGAAGGTGATTCAACTTTTGAATTTTGTTGTTCTTCATTTATTGCCTTACTAAGTTTATCGGTAGCTTCCTTTTTCAATTCGGGGATCGTTGCATTATCAGCCACACTTTGATAAGTTGCTTTTGCATTGAAGTAATCTTTTTGTTGCAAATAAATATCTCCCAATAAAATGTATGCTTTGGCAACCCAATAGTCATAAGAGCCAGTAACTTTTATTACTTCCATACCGGCTTTTTCTGCGGTAGAAAGATCATTCAACGTAAAATAACAATTTGCAATTTCATAGCGGGCTTCAGCTCCCCACAAAGATTTATTCACAGCGGCAACCTGCTTGAATACTCCAATTGCCTGATCACAGTGGCTTTCCGCCTGCAATGATTTTCCCAATACAAGATTGGCAATAGCCTTATCATCAGTGCTCAATCCTTTTTTAGTAAGAAGTTTCGTTGATGCATTGTTGGCTTCAGTAAAATCTTTTGTTTGATAATAACTTCTTACCAATCCTCTTAGCGCTTCTAATTCATTTTCCGGATTAGTCGCCAGCTCTTTCAATTTTGTAAAATATATTTTTGCTTTATCATAATTCTGTAATTCGAAATAATAAGCCCGTGCCGCCGTCAATGCAGATTTTTCAGCGTATTTGTTATTACCCAGATTTACCACAACTTCGTAACCCTGCACGGCATTTTGCCAATCTTTATTTTTTGCATAACATTCGCTGCGATAAAAATTTGCCTCCAAAACGTAAGCTCCATCCGGGTATTTCGAAAGATAATTTGATAGTGCATTAATAGCTCCAGCGCAATCATTGTTATTAAACCTGAGTTCAGCAGAAGCAAAAGTTAACGAGTCAGCTTCTGAAATGCTTATAACCTTTCCTGATTTTTTTACAAACTCAACATATTCATTAGGCCTTCCAAGCTCTACATAAATATTTTTCATATTTTCAATAGCCTCATCCGCTTCGGCGGATTGAGGATATAGAGTTACAAGTTTTTCATAGTATTTCAGGGCTTCAGTATTATTATTGAGGTTATAGTTCGAAAGTCCAAGTTTTAGGTAAACTTTTGGAAATTGGCCGGTTGCATCTTTCATCTCAAGAATTTTGTTGAGATAAGGAATGGCGTCCTTAAATTTCTCCTGTGCCATATAAGTATTTGCGATCTGCATATTTGATTCTGCTACAAGATCACTTTTCGGGTAACGTTGTACGAGAGAATTGAAAGTATTTATTTTTTCAGAAGGATTATTGATGCCGCTTATCAATGCAATTTGGTATAAAGAGTAATCACTTTGCGGCAAGCCTTTGTCAAGTACACTTTGATACATGCTTTTAGCAACGCTGTAATTTTTTTGCATGAAATAACTATCAGCTGCTCTCACATAAGCATCCTGCGCCAATGAAGATGACTGTGAACTTAATGCGGAAGAAATCTGTTTGAAATTGGTAAGTGCCAAAGAATAATTTTCTGTTTTAAGATATGCATATCCCAATACGTATTTTGCCGCATCAGGATTTGCTTCACCTTGGTAGCCTCCTGTTTCCAGATAGGCATTCATATATCTTATGGCGTCATCGTAACGCCCAAGCTTGAACGCAACTTCTGCCTTCCAGAAATTTGCAAAAGGTAAAACCTTACCTGCATTTGGGTCGTGGATAATTTGTGAAAGAAGGTCATCTGCCTGGGCTATTTTTCCATCATTGATATATTCTGTTGCTCTACCAAAGAGTAGTTTAGGATACACTTTTTGCATTGAAGTTGTTGGCTTATCAAATGATTGATAAAGAGTAAGCGCATCGCTGTAACTATTTGTGTTGGCAAGAAGATTTATTAAAATCTCTTTCGCTTCATCTGCGTATGTTGATGCAGGATAGAGGTCAAGAAATTTGTTCATTTCACTTAATGCAACATCCTGGTAACCGAGTTCATAAGATAACTTGGCATAATTGAAGCGTGAAATTTCCTGTTGCTTACGGTTACTATTATTATTGGCACTGTATTGAAAAGCATTTCTTGCATTTATTTTTTGGTTGGATCTCAAATACAAGTCACCCAATAAATACATTGAATTCTGCCCTAGTGAATCTTTCTCGTTACTCAATTGCTTGAAACCTTCAATAGCTTTCTCCACCTGGTTTCCATCATAATAAGCATAGCTCAATTCATACATTACATCTTTGGAAACCTTATCGCTGCTATTTACATAAGCTTGCAATAAAGGAAGTGATTTGGCAAATTGCTTTTTCTCAAAATATATTTGCCCGATTAAAAGATTAAGGTCTTTGCGGTAATAAACATCGTTACTTAAAAGCGCCTGCTCACCGTAACGCAATGCCTCATCTTTATTTCCTTGTGCATAATATATATCAGCAATATAATAAGGAACCAAAGCCTTATATTTTTCAATCTTTTCTACTTTTTTAAGAGAAGCAAGCGCCTCTCCATAGTCTCTTTGTTGAAAACTTATATAGCCATAATAATAGTTAGCATCATAATAATATTTATTACCCGGCAATTGATGAATTTCATTAAATAAAGGTTTGGCCTGTTCAAATTGTTTCAGGTTGAAATAAGAATATGCCAGCTCAAATTTTGCATCAGCTATTTCTTCATTACTTAAATTATCGTAGCCGGCACGTTCATAATAAACTATTGCCCGGGCAAAATCATTCCTGGTAAAATAATATTTCGCAAGGTTATAGCTCATTATTTGCTGCCGGGCCTCATTTCCGGCAGCGTCTATATATCTCTGCGCTGCATCTTCGGATACTGATTGATTAAGTTTTAAGCCACAAACAATAAAATAATATTCAATGTCCTGGTTTAAGTATGCATGGCTGCTCTCGGTGTTTTCAGGATATTTATCTTTTAATGGTTTAAGAAGAGGATAGGCAAGGCTGTACTCCCCTTTGATAAAATATTCCTTGGCTTCTTTGAAGCTTTTTTCAGGATCAGTAATATTGTAATTAGTTTGAGAAAAGCCGGAAAGCGAAAAAAGAATAAGGGCTATTGGAAAAAAGAGGCGGTTCATGAATATGTTATTTTTATTTTTTCATGAGGCTGTAATTGCATACAACCTCTTAAAAATGAAATAAGAAATTTATCCGCCGCAAAAGTACAGACATCATTCCTTAAATGTTCTTCAATAAATATTAGGATGAAAATAAAACGCTTTAAATTGCACAAATCTTTGTTAATACAATTGTAAAAAAATTATGAGAAAAATTCTTTCGACAAAATATTCTGCCGGTGCATTCAATTTAGCGATGTTAGTATTACGATTAGGTGTAGGCGTTTTGGTTGCAAGTCACGGGTATAATAAGTTGGTTCACTTTACTGAAACCAAATATCATTTTATGAATTTTTTGGGTTTAGGATCTACGGTGTCTCTTGCGCTTGTTGTGTTTGCAGAATTTTTCTGTTCGATATTTTTGATTCTCGGTTTATTTACACGTCTTGCTGTTATACCGATAATTATAGTATTGGTGGTCGCTTTATTCAAAGTACATATTGGAGACATTTTTGGCGAAGGCGAAAAAGCAACCATGTATCTCGTCGCATCTTTAGCAATACTATTATGTGGGCCAGGAAAAGTAAGTGTTGATGGGATGATTGGAAAATAAAAGCCTCACCACCTTCCAAAGCAGAGGGAACTATTTTATTACGAATCTCAATTGTTCATTTTTAATTATTCATTTTTAATTAAAAATCTTGTTTACACACAAAACCCAAATAAGAATTCATTACGCACTCACTGATCAAATGGGTGTGGTGTATCATGGGCATTATGCACAGTTTTATGAAATCGGGCGTACTGAATCTTTGAGGAGCCTGGGGTTTACTTATAAATCAATCGAAGCCGATGGCATCATTCTTCCGGTTATAGATATTCATAGTAAATTTTTGCGGCCTGCTCTTTACGATGATTTGATTACAGTAGTCACTACATTAAGAGAGCTTCCTGTTCATCATAAAATAGTTTTTCACAGTGAAATTTATAATGAAACCAATGAGCTTTTAAATACAGGTGACGTCACACTTTATTTTATGGAGGCAAAAACAATGAAGCGCCATGAAATGCCTGAAAGCATGAAAGAAAAGCTGAAAGAATTTTTTGTATGAACTAAATACTGTGAAAGATTCGATTTGTAAGTCGGCAACCATTCTTCAATTTCTCTTCAACTTCATTATTTAATTTTTAAAAAAATTATATTGAAAATCCTAATAATAGAAGATGAAAAGGAGCTAAGAGCAAGTATCGCATCTTATCTTACAACACAGGAATATTCATGCGATACAGCAGTCGACTTTTCTGAAGCACTTTACAAAACTGAAACTTTCGATTACGATTGCATCCTGCTGGATATTTCCCTACCCGGCGGCAATGGTTTAAAAATCCTCGAGATATTAAAAGAAAATAATAAATCTGATGGTGTATTAATTATCTCCGCAAAAAATTCTCTCGATGATAAAATCACAGGGCTTAATCTCGGGGCAGATGATTATTTGCCAAAGCCATTTCATCTTTCGGAATTAAATGCAAGGATAGCAGCAATCATAAGAAGAAAAAATTTCGACGGCCATAATATTATTAAATTCCATAACCTGGCAATTGATACGCAAAGCAAAGTTGTGACGGTAAGTGATACTTCTATTACATTAACCAAAAAAGAATATGAACTGCTGATTTATTTTATTAGCAATAAAAAAAAGGTAATCTCAAAAGATGCCATTGCCCGCCACTTGTGGGGAGATGATATGGCAGGTAATTTTGATTTTATTTATACACATATAAAAAACCTGCGAAAGAAATTAGCTGATGCCGGGGAAGCGGATTATATAAAATCGATTTATGGTATGGGATATAAATTTTCAGATTAATGAAATTATTATCTAAGTACAACCGCATAAATATTCCGGTAACCATAAGTGTAGTTCTTATTAGCAGCATTGCATATTATTTTATTTTGCATATCGTACTGATTCATCAACTCAATCACGATCTTGTAATCGAGGAGCAAGAGATAAGGAATTATGTAGAAGAAAACGATTCACTTCCTGAAGCATCAACTTACAAAGACCAGCAAATTTCATTTGATACATTACTCACACAAGTTCCTCCCAGGAAATTCAGTACACAAAAAATTTATGATAATGATGAGAGAGAAGAAGACTCGTACCGCCAGCTTGCTTTTCCAATAACAGTCCATAACAGGATATACCAGGCAATTGTAAGAAAATCGCAGGAGGGAACTGAATACCTGGTAAAAATGATAGTAATCATTGCACTGATGGTAATTGTATTGCTACTTCTCGTACTTTTTATTGTGAACCGATTCATCCTGGGAAAATTATGGAAGCCTTTCAATGCTACTTTAGATCAATTGAAGCAGTTCAATATTTCTTCAAAAAATAAATTACAATTAAATAAAACAAATATTAATGAATTTACCGAGCTTAATAAGACTGCATTGCTAATGACAGAAAAAGTTAGCAGTGATTATGAATCACTCAAAAGCTTTACAGAAAATGCTTCGCATGAAATTCAAACTCCGCTTGCCATTATAAAAATGAAGCTTGAGCTGCTTATGCAATCTGAAAATATGAATACAACACAGGTGGATTGCATTACAGCGCTTGGTGAAGCAACCGACCGGCTTTCGAGGCTCAATCAGTCATTGCTATTACTAACTAAAATAGATAACAGCCAGTTTATAGATAGTGAAAAAGTAAATATTTCGAATGTTCTTTCAGGCTTCATTAATAATTTTGAAGAGTTGGCAAGCTCGAAAAATATTTTCGTAAAAAAGAATATTAAGCCGGATGTATGCATAATTATAAATAAAGCCCTTGCTGAAGCAATGATCTCAAATGTGATAACCAATACAATAAAGCATAATCATAACAATGGAAATATAGAAGTTGATTTAAATGATACAACACTATTGGTTTCAAATACAGGGAAAGAGCCTGCAATTAAAACAAGTGAATTGTTTCAAAGGTTTAAAAAAGACAATTTATCATCAGACTCGCTGGGCCTTGGGTTAGCAATTGTAAAACGAATATGCGAGACGTATGGCTTTCATATATCTTATAATTATTCAAAACCAATGCATACAATTAAAATTAATTTTGATTCAAACTAACCTACCTATTAACAACTTCATGTCCAGGCTAACCAATGACAATTTTAAATGGGTTCCAATTAAATAATTCAAAAAAATATATTTTACACACATACAATTCCAGGTACAATAATTCGGATTACATAAGTGCACATTTCTATGAAAAATCAAACCAGATATATATTACTAACTTTTGATGTAGAAGAATTTGACCTGCCTATTGATTATGGTATAAAAATATCGTCAGAAGAACAAATGGCTGTTGGCAAAAAAGGGCTTGATGCTCTAAGGGAAATTTTGGAATATGAGGTGATTAAGTCCACTCTATTTACTACAGCTAATTTTGCCCTAAAATATCCTTCTCAAATTGCGGCACTTTCTGAAAAACATGAAATTGCTTCGCATACATTTTTTCATTCCTCATTTAAAAGGGAAGATCTTAAAAATTCGCGGCAGGTGCTTGAGAATATTGTCTCAAAAAAAGTTTCTGGAATGCGCATGCCAGGATGAAAAAAATAGTAAGTGGCTGTTAAAGAAGTGGGCTTTACTTATGATACGAATTTTTTGATCAGTTAGATAAACAAAAACTGGCACAGTTTAATCCCTTTGTAGAACCCATATTAAGAGAAGGCCAGTTTGGAAACAGAACCAGTTCACAGGAAGCTGTCTCACTGCATATAGTAAAATCGCCGCATTAGCAATACACCAAAAAAAAACTCCAACAGGGCTGGGCATAATTGCTACCGGAGCAATGACTATACTAAAAAAAGGCCCATAATGATTGGTCAAAATACTCCGTCGGATATTCCGAATAAAGATTTGCCTGGTGAAGTGTATGCCAGAAAACATTCTCAAAAATTCCGAAATTATTATACTTAGTTTTTCCTAGACGAATTTTTAGCAACACCGATAGCCGCAAGAGTATACCATATTATCACCGGGAAAGATATTTTCCACCTGCCAATTATAACCATCCCGGGCAATTGCTTCATTTTCTTTATTAGACTAATGCAGTTAAATTATAAAGATACAGTTACAAGATATTCGAAAAAGGTTGGGTATTTAGCATCAACCAAAGAAGTAATTCCTATAAAAAATTATATGCTTTAATTAAAAAATATACAACCCAACCATTTACAAATAAGACTCAACATTATTGAAGTAAGTATCAAATACTTTAGATAATAGTCAATCCACAATACCTATATTGGAAGCGATAGGAAAGCGCTTTTAGAACCTGCCTTTATATCAGTACTGTAGCATTAAAAATTAAATGAAAAAGTAAAATGAAAAAAATTATCCCTGCATTGATCCTGTTTTTAGCAATTCAAAAAAATGGGAATGCCCAGGTTTTAGAAACAGAAGATTCACGGCCCTTGAATACCGGCCAGGTGGAACTTGGCGCAGGCCTGGAGTACCAGACCTCAAAGGAAGGCTACGAAGCCGCTTTGCCGTTATCAATTGAATATGGAATTTCGAAAAGGCTTACCTTTTTATTTGAACCGGTTCCCTTCACCACTATCCATCCTAAAACGGGCAGGCGTGTGACCGGTTTGGGAGATCTTGAAATGACTTTATTTTATCAGTTAATAAAAGAAACAAAAGGATTGCCTTCCATTTCATTATCTGCTGAAGTAAAATTACCTACTGCAAAAGATTCTTTAATAGGTACAGGGAAAACGGATTTCACACCTTTTTTAATAGCAAGTAAAACGACTGGCAAATTTTTTACAAGCCTGAATTTTAGTTATACTTTGCTCGGTAAACCAAAAGGTGTTGTTGCTAATAATCTTTTTAATTATGCGGCAGGAACTGTTTTTGAACTTTCGTCTAACAGCATAATATTTGGAGAAGTGTATGGAAACACTTCTGCATCAGGTGGCGCAGATGTACCCGAAATTCCCGGTAATCCTCAGAAAACTACTGAATTTTCTGGCGGCGAAACTGTCGTGTCTGGTGGCTATGGTTATTATGTGAGCCGAAACCTGTTGCTCTCAATTGGAGTAAGCTACGATAATAATCATGCCTTATTATTTCGCCCCGGTATTGTATGGACTTCTCAGGATGGCAAGCGATTATTCGGCAGGTAAGAATGTATGATATTTTGAACCTTAAATAAAAAATCAATACTGTATGAAAAATCTTATTATATTAATGTTACTATTATCCTTCATTAGTCTTAAGCCATTTGCACAATCCATTGATTCGTTATTTAGCATTTATAATACACAAACTATTTATCGAAGTGGGAATAAATTTATGAAAGGGAATGAAAATTTATTATATCATGAACTTAATATCGAATTTAATTCTCCAATCTCAAAACAATTATATCGTAAATCAAGAAACCGTGCAACTATAAGTAAAGTCCTTAATTTAACTTCCCTGGCCGTTATTATTATTTCCGCTTTTACACCTACAAATACTGCGGGAAATATTGAGTTTATTGCAGGAACTTCCATATTAGGTTTGGGGGGTATCTATTATCATGATCAATCAAGCAAATATTTAGATAAAGCGATCTGGCTAAGGAATAGAGAAGTTCTATTTGGCACCAATCGCTAATGGCCTAATCATTTATATGGCATTGGTAAAAGTTTTTTTCTGGGGAATGACGATTAGCTTCCTGGGTACGTTGCCGCTTAGCACATTGAATATTGCAGCTATGCAAATAAGTTTACAGGAAGATATACATAACGCTATGTATTTTTCACTGGGTACACTTATGGCAGAAATGATTTTAGTTAGAATTGCCCTTATGGGAATTAATTGGGTGCGCAAACAAAAAATAGTTTTTAAATGGTTTGAATGGATTACACTTATTATTATTATCACTTTTGCTGCAGGAAGTTTTATCGCCGCTACAAAAGACAACGGAGCAAAAAATATAATGTTGAACAATACTATGAATCGCTTTGCTCTTGGAATGATTATGAGTGCTCTCACGCCTATGCATATTCCCTTCTGGTTTGGATGGAGCACTGTACTATTTACAAAAAAAATATTAAAGCCCTCTAAAGTGTATTATAACGTTTACGTAATTGCAATAGGTTGTGGTACTTTTTTAGCTAATTGTATATTTATCTTTGGAGGAAAATTAATTGTAAGCAAACTCAATGCAAATCAAAACATGCTCAATTGGATTCTCGGGGCGATTTTTGCATTGACCGCGGTAATTCAATTGTTTAAAATATTATGGAATAAAGATGCAAGTGAAAAACTTGGGGCTATAGAAAAAAATTGAGACTTGGGGGCTTATTATTTATTTTTCCTGTATTTGCCAAAAGGCATTTTCAATAAAAGTAAATAAGTGGATGTTTCTTTTTCTTCCATGCAGGTATCTACTCCAAATACTACTTCTGACGACGGTAATTGGCAAAAAGTTCCAAACAGTCTGTCCCAAATAGTAAGCACATCCCCATAGTTACAGTCGGTGTAAGGTTGTTGGAAGTGGTGGTGTACTTGGTGCAAATTCGGTGTTACAAATAACCAACTTATTAAAGAATCAACCCTATCCGGAATACGATAGTTAACATGCGAAAATATGTTAGAAATTATTTGAATTACCTGCCTCAATAATAGAGCCCAGAACGGAGCACCAATAAGAAATATCCAGAGCAATGTAAAACTATTTCTAATTAGGTTTTCTCCCGGGTGTTCTCGAAAGGTAGTAGAAACATCAACCGTTCTATCGCTATGGTGAACCATGTGGAACATCCACAATCTTTTAGTTTTATGCATTATCACATGATAGAGATACTCACCAAAATCTAGTAAAACAAATGTGGTAAGAAATACCATAAAGTTGTTTTTTAAAAAAAGAAAATTATATATTATTCCAAAGTGGTGTCCATACGTCCACAAAATAGTCTTTGTAAAAAAAATCCCCAAAACGAACTGCAATGGAATATTAGTAAACGTAAATTTCACATTCAAAAAAGAATGCTTCCATTTTAGGTAATCCATTGTTAACCCTGCAATATTTTCAATGTTCCAGCAAAGTACTAGTGTGATGGAAAAAGTTATTACCTGTGTTGCAGATGAAGAATGGTTTAAAAAGTTTATAAGCCTATACATTTAATTTAAGTTGGGAGGCAATTAGATTCCTTTAAAAGTAAGTTTCTACTCGTGAGTTTAACTAAACAAATTATCAACTAAGTTGGAGGAATGACCGAAATGGTTGGGTTATAAAATTATATGTTATAATGATCTTTAGTTTCCCTACTAATGAAGAACAAAATCACAGTTTACAATTTAGTAACTATACGCCCCAACCTTTTACGATTTAAACCCTAACTAGCTAAATAATATTCTGAAAAGAATATGGTTTATCACTTCTAAAATTGCTGAAGTTTCAATTAATGTTCCATTTGGGAATAATTCTGATGATGGTTATTGCACTCAATAAAAACTTAATTAAAAAAAGAGAATGAAAAAATTTATCCCGGCCTTAACATTGTTTTTAGCAATTCAAAAAAATGTGAATGCCCCGTTTTAGACCAGAAGATTCACGTCCTTTAATACCGGCCAGGTGGAACTTGGCGCAGGCCTGGAATACCAGACTTCAAAAGAGGGATATGAAGCAGCCTTGCCTTTATCAGTTGAATATGGAGTTTCAAAAAGACTTACTTTTTTATTTGAACCGGTTCCCTTCACCACGATACGTCCTAAAACGGGCAGGCGTGTGACCGGTTTGGGAGATCTTGAAATGTTGCTCTCAATTGGAATAAGTTATGATAACAATCATGCTTTTTTATTTCTACCGGGAATTGTATGGGCTTCTCAGGATAGTAAGCAATTATTCGGTCGATGATCTTAGGCTAAGAATACCAAGTTCGCAATTCTATTCCAATATAAGCTTTTATAGTATCTATCCTTTTTCGAAAGTAAGTGTTTGACTAATCCATTTAAAAACCCAATATCCTTTCACTTTTAAAAGCCCGGCGTTGTTGATCCACGCAATAGAATCCCATTCCCGCCCGTGCCGGGGTTCATAAATAATTCCGTCCTGCCATTCATCATCTTCAGCATTGTATTTCAGGTTGCGCAAAATTTCCATCCCCAGCCATTTTCGGGTACGAAGTGATGGGTTGGGATTTTTTTCATCCATTCTTGTGTTCATTGGCCTGGTAGTATCTTCAATCTTAAACCATAATATTTTTGCCCTGAATTTATTATCCTTTTTGTAAACTTCTATTTCAACATTTTTTTCAATAGTTATCCATTTGCCAATAATAGCATCTTCTTTATTAGGTTGATTTAAGGTGATTGCAATATTCTTATAAGAGCAATCAGTGTTGCTTTTTATATTCTGGTAAAATGAATTTTTGATACTTAATAAGGAAATAGAAACAGCAATGCAGATATAAAGTCTAAAAGGCATATTTGAAATGGTATAAGGTTTATTTATAGTAGCCTTTTACTAAAGAATGGTTGGGTAAATATGCTAATAATTATTAGTCATTATGATTTAAAATAAGATCCTTTTTATAAGTTCATACTTAATACAGAATTGAAAGATATTTTACATCTCAGCAATTAACTTGAGATTAATTGTAATTAAATTTTATAGCACCCAACCATTATAAACAATAAGTACCACTATAAAAATTATGCGGTTAGAAATTCGATTATCACTATTCCTATGCCTGTCATTACCTGCTGCAGGTTTTTCTCAACAAACAGATACACTAATTAATAAACTTGATAGTTTAAGTAAAAAAACAAACAGTGCCGGCGGCCAGGTAAATAATATTGCTCCTAAAGCATACAATGAAAATACCAAAATCACTTTTAATACTTACTTCATTCTTCTTGGCAGTGATGTGAAACAATCTTTTACGAAGCCGTTTCACATGAATAAAAAAAATTGGGGAAATCTCGGCAAGTTCACACTTGCAACGGTTGCTCTTTCGTTTGCTGATGAACCTATCCAAAGAGATGCCTTGAAACTTCGAAATAAGAATACAGGATTAAATAACTTAAGCAAAAATATTACAAATTTCGGCGGTATCTATGAAGCATACACGCTGGCAGCTTTCGGCGCTTATGGATTTATCTTCAAGAATGAAAAAATGAAAACAACCACACTGCTTGCAACGCAGGCATATATAACAGGCTCGCTGGTAGAAAGTGTTACCAAATATTTATCAGGGCGCACACGGCCATCTTATTATGAAACTGGAACTGAACCCGAACCAAAATTTTTGGGACCATTCTCTAAATCAGCTACCAATTCCAGCGGCAAAAAAGTCTATAGTTCTTTCCCTTCCGGGCACACTACAGTGGCTTTTGCCGCAGCGACCGTTTTTGCGTTAGAATATAAAGACAAGCCCATAGTACCCATTATTGCCTATAGCGCAGCAACTATGATTGGCATTAGCAGGATTACAGAAAATAAGCATTGGGCAACTGATGTTTTCGTTGGAGCTGCTTTAGGATTTTTGTCAGGCAAGCAGGTGGTAAATAATTACCACCGCTATTCCAAATTAAAATCTCCTGACCGAAAGAAAAACACGGTAACATTTAACCTGCAATATTCTTATGGGCATTTTATGCCGGGTATGATTTATAAGTTTAATTAATTTTATAATTCAATTTAGGTTTGGCCGTGCGTATTATGTCAAATTGTTTTATTATCCGATTTATCCAAAGTCAAATAAATTAACACATGCAAACAATCTCCGGTAAAATGTTAAACAAAGTTCCATCTGTAACCTTAACCTTTTGGATAATAAAAATATTGGCTACTACTGTAGGTGAAACTGCCGCAGATTATTTATCAGTAACACTGAATTTAGGTTTAACAATCACTTCTTATGTAATGAGCGCTGTTTTATTAATTACACTTTTGTTTCAGTTTAGAGCTAAAAGGTATATTCCAGGAATTTATTGGGCAGCAGTAGTGTTGCTAAGCATCGTTGGTACTCTAATATCAGATAATTTAGTTGACAACCTCGGGATAGGGCTATCCACCACTTCAATACTATTTGGTTCTGCGCTTATTATTGTTTTTGTATGGTGGTATTTAAGTGAAAAAACACTATCTGTACATAAAATTGATTCCACCAAGAGAGAATTTTTTTATTGGGCAGCAATTCTCTTTACTTTTTCTTTAGGTACTTCTGCCGGAGATCTCATATCCGAAAGTTCTGGCCTGGGATATACTTATGCAACATTACTTTTTGCTTCTGTAATTAGTTTGATTTTTCTTGCCTACAAATATTTAAAACTGAATTCTATTCTGGCTTTTTGGTTAGCATATATTTTTACCAGGCCACTCGGAGCATCATTGGGGGACTTGCTTTCACAATCAGCGAGTGATGGAGGTATAGGTTTAGGCACAACTATAACAAGTGTTATATTTCTTCTTATTATTCTGAGCCTTGTTATCTATGTAACTATCAACAGTAAACAGCAATCTCTTAGTCGTTCATAAATATTTTCTGGTTTACATGCAACATGTATAATTATGATTGTGCTTATTTCCTCCAGTAAATTAAACTAAGAAAGTGATTTTAGCTTCAGGTTATATAGAATGAGAATCAAGTAACTTATAATATTTGAAGATAAGACGATTCATATTATAACAGAATCCCCTCAGAATGAAGATTGACTTTTGTAAGTTCCCGTTTTTACGTACCTGATAATTTTTTAACCCAACCATTTTAATGGCAATTATAACTATTAATAGAAACCCAGATGATTTATTGGAGCAATCAAAAGAATTGATACAAGCTTGTATTAATGGGAACAGGCATTCCCAAAGCAGGCTGTATAAGCAGTTCGCACCAAAAATGTTTGCGGTTTGTATGCGTTATTCAAAAAACAGGGAGGAGGCTGAAGATATAATGCAGGAAGGTTTTGTACAGGTTTTTAAATCGTTGCACAATTTTAAATATGCAGGATCTTTTGAAGGCTGGGTAAGAAAGATTATGGTGTATTGCGCCATTCAACATTATCGCTCAAGATCTAAAATGCACAGGATCGTAGATATAGAAACAATACCAATAGAGCAAACCTGCAAAGAAGATATTTTGGACAGGTTACAAAAAAAGGAATTATTGGAAATGGTGCAGGCGTTATCACCGGCATACCGGATGGTTTTTAACCTGTACGTTTTTGAAGGAATGAAGCACCGTGAAATTGCGGAGCATTTAGGAATATCAGAAGGCACTTCCAAATCCAATTTCTTTGATGCTAAAGTGATTTTACAAAGAGCTGTTACTAACAGTCTGAAAATTGCCAACCAAAATTTTTAATATGGATAAAGATTTACAAGATATTGAAGACTTATTTTATTCAGCTCTAAATGATAATGAAGAAAATCCTTCTCCAAAAGCCTGGGGGGAAGTAGATAATCAGCTTGATAAAGAAAGTGTGATTAGCATAAAGAAAAAATATACCAGCGTAAAAAGGATTGCCATTCTTTTATTGTTGTTACTTGGCATTTCGGTTTATGAACTAAATAAAATTTATGACAGAAATAATTTTGCAGAAAATAAAAAGCCAGATTCAATTAATCAAAAAAAATCTACACAAAGCTTTGATAAGATTTCAAAAGAAACAACCGGAAATGTTTCAGGGCAACCTGCCGGCTCAAATAGTTGGAAGAATATGCCTAAAGGAAACGAGACTTTGCCTGACTCGCTAAATTATCAGCAGGAATTGGCGGATGAGGTATATGAAAAAAATAATGAGAAAAAGTATTTAAAAGAAAAATATTTAGTTCAAAGTTCGCCATCAAAAAAAAGGATCTGGAAAAATCAACTGGTTTTTGATTCGTCAAAAAAATTAAGCCTTACCTCTGAACCCTTTGTAAGATCGGCTGTAAAAAATGAAAACCCTGCTGACGATAACCGGTCTTTTGCAGATTATAACAACAATAAGGAATATCAGCAAATCCCTTATTACAAAAGCCTGCAAAATGAATTGGCAGAAAACATGATTTTGGAATCTAAAGATTCCATTGACATAAAAAATTCTTATCAACTATTAATTACTTCTGAAGCCAACATTTTTAATACCGGCAATAGTAATGTCGCGGAAAACAAAAAGAAAAATACCGAAACATTATCACGCTTTTCAATTACACCTTTCTTCTCCCCTGATATCGCCTGGTATCGTTTACAGGATGAAAATGTTAACAACCAAGCAGCCAATGCTATTGACATAGAAAGAGACGAAAAACATGAATTTTCATCTACTTATGGCGTATTAGCAGATTATAGATTAAACAAGCAATGGGGCTTACAATCAGGTGTAACGTTATCCAATATTAATATTATTACAGAACCCGAAATAATTTACGCCCAACCGGATAACTCCGGCAATGTAAAATATCGGGTAAACAATTCTTCAGGCTATGGATACATATTGCCTTCATTCAGTTCTAAGCCGGGTATCGGTGATAGTTTATATGCATTTACTTCTACGCATTCGTTGCGGTATATTGGCATTCCAATATCGGTTACATACAGTTTTATAAAAAACAAATTTACGTTGGGTGCAAAGATGGGAGTATCCGCGAATTTTTTGACAAAGGCAAAGCTGGAAACCAGCGTCGAAAAAGGGCCTGATAATTCTGTTGAAATAGTCAATAATATTCACGGATTAAAAAAAGCTTACTTCAGTGGCTTAGCAGGTATTAGCATTGATTTTAAAATTAATAAAAGAATTGCATTAGCTTTTGCTCCTTCAATGCGTTTTGCGCTTATCCCGATCAATAAAAATGCTCTTGTAAAATCTTATCCTATGTCTTTCGGGTCTTCGGTTGGTTTAAAGATTGAATTATAAATATGAATGATAATGCTATCATATTTTTAGCTATAACCTTAGGATTTACTTTACTTGTAATAGTTATAAGATTTTTCCCATTCGGTGTATTATCAATTAGCAACCAACCTTCAATGTATTACAGGCTTAACCTGGCGGAACAAAAAATTACAACAATTCCCTTCCGTGCTTTGAAAGAAGATATGAATAAATTATTTGAGAAAGATTATGAATTAATCAGGTTACCTGCCTTAACAGCATTTATAAATCATAAAACAAATTTATCGAAAAGATCATTTTTTGTTGCGGTAAATGAATCATGTATTTATACTTTAATAAAGGCATTACCAGTTTTAAAAAAGGAGAAGGTTTTAATAATAATTTTCATTCCGGTATTCCTCATTTCAAGCAATAATAGATCTCAGGAAATACAATCCTGGTTGCAACAATTTATTTTTTCGGAAGATTTTAAAAATAAATCAGATAACACCCAACTAAAAAGTTTAATCTCTCACACTATTTAATAAAAAAAGGCACTTTGTATTATATAGCAGGGCAAATAAATAACCTGATAGAAAATGATAGGGTTTAAAAAATATTTATTAACTAAACAAATAACATTATGAAAAAAATACTTTGCGCAGTTTTAATATTTGTGCCTTTAATATTCTTTGCCTGTGAAAAGAAAGAAAAAGCGGAAAATCTTTGCCCTGTTGTGGCAGCCGAGTCAGTGCCACAGATCGTTAAAGATTCATTTGCCCTAAGATACCCCGCAACAAATGTAACTACATGGTTCAATAAAGATAGTGTTGCATTTTGTGCTCACTTTATTACTTCTACTAACATAGAGAAGCTGGCACAGTTCACTAATAGTGGCAGCTTTATCAAAGAGGAAACTGAAGCCAACCAGGTCGGGCAACATGAGGACAGTACAGGAACTGTTGGTAAAGTTAATGGTTGCGAGTGTGATACACATAAAGAAGAAAATTAGGCTGAGGGGCCTTTTCATAGTCAGGAGGTTTTGTTTATAGCTCCTCATTCTTCATTTTTGAGGGGCTATTATTTTTATCATTATTGCTATTGAGAATTGTTTCTAACAAAGTGTTTTTAGTTTAAATAATTTCTATGAAAGCTGTTTTGTTTTAATCCCTTTGTAGAACCTGTATTTTTAAGAGAAGGCCAGTTTGGAAACAGAGCCATTGCATCTTTTTCAGCTATTATCAAGAGCTATCCTGTTAACTAGACTTTCCCTGAATAATTATAAGGCTTACTGCTGTGCGATATTGAAATTAGAAGGAATTTTATTCTCTCTTAGAATGTAAAAAATATCTTTAACCATTGTAAAACTAAGCTGCAATGCCAATTTTCTACAGAATCAGGAAATAGATTTGCGCCTAATTTAATCGTAAGAGTGAAAAAAATTTATTCCGTTGTTGCGTTTTTATTTATAATTAGCGCTTCAGGTTTTGCCCAACAAATAACTAATGACAATACCAGCTATAAAATAAAGGGAAGATTATTTGATTCTTCATCCAGCCGCCCTCTTGAATATGCAACTATTTCCCTTTTTATAAATGAGAATAAAAAACCGGTAAACGGAACTATTACCGATAACAAAGGAAATTTTACAGTTGATAATGTTAAGCCGGGTACGTATAATTTAATAGCTGAATTTTTGGGCTATAAATCTTTTACTTTATATGCCCTTCAAATAAGTAAGGACGTTCCGCTTATAATAACAAAGGATATTTTGTTGGCACAAAAAACTACTACTCTTCAGAATATAAATATTGCCGGACAGGGAAAGTTAATTGAAAATAAAATTGACAAATTAGTTTTTAATGCGGAAAGAGATCTCACTTCACAATCAGGAGTTGCTACAGATGTATTAAAAAAAGTACCACAGGTCTCTGTAGATGTGGATGGAAATGTTCAGTTGGCAGGTAGCTCAAGTGTTCGTTTTTTAATTAACGGAAAACCTTCTTCAGCATTTGGAAGCAGCATATCCGATGTGTTGCAATCCATACCTGCAAGCCAGATAAAAAGTATAGAAGTTATTACCAATCCGGGAGCAAAATATGATGCGCAGGGCATTGGCGGCATCATTAATATTATTCTGAAGAAAAACAATTCACAGGGCATAAATGGAAACTTATCACTTACCGGTGGAACCAGATCGGAAAATGGATCATTTAATTTTGCTGCACGTAAAGGAAAGTTTGGTATCAATGCATTCATAAGTGGTAATACGAGATTAAATGCGCAAACCACTTTTTCTTCAGACAGGGCAACCATAGATACATTTGCCAATACTAATATTTTGTTACAACAGGATGGCTTCAATCAATTTGTGCGAAACGGCTATCAGACAGGAATTAATTTTGACTGGGACGTGGATAATTATAATAGTTTTTCAGGCTCATTTTCTTATAATAATTTCAGTAACACCGGAAACAGCATTACCAACCAGGCTCAAAATATAAAAGGCACAAGTGGCAATGATCTTTCAGATATAAAAACAGTAATCAATGCTGACAATGCTTTTCATCTTCATAATATGGACGCAAGCATTAATTATAAAAGAACCTTTAAAAAAGAAGACCAGGAGTTGGAAGTTTCATTCAATACAAGCCCGGGAAATCTTAATTCAAATAACAGCAATTACCAGTTTTCATTGCCACAACATTTCCTGTATTATAGTACAAAAGGTGTAAATCCCGGTACTGAAAAGGAAACTGAAATTACCGCAGATTATGTTCAGCCATTGAAAAAAGATGTGTTGCTGGGAGTGGGAAGCAAATTGAATTATTACAATATTATTAGTAATTCATTTGTATCAAGATTGGATTCTGTTTCAGGCCAATATGCAAAGGATAATTTTTTATCAAACAGCCTTAACTATCATCAAAAAGTATATGCTTTATATGCTGAATTAAGTTTTCCCTTTTTTAAGCTGTTTGATGCTAAAATTGGGGAGCGTTACGAACGCACAGAGCTCGATGCTTTTTATTCCAATGCTCAGCAGCAATCTGCTACGCCGGGTTATAACACGTTTGTTCCTTCCATATTTTTTTCAAAAAAATTAAGCGAAAATTCCCTTTTGAAACTGAGCTATTCCAAACGAATTGAAAGGCCCGATTACAGGGATCTTAATCCATATATAAACACAACCGATCCAAAAAATCTCTCTACAGGAAATCCAAATCTTAAACCGGAATTAGGGAAGCGATATGAACTTGCTTATAGTAATGATATTAAGAAATTCGGGTCTTTAATGGTTAGCCTTTTTTACAGGATCAACGAACAGGATATACAACCATTTATTATTTTCTATCCTTCTTACCAGGTGGGTGATACCACATATACTAATGTGGCAGTAAGTATCCGTCAAAATATTGGGAGAGAAAATAATCTTGGGGTAAATTTCTTTGGAGATTTAAATTTTATTCCCAAGCTTAACTTAAGAACCAATTTTTTCTTTTTTCACAGGCATACCATTAATGTTATTGATAATGGATATAATTATAACAGCTTTAATTACCGCACTAATCTAAATGCATCCTATCAATTCTCTGGCACACTTGCTGCAGAGTTCTTTGGTAATTTTAGCTCTGCAAGGCATGAAGCACAGGGCACATATCCCTCATTTACTACGTATAGCTTTGCTGTACGCAAACAGTTCTGGAATAAAAAAGGCAGCCTTGCCTTAACTGCTTCTAACCCTTTTAATAAAAATGTTGATCAGAAAAGCAGGCTCTTCGGCCCTAATTTTATTATCAACAGCAGGCGCAGTATTCCTTTTAGGTCTATCGGACTAAATTTTACATGGAAATTTGGTAAGCTCGAATTTAAAAAAGATAGAGAAAAAGCAAATGACAATTTAAATGCGCCGGTTGATAATTAAAAGTTAAAGAGGGTATCGAACTATAATCATCTTTTCTTACTTCAATTACAAAACAGAATCAGGTAATAGGTTTGCATAATTATTAATTAAAACAATAACATCATGAAAAAAACAATAAGCCTCGCAGCAATTTTATTTGCTTTAAGCACCGCATCTTTTGCCCAAAAAGAAAAGGAAGAAAAAAATGAAAGTAAGCATGAAGAGAAAATGGAAATGAATAACAAGCTGCATGTGCCCGCAGCAGTAAAGACTGCTCTTGCAAAAAAATATCCTGACGCATCAAAAGTTACCTGGGAAAAAGAAAATGGTAACTATGAAGCAAACTGGGGAGGCAAATCAGGGGAGGATAATTCAGTTCAGTTTACACCCGCAGGAAGCTTTATTGAAATTGTAAATGCAATTTCTGTAAATGAACTTCCCAACCCTGTTACAGCTTACGTAAATACACACTATAAAGGAGCAAAGATTACAGAAGCCGGAAAAGTTACTGATGCCAAAGGAAAATTATCTTATGAAGCAGAAGTTCACGGAAAAGATATAATCTTTGATGAAAATGGAAAATTTGTAAAAGCAGAAAAGTAATTTAAGTATAATTGCAGATATTAGCTGTCCCGTGTAAATGGGACGGCTTTTGTTTTATGTGGATGAAAAGAAAAACTGTCATATATATTCTCGCATTTTTGTTGCCGGCTTGCTCTATGGCGCAAACTAAAAATCTTGATTATTTCATAAACCAATCCATTAGTAATAGCCCTCAATTACTAGAGTATAGGAATTTATTGTTGTCTAATAGTATCGACAGCCAGTTAATTGTAGCCGCCAACCGTTACCAGGTAACAGGCAATGGAAATACTTATTATGCCCCGATCATAAGGGGCTATGGATATGATAAGGCTATTACTAATGGTCAGCAGCTTGCTGCATTGATAGCAGTAAACAAGCAGATCTATAACAAAAGAAACCTAAGTCTGCAATATAATGTGCTACAGCTACAGCGGGATTCTTTACATGTTTTGTCAGGTATTACAACACGGGATATACAGAAAACAATCATTACCCAATACATCACAGCTTACGGAGACCAGTTGCAAATTAATTTTAATGATGAAATAATCTCCCTTCTTAAAAGCGAGGATTCTATTTTAAAAAAGCTTACGCAAAAGAATGTTTACAAACAAGTAGATTATCTTTCTTTCCTGGTTACGCTACAGCAGCAGCAGCTAACCCGAAACCAATTGCTGGTACAATACAAAAATGATTACGCCACACTAAATTATCTTACCGGTATTATAGACACCGCCACTTCACCACTTGATGAGCCCACCTTACAAGTTGTAAAAAATTATATTACTGATAGTTCAGTTTTTTTATTAAAATATAAAGTTGACAGCCTTCGGTTGATTAATGAGAAAGCACTGGTTGATCTAAGCTATCGTCCGAAAGTAAGCCTCTTTGCCGATGCAGGTTACCAGACATCATTTGATATTGCACCCTATAAAAACTTTGGAACAAGTGTTGGAATTAATCTTTCCATTCCTATTTATGATGGACATCAAAAACAATTGCAATACTCTAAAATAAATATCCTTGAACGCACACGCCAACGGCAAAAAGAATTTTTTCAAACTCAATATACACAGCAGGTACAGCAGCTTGAGCAACAATTATCTTCTCTTGAAGGCCTCACTGAACCAATTAATAAGCAAATAGAATATTTAAAAACTTTAATAGAAGTAAACGGAAGGCTGCTAGAAACAGGTGACATAAAGATTACAGATTATGTACTTGCCCTGAATAATTATATTACATCACAGAACCTGGTTGTACAAAATATGGTCGCCCGTTTTCAAATAATAAATCAATTGAATTACTGGAACCAAAAACCTTAAACCAGAAATTTTTTTAAATGTAAGCTAATGACGAAATTTTTGCAAATTTGCGGAATCCTGTTTTTTGGTTGTCTAACTATTTTAATAAGCTGCAAAAGCAAAGATCCGGCACCAGCAGATGAAGCCGAAGTAGAAACCCGTACACCCGTAACCGTTACCTCTATGAGCTATGATCCCATAGAAGAATACATAGAGCTTAACGCAACCTCTGCATTTTTGCAGAAGAGCTATGTAAAATCAAACTTAAATGGTTATTTAAAAAAAGTGACTATCAAGCTTGGAGACTTTGTAAATCCCGGTAAAACTTTGTTTGTACTTAAAACAAAAGAAGCAGAAGCTATAGGAAATTCAGTGAACCGGCTTAATCCTGATTTTAAATTTTCAGGTGTAAATGCGATCACAGCGAATGAGGGAGGTTATATTGTAGAGCTTAATCATCAGGCTGGAGATTATGTGCAGGATGGCGAACAGCTTGCTGTTATTAGCAATGCAAAAAGTTTCATGTTCGTAATGAATGTACCTTATGAGGACAAACCTTATGTAACAACCGGAAAGGAAATACAACTAATCCTTCCGGATGGTGAACGCTTGCTAGGCACAGTGCAGGCAACCATGCCTGCAATGGATTCAGTATCGCAGACACAGGCGGTTTCAGTAAAAGTAAATTCATCACAAAGTATTCCCCAAAACCTTGTTGCGAAAGTGAGAATAGTTAAAGTGTCAAAAGCAGTGGCAGCTTCTTTGCCAAAACGGGCAGTATTGTCCGATGAAACCTTGTCGGAATTTTGGGTTATGAAAATGATAGACGATACAACCGCAGTAAAAGTGCCGGTAAAAACCGGGATAGAAACCGGTGACAAAATAGAAATCGTATCACCGGATTTTTCACCTAAAGACAGAATATTATTAAGCGGCAATTACGGATTGCCGGATACGGCATTGGTTATTGTGCCGAAGAAATGAATAATAAACAATGATTAATGAGAAATGAATATTAAAGATAACATAGCGCACCTGGTAAAAGATTCTCATGGAGAGCATGGAGGCTTCTTTACAAAATACAGAAATCCACTAACGGTTGTACTCGCTATGATCATTATGGCTGGATTGTTTGCATATAGCAAAATGCAGACTGCCTTGTTCCCTGAAATTACATTTCCAAAGATTAAAATTATCGCAGATGCAGGCTTGCAGCCGGTTGATAAAATGATGGTGACTGTAACTAGGCCCCTTGAAAGTGCGATCAAGCAAATACCTGACCTTACTGATATAAGAAGCACGACAAGCCGTGGAAGCTGCGAAATTTCTGCATACATCGATTGGAAGGCAAATGTGGATCTTAGCCAGCAAAGAATAGAAGCAAGAATAGGCGAGATAAGAAATACATTGCCTCCCGATGTGAACATCACGGTTGAAAAAATGAATCCTTCCATATTGCCTGTAATGGGGTATTCATTGGAAAGCCACGAACTATCTCCTATTGAGTTAAAGCAACTAGCTCTGTACACGATTAAGCCATACCTGGGCCAGGTGGAAGGTGTTTCCGAAATACGAATTATTGGCGGGAAGTCCAAAGAGTTTTGGGTGCAGCTCAATGTTCAAAAAATGAGTACGCTGGGAATTACGCCAGATGCCATAAATACTGCTCTGAACCAAACTGCTTTCATAAAATCAAATGGATACCTTAGTGATTACCGCTACCTCTATCTCACTGTTACAGATGCATCTATTCAAAGCATCGATGAGCTAAAAAATATTGTAATAACTAATACCGGGAAACGAATAGTTCAGCTACAGGACATTGCCGATATTGAAGTGAAAGAGGCAGTAGAATATATAAAAGTAAATGCTAATGGAAAGGAAGGATTATTGATTGCAGTAGTGAAACAACCCAACAGCAATCTTGTGGATATCGCTACAAAAATGAAAGAGAAAATTGCGGGGCTTACTAATATTCTTCCAAAAGATGTTACGGTTAAACCTTATTATATTCAGGCAGATTTTGTAAATGAATCTGTAAAAAGTGTTACCGATAGTTTATGGATTGGCCTTGCGTTGGCCATCATTGTTGCGATTATTTTTCTTCGTTCCTTTAAAGCAAGCGCAACCATATTAATTATAATACCCGTAACACTTGGCCTTACACTTATTGTGATGTATGCGATTGGATACACTTTGAACATCATGACACTTGGAGCAATTGCCGCAGCAATTGGTTTAATTATAGATGATGCCATCGTAGTGGTGGAGCAGATACACCGAACGCATGAGGAACATCCCGAAGATGAATACAAAAGTATTGTACAAAAAGCCATTCATTATTTGTTGCCGGCAATGATAGGCTCATCAATAAGTACTATTGTCATCTTCATTCCATTTATGCTTATGAGCGGTGTTGCGGGCGCTTATTTTAATGTGCTTACCAACACAATGATTATTACGCTGCTGTGTTCTTTCTTCGTGACATGGATTGGACTGCCGGTTGTATATCTTTTATTTTCCAAAAAAAAGAAAATAAAAACATTATCTGTATTAAAAGAAGAACATCACGAAGTGAAGCAACAAAAATGGGTGCCGTTCTTTATTTTCAGGCCATGGATAAGTTTCCTTTTTATAGCCGGGCTTATCTTATCTATTATCCTGATTTTACCCAAATTGCAAACGGGTTTTTTACCGGAGATGGATGAAGGAAGCATTGTGCTGGATTACAGTTCCATTGCAGGTACTACTTTGGATGAAACAGATAAAGAACTTCATGAAGTCGAAAAAATAATTACTTCAACACCTGAAGTATCCGCATACTCCAGGCGTACCGGTACACAGATGGGATTTTTTATTACGGAACCTAACCGTGGAGATTATCTTATCCAGCTAAAAACAAAAAGAAAAAAAACAACTGATGAAGTAATTGACGACATAAGAAAAAGAATTGAATCTTCGCAGCCTGCACTGCGTGTGGATTTCGGCCAGGTGATTGGTGATATGCTTGGCGATCTTATGACCTCTGTGCAACCGATAGAGATAAAAATATTTGGCGATAACAATGAGAAACTTCATGAACTCGCTAAACAGGTAAGCTCGATAGTTGAAAAAACACAAGGCACTGCGGATGTCTTCGATGGAATTATTATCACAGGCCCTTCTATTACTATCCATCCTGATTATACAAAGCTGGGTTTATTTGGCATAACACCCGCCAGTTTTCAATACCAGTTGCAAACATCGTTGGAGGGAAATCTTATTGGCAGTATTTTTCAAAAAGACCAGGTTTTTCCGGTGCGGTTACTTTATCCTAACAGTAAGCAAATGAGTCTTGATAATGTACGCAACCTGAAAATATTTTCACCGGATGGAAGATTAAAGCCCATCAACGAACTGGCAGATGTTGAAATAAAACAAGGAGATGCTGAGATTGAAAGAGAAAATTTGCAATCAATGGGAGTAGTTTCTGCAAGGCTTGATAACCGTGACCTCGGGAGCACTATCAAAGAGATTCAAAATAAAGTGAAGAGCCAGGTGCATATGCCGCAGGGCTACAGTGTTGAATACGGTGGTGCTTATGCGCAGCAGCAACAATCATTTACTGAATTACTTATGATCCTTATTGCTTCGAGCCTTTTGGTCTTTGGTGTGATCCTTTTTTTATTCAGGGATTTTAAAGTGGCTATAGCTATATTAATCATTGCAGTATTAGGAATCTCAGGCAGTTATCTTGCACTCTTCATTACCCACACACCTTTGAATGTGGGTAGTTATACCGGGCTTATTATGATCGTCGGTATCATTGGGGAGAATTCCATTTTTACATTTCTCCAATTCAGGGAAACTTTGCATGAACAAAGCGTAGATGATTCTATTGTGTATGCCATTTCCACGAGGTTGCGACCCAAGCTAATGACGGCATTGGGCGCCATCATTGCATTAATGCCCCTTGCCCTGGGAATAGGTGCAGGTGCCGAGTTACACCAGCCATTAGCCATTGCCGTTATAGGTGGTTTTCTTATTGCCCTCCCTCTCCTGCTTATTGTATTGCCCTCTATGCTGCGGCTGTTGTATAAGAATTATAAGGCTAAGCCATTGCCGCACCCTGTTGTTACTGAAACTGAAAAGGATATTATTTAATAACCACGGCCTCATTCATTGCGAGAACAACGACAATTAAAAAAAATTGAAAGCACGATGCGAAAACTAATTTTAGTAGTACATACATCCCTTGATGGTTTTGTTGCCGGGCAAAAAAGAGAACTGGACGACTTTGATGCAGGTGAAGAAAATTTGGAATTTGTATGCAAACTTACAGAAGAAGCCGACACTGCTTTATTCGGGCGAATTTCTTATAAGCTATTAGATAGCTATTGGCCAACAGCCAGGGACCTTCCCAATGCTACAAAAAATAAAATTGCTTATTCAAACTGGTACAACAATGCAAAAAAAATTGTGATTTCCAAAACGATGCCGGAAGCATATTCGAATAACATGGTCATAATTGCTAAGAACATTTCAACTGAAATTATTAAGATTAAACAACAACCCGGTAAGAACATATTAATTTTCGGAAGCCCGGCTACAAGTCAGTCGCTAATAAACGCTGGGCTGGTAGACAGTTACTGGATATTTATTAATCCAATAATTTTTGGGCAAGGCATTCCCTTATTTGAAGGAATAAAAAACAAAATAAAGCTCAGGCTGTTGACTACCAAACAATTTTTCAATGGAGAAATAGCACTTAATTATATAGTGATAAGATAATAACAACAAGCCGCATGGAACGCTTAGATAAATCAATTTTCTTTTTTTACTTTAATAATCCTATACAAATTACCCTGGTACACTAATGTGACTTCCATTTGTTTTTCGTTGAATTTAAAAACCCAACGTGTATAGACAACTAAATTTTAATCTGCAAAGTACAATAGCAATCATTTACTTAACCGGCAATTCAAAATTAAAAACAGAACCTCTTCCAATTTCACTTTCTACCCAAATCCTACCCTTCTGTGCTTCAACAAACTCCTTTGAAATGGCCAGGCCTAACCCTGTGCCTTTTTCTTTTGATCCCGGAACCTGGAAGTATCGTTCAAACAATCTTGGGATGTATGCGGCGTCAATACCCTGGCCAAAATCCTTCACTGAAAAAATTATTTTGCCATTTTGTTGCAATGCTCCAACCTCAATTGAATTACCATTGTAAGAATATTTAATTGCATTCGTTAGAAAGTTATTTATTATCCAGGTGGTTTTATCTGCGTCGGCATCTATTTCAGGTAAGTCTTTAGCAGACTTGTTTATAATGATTATCCCTTTTTCTTTTGCGTTACCGGAAACTGCCTGGATAGCATTTTCAACAATACTGGCGGGGTTTACTTTTTGAACATTTAATTGTATTCGCCCGGATTCTACCTGCGACATATTTAATAGTTCGCTTAAAATTTTAAGCATCCGCTGATTATCCTCTTTCAAATTTTTAATCAACTCTTTTTGCTCCGGCGAGAGTTTGCTTATGCGTTCATCTTCTAAAAGCTTTAGGCTAAAATCGGAAGAGGCCAATGGAGTTTTCAATTCATGAGATATAGTGGAAATAAAATTTGTTTTGGCAACATCTAATTCTTTGAAAGAAGTGATATTTTTTAAAACAATTACTTTGTTTTTTGTTTCTCCCTGTTCAACTTCAATCATTTCTTTTACAAAATAGTTTTCCCTGTTTTCTACCACAATTTTAAATGGCGTCGTATTTTCCTTATCTGTTAAAAATCCAAACAAATCATTTTTATTTTTTATTTCATCAACAGGCTTACCAACTATTTCTTCCGACCGCAAGCCTAATAATTGCAATGCCTGGTAATTTGCAAACAGCACTATATTATTTTTATCGATTCCTATACTGGCATCTTTTAGGCTGTTGATTACCGCTTCTGCACGGTTTTTTTCAAACATGAGTTTATTCAGGTTGCTGCTTTCAAAATATTCCAGGCGTCCGGCCATTTCATTAAATGCATCCGCCAGGTTTCCAAACTCATCTTTATTATCAATGCGAACACGATGCTTATAATTTTTATTCGCGATTTCTTTTATGGCTTCTGTAAGGTGCCTGATCGGTTTTGTAACTATGGAAGGAAAGTTGATTATAAAAGTAAATGCGATAATAAATATCAGGCCGCCGAGTGAGGTAATAATTGCCAGTGCATCGTTGGCAGTCTTTTCAGCAACATTACTTTTTCTTTGAATCGCTTTCATATTCAGTAACAGGATAGATTGTATATCTTCCTGGATCGCCCGTATATTTTGCAGAGTTGTATCGCCCTTTTTTAGATTATTAAAACGCTCCCTTAAATTTATTGTAACCTCTTTTTCCCCCTGTTCAGTAATGTTACTCTCCTGAAGCTTTAAAGCCGCTTCAATATTTTTTACAGATAAAGAAAAATTTTCTTTAGGATTATTTAATTGTTGTTGCATTGCATGGGCATATGACAGGCTCTCATAATTATCCTGCAAAACATTTCTTGCTTCGGTTTTCAGTTTGGCCATAAAATAAATACCTGCCCCTTCTGTTACCAACAATAACAAAAAAAGGAACAGTGTACCCAGCCATATTTTATTTTTTACATTTAGTGCCATCAGGAAAGAATTACAAGATCAATATTATTTTTGGAAAGTGTTTTTAGCAATTGATTAAAAATACTTGTATGTAACATAATTTGGAAAAGATTCAGATGGGGCTTACCCAAACAAATAGTGGTTATACCTTTCTCATTGACAGTTTCAATTATTAATGAAGCAATGTTTTCTCCTTTCTTTTGAATTACTTCAGCGCCTAACTCAGTTGCATTTTTGAAATTATTAATTAAATGCCTTTGTGCAGCCAAAGGAATTTTGTCCGCTGATTCTTTAGCAGATTGTACATACAATACGTACCACTTGCTGTTATAATAAGAAGCGAGCCTTGCAGTTTTACGAATTATACGTTGACCAATTTCATGATTGGAAGAGATACAAGCTAACAGATGCTCATGTCGAAATGGAGTCTGCTTTGTGGTAATATGATAATCTACTTTTCGTTCTACCTGGCCTGCTACTTCTTTCAAGGCAAGTTCCCTGAGCTGCAAAATTTTTTCCGGCTGAAAAAAATTAGTTAATGCCTGTTGTATTTTTGTATGGGCATATATTTTTCCTTCTTTCAACCTTGTAATTAATTCATCGGCGGTTAAATCAATATTTACAACTTCATCGGCAATCTGCAGCATTTTATCCGGGATTCTTTCTTTCACCTCTATTCCTGTAATCTTTCTTACCTCTTCGTTAATGCTCTCAATATGTTGAATATTTATTGCAGAAATTACATCAATCCCGGCACTTAAAATATCCATAACATCCTGCCACCGCTTTTCATTTTTACTTCCCGGAATGTTGGTATGCGCAAGCTCATCAACTATTACCACATCAGGATGCAACAAAATAGTTGCTGCCACATCCAGTTCGTCGAGTTTTTTTCCTTTATAAAAAATTTCACGGCGTGGTATAATAGGTAGGCCTTCAGTCAAAGCCTGGGTTTCTTTTCTACCGTGTGTCTCTATGTAGCCAATTTTTACATTTATATTATTTTGTAATAAGCGATGGGCTTCCTGTAGCATACGGTAAGTTTTGCCTACACCGGCACTCATACCTATATATATTTTCAACTTACCACTTTTACTTTTACTGGTTAAGTCTAAATATTGTTGAACTTTTTTTTCTTTATCGTCGTTATCAGGCAATTTTATTTTTTATTAATTACAATTTCGTTTATTATTATTTTAATTTATCTAATTCAATATTGAGTTGCAGAATATTTATTTTTTCTGTACCAAATAAACCAAGTAATGGTTTTTGAATTTGGGTGGACACAAGACTATTCAATCTTTCTATTGAAATTTTGCGTCCTTTTGAAATTCTTGCAACCTGCACGTAAGCGCCTTGCGGCGAAAGATCAGGATCAAGCCCACTACCTGATGCGGTTACCAATTCAGAAGGTATCTGTTCTTTTTTTATTCCTGGATTATGTACTAAAAAAGTATCAACTCTATCCTGAACTTGTTTCAAATAATCCGGATTAGAAGGGCCTTTGTTTGAGCCTGATGAACCTGCAGCATTATAGCCTACAGCAGATGGGCGATCGTTAAAATAATTATCTGAGGTAAAACTTTGACCTTCTAATTTGTAGCCAACAACTTCATTATTTACTGATACGGTTTCACCTTCACCTTTATTAGGTGCTGCCTGAGCAACTACCCAAATAAGTAAAGTATATAGGCCCATAAAAACTATTACGCAAATAAGCGTAAGCCTTAAAGCGGGAAGAATATGTTGTTTCATTTTATAATTTTTTTGTAAAACGTTTGTATAATTTTTAAAACCAAATCCTCATAATCATGTCCAATAATTTTATCCCGATAAATGGAGCCACTACACCTCCAAAGCCATAAATAATTAAGTTCCTTCTAAGCAATGCACTTGCACCTATTGGTTTATAAGCGACACCTTTTAGTGCTAATGGAATTAATAACGGGATAATAAGTGCATTAAAAATTACCGCTGAAAGAATTGCACTTTCCGGACTATGCAAATGCATAATATTCAAGCCTTGCAATGCCGGTATAGAAACAATAAACAGAGCAGGAACGATGGCGAAATATTTCGCCACATCATTTGCAATAGAGAAAGTGGTAAGTGTTCCCCTTGTCATTAATAATTGTTTACCTATCTCTACCACTTCTATCAATTTCGTAGGATCGTTGTCAAGGTCAACCATGTTGCCAGCTTCTTTTGCTGCTGCAGTACCACTGTTCATCGCAACACCAACATCTGCCTGGGCTAATGCCGGCGCATCATTGGTTCCATCACCCATCATCGCAACTAATTTTCCTTGTTGTTGCTCTTTCTTTATGTAGTCCATTTTATCTTCGGGTTTTGCTTCAGCTATAAAATCATCAACGCCTGCTTTCTCTGCGATAAATTTTGCAGTCAATGGATTATCACCAGTTACCATTACGGTTTTAATACCCATCTTTCTTAATCTTTCAAAACGTTCGCTAATGCCTGGTTTAATAATATCCTGTAATTCGATGACGCCTAATACTTTTCCATTATCGCTTACTACAAGCGGCGTTCCACCGTTTGAAGCAATTTTTATTACAGCCGTTTCTGTTTCTTCTGGATATGAAAATCCGCTGGCTATAGCTAATTTTTTAATTGAATCGGAAGCACCTTTACGAATGCTTCTTCCGCCTGGCAGTTCAACTCCGCTGCTTCTTGTTTCGGCGGTAAACTTTATCATTTTTGCGCCTTCTATTGATAGGCCGTTAACTATATCACCGCCCGCTAATTCCACAATTGATTTTCCCTCCGGTGTTTCATCAGCAAGAGAACTAAGTGCGGCTGCTTTTATAAATTCATTTAAATCAATTCCGTTGGCAGGATAAAAATTTGTTGCCTTACGGTTTCCAATTGTTATGGTTCCTGTTTTATCTAATAGTAAGGTATCAAGATCGCCCGCTGTCTCAACTGCTTTACCACTTTTGGTTATTACGTTTGCTCTTAAAGCCCTGTCCATTCCTGCGATACCAATGGCGCTTAACAGGCCACCTATTGTAGTAGGGATTAGGCATACAAATAATGAAATGAATGCAGCAATTGTGATAGGTGTACTGGCATATTCACCAAAGGGTTTTAATGTTACACATACAATTATAAAGATGAGTGTAAAGCCTGCAAGCAAGATAGTCAATGCAATTTCATTTGGCGTTTTTTGCCTTGTTGCACCTTCAACTAAAGCAATCATTTTATCTAAAAAACTTTCACCGGGGTTTGTAGTAACCTGGACTTTTATTTGATCACTCAGTACTTTTGTTCCACCAGTTACAGAAGATTTGTCGCCACCACTTTCTCTTATTACCGGAGCGCTCTCACCTGTAATGGCGCTTTCGTCAATGGTGGCAATGCCTTCAATTATTTCTCCATCCATTGGTATCGTATCACCTGCTTCGCAAAGAAAAACATCTCCCTTTCTCAATTGAGAAGAAGGAACGATTTTTATTTCATTGGTTTGAATTTCTCCAATTACATTAATCTTTTTTGCAGGAGTTTCTTCTCTTGTTTTTCTAAGACTATCCGCCTGTGCTTTACCTCTTGCTTCAGCAATAGCTTCTGCGAAGTTTGCAAACAATAAGGTGAGGAGCAATACTATAAATACAATTAGATTATAGGCGAGCCCACCCTGTGTTTTTTCTCCGGTCATAATCCATATACAAACGGCTAACATTACTGCTGTGCATACCTCTACTGTAAACATTACCGGATTTTTAAACATGATACGTGGATCAAGTTTTATGAATGATTGTTTAAGCGCTGTATTTACCAGCGAAGCCTCGAATAATTTTGATTTATTTTTTGACATATTTTTTATTTTAATTCTCTTTTCTTTTTTCGGTTTGTGGGTACACCAAGCCGCGGCTGGATGCCTTTTTTATTTCATTCCAAAGTATTCAGCGAGAGGGCCAAGCGCTAATGCAGGGAAAAATGATAATGCAGCGATAATAAAAATTACTGCAAATGTCATGATGCCGAATGTTGCTGTATCTGTCTTTAATGTGCCTGCGCTTTCGGGTACATATTTCTTTTTTGCAAGGATACCGGCAATGGCAACGGGGCCAATGATGGGTAAAAATCTTGCAAGCAACATTACTGACCCGCAGGCAATATTCCAGAAGGATGTATTATCTCCGAGGCCTTCGAAACCACTGCCGTTATTGGCTGATGCTGAAGTGAACTCATACAACATTTCACTAAAACCGTGATTGCCGGGATTGTTTAACCAGCCGGCATAAGTGGTTGGATCGTGTGCGTATAAGTGTGATGAAATTGCAGTACCTACTAAAATTAAAAACGGGTGAAGCAATGCAATGATGGCTGCGATCTTCATCTCTTTGGCTTCAATTTTTTTACCAAGAAATTCAGGTGTTCTACCAACCATTAAGCCGCTTATAAAAACCGCAATGATGATGAAAATATAGAAGTTTAAAAAGCCTACACCAACGCCGCCGTAAAATGAATTGACCATCATGCCGAGCAATGCAAACATTCCGGTTAGCGGAGTAAAGCTATCATGCATCGAGTTTACTGACCCGTTTGATGTTACTGTAGTTGAGATGCCCCAATAAGCAGATGCAGCAGGGCCAAAGCGAACTTCTTTACCCTCCATGCTTCCAAGGTTTTGCGCCAGGCCCATTTTATGGATTGCTTCGCTGCCATGCATTTCATTATAGATGGATGGAATTACAAGTAACATAAAACCCAAGGTCATAACGCCAAAGACAACCCATGCAAATTTTCTTCTTTTAATAATATAGCCTAATGCAAAGATCATTGCAATAGGAATTAAAATGATACATACATTCTCTACCATGTTAGTAAAGTAGTTTGGATTTTCAAATGGATGTGCGCTGTTAACTCCAAAGTACCCGCCACCGTTAGTACCTAATTGTTTAATGGCAATCATAGCTGCTGCCGGGCCTCTTGATACATTTACAGTATCGCCCTGCATGCTTATGAATTGATCTTTACCCTGGAAGTTCATGGGTGTGCCATTGAACAATAATATTATTGCAACGATTATTGATAACGGCAATAAAATTCTTGTACATGATTTAATGAAGTAGTTATAAAAATTCCCAAGACTATTTGTACTTTTTTCTTTCAACGCTTTAAATAGTACAGCACATGCCGCCATACCTGTACCCGCGCTTATAAATTGCCAAAGCATAAGTGTTAGCTGGCCTAAATAGGAAAGGCCGCCTTCGCCGGAATAATGTTGAAGATTTGTATTGGTAACAAAGCTTACTGAAGTATTGTAAGCAAGGTCCGCGGTCATTGAAGGATTGGCATCAGGATTTAGTGGCAACCAACCCATATTCATTAATACGAACATTGACAGCAAGAACCATACTAAATTAAT
>JBBSEV010000013.1:0-87968 GCA_038239385.1 Chitinophagales bacterium
AAAAATGGTATAAATTCCTGGTTATGGAATCTTGATTATACCGGAACAAATTCACAACAAAATCCTGTTGCTATTTTTAAAACATTTGATCCTAAAAAAATTGTATTAGCGGTGTCTAATGGTTTTTGTACTGATACTTCTACTCAAATAATTTCATTCAGCAATCAATTGGATGCGGCCTTTGAAGTAACCAACTTATTGTGTCCTGAAGATCCTGCAGTTTTCATTAATAACAGTATAGGAAATATTGTTTCATACAGTTGGGATTTTGGAAATGGAATTGCCAGTAATTTTCAAACTCCATTGCCTGAAAATTACCCAATATTGTTAGCAGAAAAAATATATAATATTCGCCTGGTGGTAAAAAATAATATCGGTTGTTTTGATACTGCTTTCAATAATATAAAAGTTTTGAAATCGTGCTATATCGCCGTACCAACAGCATTTACCCCTAATGGGGATGGCTTAAATGATTTTCTATATCCCGTAAATGCTTATAAGGCCGACAACCTCGAATTTAAAGTTTATAATAGGGTTGGGCAATTGGTTTTTGAAACTAAAGACTGGACAGTAAAGTGGGATGGAAAAATAAAAAGTGAGCCGCAGGATTCAGGAATATTTGTATGGACCCTGAAGTATACCAATCGCGATACCGGCAAGAAGGTTTTTCAAAAGGGATCGACTGCCCTGATAAGATGATATATATTACCGGAAGACTAATTATTAATGATTATCATTTAAGAAATCTTGAATAAGGAGAATTTTTTTGCGGAATTCTCTTATGAATATAAATTCCAGCCTATAGTAAATCTGGCATTAGAACGCAATTTTATTATATCGCATCAGCAAGCTACGCTGAATCCATCGCCTTGGTTCCTTATGTAAAAATATTTTTTTGAAAAAGATAGTGGTAGATTATTGACTTTTACGAATATATGTTGAGCTATACAAATCATGTTAGCTGAAAGGTTTTGTAAAATGGAATGACTGCTATTTATACGTTTATTTCGTTTTTTAAGTGGTCCTCTAAGAATGACTACAAAAAAATTAATACTTTCTCTAATTTAAAATTATTTTTGATCAACGACTGCCTTCCATTTTAAATTATTATTTCTGCTGCTATCTATGTATTGGTTACCTGTTAAATTCAAATTTATAATTTGAATAGGCAATGCTTTTAAAATTCTGCCAACGATAATGTAAATGCAATTTTGTATGAAAAAAAAATCTGGCCGGCGATTATTTATTAAAAATATAAGTATTGGGGGTATTGGCGCAACAATACTCCCTGTAATAGGTTTTGCAAATGTTACAAATGAACAAGAAGAAGTAAAGAAAAAAATACAGCAGCAACCCGATAAAAATAAAAGGCCTTATAATACAGCGTATAAGAATGAATACCTTAATCGTATAGCCTTCCCCGTAGGTGGCCTGGGAGCCGGAATGTTTTGTATGGAAGGCACGGGATCAATTTCCCATATTTCAGTTCGAAATAAACCCGAAATTTTTAATGAGCCCGGAATGTTTGCAGCTATTTCAGTTAAAGGAATAAAGAATGGCGCTAAATTATTGGAAGGTCCGGTGCCTGACTGGAAAAAATTTGGACTGATGGATGCAGGAAATGGATCAGGCGGTGCTACTACCGGGTTACCACATTTTCGCAATGCTTCCTTCAAAGCGAAATTTCCTTTTGCTTATCTCGATATAAGTGATGATGATTTGCCTTTAAAAGTGCAGGTTACAGGATGGAGCCCGTTTATCCCAACGGATGATGATAATTCAAGCTTGCCTGTTGGTGCGATGGAATATAAATTTATGAATACCGGAAAAATAAAAGCTGATGCAGTATTTTCTTTTAATTCAAAAAATTTTTTAAAAGTGGAGAAGGGAAAAAATTCAATAAGATCAATTAAAAACGGTTTTGTTTTATCGGAACAAGGGACGGATGAAAAGCCTTATAAAACAAGCTTCACCATTTTTACTGATGATAATGCAACATTGGTTGATCACTGCTGGTTTCGCGGCGGCTGGTGGGATCCTTTGACTATGGCATGGAATACGGTAAAAAATGGAACTGCAAAAGCTGTAGCACCTGTTGACAATGATGCGCCGGGAGCTTCTCTATATGTGCCATTTACAATTGAACCGGACAAAGAAAAAACGATACGCGTGATGATGTCATGGTATTCACCTGATTCGGAACAGACCTACGGAAAAATGGGTGAACGAAAAGAAAACTGCGATCCTGCATCTGGTTGCTGCAACTCACCTTCTGACATATTACTTGATAAATACGATAAGGATTTTAACGGGAAAACTTATAAACCATGGTATAGCAGCAGGTTTAGTAGTGTAGAAGATGTTGCTGCTTATTGGATAAAAAAATATGATGAATTAAAGAAAAATTCCGCGCTTTTTAAAAATGCTTTTTATGCAAGCACTCTGCCAGCTGAAGTTGTCGAAGCAGTAGCCGCTAATCTTACCATTTTAAAATCTCCCACTGTTATGCGGCAGTATGATGGGCGGCTATGGAATTTTGAAGGATGTGGTGATAGCTGGGGTTGTTGTCATGGCTCATGTACGCATGTATGGAACTATGCGCAGGCAATCCCTCATTTATTTCCGGCACTGGAAAGAAGCTTAAGACATACCGAATTTTGTGAAAATCAAAACAATGAAGGCCATCAAAATTTTCGTGCAAACCTTCCCATTCAGCCTAACACTCATGAGTTTCACTCTGCTGCAGACGGACAGCTGGGTGGTATCATGAAAGTATATCGCGAATGGCGAATTAGCGGAGATAATGAATGGCTGAGGAAAATGTACCCGATGGTAAAAACAAGTATGGATTATTGCATTCGTACCTGGGATCCGCGGCATAAAGGTGTAATTGAAGAGCCGCATCATAATACATACGATATTGAATTCTGGGGGCCTGATGGAATGCATACGAGTTTCTACATCGGTGCTCTCAATGCTATTATTGCTATGGGTAATTTTTTAGATAAAGATGTTTCAACATACCAGCAATTATCAGCCGGTGGAAAACAAATGATGGAAACAGAATTGTATGATGGTGAATATTTTATTCAAAAAATAAAAGTAGAAGGTTTAACTGCAAAAAATCCTGCGACAGTACAATCTTTTGGTGGGGAATATTCCAAAGAAGCAAAAGAGCTGCTGGAAAAAGAAGGCCCAAAATATCAATATGGAAAAGGCTGCTTATCCGATGGTGTACTGGGTGCATGGATTGGCCGGATGTGTGGACTGGATGATATAATTGATGATGCAAAAATAAAAAGCCACTTACTCGCCGTACATAAATATAATCTCAAAGAAAATTTAAGCGAGCATGCCAATCCGCAGCGCCCGTCTTTTGCATTGGGAGATGAAGGCGGGTTGCTATTATGCACGTGGCCAAAAGGAGGAAAGCTTTCTTTGCCGTTTGTGTACAGCGATGAAGTCTGGACTGGTATCGAACACCAGGTCGCATCGCATTTAATGTTGATGGGCCATGTAAAAGAAGGGCTTGAAATTCTTCATGCTTCACGTAACCGTTATGATGGAAGGGTAAGAAATCCTTTCAATGAATATGAATGCGGGCATTGGTATGCACGTGCCTTGTCAAGCTATGGTTATTTGCAGGCGCTTACGGGCGTACGTTATGATGCGGTGGATAAAACATTATTCATAGATTCTAAAGTGGGTGATTTTACCTCCTTTCTTTCGACCGAAAATGGTTTTGGAACGGTTACGTTAAAGGCAGGCAAACCATCAATTAAAATGGCTTATGGAAAGCTGGCACCCGAAAAAGTATTCGTATCAGGAAAATCATCCCCTTTTAATATTTCATAACTAAATCACTTTTATGAAGATCAAAAATATTCGTTTGGAAGCGCTATTTTCCTTACTTGAAGAACAACAACTCTTGGATAAAGAAGAATTACAGGCTGTGCATGACGTAGCAGCAGAAAACTTTCCTTTTGAAAAACAGGTAGCTGCTGCAACATCGGTTCATTTCCATATTCATGTAAATAACATAGAAGAATTGCCGCATGACCTGTTGCAATCGCATACCGGCAAAATAGTTAACAAAGCCGAAGGCTATATCAAATATGCATTTGATGGAGGAATCCATTTTATTTTTTCACATATTCCAGTGGCGCAAAAAGAAAAAGATATCAGGGCGCGACATCATGCATATCTTGATCATATAGGCATTGATATATGTTCAGATGAAAAGCCTGCCTACATTGTCTTTCAGCAGATACCGGCAGTATCTGCACAGTATGGTTACCTCTTTAGCAGACAGGGCGATGGTAAAGAAGCTGTAAAGTGTTGCCATATGCAGGTAAAAGAAAAATATTGGGTGTACCCTAATAGCAAGCTTAATTATGAATTTGCATTCGGCCCGCTGGTTATACAGGAAGGCGGCGCATTCGGAGTAGATCTTCGTCCTGCAAATCCATATAACAAAATTGAAGAAACCATATCGTGCTGCTCAGATTCAAAACCTAAAGCTTCCATTTTTATTCATTAATAAATGCAGATACAAAATCAAACTGTAGTATCAATGCGCTATATCATGAAGAATGCAGATGGCGATATTATGGAAGAAAATATGAATGCAGCACCTGTACAATATGTGCATGGCGCAGGTACCATTTTACCTTCATTGGAATCTTCTTTATATGGGCTGAAAGCGGGAGACAGAAAATCCGTGTATTTGAGCGCTGCCTCAGGATTAATTGATATGGATTTAAGTTTTGAAGTAATTATAGACGAAGTTCGAAGTGCTTTAAAAGAAGAAATATCACAAGGTTATCCTTTGAAAGTGAATATTTCAAAGTGTAGGCCTGGGTGCGATTGTTGAACCATTTTTGGTTAAAGTAGCTTAATAACATTATTCATCACAACTCGCGCACATTGCAATCTTCTAAAGGTTTCAATGTAGATATTTATAAAGCAATGAAGTGATTAGGCGGATAAATTTTTTCGCTGCCAAACAATTATTGACCGTGGGTGTGAAAAAGAAAAAGCCATCTTATAAGGAAGCAGAATCATTAAAATTATTGCTTCAATAAGATGGCTTTTGATTGCCGTGAAATAGTCAACCTACGTTAGGATCTGCCTAAACATATCATACTACCATTCAGTTCCTCAATTCATCATAGCTATCAGGTTCAGGTTTAAGCGTTTTAGCCCATTCCTTAAATCTTATCAAAATGGTTAGTTTTCCTTCTTTGCCTTCAATACTTACATTGGCAACTTTTATATCTCTACTATGATCTATAAAATGGGTTTTAAAAGTTGTCGCTTCCTGTTTGGAAGGATCACTCCACTTAAAAGACAATTCAGATATCTAACCTTGTAGCCCATCATTATCATCGTTGTACTTAAGAAAAACATTTGTTTTAGATACTTTGAAAACTACTTTTCCTTGTTCGCTACGCTCAACTTTTCCGGCAGAATCGAGAAATTGTGCTCTGTTGGACAAGTAGGTTATTTCTTTTTCACATTGCGCAACAGCAATAAAAGCTGAAGATGAAAATGCGAAAATTATTAGGATTTTTTTCATAATTATTCGACTTATAGTTAACTATAATTTCAAATCAAATTTGATGATTGACTAATTTGATTGCAGATATAGCAGTGGAGTTTGAAGTATTTGCTGATATACTCATTTCAATTTCTTTTTCCTTTTTTTGATCCTTTGTTGAAACGCCTAAAAAGAATAATACTGGGATTGCAATACCAACAATTAATACCTGGAAGGAATACAAAACCCGTTTGAATAATTCAAAGCCTGGTGTTTCTTCATTAATAATTACCTTTTTCATTTTTTTTAATTTTAGTTATTTTATGTACTATTACATTACAAAGATATGGTTAAAGACATGATCTATGCAATACATAGTACATTGAATGGCATAATAGCTTTTTTAGCGGCAAAAAATCAAGTATTAATGGAAATTATGCTGTATGACGGAAGAGGAAATATAGATTCAGTAAACTATGATCTTCAAAAAATAGAATAATAATGTAAACTGGCTTTGAATTATGAGTTTATTAGATAATAATTAGAAGCCTGGAATTGAGCACATTTAAAAAGAAAAGGTGCCGATAACAGCACCTTGAAATTGGTTTTTCAATATCAGGGGAAAAATTTTATTAAAGGTTCAAATTCAAACTTCAAAACATTTTCAATCAAGCTTAATTTATTGAAAGAAACACTTTCAATTTAAATTGCGAGATTTGATAAGGCTCGGATAATTAATAAGGCCGTGTAAAATAAAAGGAAGTGAAGGTAGTTTAACCAGGTATTTGCTGACTATTACAAATCTATCAACTGAATTCCATATTTCAAAATTAATAACTAATTAATTAGCTAAAAATCATTTTTCGTTATGCATATCTTTTCAACATTTTATTAATTGCGATTTCTATAGTTATTTCCGTCAACATTGAAGCGCATTTTAAAACGGGTAATCAATACCGATAGTTGCATTAAAATTTTCATAGCGCCATTGCCTGTTTACATCGCCGGTACCAATGAGATGTTGTAGTGTGACATCAGGTATTTGCCAGCCTGAATTTTTTGAAATATCCGGGCGCTTGAAGCGAAGGCCTACATCAAATCTTAATAAAAAATAACTAAAATCAAACCGAAAACCAACACCAGACGAAACTCCCAATTGCTTGTACAAATTTTCAAACTTGAATTGAGTGGTATCCCGACTTCCATCTGGTTTGGTATTTTTAAAATTCCAAATGTTGCCAGCATCGGCAAATAATGCCATTTTAAAAAGAATAGCATTTGAAAAAAGAGGCGCAACATTAAAGCGGTATTCTACATTTTCTTCCAGTTGAATATCACCAGTACGATCGTTAAACAATGCATTATTTATATAGGGAGCAAGTGGCTGCCCACCTATCCCAATACCTCTCACAGGCCAACCACGCATACTATTAGGGCCACCTCCAAAGTATTGTTTAAAAAAAGGAAGTGTTGTATCATTATTTGAGATGGGAATCCCTACACCTCCAAATGCCCGGAAAGCGATCGCGGATTTAGGGTGATTAATAGTATAGGTATATTCTAAATCAGTTTTAATAAATTCCTTTAAATATTTATTAAAAAAATTACCATTCTGAGAATTCTTATTACGCAGTTTCAGCAAGCCATAAGGTAATCCTGATTCTTCAAAATTTGCTTTCAGCGTACTTATAATTTTTGGGTTTTTAGGGTTTACATGGGCATTCTTATAACTGATGCCTGCGCCCATTACAAGTGCTGTATTAAACGAGTATCGAAGAAAAGGATTTTTCATTAGTGTACTATCAAAGCTCGCTGACCTGTTATAAAGCCTGTGATAATCAAAATTAAAAAGCCGTAAACTCCATATATGCTTTTCATTATTGGTAAAATTGAAACCGTACGCAAGGCTTAATATTTGCTGATTAAAAAAATCAATCCTGTTAACAAATGAAAGATTAGTATTTATAAAAGACTGTTTGGTAATTAAATTTTTTCTATTGTATATGCTAAAGGGAAAAATGAATTTAGGGAAGAGAAGGCTATTACTATAAGTTATCTCGTTGGAATTAATAAAAGTCCCGCTACTATTGCGTTTGGAAGTATTGAATTCAACTCCGACTCTTACAGAATTTGTCATTCTTATAGCTTCTTTTGCAAGATTTCTATCTGTTACACTTATATTACCCGCCACACCAAGCAGGTTTCCTGAATTTGCTCCTGTTATATTACTCGTGGTATTATTAGCCGAATAACTCAATTCAATATTTCCCTCAAATGCATATTTTTTTACAGGGATTAATTTTATCACAAGGTCAATAAGGGCGGTATCTTTCTTTTCAATTATATCTATTGTAGGGCTTTCCCAAACCCCAAGCTTGTAAAAATTATTGATCGTTTTATAATAGTCATCCTGGCCATATACTTCTCCTTTTTTTATAACCAGGTTATTATTTGGTAGATAAAATTTAAAAAGCTTTTCATGATATCTTGTGGTATAATTTCTTGAAATACGCTCCTTCAACGATGAATCTCTATAATCATCTCCAGGCCTATAATCCGGTAAAACATAAATATTATTGATATAATACTTTTTGAGCTTAGTAGTATCCGGGGAATTATTTAGTTGGTATCCCAACCTAATTGTTGGTTTATCCCTTTTTTCATTTGCTTCAGAAAGTAATCTTATTTGTTCAAAAGGATCTTCGGCAACAGAAGTGAGTGCAGCTATAGAAGTATCACCAGTTACCCGTATTTCATCAGCAGTAAATTTATAATAACCATTATTTCTATAGAGATTAACGAGGCGGTTAGATTCATCTTGTATTGAACTTTTTGTAACCGGGTTATTTTTTTTTAATGCAGATGCTCCCTTTGAGGAAATAGCGAGTTGCTCCAGTTCAGGTTCATTAAAAAGATAAGCTAATGTATCAATAAGCGTTCGTTTTCCTGCAACCACATTATAGTTGGTAATTATTCTTTCCTGGTTACCTTTTTTATGAAAAACTGTATCAAAGATGTAAGACACTTCGGGGTGATAATACCCTATATTGATCATGGATTTACGCATGTTTTCAATTGATTGGTTTATAGCATTTGTATCAAAAACCGGTGGTTTTGTAATATAATGAAGGATAAAAGCGACGTCTTTTATTTTCACCTTTGCGCTATCATCAAGTTGCGTATTAAGCCTGGAATTGATAAGAACTTTTTCATCGTTGCTCACATCATTTGCGGTAAGGCTTATATTGTTTTTAAAAATGAAAGGAATATTTTTTTGATATTTTCGTACAAAAGTAAACCCGGAATATTTTTTAGAAGTTGAGCAGCCTGATATAAAGGCAAATACAATTATTGAAATAAAAAATGAGGGAAATTTTATAGGGAGAATTATTCCATTCATAATAGAACGCCATGTTGAGCAAAAAGATCGTCAAATATATTCAAAGTTTAAGCCAGAAAAAATTAAGAGATGAAGAGGGCGTTTTTATGGCAGAAGGCCCAAAGTTAGTTGGTGAGTTTTTAGCTTCTGAAAGTTTTACCTGTAAAATTATTTGTGCTCAAAAAGAATGGTTTTCAGAAAATGAAAAGTTGTTCAATATTTCTGTACCGGATATTTATGAAGCTGATGAAGATATACTCAGAAAAATATCCTTATTAAAAACACCAAACAAAGTTGTTGCTGTATTTGAAAAAAGAGAATCAAATCTACAACCACAATTAAGTAGTAAAATAACGTTGATTCTTGAGGGAATAAGTGATCCTGGCAATATGGGAACTATCATTCGCATTGCTGACTGGTTTGCAATTCATAATATTATCTGTAGTGAGGATTCCGTTGATTGCTACAATCCAAAAGTGATACAGTCCACAATGGGAAGCCTTGCAAGAGTGCATATACTGTATACCGATCTAACAACTTTTTTTTTAGCTCACAAAAATATTAGCATTTATGCAGCCACGTTATCGGGCAAAAATATTTTAGAATTCAAAAATTTACAAGAAGGATTTATATTGATCGGAAATGAATCAACAGGTGTTAGCGAAAAATTATTAGCTATTTCAAAAGAACAGATAACAATTCCGCGTTACGGTAATGCAGAGTCATTAAATGCTGCAGTAGCAACAGGTATTATTTTATCACATTTAAGAAGCCCGCTTTCTTAATGTATTCTACCAAGTATCCCGAAGATAGCGGCTTCAAATAAGTGCTTTTACCTAAACTCAATTGCCTTCACCGGCTGTATTTTTCTTATCAATAACGAAGGAATAATAAGCATAAAAAAGCAGACGGCTAAGGTTGCTCCATCCACAGCTAAAACCTGCCACCAAACAACATTAGCATGTGCGACATCCATAAAGTAAGCTTCTTCATCAAGCTTGATAAAACCAGTTTTTTCCTGGAGAAAACAAATGCCTAATCCCAGTAGTGTTCCTGCAATAATCCCTGTAATAGCTATAATGGAAGTATTATAAATGAATATTTTTTGAATCGTAAAATTTTTCGCACCAAGCGCTTTTAAAATGCCCGTCATTCTTGTTCTTTCAAGTACAAGAATTATTAGGCAGGTTATAAGATTTACAACCGCAACCACCATCATTATTCCGAGCAGGATACTTTTAATTCTACCCTGGAGGTTAAGCCAGTCAAAAATATTCGGATATATTTCCTGTATCGTTTTACTGTACCACCTACCAGGTAAAGCGTCAGAATTGAAAATGAAATTATTTACAGAATCTGTTTTTGTGTAATCATCTAAAAATATTTCATAGCCTCCGATTTCTCCTGGCGACCAATCATTAAGTCGCTGAATCAGTTTGATATCGCCAAGGCAAAAATTATGGTCATATTCATCTATCCCGGTTTTAAAAATGCCTGCAATTTTTAATTTACGGGCACGCTGGCTTCCATCACTTTGTATGAAGAGGATGATCACGCTATCATTTACATTTGCCTCAAGCTGGTTGGCTGTATACTGGGAAATATCAATGTCTTTACTATAGCCACTATCGGTAAATGATATCCATTTACCTTTCATCAAAAAAGAATTGATACGACTAAAATCAAAACTGCTGTCAATCCCTTTCATCAATACACTTTCAATGCCATCTTTATACCTTATGATTGAGGATTTTGTGGCATATCGTTCCATACTTTTTACGCCAGGAATTGCATTAAGAAAATGTTCAAGAGTATCATTTCTTTCAATAGGTGATTCTTCTGCAATATTTGCTTGCGCAACCACAGTTTGCTGTACGCGTATATGGCCCCAAAAACTGAAAACCTTATTGCTTATTACATTTTGAAAACCATTAACAAAGCTTAATGCAACTATCATCACTGCTACACTTATCATGGTAGCAGTAATTGCAAGCCCGATTATGAAACGTGAAAAAGTTTTTTGCCTGTTGAAAGCAATACGCTTTGCTATAAAATATGAAACATTCAAACCCCTTAAATTTGGTATCTTGTAAAACTAATTTTTTTTAAAACATTTAAATGAATTCATTAAAAAACACCTTTTACATATTCCTTCAAATTACTTTCCTGCTTATTTTATCTGAATTTATTCATGCCCAGGCTCCTGATAGTATTTATGTCAATAATATAAAGACTGCGAAGTTGTATACTTACGGAAATCAGCTAGGCTTTCCCGTTATAAACCTTGCGAGTGGCGACCAGGTGGAATTGCATTTTGATGATATGGAAGCTGACGTAAAATATTATTATTACACTTACCAGCTTTGTAATAATGACTGGACCCCGGTGAACCTTAGCCAGTTTGATTACCTCAAAGGATTTACGCAAATGCGAATTACCAATTATCGTTTTTCTTCTATTGCCTATACACGGTATACACATTACCAGGCTGTAATACCCGACAGGAGCAGCTATCCAATAAAATCAGGAAATTATATTTTAAAAGTTTACCTGGATGGAGATACATCAAAACTTGCTTTTACTAAAAGATTAATGGTTGTTGATAACAAAGCGGCTGTAATTGCAAAGGTAGTTCAGCCCTTTGCCCCGGAATATTTTCGCACACACCAGAGAATACAATTCACTGTGGATGTAAAGGGGCTTGAATCATTTAATGCTGCCCAGCAGGTGAAAGTTGTCGTGCTTCAAAATTACAGGTGGGATAATGCCGTAAAAAATCTTCTGCCCACATTCATCAGGGGAAATGTTCTTGAATATAATTCGCCTGATAAAGCAGTTTTTGGTGGAGGAAAAGAGTGGAGATGGCTTGACCTGAGGGATTTTCATTTACAAAGCGACAGAGTGCTAACTGCTGATTATAAAAAAAATTCAACCGATATATTCGTAAGGCCGGACGGCCCTAGGGAGGGACAGCGCTATGTATATTATCGCGATTTTAATGGTATGTATTCAGTAGAAGCCATCCGCGGATTAAATCCATTTTGGGAAGCAGATTATGCAACAGTGCATTTTACTTTTGTGCCACCTAATGGCGCTACGTATTCCAAACAAAACATTTACCTGTTCGGCCAACTTACCAATTACAACTACGCCGACAGCCTGCAGATGATATTCAATCCAGAAAAAGGTGTGTATGAAACTCATCTTTTTATGAAGCAGGGTTATTATGATTATACATATATAGGCGTAGATAAAAATAATCCTTCCATTAAAAACGAATTTGAAGGAAATTATTATGAAACTGAAAACCTGTACACTATTTTGGTTTACTATAAATCTTTCGTTGGGCGTTCTGATGAATTGATAGGAGTGGCCACTTTTGATTCAAGAACAGATAAGCCAGGATTGAGTTTTTAAGATGTAAAAATTCTTAAATAAAGTAAGTTTTTCCTTTTATCTTTTATTAAATATTCTAATTAGAAGTATCACTATTATAATTTCAGATATTGAAATAATAATTTCCCTGGATAATTCATGTCCAATTAAAAATTTTTTGAGAAAAAGGGCACGCACAATTCCAAATAGTAAGGCACAGAAAAATATAATAATGATGGAAGTTTTACTCATAGCTTAAATGCGCTAAAATAGTTTTATTTTGAATTATAAACCAGTAAGAATAATTTTTATTATATCGCCGAAATTTTTTAAGTATTTATTAGCCTTAGGCTTTTAAAGCTTTCAACAAAATAACATTTTCCTATATTTGCAGCCGGCAAGTCTTATACGGCCAGCTCCTACAGAACTCCCCCAGGATCGGAAGATAGCAAGGGTATGCGGTTGAGCGGTGCGATGTAAGTAACTTGCCGATTTTTTTTTGACTATACCTGTCACAAATTCAACTAACTAATTACGCAAACGCTAAATAAGGAAGTCTCTAAATAAGGGATTCAAAGTCTTCTTAGACTTTATCTTAACTCAACCTCATTCATTCGATCATAATCAAATACCTTTGAACTAATTTTTTAAAATTTAAAATGAGAATTTATGAAATTTTTTATTGATACAGCAAATCTTGATCAGATAAGAGAAGCTAATGATCTTGGTATTCTTGACGGAGTTACTACCAATCCATCATTGATGGCTAAAGAAGGAATTAAAGGTACTGAAGCAGTTACCAATCATTACAGGACAATTTGTGAAATGGTTAATGGAGATATAAGCGCAGAAGTAGTTACTACTGAGTTTAAAACAATTATTGAGGAAGGGAAAAAATTAGCGGCTATACATAAAAACATTGTTGTAAAAGTGCCTATGATACCTGATGGAGTAAAAGCGATAAAGTGGTTTTCTGATAATGGCATTCGCACGAATTGTACGTTGATTTTTAGTGCCGGGCAGGCAATAATCGCAGCTAAAGCAGGTGCAGCTTATGTTTCACCGTTTATTGGCCGTATAGATGATATCGGCTGGGATGGGGTAGAACTTATTCAGCAAATTGCACACATTTTCCAAATACAGGGTTTTGAAACAGAAATACTTGCTGCGTCAATTAGAAATCCACTTCATATAATTAAATGTGCTGAGGCTGGTGCAGATGTTTGTACTTGTCCCTTAGAATCTATAATTGGATTAACAAAGCATCCATTAACTGATATTGGCCTTAAGAAGTTTCTGGAAGATGCAAAGAAATTTGCTTAATAAAATAAATTAAAATGCCCCCAATGTTTATTCAAACATTGGGGGCATTTTGTTGTGATTTCACAGGTGTTAGCCTTTTTTCTTTCCTGAAGATTTTTTATTATTGATTTCTTCCATTAATTCATCCATTGTTTTTAATTTTTCATCATTAGGTTTTCTCTTGATATATATTGTAAACTCTTTACTTTGTGTATGATCTGATTTTAGGACGGCTTTTATAGAAACTTTGTCTTTAGAAAAATCTTTATCGATCCATAAATTATTTCCTGAAAATTTTCCATCACTCGCTGTAAAAATTATTTCACTGCTATCGAGGGGAATGTAATGTCCATCGGATAATTTTCCATCAATATTTATATAATTATAAGTACCTTTTTTCAGGCTGTCAGTATATAGATTTACATAAATGCCCTCAATCTTTTGAGCACTTACTATAGAAGAAATTGTTAAGGAAAGGAAAAATAGAAATTGCTTCAAAAAATGGTTTTGCTAACAGATTGAAAATTTAATGCCAGAGTTGCATTTCCGTACCTTTTGGTGAGAATTGGGTGGGCTTTAACAAAATAAAAATTTGTCATTTAAAAAATTTCCCTACATCTTTGTAATCAACAATGAAAATAAATAACACATATAATAGCTGGTGGCACGCAATCAACTGATTGTGCCGCATTGCTTTTATTTGTGTATTAAATAAATCTAACGCCCCGGCACTAAGCTGGGGTTTTTTTATGTTATGAAAAAAACAGAATTATCCACCTCATACAAAAAATTATTGGCCGATGTATTTACGCCCGTTGGAATTTATCTGCGGCTTCGTGACCGGTTCAGGGATACGATTCTTTTAGAAAGTACTGACTTTCATGTAGGTGAAAATAGCTATTCATTTCTTGGCATTAATGCCATAGCTGGTATTGAAATACGGGATATGGATGAAATAGAGTATAAGTATCCCGGTGAAGAGCCCAAAAAAGTGCCGATAAATAATATTACCGGAATTGCAGATGAGCTATGGGGCTTCATGCAGCATTTTAATATCACTGATCCTGCAGAAATGCCTGTGAATATGGCCCAGGGCTTATTTGGTTATACAACGTATGATGCCGTTCAGTTTTATGAAACTATTAGATTTAAGGCTAATAAAAACGACACTGCAAAGAATGAATCCCCTGAAATCCCTTTGGTTCGGTATCGGTTATACCAGTACGTTATAGTCATTAATCATTTTAAAGATGAATTATTTATTTGCGAGAACCATGTAAAAGGAATTGATAGCGAAGTGGAAGTTGTTGAAAGTCTTATAAGAAGTAAAGACATACCTGCCTATCCTTTCTCAGTAAAAGAATCTGAAACATCATCTCTTACTGACGCTGATTATATTACCCTGGTAAAAAAGGGAATAGCAGGATGCGCAAGAGGAGATGTTTTCCAGGTTGTGCTCAGCCGCAAGTTTCAGCAAAAATTTTTAGGAGACGAGTTTAATGTTTACAGGGCATTGAGAAATATAAATCCCAGTCCCTATCTTTTTTATTTTGATTATGGTGATTACCGGCTCTTTGGTAGCAGCCCCGAAGCGCAGTTGATCGTGAAAAATAATATTGCCATAATGCATCCTATTGCAGGTACATTTAAAAGAACAGGCAATGATATTACAGATGAAGCCCTTGCCGAAAAGCTTTCTAAAGATGCAAAGGAAACCGCGGAACATACTATGCTTGTTGACCTTGCACGTAATGACCTAAGCCGCATGTGCAGTGATGTTACGGTATCCCGTTTTAGCGAGATACAATATTTTTCACACGTAATTCATATGGTAAGCGAGGTAAAGGGATATTTGGAAAAAAATGCGAACCCTTTTGAAATACTTGGGGTAACATTCCCAGCAGGAACACTGAGCGGTGCACCAAAATTTAAAGCAATGCAATTAATAAATGAATATGAAAATGATTCTCGAAGTTTTTATGGAGGCTGTATTGGCTTTGTAGGATTTAATGGAAGTATCAACCATGCAATTATGATCAGAACTTTTTTAAGTAAAGACAACAATCTTATTTACAGGGCAGGTGCTGGTATAGTGGCAGCTTCTAATCCAGGCAGTGAGCTGCAGGAAGTAACTAATAAATTAAATGCGCTGACAACAGCAATTAAATCAGCAGAAAAAATTTGAGAATGAAAATCCTGATCTTCGATAATTATGATTCTTTCACATACAACCTTGTCCATGTGGTGGAAAAAATAATTCATGGAAAAGTTGATGTTTTTCGCAATGATAAAATTGCACTGGAAAAAATAAATGATTATGATAAAATAATTTTATCTCCCGGCCCAGGCCTTCCAAATGAATCTGGTTTATTATTGCCGCTGATAGAGGAATATGCAGCTTCTAAATCCATACTGGGCGTGTGTCTCGGCCATCAAGCAATTGGAGAAGTTTTTGGAGGAAGCCTTATCAATTTAAGCACGGTTTATCATGGAGTAGCTACCAATATTGAGATTAGACAAGAAAGAATAAAATCAAAAAATGATGTATTTAATAATCTTCCACATGAAATAGAAGTGGGCCGGTATCATTCATGGATCGTAAGTAAGGAAAATTTTCCTGCGGAGCTTGAGATCACTGCCGAAGATGCAAAAGGATATATAATGGCATTGCGCCATAAAACTTTTGATGTACAGGGCGTACAGTTCCATCCTGAAAGTGTATTGACACCGTTGGGAGAAAAGATTATGCGTAATTGGCTAATATAAACTGGGATTGTTGGGATGTTTAGATAACTGGATTAAGTACATATAAATTTTATGGGTTTTAAACATATTAATTATGGCTGATTTTAAATATGGTGATTTAACTGAAAAAATAATCGGTGCGGCATTCCGGATACATGGCACTTTAGGAACTGGTTTTCAGGAGGTAATTTATCAGGGAGCTTTAGCGCTGGAACTTAATGCTGTTTCTATGACTTATGCCAGGGAATTTGAAATGCCAATTTATTATATGGATCAGCATATTGGAACAAGAAGAGTAGATTTTTTAGTTGAAGACAAAATTAGTGTTGAATTAAAAGCTGTTATAAAATTAGAAGATGTTCATTTAAACCAGGCAATGAATTATTTAGAAGCTTATAACCTTGAGATCGGATTGTTGTTGAACTTTGGTTCAAAGCGATTAGAATTTCACCGGTTCACAAATAAAAAATACAAACCTCTGAATTTACAACATCCTACCAATCCCACGCATCCCATAAATCCCAGTATAGACAGATGAAAAAAATACTTCAATATTTATTTGAACACAAAACGCTCGACAGGAATGCTGCTAAAGAAGTATTGATTAATATTTCAAAAGGAGTTTATTCTGATACGGAGATTGCATCCTTCACCACTGTGTATCTTATGCGTAGTATTACGATCCCTGAATTGCTCGGCTTTCGTGATGCATTAATTGAATTGTGTGTTTCCATAAAATTGAACGGGCATGAAGTTATAGACATTGTAGGTACAGGCGGCGATGGAAAAAATACCTTTAATATTTCTACGCTTAGCTGTTTCATTGTTGCAGGAGCAGGGGTGAAGGTTGCCAAGCATGGTAATTATGGAGCGACATCCATCAGTGGTTCCAGTAATGTTATGGAAATGCATGGATATAAATTTTCGGCAGACAATAAAAAATTGATCAATGAAATTGAGAAAGCAAATATCTGCTTTATGCATGCGCCTTTATTTCATCCCGCATTGAAAGTTGTCGGCCCAATTAGACGAAGCCTTGGAGTGCGTACTTTTTTTAACATGCTTGGTCCAATGGTAAATCCTGCCCTCCCTGAAGTACAGGTAATAGGAGTGTACAATCTTGAAATGGCGAGGATATATTCTTATCTTCTTCAACAATCTGCAACAAGATTTACAATTATTCACAGCCTCGAAGGGTATGATGAAATTTCACTTACCGGTGATACAAAAGTAATTACCAATGAAGGCGAAAAAATATTGAGTGCAGAATATTTAGGCAAAAGAACGGTGAAACCTGAAGACATTTATGGTGGCAATACTACAGAGGAAGCTGCTAAAATATTTTTGAAAATATTAAAAGGAGAAGCAACATGGGCACAAAATGCCGTGGTAATTGCAAATGCTGCAATGGCTTTACATTCCACAGGTAACTTCAATAATTATGAGGACTGCTATGAGATGGCGGTTGATAGCCTGGAAAGCGGTAAGGCATATAAAAGTTTTAAAACATTAATGTCTTTGCAAAAATGAATATACTTAATACAATAATTGCCAGTAAAAGAAAAGAGGTTGCAGAGAAAAAGAGAAATAAAACTATTGATGAATTAGAACAAGGCCCTTTTTTTAAAAATGAAACCCTGTCTTTTAAAGATTTTTTATTAAGAAAAGATAAGACAGGAATTATTGCAGAATTTAAAAGACAATCACCATCAAAAGGTGTTATAAATAATACGTCAACTGTTGAAGAAGTAACAAAGGCTTATGCAAAATATGGGGCAAGTGGGATTTCAATTCTTACTGATGAAGAATTTTTTGGTGGATCTTTAAATGATCTTTTAGCTGCAACAATAAATGAAGTTCCTTTGTTAAGAAAAGATTTTATTGTAGATGAATATCAATTGATAGAATCAAAAGCGTATGGCGCGGAAATAATTTTATTAATTGCTGCATGCCTTAAAGTGGCAGAAGTAAAATCATTAGCATTTTTTGCAAAAAATATTGGTTTAAATATTTTATTAGAGATTCATAATGAACAGGAGCTTGAACATATTTGCGATGATGTTGACGTAATAGGGGTCAACAACCGTGACCTCAAAACTTTTGATGTAGATATTAACCGCTCAATTGAATTGGGTAAAATGATTCCGGCTAATAAAGTAAAAATTTCAGAAAGTGGGATTGATAATGTCGATACTATAAATCTTTTAAAAGAGCATGGATTCAAAGGGTTTTTAATGGGTGAAAAATTTATGAAAGAAAAAAATCCGGCAGAAGCATTCCGGGAATTTGTAAAAGAACTTATATAATTATTTAATAAATCCTTTTCCTCTCCCTTGGGAGAGAGCCTGTCCCGATTTTTTCGGGAGGTTGAGGTGAGGTAAAACATGTAAGATGAAAATTAAAGTTTGTGGAATAACAACTATCAGCCAATTGGAAGAATTAAATGAAATGGCTATAGACTACGCAGGGCTTATCTTTTATTCCCGGTCACCGCGTTATGTGTTATCAAAGTTGAGAAGCAAAGATGTTTCATCTCTGAAAATAAATACTCAAAAAGTTGGTGTTTTTGTAAACGCCACGGAAAGCGATATCATGACTCAAATTGAACTATATGAACTGGATGTTGTTCAGCTTCATGGCAATGAAACACCATCTTTTTGTAATCATATAAGCGATCATGTAAATGTTATAAAAGCGTTTCGTATCAATGAAGAGAACTCACATATTGACTGGATGGTAAAGCCTTACGAAGATGTTTGTGATTTTTATTTATTTGATCATGGCTCTAAAAGCATGTATGGGGGCACAGGCGTAAAGTTCGACTGGTCTTTATTTAAAAATGCGGCTATTGGTAAACCATTTTTCCTTAGTGGCGGAATTGGGCCGGGCGATGCTGATGCAGTTAAAAAGTTTGAACATCCATTTTTTTATGCTGTTGATATCAATAGTCAATTCGAAACAGAACCGGGATTGAAAAACATGGAATCAGTAAAAGAATTTAAAAGATTAATTATTTAGAATCTATACTTTAAAATGATCTTTGGTAACTAATCTTTAATCACTATCAACTTTACTCCTTGTCACTCTCCTTCGGAGAGGGGTTGGGGTGAGACCTAAAAATAATAAAATGTGGCAGGTAAATGAAAATGGATATTATGGTGATTTTGGTGGTGCATACATTCCCGAAATGTTACACAGCAACGTTGAGAATTTAAAGAATAATTATTTGAAGATTATTGGTGAGGAAAGTTTTCAAAAAGAATTTAATGCATTGCTGAAAGATTATGTGGGACGGCCTACTCCGTTGTATTTCGCATCAAGGCTAACCGGGAAGTATGGAGCTCAGATTTATTTGAAGCGGGAAGACCTCTGCCATACAGGAGCTCACAAAATCAACAATACTATTGGGCAAATTTTATTAGCCGGAAGGCTTGGAAAAAAAAGAATAATTGCTGAAACAGGAGCAGGACAGCATGGAGTTGCAACAGCAACAGTCTGTGCATTGAAAGGACTTGAATGCATAGTTTACATGGGAGAAAAAGATATTCAACGGCAGGCACCTAATGTTGCAAGAATGAAAATGCTGGGAGCAAAAGTAATTCCTGCAACGAGCGGAAGCAAAACGCTGAAAGACGCTACCAACGAAGCGATACGCGATTGGATAAATAATCCTGCTGATACGTATTATCTAATAGGAAGTGTGGTAGGCCCTCATCCTTATCCTGATTTGGTTGCCCGTTTCCAAAGTGTAATAAGCGATGAGATACGCAGACAATTAAAGGAGATAACCGGCAATGAATTTCCTGCGTATGTAGTTGCGTGTGTGGGTGGTGGAAGTAATGCAGCGGGGGCTTTTTATCATTTCTTAGATGAAGAATCCGTTAAGCTAATTGCTGTGGAAGCTGCGGGCAAAGGATTAAAAAGTGGTATGAGTGCTGCAACAACTCAGCTAGGTACAAGGGGTATTCTGCATGGAAGTAAAAGCCTGGTGATGCAAACAGAAGATGGACAGGTTGTAGAACCACACAGCATTTCAGCTGGGTTAGATTATCCGGGTATTGGGCCGATGCATGCAAATTTATATATTGGAAAAAGAGCCACATTTATAAGCGCAACCGATGACGAAGCACTTGAATCCTCTTTTGAACTGGCTAAACTTGAAGGTATAATTCCTGCTCTTGAATCTGCTCACGCATTATTTGCATTGAATAAACTAAAGCTTAATAAAAATGATATTGTTGTAGTAAATCTAAGTGGGAGAGGAGATAAGGATATGGATACTTATATGAAAGGAATGAATGAATGAGTACGAATTCCAAATGACAAAAATCATGAACAGGATCAACAAATTATTTGAACGTAAGAAAAAAAATATTCTAAGTATTTATTTTACGGCAGGATTTCCTCATTTAGAAGACACCTGTGAAATTTTAAGTGCACTACAAATGCACGGAGCAGATTTAATTGAAATCGGTATTCCATATAGTGATCCTTTGGCAGATGGCCCGGTGATACAACAAAGCAGTATGGTCGCTATTAAAAATGGTATTACCATCAAAAAGATTTTCGAACAATTAAATGATCTTCGTAGTCATTCCCCTCTAGGCGCCGGGGGTACTCCATTCATTTTAATGGGCTATCTCAATCCTGTGCTGCAATATGGTTTTGAAAAATTTTGTTCAGATGCTAAAGCTTCAGGCGTGGATGGAATTATTTTGCCTGACCTGCCTCTTTATGAATATGAAAAGGACTATAAAAAAATATTTGAGCAAAACAATTTGATCTGTATTTTCTTAATAACTCCTGAAACGAGTGAAGAGCGAATAAAAAAAATTGATGAGCTTAGCAATGGGTTTATTTATGCTGTTTCATCTTCTTCAATTACCGGCACCGATAAAAATATGGAGATGCAGGAAGGCTATTTTCAGCGGCTGAAAAATATGCGGCTGAAAAACCAGGTCCTTATTGGCTTTGGGATAAAAGACAATAATACTTTTAACGCCGCGTGCAAACATGCAACTGGGGCTATTATCGGAACTGCCTATATAAAAGCAATTGAAAATTCGGAAAACATAAATGCTGCTACCAAAAATTTTCTTAACTCAATTTTACGGCCTGAAAAGTTTGCTTAGTTTTGAATCAGGAGAAAAAAAAATTAAGTTTGCAAACAATTTATATAACAATGAAAAAAACACTGGCCCTGCTTCTTTTTATTCCCTTCCTCGGGTTTTCCCAATCAAATAAAAAAGTTGATAAGCAAACTGGAAAAAGTTTTGTAATTACCGGTAATGTAACTGGATTTGCTGATGGAACAACCGTTTCATTTCTTAATGAACAAACCAATCAGCCTGAAAAACAAACAACCATTGAGAACGGAAAGTTTATTGTAAAGGGGAAATTGAGTGAGCCTGGTTTTAAAGGGTTGGTATTTGGTGATCAGCCACCACTGGTGCCTATGTTTATCGATAATAGCAACATAAATATTACGGGTGATAAAAATAAAATTGACGAACTCGAAATAAAAGGTTCTCCATCGCATGCTTTATATACTGAGTATTCAAATGCTTTAAAACCATACGATAAAATAATTGCCTCCGGAGCGGGTATTGATGAAAATGGATCGAAAGAGATTGAAAAAATAAGTGCTGATTTCGTAAAGAAACATTCTGAATCCTATGTTGCGCCATTAGCAATAATTCGTATGTTTCAAATGACACAAAATGGAACGAAGGCTGAAGAACTATATAAGCTTTTGCCTTCTGAAGTGCAGGCAAGCGGGTTAGGGCAGTTTGCAAATCAGCAAATACAGGAATCAAAAATAAATCCTATTGGTTCAACTATTAAAGACTTCTCTCAAAATGATACAACAGGGAAGCCTGTAAATATTGCTTCGCTCAGGGGTAAATATGTTTTATTGGACTTCTGGGCAAGCTGGTGCAGGCCATGCCGTATGGAGAATCCAAATGTAGTTGCTGCGTATAATAAATACCATGATAAAAATTTTACAGTTCTGGGCATATCACTTGACCAGGCCAAACCAGCTTGGCTAAACGCAATTCAAATGGATGGCCTCAAATGGAATCATGTCAGCGACCTCAAAGGATGGAATAATGAAGTGGCTGCTCTTTTCCAGGTACGCAGTATTCCCCAAAATCTTTTGATTGATCCAAATGGAAAAATCGTTGCAAAAAATCTTCGTGGTGATGTATTGGTAAGTAAGTTGGAGGAATTGTTGAAATAGAGATCAGGAATGGGTATGCTTTTGTCTTGGCTGGTTAGAACTTTATTTTTAGTCCACCGTTTAAAACAAAACCGTCAACAGGTGCATAGATGTCACGAAAGGTTGGGTTTGTAATTGTCCCTGTGTAAATGGTGTCAAACTTTGTTTGCCGTGTGTCAATAAAGTTTTCAAAGTTGGCGAAGATTGAAAAGTTTTTCCAAAGTTTTTCAATCATAAATCCTGTAAGCCAATATTGTTTTCCCGTTGCTCCGTCATTTAGTTTTTGCGGACTGAAATAATACGCCTCCAAACCAATTTTCAGTTTGTCCTCAATCTCGTAAACCAAAACATTATTCAAGCGGTGTCTTGCTACCAAAGGAAATTCTGTTGTTGTTGTGTAATGTTGTTTTACATCAGCTAAAGTGTAACCCACAAAAAGCTTAAAGTTTTTGTAAGTGAGTTTGATGTTTGTTTCCATTCCTTTTGTGTCAATAAAACCGTTTGGCTGTAAGTATTGAAAGTAACTGCTTGCAGTTGGTGTAAGTACTAAAGGATTATCAATTCGTGTGTAGAAAAATAGTTGATTGATGCTTAACGAAACTTTGTTGTTAAAGAAACTTGTTCTGTAATTGATGTCAAAGTTTCCTCCGTATGATTTTTCCGCTTTGGTGTTTTTCACATCAATAGGCAAAACATTTTTGAACTGAATTCTTTCTCCGTCCTCTGTAAATACTGTTGGCGTATTGTAACCAAGTCCTCCGCCAATGCGTGAAGTGAAGTGTTTATTTATTTTGAACAAAGCAGAAATTCGGGGAAGCAGAAAAAAACCATAAGCGTTTTGATAGTCGCCTCGTAAGCCTGTTTCAATTGTAACAACTTTTGAAGCGTTCCAAGTGTTTTGCACAAATGCTCCAATCGTGTTTTGGTTGTAACTGACTGGAATTATTGTGTCGTGTTTGTCTTGAATGAATTTGTCTGTAAGAAAATTTACTCCTGCAATCCATTCCGATTTTTCTTTCTTGTAATTGTAATCAACTTCGGTGTAACTGGAAAGTTGCACTCCCGAAAATTGGTAATCTGGAATTTGAATGGAGCGATTATAATAACTTAAACTATTTTTAAAACTCAATTTTGATTTGTCATTTATTTTATGCTCCAAAGAAAGTTGTGTGCTGTAACGGTTCGTTTTATTTTTTTCAAAGTAAGAATGTATGCTGTCCGCTTTCCCTTCAATGTATTTGATGTCGCCACCAATCCGACTTTCAAGCGTTGTATTTACTCCAAAATTCATTGTTGTTTTGTCGTTGAAGTAGAAAAATATTTTTGGATTAATTGTGTAACGGTCAAACTTTGGAATAGCTGTTAATCCAATGTTTGCAGGGTCGTAAGGTGTGCCGTGATTGTATGATGCAAAAATTGTTGTTCCAATTTTCTTAAACTTTTGAGAATAGAAACCGCTTGCATCTAATCCTAAAGCAGATGTTTCGTTGAGAATAAATTTTAATTCTCTCTCTTCTTTTGGAACTTTTGAAACAAGATTTACCAAACCTGCAATCGCACCGCCACCGTAAAGAGTTGATGCACTTCCTTTAATTACTTCCACTTGTTTTAAATCAAGTGGAACAATTTGCAAAAGTCCTAACCCTCCTGAAAAGCCAGAATACAAAGGGAAACCATCACGGATTATTTGAGTGTATTTTCCGTCAAGTCCTTGAATACGGATTGAAGAATTGTAACTCGTTGCTGATGTTTGTTGCGTTTGTATTCCTGTGCTTTCATTCAACATCATTCTAATGTCGCCTGGCTTCATATTTCCTTTTTCCTCTAATTCCTCGCCTGATATTGTTTCAACTCTTGTAGGGATGTTAGCAATAGAACGGCTGCTTCTTGTGGCAGTAACTACTACTTCTTCATTTTCTTTCTCTGCTTCATTTAAAAGTATTTCAATTGGTTCATTGGAAGCAAGCGGAAAGATTAGAGATAATTCTTTGTCTTGAAATTCAACATGAGAGATAATGATTTCCTGTTTACCTGCCGTAATATTTTTCAGGATGACAAAACCCGAACTATCAGCAGCCGTTGATTTATTTAGTTTTTTTATTGTAACAGTAGCTCCCTGCAAAGACTGTTTTTCTTTGCCGTCTTTAATAAAGGCTTTAAAAGTATTTTGGGCATTTGTTATTATAGTGAATAGCAGAACTATGCAAATGAGAAATATCTTTTTCATTTCATTTTAAAATTGTTTGACAATAAAGAGGAACAAACCGTTTCTTTTAACCACTGAGTGCTTAAAAGATATATGTCAACAAATTTTAGGTGGCTGCCAAAAAGAAGAAATGTATCGTGGAAAATATATTTGTTTGTAATAGGGAAAAGCAGGGTCGCTCAACTGTTGCGGTGTGTCAATATGAATAGAATTTGTCGTAATAGCGAAGCCTACACAATTGCCACATAAAGCAAAGGGGGAGCAGTTTTTACAATCGTCTTCATGTTTGTGAGTGTCATTAGAGTTGGATTGTTCTGTTGGGTCGTTGCAATTGTCCACTGCACAACAAGGAACTGTTGATAGTAACAGAATATAAATAGCAAATATGAGTATAAAGATTTTCACTGTCGCAAAGGTAAGTCATGTGTCTTGTTGAAGGTTACGTCAATTAATGATTTTAAGATCAGCTATTCAATCACAAAGTTGCTGACATAGTACATAAACATCGTAAGTCCAACATTGTAAATCGTACATCAGACATCGTAAATTGTACAATTAAATATTCATATCAACTGCCTCTTATATAACTGTACCGCATTTTCCAACCCAAAATATAAGGCATCTGCAATTAATGCATGGCCGATGGAAACTTCGAGAAGGCCCGGAATATTCTGAGCAAAATATTTTAAGTTTTGAAGATCAAGATCGTGGCCGGCATTAATACCAAGCCCAAGTTCATTTGCTTTTTTTGCAGCTGTAATATATGGTTCAATAGCTATTAACTGGTTGTTAACTACTGACTGCTGATTGCTATTCGCAAATTGTTTAGCATAACTTTCTGTGTATAATTCTATCCTGTCTGTACCGGTATCTTTTGCACCCTCAACCATATTTACATCCGGATCGACAAATATTGAAACTCGTATCCCGGCTTGTTTAAAAATCGAAATTATTTCGATTAAATATTCCTTGTTTTTTATAGTATCCCACCCATGATCGGAAGTTATTTGACCTTCTGCATCCGGTACCAGAGTAACCTGGTCAGGCTTATTTGCCAATACAAGGTCAACAAATTTTTGCTCCCTTGGATTGCCTTCAATGTTGAATTCTGTCGTAATAATCTTTTTTAATTCGTATACATCTGCATACCGAATGTGTCTTTCATCGGGCCTTGGATGGACTGTAATTCCATCCGCGCCGCAATTCTGTATATCTACAGCAACTTTTATTACATCGGGATTGTTACCGCCTCTTGAATTTCTAAGTGTTGCGATTTTGTTTATATTAACTGATAATTTCGTCATTCATTTTTTGATTTTACTTTTATAATTTTAATACAAAGTTATTTATGATTTAGTAATCTAGATTTTTTGCTTTATTCTTTGTAGCTATTTTATAATTCTTATTATATAAAAGTTTGTATGATTCAATATAAAACCGTTATAAAGAAATTTGGTGAGCAGGGAGAAAAATCCAGTTGGCATTACATTGAAGTACCTGCAGAAATAGCTGACGCAATAAAAAAAGGTTACAAAAAATCTTTCCGGGTGAAAGGTTTTTTAGATACACATAAAATAGAACGAACCAGCTTGTTGCCGATGGGTGGAGGCAATTTTATTATTCCTCTAAAAGCTGATATAAGAAAAGCTTTAGGCAAAAGAAAAGGCGCCAGCGTTTTAATAAAACTGGAAGAGGATAAAAGACCTGTGCAAATGAATAACGAATTCATGCAATGCCTGGCAGATGAACCTTGCGCCCTGGAACATTTCAATTCCTTACCTGGCAGCCATAGAAATTATTTCAGCAAGTGGATAGATAGCGCCAAAACTGACGAGACAAAAGCCCGGCGCATTGCCCGTGCAGTGAATGCATTATCATTAAAGCTTGGTTATGTAGAAATGGTAAGAATGGACAAGAATGAAAAATATATAGATTATTAAAGAGAAGAAAATTTTATAAAACATTTTTTAATCAACATGAATCGCATTGATCGTTTAGCGGCAATTATTATACAACTTCAATCGAGGCCTTTGGTAAAGGCACAGGATATTGCTGATAAATTTTCTATAAGCCTGAGGACCGTTTATCGTGATGTACATGCATTAGAAGAAGCGGGTGTGCCTGTAATAGGCGAAGCAGGTATTGGTTACCGCCTGATGGAAGGTTATAAATTACCGCCCATTATGTTTAATTCTGATGAGGTGTCCGCAATGTTAACTGCTTCAAAGCTGATGCAATCAATGAGTGATGAAAATTCATCTAAACATTACCTTTCAGCTTTAGATAAAATAAAAGCTGTATTGAGACTTGCAGAGAAAGAACATATAGAAGAAATTAATGAGCATATTACCGTTGTTTCTCATCCCACATTTGTTTACGAAAAACCATCGGAACTTCATCTTCCAAAAATATTGAGAGCAATTGCAACCTCAGCAGTTGTAGAAATGAATTACACATCCATTGAAAAAAGTGAATCCTTACAGCGAAGAGCTGAACCTGTTGGCATTTACTACCAGGGAAGCCACTGGTACCTGGTTGCGTTCTGCAAGTTAAGAAATGATTATAGAAATTTTAGAACAGATAAAATTAATAAGCTGCAGGTAACAGATGAAAAGATGAAGCAAATACATCCGCCACTGCAAAGTTTTATTAATAAGGTTGCTTCAGAAAGGAAATTGCAAAAAGTAGTAATTGATGTAGATAAAGAAATTATGAAATATTTTGGGGAACAAAAATATTACAATGGATTTGTAAAAGAAGAAGATGCAGGTAAATATGTACGCATGACATTTTTATGCGGATCATTAATGGGATTCTCAAGATGGTTTATGCTTTTTGGTGATAAAGCTACCATTGTTGAACCTTTAGAATTGAATGATATGGTTGCGGCAATAGCTGAAAATATTTTAAAAAAAATTGAAATAAACCAAATGCTACTGACATAGGGTTGTCAATACCCGGTTGTTACTTTGTAGAAATAAAAATTAATATTATGACATTCATTGAATTTTTTAAGAAGCAGTTTATCGAAGAAGGCGCTACTACACGTAAGATGCTTTCAATTGTTCCTGATGATAAATTTGATTACAAGCCGCATGAAAAAAGCATGACTATAAAACAACTTGCCGGCCACCTTGCGGATTTACCTGGTTGGATCCACATGGTCTTTACGTCGGAGGAGCTTGATTTTGCCAAGCCCTATGAACAGCCGCAAGTGAGTAACAACCGGGAGCTTGTCGCTTATTTTGAAAAGCGCTATAAAGATGGGCTGTCCACATTAATAACTGAAAATGAAAATGTATTAGATAAGATATGGACGTTAAGGCATGGGGACAAAATTCTTAGTGCTGACCCCAAAAGGGAAGTTATAAGAATGTCGTTTAGTCAGCAAATACATCACCGTGCGCAATTGGGAGTTTACTTAAGATTACTTAATATTCCAATACCTGGCAGTTATGGCCCCAGCGCTGACGAGAATAATTTTATGTAATTGTAGATTGCTAAAATAATTTTTAAGCATGATAATGCAATGTTTGGACATTCATTTATCATGCTTTATTTTTTGCTCAAATAAATTTCTAATCGGCATCTTTGTTTTTTTATTCAAATTATAAATGGTACAACCGGTTTTAGAAAGGAAGCTTGGACTTGCCCAGGCTACAGCCATCAATATGACCGATATGGTAGGTATTGGACCGTTCATAACATTGCCTATGGTTATTGGAATGATGAATGGCCCATACTTTCTATATGCATGGATGGCCGGTGCTTTTCTCTCAATTGTAGATGCAATGGTTTGGAGTGAATTGGGAACAGCATTTCCAAGAGCAGGAGGATCATATAATTTTTTGAAAGAGGCTTATGGAAAAAACAGTGCGGGCAAAATGATGAGCTTTTTATTTGTGTGGCAAACGATGATACAGGCGCCGTTGGTTATAGCTTCTGCTGCAATAGGATTTGCAAAATATTTTTCTTACCTGGTACCTCTTACAAATATTTCAGAAAAGATAGTGAGTGGGAGTTTAGTTGTTCTGATAGTGCTTTTATTGTATCGCAAAATTGATACTATCGGTAAAATAAGTTTGTTCTTATGGAGCGGTGTTATCATTACTATGTTTTGGATAATAGGCGGAGGGATTGTGCATGGAAATTTTTTAACGCCGATAAAAAATATCAATTCAGGAATTACTGTGGATTATGCATTTGTAACTGCTATAGGTTTTGCGAGTGTAAAATCTGTTTATAGTTACTTAGGTTATTATAATATTTGCCACCTGGGGAGTGAGATAAAAAATCCTTCTAAAAATATTCCCCGAAGTATGTTTATTTCAATTGCAGGTATTGCCCTTTTGTATATGCTGATGAATATAAGTGTAGTAAGCGTAATACCCTGGTGGCAGGCAAAAGATAGTGAATTTGTAGTGAGTGAATTTATGCAACAACTTGCAGGTAATACCGCCGCGAAGGTTGTTACCTGCTTAATTTTATGGGTTGCTTTTGCATCGGTATTCTCTGCAACCCTTGGCTATAGCCGCATTCCGTATGCCGCTGCCGCTGATGGGGAATTTTTTAAAATATTCGCAAGAGTGCATCCAACTAAGAATTTCCCGCACATCTCCTTACTATTTCTCGGGGGTATTGCTTTTATTTTTAGCATGCTCTTTAAATTGAGCGATGTAATAAGCGCTATACTTGCCATGCGGATAATGATACAATTTATCGGGCAGGCAATTGGTTTATTATTGTTACATCGCAAAAAAAATAAAATTGAATTTCCTTATAACATGCCGCTGTTTCCTGTACCGGTGATCCTTGCAATTGCTTTGTGGTTATTCATTCTTATTTCAACTGGAAGCAAGCTTATGCTGGGAGGTATTTTAGTAATAACTATTGGCCTGGTTGTTTATTTTATTAAAGCGAAGGTTAATAAAGAATGGCCTTTTATTAGAATTCTGAAAACTTAGATTCTGTTTTTTAATTTCACAATCTCTTTCTGCATATTTTCAATTTTATCCAGCAAGTGATTAATGGTTTCAAGGCCTTCAAGATTTATATCCAGGTCATAATAAAGCCTTACAAATTTTTCTAGCTTTGTCATTTCGTCAGCATGAATAAATATAGAGCGCTTCACTGAAGTAATACTTATCAACCCGGAATTTTCCAGTGAGCTTATAAAAGAATATTCAATATTGTGGTGCAAACAAAAATCTTTCGCTGGTATTAAATCTTCTGTTTTCATATAAAAGAGTTGTTGTTATAGTTTCGAAAGTTCAGTAAACAGTTCTTTTTGCTTTTCTGTTAAATTTGTTGGCAGTTTTATATTCCATGATATATAAAGGTCACCAAATTCCCCTTCTTTTTTATAAACAGGAAAGCCTTTTCCTTTAAGCCTTACCTTAGTTCCATTCTGCGTTTCAGGGGTTACTTTCAGTTTTATTTTACCATTCAATGTATCAATGGTTTTTTCACCACCTAACAGGGCAGTGTATAAATCAAGGTCTTCATCTTTATAAAGATTGTTTCCCTCGCGTTTAAAATTTGTATTGTTACTCAAAATAAATGTTATATAAAGATCACCATTCGGGCCGCCATTTACACCTGGGCTGCCATAATTTTTTAACCGGATTACCTGTCCGTTTTCAACTCCTGCAGGTATTGTTATTCTTACATTTTTATCATTAATCGTTACCGTTTGTTTATGGGTTACGTAAGCATCATTCAAAGATAAATGTAGTTCCGCATTATAATCCTGCCCACGATATTTTGCCTGCTGCCTTGTTTTTTTTGATCCTCCGAAAAGTGATTCAAAAAAATCAGAAAAAGAAGAATCATCACCTGAAGAATAAGTGTACTCGCCAAAATCCTGCCCACCAAAACCACCCCCACCATAGCTTTGCCTGGCACCTTGTTGCTGGCGGGCTTTCTCATACTGATCCGCATGCTTCCAGTCTTTACCATACTGGTCATATTTTTTTCTTTTTTCCGGATCACTCAATACCTCGTTGGCTTCGTTTATCTGCTGAAATTTTTTATGTGATTCTTTGTCATTTGGATTCACATCCGGATGGTATTTTCTTGCAAGCTTGCGGTAAGCCTTTTTTATATCAGCTTCAGTGGCTGTTTTAGAGATTTCAAGTGTTTTATAATAATCTACAAAATCCATTTTGGTGTTTTATTTGGTATAGTCGAAAATTAAGATGGAAAAATAAAAACCGGATTTAAAGCTTACATACTTATAAATTTTTTTCGGTTTCGCTTTGTATTTAATACCCAAAAATTTCCTCCATACTTAATTTTTTTACTTCACCATATTTCTCAAGAGACTCTGGTTTTACTCTCTTTTCTGAAGCAAGGATGCAATATGTGTATGGCTTATTGGAAATGTTACCGGTAGCGAATTTTTGTAAATCACTGAAACTTATTTTTTCAAATTTTTGATATACATCTTTTCTTAAATCATTTTTTAATCCCAGTCGTTGATCTGCCAGGTATTGATAAATAACTGCATCTTGCGTGTATCTTTCGGTCTCGTACCTGTTTTTAATACTCATTTTAGATACTTCCAAAACTTTTTGAGATTCAGGCACATTAGTGAAAAGATCATTCATACCTGCAATGGCTTCATCAAGCTTATCCGCCTGTGTTCCTATGTAACCAATTACTGCATACTTATCATCTTCCTTTGTTGGCACAGAATAAAAAGCGTAGGTACTATATGCTAATGCTTTTGATTCTCTCAGCGTTTGAAAAACAATTGAACCCATGCTGCCTCCATAATATTCATTAAACACTTCAACAGTAGATGCATTCTCAGGATTAAAATTTACTGTATTCCGCACCCACGCAATTTCTGCCTGCACCATATCATAGTCGGCAAATAAAACAGTGTTTTTTGTTTGCTCTGTTTTATCAAATTTATTGGAAGCGGGATAAGGAATAAATGTTGTTGGCAAAATATGAACTTTCTGTATTGCGGCAGTCGCTTCAGCTAAGGTAAGCGGGCCGTAATAAATTGCAAGGTGCTTATATTTTGTAAGGTTATGTAAAAAATCGATAAGGTCTGAAGCTTTTAATGCATTCAATTCATCATTTGTAAATTGATTATTGAAAGGATTTTTTTCACCATACATGGCATATGACCGAAGCCCCGTAAGAATGGCTCTTTTGTTAAGCTTGTTATCTGACCTCGCTTTTAGTATCCTTGCCTTTAATGCAATAAGAGCTGCCTCATCTTCCTTACAATTTGCCAGAAGATCTTCGAGCAAATTATTTGCCTTAAGCATATTTTCATTTAATCCTGTCAGGAATATTGTGGTAAACTCGTCCCCTACATTAATATTATAAGTACAACCCAGGTAATAAAACTCCCTGCTTATTTCTTCAGCATCTTTTTTATCGGTTCCTAAAAACTGGAGATATTGGGCAGCGAGTGACAGCATTTTGGAATTAAAATTTCCCATTTCCAAACGATAACTCTGGCGAAAAATATCGTTGTCCTTATTTTGAACATACAATAACTGAGTATTGCCAATCTTAGATTTTTGAATGTCCTTATCATAATTAAGCCATTGTGGCTGTACTGTTGTCGCAGGCATTGCAGCAACCTGCTTCAGAAAATCAGATTGTGCTTCACGATTCATCTCTACAGGTGTGATAGGAGGTTTGCTTACTTTTACCACATCTTTGTCTTCCCCTTTCTTCTTATAAATGCATGCGAAATTATTTGCAAGGTTTTCATTGGCAAATTGTACTAAATCCTTTTTGGTTAGTTTCCCCAATACATCACTCATAGAAACATTTTGCGCCCATGATTTATTCCTGTCTAAAATAAAACCACCAAATAAATTGTAAGCACGGTTTTGATTATTATCTAATCCCTGCAATTCGTTAAACTTATAATTTACAGCGGCAGCCTTAATAAGTTTTTCATCAAAGTCCCCCGCTTTCAACTTTGCAACTTCACCTAATAAAAGATCTTTTACTTCTTCAAGAGTTTGATTTGCCTTAGGTCTTGCTGTTAATTCAAATAATGAATATAACCTGTAACTGCTTACAGACGCCCTTGCACTAAGCACTTGTTGCTTTTTATTAAGATCAATATCAATCAGGCCGGCTTTGCCATTGCTGAGTATACTTTTCAAAGCAGTCATTTTTACAAATGAATTAAAATCATTTCCACCGGGAAGCCGGTAAGCCATGTTAACGCTTTCGGCATCAGGACCAAAAACATCTTTGTAAGAAGGCTGTGTTATCAGGACTTCTGGTGCAGGGTTATAATCAGAAATATTTCCCGGTTTCATATAGCTGAAATGCTGATCTATTTTTTTTACCATGTAATCAGGATCAAAATCCCCAGCCATTACTACCGCCATATTATTAGGAACATAGTTTTTATTATAAAAATCTCTTATGGCTTTCAGTGATGGGTTTTTGAGATGCTCGATAGTGCCAATAGTAGTTTGCTGGCCATAGTTATTAGTCGGGAATAATGTGGCATACATTAGTTCATCTACTTTATCAGGATCAGAATCAAGGCTTATATTTTTTTCTTCATATACAGCTTCAAGCTCTGTATGAAAAATGCGAAATACGGGATTTCTAAATCGTTCAGCCTGCACCGTTAGATATTTGTCAATCGCATTCGAAGGAATATCATCAGTATACACAGTAAACTCATACCAGGTTGAGGCATTTGTTCCCTGCGCACCCATGGAAGCCATCAACTTATCATATTCATTTGCAATAGCAAATTTTGCGGCTTCACCACTGGTCTTATCTATGTCACGGTAAATAGCTGCACGGGCTGCCGTATCAGTTGTATGATTGTATTTTTCATAGAGAGAATCAATCTTATCGAGATATGGTTTTTCTTTAGACCAGTTCAATGTTCCATATTTATTGGTGCCTTTAAACATTACATGTTCGAGATAATGCGCAAGCCCTGTATGATCTCTCGGATCGCTATTGCTCCCTGATCTTATAGCAATTAGTGATTGAATACGAGGTTCCTTTTTATTTACACTCAATACTACTGACAGGCCGTTTTTTAAAACATAGAAGCGTGCCTTTAAAGGATCGCCAATAACTGTTTTATAATCATAACCTCCACCTGAAGCCGTATGCCATTCGGTTTTACCTGTTTGAGCAATTGTATAAGAAGCAAATAATAAGAAAAGTAGTAACAGCCTGAATTTCATTTTCATTTCTATTTTTTGAAAGATAAAAATAAGCTATAATTAAGTTACTAATTAACAGCATTGATAAGTAGCACTATTTATTATTTACCCGCATTTTCATGTTCTTATTTAATAAATTTACAGATACAAATAACCTTATAATGGAACAATTAAAGTTGGGCATCGGGACAAGGCTTCAACATATGCAATATGGCCCCGGAGTGATTGTAGGTGTGCGTTTTGCGACCTACATTATTTCATTTATTACTTATGGTATAAAAGAAATCGATAAAACTGATTTCAAGCTTGAAGAAATCATTGCCGAGAATGTAACACTTGAAGTAGAAACCATAAGTGAAGTAGAAAAATCTCTTCTAAAGATTTTGCGATTGTGGAGTGATGCTTCAGAAATTGTTCCTCTTGGTGACAAATGGAAAGGAGGTACAATGCTTTTGCAACCTGCAGATAAAACGCAAAAGGCTAAAGAAATTCCTATAGATATTTTTTTTCATAAAATTGTAATGCTCCGTGACAGGTTAAGGGTAATGGAGCAACAGATTAATGCACACAAAATTTTAAGTGATGAAGAAAAAGTAAACATGCAACAATACATAACCCGTATTTATGGATCCCTCACCACTTTCAATGTATTGTTTAAAAATAAAGAAAGCTGGTTCGTAGGTGAAAAGGGTAGTGGAGATTAAATGAAGTTTTACTTTTTAAGACTATAATCAAGAAAAATTTTGTATCAGTCTTTTGATTTTTCTCGCTGCCTTACTTCTTTTCGTACAAGAGAAAATGTTGTATTGGCAAAAACTCACCATCGTAAGAAAGTTTGAATCCATTTGCCTGCAGTTCCTTATTTAATTGCATAATGGTGGTTTTATGTAAAGGCTTTATTGTAATGGCAGAATCTTCTCCCCTGTATTCGAGCAATAAAAGTTTACCGGCTGGCTTAAGAGATTTTTTAATTGCCTGCAACATTTCATGCGGATATTCCAACTCATGATAAACATCAGCCATCATTACCAAATCAATTGAATTATCCGGCAGGTTAGGGGATTGAATGGTTCCATTTATAACTTCAACATTTTTTATCTTTAATTCCTCTTTCCTGTTTTTTAAGTATTTTATAAAGTCATCCTGTATTTCTACTGCATATACTTTTCCTTTTGGAATTCTTTCTGCAATTTTAAAAGAATAGTAACCTGTACCTGCCCCAATATCTGCAACTACATTTTCAGAAGATAAATTCATCTTATCTATGGCAAGTTTTACATTTTCCTCCTGTTGCCGATCATCCCTTTCCAACCAGGAAGCGCCTGTTGTTCCCATAACCTGTGAAATCTCTCTTCCCAGGTAGAATTTTCCTATTCCATCTGTTGAGGATTTCCCAAATGAATAGTCAGTTTTATTTTCGACTTTGTGTTGTTTATCTTTTTTAGTAGTAGTGCAATCAGCTAGAAAAAATACAATAAATAGGAGTATGGTATTGAAATGAAATCTCATATTTTAGATTAAAGTAATTTGTAATTCATTTATTTATATATTCATAATTCCTAAGAAACCTTAAATTTTATTAGCCAATTTTATAAATTATTTCTTCCATTCAATTTCAATGTTAAGTTTACATTATCATTAGGGTTGTTACTTAAGATTGGCATTTGATTTTATATCTTCAAAAGAGTATCAAAAAAATTGAAATGAAAAGTAAGATCAAAACCGAGCATCCTTTAGTCAAAGATCATTATAAATTTTTTTATGATGAAGTAACAAAAAGAAAAATTGAGCGGCATTTAAGCGACATTAATGATAAAATTTCAGATGAAGATATCATGAATGTGATTACAGATATAACTTCCGAAAATTCTAATAAAAAAGATAGCATTCATGTAGATTATGGTTCCTCAAATACTTCGGGTGATACTGCTGAAGAAGTGGAACAAATGCCCACGAGCTGGAATATTATTGATTAGTTATAAAATTATCGACAAGACTTTTTTAAAACTTTTTTATCTTATCGCAGCCATTTGAAGGCAAACAGGCTTTGGGATTTTGACTCTATCTCCTGTTTCTTTTAGCAAACCTGTTTTTATATTTCTTTTAAAAATTACTATATTATTACTTTCCTGATTAGCAACTAATAAGTAATTTCCTGTAGGATCAATAATAAAGTTGCGGGGAGTTTTGCCCAATACCGGTTGAAAGCCTTTAAGTTTTAATTTACCTGTTTCTTTATCAATCGAAAATATGGTTAGCGTGTTCTCATCTCCACGATTGGAGGCATAAAGAAAATTGCCATCGGGAGATATGTGAATATCTGCACTTCCTAATACTCCCATAAAATCCTGGGGATGTGTTTCTATATTTTGAATTTTTTCAAGTTTTCCATTTTTATATTTATATGCTGATATGGTGCCCATTAGTTCATTTATAAGATAAGAATATTTTTTGTTGGGATGAAAAATAAAATGTCTTGGTCCCGCTCCTTCCAGTGTTCTTTCAAATGAAATTTTTGCTGGTGTAAGCGGTTTTTTCAAAGAAGGATTGAAATTATAGATCATCACTTTATCAGTACCAAGATCTGGTGTAAATAAAAATTTTTGATCTGGCGAAAATACTGTCGAATGAACATGTGCTTTTTCCTGCCTTTGCTTGTTTACACTATTTCCTGAATCCTGAAAGAGTTGGACACGCGGCATTAACGAACCATTTTTATTCACCGGAAATATACTAACGCTTCCTCCGGAATAATTGGCAACAATCAACCACCTTCCTGTATTATCGATTGTTACATAACAAGGATCATCTCCTCCTGTGAGTTCATCATTTATAAAACCAAGCTTTCCATTTTTATGGTTAAAAGAAAAAGAACTTACTCTTCCGGGATTAGCTCCATTGGTCTCATTTACTGCATATACATGCTCAACATTTGGGGAAACTACCAGGTAAGAAGGATTAACAATAGTATCGGTACTACTAAGTAAAGTTGTCTTTCCTGAGCTCGCATTAAAATTATAAACATAGATTCCTTTACTCCCTGTTCCGGTGTATGTTCCTGCAAATAAATAAAAATTTTGTGCCCTTAAAGAAAATGAAAAGAATATAAAAAATAAAAGAAGGTATTGACGCATTTTAATAATTTTCAGATTATATGAATAAGAAGTTTAGATCAAGAAAAATATACATAGAAATGATGATGAAAAGATACCAATATTATTAACTATAAATTTTATAAAAATCATTTTCAAAATCAAATTGATAATTCAGGAATAAGCATTAAATATTTGATGAAGCCTATCTTTAAGCAATATATTTGAAATTGCGAAGAGGATGTCGCATTATCCTTTTACCTCAAATTCCTCAAAAAATACTGTCTCCATAGTTATAATGACGACCTCTTCCACCAGTGCTTTATCTGGCCCTTTTCTGCACCATTCAACAAATGTATCAACATCTTCTTTCATTCCAGTAACTACAGATTCTACATTTCCATTACTTTTATTTTTTATCCATCCCTTAAGATTATTTTTTTCTGCGATTCTCCTTGCGTTTGCCCTGAAAAATACTCCCTGGACTTTTCCCTTTATCTCTAAGTGTATTGTTATCATAAGTTAATTATATAAACAATGAGTTGCAATTACAGTCAATTTAATTTTAGAATTTTATAGTAAAAAATTATTAGTAATGGTTCATGGATATCACGTAAAACTACGTTTATGACCGTAATTCTTATCATCATATAATTACGTAAATCTTCGCTGTTAAATGATTTTATAAAAAATATCTTTAACTGAGAAGTTGATTGATGTTTTACAGACATTAATCAAATATCCAAATCCCAAGAATAAACCTCCAATCTTCGAAGACCAACAATCCGATATCAATCAACTTCTTTTTAATTTCAATCCTGAACAACCAACATAACCAAAGAACGACCACAAGTTTGATTATTTATCCTGCAAGAATATCGACCCCCGGGATAAAAAATTGAAAAACTTCCGTACTATTTACGGAAGTTTTTTTATCATTTTAATATTTGTATTACTCATGAGTATACGCTAAAGAATATTTTAATAAATGAGATTTAGTAAGACTACGATTAAGACCGTAATTTTATTAATAATATAAATCAGCAAACCTTCGCTTGTGTAAAGTAACTTGACATATATCTTTGTTCAAGAAGTTTATTGAAACGACAGCATCAACCAAATATCCAAATCCAAAAAAACCACCAGTATCCTGAAAAATCAAAAACCGTTATTAGTGAACTTCTATAATCCAATACCTGAGAAGAAAATATAACCAATGAAAACAACCTAGACTCTTTTATCTATGGGAAACTAATTAACCCCGCGATCAAGTTATTTCCCAAAGGCTCCTGCAGAAATGCAGGAGTTTTTTTTTATGGCTAAATATGATTCTTGCGGCGTACATGTACTACCTCAGTAGTAATTTCAATAAAGAAATAAAAGGGCAATCCTGCCCTTGTAAAACATTTGAAAGAATTTTACTTTTGTTATAGAAGTTGATTGATGTTTATCTAAACATTAATCTTAAGATACTAATCTATTAAAAGGATTGTTCCCAATTTCAGGACCAAAGATATCCGATGCCAGTCAGCTTCTTATTAATATAATACCCGCATTAAAATAAAAATCCTATGAAAACTGCCTTTAAAAAAGGCGAATCTTAATCCTGAGAAGCCATAGAACTCCCGGATTAAATTATTAAAAGCTCCTGCAGAATTGTGGGAGTTTTTATTGATCTAAAGTCAGACTACAAAATTCGAGCGCAAATAATATTGAATGAAATGCAGAACTTTATGTACAAATATTCGACATGCATAAAGAAAAACTCACGTTTCGGCATTCCAATGGTGTGGTAGAAGGTATCTATATTTCAGTAAAAAATGATGGGCCTTTAGTTATTATTATCAATGGCCATAATGGATTTTATAATTATGGAATGTTTCCATACATCCAGGAAAGTCTTTCCGCGTGTGGCATCGCAAGCTATAGCTTCAATTTCAGCCATGGCGGTGTTATAGGAGAAGGCGATTATTTTGAGGAGCTAGATAAATATGAAAAAAATTGTATGCGCCTTGAGATCGAGGATTCAATGTGTGTATTGGATAACCTTACTTCAGAAAAATTAAAAAATCATTCTAAAATATTTTTATTAGCCCATAGTCTTGGTGGTGTGCCTGCTATTTTCACCGCTTCAAAAGCGCAGGATCAACACATAAAAGTCTCGGGTATTATTTTAGTAAGTACGGTAAAACAATTAGATTTTTGGCCCGAAGAAATGCTGGAAGAATGGAAACGGGATAATGTGTATTATAAAAAAAACAACCGCACCAAACAAATGCTGCCGCAAGGTGAAGAGTTTTTAAACGAAGTTTTACAAAGCGATTTGAAATGGAATGTCGAAGCCGAATTAAAAAAACTTAAACAACCTATATTAATTATTCACGGCGAAAATGATGAGGCGGTTTTAGTAGAACACGGACATTGTAAATATGAATGGATAAAAGAAAGCAATAAAAATACTTCTCTAAAAATAATACCTGGTGCTACTCATACTTTTAATACGAAACATCCTTTTGAAGAAACAAGTTCCCAACTTGAACAAATGCTACATGAAGTTATTTGGTTTGTAAAATCATTTTAAACTATTACTCATTCTCAACAGTATTTAATTTCACAAAAATGCAACAATTGAACACATCCTCTGTTAATCACAACCGTTAGATTTGTTCTTAATAACGGAATCTATGAAAATTAATTTTACCCGTTTAAAATATTTTATCCGCTCTTTTATTTTCTTAATAGTTATTTTATTTTTTATCTATGTAAAGTCTCAGGCACAGCAAGCAACTGTGACTTTTAAAATTATTAACAAACAATCTCGCCCTGTATCATTTAGTACCTTAAGAGTTATACCCGTAAATGATTCAATTCATTATTTAGAGAAAGTCTCTGACAGTGCTGGTAGAATTACATTCGACCTGGTAAATAATGGTCGCTATAATGTAATTGTGACATCAATTGGTTATTTAGTTTTTCATAAAGGCCTTACAATAAAAAATGATAACACAACTTTTATTTTTACTCTTGAGGATGCAGCTACAACTTTAAATGCTGTTATATTAAAATCTAACAAACCTTTGATGAGGCAAGAAGATGATAAGACAATAGTCGATCCTGAAAATCTTGTTGCCAGTTCAACAAGCGGCTATGAAGTTTTGGAAAAAACGCCAGGTCTTTTTGTTGATCAGGATGGAAATATTTATTTAAATAGTACAACGCCTGCATCTGTTTATATAAATGGCCGTGAGCAAAAAATGAGTACTTCGGATATAGCCTCTTTATTAAAAAGTCTTCCTCCTAACTCAATTGCAAGTATTGAAATTCTGCGAACACCATCGGCAAAATATGATGCTTCAGGTAGTGGGGGAATTATAAATGTTGTACTAAAAAAAGGAGTCAATATAGGGCTAACAGGTAGTATAAATGCAGGAATGAACCAGGGGAAATATGGAACACGATACACTGGCTTTAATCTCAATAATACAAAAGGGAATTTATCAAGTTACATAAACCTTCAACTAACCCATAAGGATACTTATGATGAAATTAAGACAGATCGGATATATGCGCCTGATTCACTATTAAGTCAAAATGCATTTACAGACTATCCTGGAAATACATACTATCTTGGTTTTGGTACAAATTACCAGGTGAATAAAAAATGGGAATTAAGTTACGATGGAAGATTTAGCCTTAGCGGTGCACGTAACCAATCTAAGAATAAAAGCCAAATTAGTAAGATAAGTAATGATGAAATTTTTATAGATAACATTGCTTCTGTAACTAATAGGAATAATGCATTTTTCTTATCGCATGATATTTCATCTAAGCTTAAAATTGATAGCCTTGGTTCAGAATGGACGAATGACATTTCTTATAACTATTCCCCAAATAACACCGACCAGTTTTTTTCCACAAATTTTTTAATACCTGTAATTGCACCTGTCAAAGGTGATGGATCTTTAAAAACCAAGCTTAATTTTTTATCGACAGAAACCAATCTTATACTAAAACTTGAAAAAAATTTTTCAATTGAAGCAGGGTTAAAAACTACCATTACCGGTTTCAAAAATAATACAGGTTATTTTAAAGTTATAGATGATACAAGAACAAAGGATGACCTGAGGACAAGCTTATATAATTACAATGAAAATATTAATGCCGGTTATTTACAAGCTTCTAAAACTTTATTTGGAATAACCTTAAAAGCCGGAACTCGGGCAGAAAATACTTCCATGAAAGGAAGACAGCACATACCAAATGATACAACCTTCAACATAAACAGAACGGATTTTTTCCCGTACATATATCTAAGCCGTTCTCTTATGAAAATAATGGGATATAGTTTGCGTGCTTATCTTGTGTATCGCCGTACGATAAGCCGTCCGGGGTATCAATTATTGAACCCATCACAAAGGTATATTGATCCTTATCTTTTTGAAACCGGGAATCCAAAATTGCGGCCCCAATTCACGCAGAATTATGAAGCAAATGTTTCTGTAGATGAAAGGCCAATTTTTGCGCTTGGTGTTAATGATACGAAAGATATATTCACCAATGTTGTTTACCAGGCGGATACAAGTAGGAGGGTTGCATACCGTACATATGATAACCTTGGAGATAATAAAGAAACCTATTTTCGGGTTTTAGGTGCAATACCACCGGGAGGTAAATATTTTATTGTTGCCGGGGCGCAGTATAACCACAATTTTTACAAGGGGTTTTATGAAGGCTTACCTCTTTCCTATAAAAAGGGGAGCTTTTCATTTTTTACGTATCAAACTTTTAAGCTTTCAAATACATCACAAATCACTTTGCATGGCTTTATACGTTTCAGCGGGCAACAGCAATTTTACGAGCTTACGCCTTTTGGTGCATTAAACATTAGCATCAACAAACAATTACTCCAAAAGAAACTGATTATTACATTTAGCGGCAATGATTTGTTTTTTACCAATAATAATAATTTTACGCTTTCGCAGGGAACGATACTAGCCAGTGGATATAGAAAATCCGATACAAGGCGTTTAGGTATTAATATTCGTTACAATTTCGGAGTAAGAAAAAAGGAAGAAAAAAGTTTTTTAAATAATTTAGAGGCTTCTCCGGATAAAACAACGCAGTAAGCACAAATGAATAAAAAAACCCAGCGTAAGCTGGGTTATATACTATTACAAATTTGATTTATTAGGCATTTACTGCTTTATGTGCATCTCTCAATTTTTTAATAATATCATGTGATTTTTTTAAAGATGATTGTTGATCAGTAATTAATTGCCTTGTATCAGCACTTATTTCTGCATCAGATGCCAATGCTTCTTTATATGCTTTTTGTGCTGCATCTTCTCCAAATTCGCAAGATTCAAGCATAGATTGCCTGTCCTTTCCGGAAAATGTAGCTTTTATATCCATCCACGCTCTATGAATCTTGCCACCACTTGTAGTGCCAGTTGCAGGATCTCCACCAAACTTTTCAACTTCAGAAGTAAGTTCAGCAACATATTTCCTGCTATCATTAGCCATCTTGTTAAAAACTGGTTGCAATTCGATATCATAAGATTTAATATCGTCTGCGGCTTTTTTATAACCATCAGTCCTATCATTATTTATCCTGATAAGATCATTTAATACTTCATTTAATTTATCATTTGTGCTCATATAAAATTATTTAAGTTTCTCAATTGAGAACTAAAATAATGCCACTAAACTTAATACTATTTCCAATTAATACGTATGCTTCAGAAAAGATAATAGTGGAAAATATTCCACTTAGTAAGTATGCTTGTAGACTTTTTATTCCTAATTTAAAAATTGAATTATTTTAATTATAGAAATAATTATGATTTAGCGTGAGAATTGCCAATAACATTCAATATAAAGATTACTACTGAGCGCAACTATGAAAATACCTGCAGCGGCATAAACGAATATGGATCTATAGAAAACAGCTTTTCCATTTCTAAATGTATTTCTCCTAACTCGAGTTCTATAAAAGAAGATCCTTCCCTGATTTCCCAGAGGTATAACTTTTTGTTTATTGCATTTTGTTGAAATACTTCAGGAAGCATAACAGGCAAGAGCCCGTTCCAACATGCTACTTCCAGTTTCTCCTTTTCAGAAAGTTCACTGGAATTGAAGCCATCAACATTCTGCGAAAATTCCTGTAGTGAAAAACTTGTACCTGTTAGTAACAATATCTCCTGTTGTGTAAAATTTGTTTTCATAATTTTTATTTTAAACCTATCTAATAGTAAGACACCAAACTGTAATAATTGTAATAATCTTTCTTTAAAATATTCTGTTAAATACTTTAGGCAATTACTATAAAAAATAGAGGATTAATAATACTTCGAATTACATTTTTGGGGATCTGATTTTATCAGACAACGTAATTAAGATAAGCGTAAATTTCAAGAGATAATTGGGACGGTGTGGAAGAGATTAATGTGTGGGCATAAAAGTAAATAACATTTTTTTATTTTGCAATGTATTTGGAAAAAACTTTTTAAGCCTTCTAATTTTGTATGAAGATTTAATTTTAACTAATAAATTATAACTTTATTTTAATTATTTGGTTCAATTAAATCCCAAAGGTTGCCATATAGGTCTGAAAAAACTGCAACCGTTCCATAATCCTCTACAACAGGTTTCCTTATAAATGAAATCCCTTTTGCAAGCATATTATTGTAATCCCGCCAAAAATTATCCGTATATAAAAATAAGAAAACCCTTCCATCAGTTTGATCGCCTATTCTGTCGATTTGTTTATCTGCATCTGCTTTCGCAAGTAACAAACCACATTCATTTGTGCCCTGTGGTGCCAATAAAACCCACCTCTTTTTTTCATTTAAAGCTATATCACATATAAGTTTAAAACCCACTTTTTCAGTATAAAATTTTATCGCTTCATCATATTCCTTTACCATTAAAGCGATGTGAGCTATTCGTTGTTGCATCGTAAATATATTTTAAAATCAATACTTAATTTCCTTAAAATTTAAAAGCACTGTTTGAAGCTGAATTACATTGAATAATTATTTTATAACAGCCAGGGTTAATTGCAAATTGAATATATAAATTGATGGGTTTTTGATTATAGCCATGAATTTTTACTTAAACGATGCGGCCCAACGATTCATTTTATTTTCTAAAGTTGCCAAAGGCATACTGCCATCTTTCAACAATTCATCATGAAAATCTGATAATTTAAATTTATTACCAAGTTCTTTCTCATATTTTGTACGTAACTCTCTTATCTTAAGGGCCCCTATTTTATAACCTAATGCCTGGCCGCCTCCAGACATGTATCTTTCTATTTCCGCTGTAGCGCCCTGTAAACTTATTGGCTCATTATCCATCATATAATTTATAGCATCCTCGCGGCTCATTCCTTTGGTATGGATTGCGACATCTACTACAAGTCTTATTGCACGGTGCATTTCATCACCAAGGCCACCCATGTTTTGGTAAGGGTCAGTATACAAACCAAGTTCCTTTCCAAGACTTTCACAATATAAAGCCCAGCCTTCTATATAAGCATTTGAAAATACATCGTGACGGCGTATTGCAGGTAGTTCTTTATTTTCCCGCTGCAAGCTTATCTGGTAATGGTGCCCCGGAATAGCTTCGTGCAGGAATAAGCTTTCCATTCCACTGGTAATATTAAATTTTGTCGCATCAATTATAGGAACATAAAATACTCCGGGTTTGATATTATCCGGGGAGGCATTATATTCCGCACTTGCAGATTCCTGGCGAAATGCTTCTGTTTGTTTTATCTCAAAAGGAGTTGTAGGTGTTCTTCGAAACATCTCTTTTAAATGGGGCTTCATAGTTTGATGAATTTTTTCAAATGCATCTAATACTTCTTTCGGTGTTTTATAAGGAGTAAATTTCGGATCTGTTTGTAAGTCAGAAAAAAATGCTTTAAGATCTCCTTTAAAACCTACTTCGTCTTTGATTTTTTCCATCTCTTTTTTTATACGTGCTACTTCTGATAACCCAAGTGCATAAATTTCGTCGGTAGTTTTATCAGTTGTAGTATTAAGCCTGACTTTTAGTTTATAATATTTAACACCGCCCGGCAAACTGCTATAGCCACTGGTAAGTCTTGCTTTAGGCAAGTATTGAGTTTCGAGAAAAATGGCCATTTTTTGATTCATTGGTACCACTTTTTCCTTAATTGTTTTTACGTAATCGGCAGTAAGTGCTAGTCTATCGCTATCATTAAAACTTGCAGGAAAATTATTTATCGGACCATAATATAAATTTTGTGTTGGATCAACTGTTACCATAGCTTTAAATTGCGGAATCATTTTTATAACAATTGATTTTGGCAAAACAAAATTTTCTGCCATTCCTCTTTTAAAGTACACAATGGCACTATCCACCCAGGTATCAAAAGCATTAATACGGCTCAGCCAGTTTCGATAATCTTGTACAGTCTTAAAAGGCTGCGCACTTGTACCACTTGCAAACTGTCCCATTACAAGGTGTATTCCCCACATCTGGTCAGTAGGAATAAGGTTGAACTTATAATCAAATTCATTTATGAGTATGCCGGTGTAATAATCCAGGAAATCGTAACTGATTTTATCATTTTCATTCAGGCTTTCCCTTTTTATTTTATGAAGAGCACCAAGTATCCTGATATAGAAATTTTTAATTTTCATCCTGTACCCATCTGTAAAATCCGGATAGAATTTATCGTTATGGGTTGTATCTCCATTCCAGGTAGCTTCAATTGGGAAAAGATCCATTCGTTCCCTATAATAATCTTCTAAAATCTTTGATAATTCCTTATTATTTTCCACGGTTTGTATTTGTTTATTAGAATTACAACTTAATAGAAGAGTTACGCATAGCAAGGCAAAAATATATTTTATCATAAAAACTTATTTATACTAAAGTTTAATAGTCTAACATGTAATTTAATTTATTTATACAAAGTGGAATACGAGATTACATCAGTGAAGTAGGCGTACATTATAGTTCAGTCTAAATATTAGTATGGTTTATCTTTTCCAATTCTACGCCATATTTAAATATGGAAAGGGCACCCCAAAATTGAAGATGTTATAGGGATGTTATTACCGCACTTTCTCATTAAATGCAACCATTTACATTAAACTATCTACCTAGAATTATATCAAAGGATGTGGTCATTAATTAAACGATGATTGAAATAAGTAAAAAATTATTAACAAAAGCATACTGTTTACTTATTAATAGATAGATTAAATTTGGTAAGAATATTATTTAAAACTATAAACATGAAAAATATTAATATTTTAATTCTCCTCTTTATTCTCTCAGCTAGTACATTTACTGTTGCAAATGCACAAAGAAGAGAAATTGGTGTCGGTCAGAGAGATAACAGGCAGTCAAATATTTCTCAGCAACGCGTTGACAGAATGCCTGAAAGAACTTTTAATAATCCGGTAAGGGTTGAGCGGGTGAATACAAATAATAATCCTGCACCAAGAATTGACAACCGAAATATTAGCAGGATAAATCCGGTAGCAGAGAGAAATGATGCCAGGGCTAATAATAATTCTAACAGAAATGAGCGCCTTACCCCATCAAATAATAATATTGTATCGAGAGTTGATCGGCAAAATGCAATTAATAACAGGGATAATATTATCAGAAGTAATACGGAAAGGACTCAACCTTTAGCAGTAGAATCACAAAGAAATAATTCAACATCAAGAGTATTTTCGGGAACTCCGGAAACTAACAATCAGCAACGCAGGAATGATCGCACGTCTCAGAGAGAAAATAATTCCTACAGGAATAATAATAATAACAGGTACAATAATTATGGAGATAATTCATACAATAATAATTACAGAAATAATTCTTATAACCGTGATTATTATTATAGGAACGGTTACAACCGCAGAATTTATGTAATGTATGGGCCAAGGTATAATTACAGGCCTTACAACTGTATTTCAGTTTCTTTTGGTGGATACCCGTATTATTATACAGACGGCATATTTTATGATTATTATTCGGGGTATTACCAACCTATATTTCCTCCATTTGGAGTTCGTATTTCGGCCCTTCCGTTTGGCTATAATCGCCTTTATGTAGGCCTTAATCCTTTTTACTATTATAATGGAATTTTTTACAGGGAATATGAGAATAACTATGAAGTAGTGGATGCACCTATGGGAGCAACTGTTTACTCCTTGCCCAGTGGCGCCAAGTCTGTGGTAATAAATGGCGAAAAATTCTATGAACTAAACGGCACTTATTTTAAGGAAGACAGAAATTCCAAAGGAAAAGTAATTTATGTAGTAGTAGGTAAAAATGGAGAAATAAACAACACTGATGAAAATAATGATAATAGTTTAAATGCCCCGCAATCATTGCAATTACAAAACGGTGATGTCGTAAGCCAGCTACCGGAAGGTTCTAAAGTAATAACCTTGAATGGGGAAAAAATGTATGTTGCTCCGGATGAAACTTATTTAAAAGAAGAATTTAATGGAGATATAGTTCAATATCGTGTTGTAGGCAAATAATTTATTTGTTCATTACTAAATTTTGAGCCGGCAATTGCCGGTTTTTTTTTGTGAAAAAATTTATTTCATCCTGTAGGTGATTGTTTAGGGATTTGAAGTTGTAACACTAGCGAAATATTTTTTTACTTACACTTTTTATAGAGGAAATGCTAGCAGAGAAAAGCTAAAATGAATTAGGTTTATTTTTTTATGAGTAATAGATGAAACTTTTTTAACTCAGCATTTTCTGAACTAGATAAACTTTCATTATTACTGTACTTTGCCTGTAGATACAATACTCTTTTATGATGGGGATATTTCAAAAGAATTTCATTTATCATTTCTCCTGCAATTTTATCCTTTTCAAACATAGGGGTGTTTGCAGGCAATTCTGATTTATACCTTGTTGGCATTTTTTTTATTATGGCTTCCAATGTCCCCAGTTTTCCTGTTGATATGTTGTCTACTTTTGAGGCTTTACTATATAAACCCTGTAATTGTTTTTTACTAAGGCTACCTCGTTGTATATATTGTTTGTATAAACTAATAATAAAAGATGATACCGGAAACGCGATAATGCAATCCTCCAAAACAGAATTTACTATATCAATTTTAGCCTTGCTCACAGATTACTATTAAAAAAGAAGTATTATTTGAAATTATTTATAATTCCTGAAACTTTTTTTGATAAAAGTTGGCTGATGAAAATGAAATTACAAATAATGATGTTAATGATTGGCTCTTAAAGAATGCAGAAGCCGCAAAATGGAAGTAAATCCTTTCATTTGGATCTCATATTTGAGATGAAAATTGTAATAATTCATTTGAATTAAATGGATTATTGAAAGGAATAATTTATGAATGATCATAAATATAAACCCACTCCTAAAGTGGGTTTATAAATCTAATCTCATGCGGGTTGTATAATAAGAAGCTACTTCCGATGATTAAATACTCAAATTTTTAGTCGATTTTAAAATAGAGGTAATATTAGGGTAATCAGGCACTTTCTCCCACCAACTTAACTCCATTTTTATATTCTCCAAGAATAACAACTTTCTTAAATCTTGCATATTGTTTTGCTGCAATTTCCATTGCTTCTTCACTTTCGCTTCTTAATTTTAAGCCCTTACCATCAGGTGAGTTATAAATTTCTATATAAAACCCATCTCTTAAGGTAATAGCTCTTTCTCTTGGCCTTCCTGTTCTCATTTTATCTGTTTTTAAGGTTTATAAATTTTTATATTGAAAGATAATTTGTTGAGCGATATTTTTTCAATATAAATCTTGTCTATTAACAATATTAAGAGTGTTTTTGTTTTAAATAAAAATTATTAATTATTAACATGCAAGCTTAACAACTAATTCACACTCAATATCAGCTTTACTTAAAGATATTCTATTTTAACCAGAAATGTGCAACCCTAATTAATACCTATACATCTCTGGCTTGTAAGGTCCGTCTTTTGAAATTCCTAAATATTTGCTTTGTTCATTAGTAAGTTCTTCAAGCACAACGCCAATTTTGCTCAAGTGTAAGCGGGCTACTTTTTCATCCAGGTGCTTTGGAAGTACATAAACCTTGTTTTCATACTTATCTGTGTTTATCCATAATTCAAGCTGTGCAAGAACCTGGTTTGTAAATGAATTACTCATAACAAAGCTTGGATGGCCCGTAGCACATCCCAAATTCACGAGGCGCCCTTCTGCCAACACAATAATATCTTTTCCTTCGAGAGTATACATATCAACCTGCGGTTTAATGGTATTTTTTGTTTTACCATAATTTTGATTGAGCCATGCAATATCAATTTCAATATCGAAATGACCAATGTTACAAACTATAGCCTTATCCTTCATGGCAAGAAAATGTTCTTTCCTAATAAGATCCCGGCATCCTGAAGCAGTAACAATAATATCTGCTTCTTTTACCGCATCAATCATTTTCTTTACTTCATAACCATCCATGGCTGCCTGCAAAGCACAAATAGGATCAATCTCAGTAACAATAACTCTTGCACCTGCGCCGCGTAAACTTGCTGCTGAACCTTTCCCAACGTCGCCATACCCACCCACAACTGCAACTTTGCCTGCCATCATTACATCGGTTGCTCTTCTTATAGCATCTACAAGGCTTTCTTTACAACCATATTTGTTATCAAATTTAGATTTGGTAACAGAATCATTAATATTAATTGCAGGAACCGGCAAAGTACCCTGTTCCATTCTTTCGTAAAGGCGATGTACACCGGTAGTTGTTTCTTCTGATAATCCCTTTATATGCTGTATAAGTTCCGGATATTGATCAAAAACCATATTAGTAAGATCACCACCGTCATCAAGTATCATATTCAAAGGACGATCTTCACTACCAAAGAACAATGTTTGCTCAATACACCAGTCACTTTCCTCTTGTGTTTGGCCTTTCCATGCAAATACGCCTATACCCTCAGCAGCAATAGCAGCTGCTGCCTGATCCTGTGTGGAAAATATATTACAGGAACTCCATTTTACTTCAGCGCCCAATTCAATTAAAGTTTCAATAAGCACAGCAGTTTGAATAGTCATATGAAGGCAACCAGCAATACGTGCCCCTTTTAAAGGTTTATCTTTTCCAAATTCTTTTCTTAAAGACATAAGGCCCGGCATTTCAGCTTCGGCAAGTTTTATTTCTTTACGACCCCATTCAGCGAGGCTCATATCCTTTACCTTGCTCTTTAGGCTTAGGTCAATGGCATTTTTTGTAATTGTTGACATAATTATTATTTTTTTAAAGAAACAAATTTACTAAATAGTAGGATAAATTCCTACAAGTAGTAGTAAATTCAGGATAAAATTAATATATTCGTCAATAAAAAAGAATAAATGAATCAAGCCAGATGAAAAGCGCCGACAAAAAAGAAAAAACATCCATTGCTGATATCGCTCTAGATAATAAAGACCTCGCAATATTGAGATTGCTGCAGGAAAATGCAAGGATCACCATAAAAGAAATATCCGGGAAAGTTCATCTGAGTACCACCCCGGTACATGAACGAATAAAGAGGATGGAAGATTCCGGCGTGATTAAGCAATATGCCACGTTGGTAGATCATGCAAAAGTCAAAAAAGGACTAATTGTAATTTGCTATGTTTCACTAAAGCAACACAGTAAAAACGCCGGAGTGAAATTTATTAAGACTATGCATGAATTAAATGAAGTTGTAGAATGTTTTAGCATTTCAGGTGAATTTGATTTCATGCTTAAGGTGACCTGTGAAGACATGAATACTTATTATAATTTTCATGTAAATAAATTAAGCCAGATTGAAAACATGGGCCATGTGCAAAGTATTTTTGTGATGGGAATTATAAAGCAAACCCATAAGTTAATTTATGATGATAGCTTTGAATCGTAAACTAATAACCACTCTACAATCGAATCGGGATCTATAATAAAGTCTAATGATAAAAGCTTATTTACCCACTTATCATTTTTAAAAAATCCTCTTTTTTACGTCGTGATATATCTATAAGAGTACCATCCTGGAGCATAACGTGGCCACCTTTACTGCGCATATATTTTTTTATGTAATTAAGATTTATAAGATGAGAATTGTGGATGCGGTAAAAGTTGTAAGGAACAAGCATTTCTTCGAAATCTTTTAAAATTTTTGACACCATCAGGGTTTTATTCTCGGGCAAATAAATTTTACTATAATTCGATTTTGATTCTATGTGAAGAATGTTTTTTATAGGAATAAATTCAATGCCTTCTGATGTGGAAATAGCAATTTTGTCTTCCTGGCTTTTATTATCGCTTAATGATTTTTTTAAAATATCTATTTTTTCTTTTGTTTGTATATCGTGTGTACTCTTCAGCCTTTCAACAGCTTTCTGCAGGTCTTCTATGCCAATTGGTTTTACGAGATAATCAAAAGCGCTTATGCGTATGGCATCTATGGAATAATGATTGTAAGCTGTTGTAAAAATGATTTCAAAATCATATTCACCTAGTTCTTCCAGCATTCTGAATCCGCTCATCCTCGGCATTTCAATGTCAAGAAACACAACGTCAGGATTGTGTTGTTTTATTAGTAATAATCCTTCTTCCGGTTTTTGTGATACAGCAATAATGTATACATCCGGGCAAAATGCTTCCAGTTTTTTTTGTAAATTTTGGAGGCTGTTCAATTCATCATCAATTAATATTGCTTTTATCTTTTCCATGTTAAGTCGCTTTTATTTTTACTTCAACCCTTGTACCGATGGGTTTATTATTTAAATCCAAAAGATCTGAGATTTTCACATACCCATTGGCATTATGTTCCTGGTTATATAACTGAATGCGTTCTTCAGTTATTTTTAGCCCTACACTTTTATGGCGCAGTTTATTTAATTTAGTATAATCTGCAGCCTTGCTTCTGCCTATGCCATTATCTTTTATTACATATTTTATATAGTCATCTTCAAGAGTAGCAGAAACCGATAGCTTTAAATCGATTCTATCGCTATGGGCCATTCCATGTACAATTGCATTTTCAACGTATGGTTGTATTAATAATGAAGGAACATAATAATCTCCTCTAAGCAGGTCAGGATCTATGTTTTCCTGGTAACAGAATTTATTATGAAAACGCATCTGCTCAAGATCGATATATAATTTTAAAGCTTCCATATCCAGCAACACGGTAGTTAATTCGTCACGGCTGCTATCAAGTATTGTTCTTATGAGCAATGCAAACTTGTGCATATAATCACTTGCTTTTCGCTTTTCATTTTGCATCATAAAATTTTCAATACTGTTTAGGCTATTAAAAATAAAATGAGGATTCATTTGTGCACGTAAAGATTGTATTTGGGACTCGGCGATTTTTTGTTTGAAAAGGAATTCTGCTCTTTTCTTTTTGGATTGGATTGATTTATTTATAAAAAATGCTGCAATAATTATAAGAAAAAGAAGAATAACAGAAGCCAGTAGTAAAGCATTTTTAAAAACGATTTGTTTTTTCTGTAATTGAGAAAGGTTTATTAAATGGTTGTTTTCGATTTCCTTCTTTTTTACGAGCCATTCCGATTCATTGATAATTAAATTTAAACTTGTGTTTTGAGAAAATAATGAATCGAATCCTGCACGGTATAAACGAAAATAACTTAATGCAGAATCTGTCATTCCTATTTGATCATATACAATTGATATTTGTTCTGAAGCATTTGAGATTCCTTCATAATACTGTGTAGTTTTTGCAATATTTAATGCGCTGTCAAGAAGATTTAATTTTATTTCGGGTGTCAGATTTTTTAAATATTGCGCTTCTCCCAAGTAAGCCTGGAATTCATTCCTCAAATCTTTTTGCAATTGTGCTTCCGCGATTGCCTTATTAAAATAATATTTGGCAGAATCAAAATTATTATCAACAGCTTTTAATTTTGCAAAAGCTAAATAATACTGCGAAAAAATATAACTTTCATTTGCTGCTAATGCATAAGGCATTCCCTTGTCAAGATTTTTCTTTGCACTACTGTATAATTTTTCATTAAAATCGCACCGTGATAATAGCTCATAATTAATTGCAATTCCCCGGCTGCCCCAGTTCGCCTTGAGCTGCATATTAACTGGAATCGCCTGGTTTGTATATTCTCTGCATTTTTCATAGTTTCTTAAGCTTAGGAAATTATCCCCGATATTATTAAGAGAGACGGATTTCAACCTTAATGCCCCGCACGCCTCAGCATAATCAATTGCTTTAAAAAATGCATTATTACTTGCATCGAAACTTGCAGAGCTTAATAATAATAGCCCGATATTTATCTCAGCCAGCGATTTGCCAAAAGTAAAATTAAGGCTATCGCTTAGAACTGATACTTTTTGATAATAGGCGAAAGATTTTGCAACATCCTTTTCACAGAGCCTGTAACTAATCCTGTGTAGTGTTTGGATATATTGCGAGTCTATTCGCGGATGGGTATCTACCCATTTGATCAGACTGTCAATGTATCTATCCTGGCCGCTTATATTAGCTGCGTATATAATAATTAATAAAAAAAGAAAAACATGTTTGCTCATAAACAATTAAAGAAGATACTCTATAGTTTTAGTATACTAAAACTAAAAAATAAATGAGCAATAAAGAATAACTGAACCCCTTGTAATAATTGGAATGCTATACTAATGAATAAATGGCAGTTATTTACTGATTAATGGGCTGTCGGGAATAATAAATGGAAGATATTTTATTAAAAGTTTAAACGCATAATGTAGTCATTCATAAAATAACCACTACCTATATCAATATCTTCCTCACCAATAATTTTAAAACCCAATTTTTCATAAAAGTGCCGTGCCTTATTGTGGCGGTTAACATTCAATTCAACCGAGTTGCAATCAGACGATTTGATGGAATTGATTACCTGAGCTAATAATAATTTTCCTGTGCCGGTGCCCTGTTGTTGAGGTAAAACATAAATTTTATGAAGATGATAGATTTCACTTTTTTCTTTTTGAGAAAATGATGCAAATCCTACTGGAGTATTTTTATCAAGCGCTATAAGAAAGTTATGCTTTAAATTGATTAGCTGGTGCTGAAGCGATGTTGAAGAGTAAATAAGATCCATCATATATTCCATTTGGTCCAATGATAAAATATTTCTGTACGTAATTGGCCATATTTCATGTGCAAGTTTATGAATTGTAGGCAGGTCGCCTAGCATCAATCTTTTAATAGATATCATTTATAAAATGGTTATCTTAAGATCAGGAGCAAAAAACTTTCTTCCTGTTTTATCTTTTACTACAATATCGAAAAAATAAAGCTCTTCGTCTTTTTGAAAGCCATTTTGAATATTATCTATCCATATTTTTGGGAGAGGCGTTGTTTTAAATACATCAGAAACTGTTGTAAATTTCACTTGTTTGCGGCCTGTTTCTTCATCTTCAAACACTCCTTTCCTTTTGTATAAAAAATTATAGGAGTTTATTGAATAAATATTGTTTTGAGCATCCGTTATCTTCAGTGGCAATGTAATTAATTGATTAGCTTCATCGGCTGTAACACTTGCTCCAGTTGTATTTACGCCTAATAAAGATTTTACAACAGGGGGTTTGAATTTAGCAATTTTAGTTATGTCAGACTTTTTTTGAGCTACCTGTGCAAAAGAAAAAAGTCCGGCAAAAGCGCAAAGTAAGAAAAGTGGAAATTTCCTGAGGTATATTTTCATTTAATGGGTTTTAATAAGCCTTAAACACAATCCTGATTAATTTATTGTTGAAAGGCTTTGTTCGATCATTGTTATCTTTTCTTCTGCATCCGATTTCTTTTTTCTTTCTAATTCAATAACCTCCGGTTTTGCATTCTGCACAAATTTATCATTACTTAATTTTCTATCAACAGTATTTAGGAAACCTTTAAGATAACCAAGGTCTTTAAGCAATTTTTCCTTTTGAGCCGACCCATCAATTTCAGTATTAGTATTTATAAATATTTTTTCTTTACCTACTACAATTGTTATTGCAGAATTTTCTGGGGACGTATTAAATTTTATAAACTCAGCATTTACTTGTCTTGACAATATTTGTTGTAAAGAATTATAAGAAGTTGGTTCTTGTGTTTCGATATAAAGCTTTATAGTTTCTTTGGGTTTGATATTGTTCTTATTTTTTACATCACGAACTGAAGTAATAATATCTTTAAGTTTATTTCCAAGAAGCAAAATTTTTTCATCAGGCAATAGTGTGGCACTGAATTGTTTTACAATAATGTCATCATTCCTTTCTTTCAGAAGGTGATAAATCTCTTCAGTAATGAAAGGCATATAAGGATGAAGTATTTGTAAAATATCTTCAAAAAAGATAACCGCTGAATTATAGATATTCTCATCTATTACTTTGCCATAATCCGGCTTTATCCATTCGAGGAACCAACTGCAATAGTCATCCCATATTAATGAATATATTGTTTTTAAAGCTTCACTTAGCCGAAACTCTTTCATCAATTTGTCCACCTCAATCCGAACTTCGTTTAGCCTGTTTTGAAACCATGTGGTCGCAAAATCAGCATTTATTTTTTCAATGCCGTTTATTGCCGGTTGTCCATTGAGTTTTATTTTCTCTTCCCACATTTTAATAAGCTTTAAAGCATTCCAAAGCTTATTATTAAAATGTTTGCCCTGTTCTAAACTCCCTTCATCGAATAAAAGGTCATTGCCTGCCGGAGAAGCGATCATGATTCCAAAGCGCACAGCATCTGCGCCGTATTCTTTAATTAATTCCAAAAGATCCGGGCTGTTGCCAAGTTGCTTACTCATTTTTCTTCCAAGCTTATCACGTACCATGCCGGTAAAATACACATCGCTAAAAGGTTTTTCATGCATATACTCCATGCCGGCCATTATCATTCTTGCAACCCAAAAGAAAATAATATCCTGGCCTGTAACCAGCACAGAAACCGGGTAATAATAACTGATATCATCATTGCCTGGCGATGTGATTCCTTCAAATACTTCTATTGGCCACAGCCAGGCTGAAAACCAGGTATCAAGAACATCTTCATCTTGTTTTAATTGAATATTGATTGTTGAATATTGATTGTTGAATATTTTCTTTGCTTCTTCTTCAGTTTCTCCAACAAATACATTTCCTTCTTCATCGTACCAGGCGGGTATGCGCTGGCCCCACCAAAGCTGGCGGCTTATACACCAGTCCTTCACATTTTCAAGCCAGTATTTGTAAGTGGCATTAAACTTATCGCCCGGATGAATGGAAACATTCCCGGACGTAACAGCTTCTAATGCCGGTTTTGCCAGCCCTTTCATTTTAAGAAACCATTGTGTAGATATTTTCGGCTCAACTACCACGTTAGTTCGCTGACTGTATCCAATTCTTGTAGTATATTCTTCTTCTTTTACAAGCAATCCTTTTTGCCTAAGCTCCTCAACAATTTTTTTGCGCACAGCAAACCTCTCTTCTCCAATATATATTTGGGCAGCGTCGCTCATAGTCCCGTCTTCATTTAAAGTATCTATTACCGATAAATTATGTTTTAGCCCAATATTGTAATCATTAATATCATGTGCCGGAGTAATTTTTAGAATACCGGTTCCGAAATTTTTATCAACATAGTCATCAAAGATTACCGGAACAGCCTTATTAATTAAAGGCACCAGCACACTTTTCCCTTTCAAATGCCAGTATCGTTCATCATTTGGATTTGCACACACTGCTGTGTCGCCCATAATAGTTTCAGGCCGCTGTGTTGCAATAACAATATAATTAGGGTTGCCGGTGGTTGGTTGTTCTTTCGTATTTATGTTTACTATCTCATATTTTATATAGTATAATTTTCCCTCTACCTCTTTATGTTCTACTTCTTCATCACTCAATGCGGTTTTTGCAGCAGGGTCCCAGTTTATCATTCTCGCACCACGATAAATAAGCCCTTTGTTATACAAGTCAACAAATACTTTTATTACAGCTTTATAATAATGATCATCCATCGTGAAAGTGGTACGATTCCAGTCTACGCTACAACCTAATTTGGCAATCTGGCTGTAAATAATGTTACCATATTTCTCTTTCCATTCAAATGCATATTTCAAAAATTCTTCCCTTGAAAGATTGTTCTTTTCTATCCCTCTTTCTTTGAGCATTCCCACTACTTTAGCTTCTGTCGCAATGGAAGCATGATCGCTACCCGGGACCCAGCAAGTATTGTAGCCACTCATTCTTGCCTTCCTTATAAGAATATCCTGAACAGTTTCATTCAAGGTGTGCCCCATGTGTAAAACACCTGTAACATTGGGAGGGGGTATTACGATCGTATAGGCTGGCCGTCCCTCTGGCGTGCTTATAAAATAATTTTTTGCAAGCCAATGCTTGTACCATTTATCTTCTGTATTTGCCGGTAAATAATTTTTACTTAACTCCATAAATTTCCTGAAATGTGAATTGCTGCAAATGTAATTATACCTAATGGAATTTAGTGGAAGCCTGCCTGTGTGACTAAAAACTAGAAAAAACTTTTATCCCTGTGCATTGATTATGCAGGTGATCTAATCATCAATTTACTGATTGCAAATCGTATAAAACATGCCAGAATTTTACAAAGAAGCTTTAAGTTTACATTCTAAAAAAATCTTCCTGGAATATGCAATAGTTGATATCGAAACTACCGGAGGTTATGCTGCTTCGAATGGTATAACGGAGATTGCTGTATTTATAACAGATGGTAAAAGTATTTTAAAATATTATTCAACTTTATTGAATCCTATCTATACAATTCCAAGATTTGTAGAAGCTCTTACAGGTATTACCAATAATATGGTTGAATTTGAAAGACCCTTCAGCAGTATAGCTGATGAGCTGTATGAACTCCTTGCCGATAAAGTGTTTGTTGCTCACAATGTAAATTTCGATTATTCATTTGTAAAATATCACCTGGCCAAATCAGGATACGATCTTAATTGCAGAAAGCTTTGTACGGTAAGGCTAGGCAGGCAAATATTACCGGGGTTGCCCGGCTACGGACTCGGAAAAATTTGCAAGCACCTGGGCATTGAAATTGAATCCAGGCACAGGGCCAGCGGAGATGCCCGTGCAACGGTAAAACTATTTCATTACCTTCTCAGCTGTGATACTCACGGACATGTTCACTCGATGTTGAAATCAAAAAGTAAAGAGCAATCGCTTCCGCCCAATATTCCAGCTTCAATTGTTAGGCAAATACCTGGCGATCCGGGAGTTTATTATTTCCATGATAGGAAAGGAAAAGTTATTTATGTAGGTAAGGCAAAGAGCCTTAATAAGAGAGTAAGCAGTCATTTTACAAATAATAAAAGTACGAAGCAAAAACAGGAATTCTTAAAACAGATTTACAATATAAGTTACCAGGCTACTGCAACAGAATTAATGGCTTTCATTCTTGAAAGTATCGAAATAAAAAAATTATGGCCAGAACAAAACCGCAGCCAAAAGAGGTTTGAGCAATCTTATGGATTATATAGTTTTGAAGATAGGAGGGGTTATCAGCGATTATGTATTGAAAAAAAGAAAAAGCACATAAGGCCACTGTATACTTTTAATCTTCTTGCGGAAGGCCATTCATTATTAAGAAAACTTATGATGCAATTTGGGCTTTGCCCTAAATTATGTTTTTTACAGGCTGAAAATATTTCCTGCCAAATGATGCTGGAAAACAAATGTAAAGGCGCATGTGAGCAAAGAGAATCTGCTCATCTATATAACAGCCGGGTAGAAGAATGCATTAATCATCTCAATAATGAATTACCAAGCTTTGCTTTAGTGGATTCAGGATTGAAAGAGGAAGAGCAAAGTTGTATTTTAATTGAAAAGGGCAGATTTTTCGGAATGGGATATTTGCCTTCAAACATAGCCTTTCATACAATAGAGGAACTTAAATTTTATCTGACACCCCATTCTGAGAATGATTATATCCGTACTCTTATATTTCAGCATATAGACAGGTATCCGTATAAGAGAGTGCCTTTATCCAATTAATTTTTCAAGAAGCCCTAAGAATTTTTTTCGTGTTATAAATTCAGCGCCAAGGCTTTCAAGGTGTGAAGTGTATACCTGGCAGTCAATTAACTCAATTCCTTTTTTCTCCATCGCTCTCACATAATGAATGAAAGCAAATTTGCTGGCATTGGCTTCATGTGCGAACATACTTTCGCCAAAAAAAACTTTACCCATTTGCACACCGTATAGCCCTCCAACTAATTTATTATCCAACCATGCTTCAGCACTGTGTGCAACGCCTTTGTTAAATAATATAGTATAAGCCTCTTCTATTTTATCTGTAATCCACGTTCCATTTTTATCTTTTCTTTTTGCAATGCGGCAGTTTCTAATAACCTCTGTAAAAGCTTTGTTTATTGAAAATTTGAATTTCTCATTATTAAGAATCGTCTTCATACTATTACTCACCTTCAAACTTTCAGGAAATAAAACAAATCTTGGATCAGGGCAATACCAACAAACAGGTTCATTAGCATTGTTCCATGGAAAAATGCCTTTTTTATATGCATCGATTAATCTCTCTAACGAAAGATTTCCGCCAATTGCAAGCAAGCCATCTTCATTAGCAAATTCAACTGGTGGAAAATCAATATGGTCGCCAGTTAAAAAAAAAGGCATTGAATAATGTTATATGTAAATTGAGTGCCGGATTAAAAATAATTTTGTTAAAAAAATTAAATTTTTTTATTAATGTTCGGAAAGTTGTTCCACAGTTGCACCAATTCCGCGATCTGTGATGTTATTGCACATAGGTTTTAGAAAATCATAAGAACCCTCTTTTACCGCATATTTTCCTTTTGTATGTATGATCATAGCAGATTGTTCAGCCTGCTCCTGTGTATGATTGCACACTTCAATTAATGTGGTAATCACCCACTCAAACGTAGTAATATCGTCATTCCACACAATTAACTGGCAACCATTATTTTCTTCAAGCAAAACTTCGGTATCAGCGGCTTCTTTCGTATAGGGTTTAATAGTATCCATAGTATAAAAATTAGTCAAAATTACAATTTTTAAGAACGAATACCAACGAGGCAATAGCCGGATATTATTACCTTTTGAAATTCAGGCATTGAATTTGGTTATGAGGTAAAAGAAAATCCAATTTAGTAATTGATCTAATAAACTTTAAACTTTAAAAAATGAAACATTATTTGAAATTATTCTCATCACTTTTTATCTTTTCATTATTGATGGGGAATGTTCAAGCGCAGACAAGAACAAAAATTAAAATGAAAACCGCGTCAGCTCCAAAATTTGTAGAGCAAAATTTTGGTACTCCGTCATCTGTAACGGATATAACTGATATTTCTGATACTAATAGATCATTTAGTAGCGTAAAAAGCCTTCTTGATAATCATGTAACGCTAACTTATGATGACAATACTTTTAGAGGCAATCAACCTCTGAGAAGAGGCGATTTTATCGTTGCCCTGAATTCTTCTCTCGATGCAATCAAAAAGGTTACTATTGAAAATGGTCTTGATAGTTCAATGACTATGAACGCAAACAATGTAGCAGCAACTGATAATTTAAATACTAAAACTGCTAATTCAATTAATGTTAGTAATGTAAGTCAATTAACTGATCTGAAAGAAGGAAGCGTTTATTATTCCGCAGTGCAATCACTTCTGGAAAAAGGTGTAACAACGCCTTTCAATAAATCCAGCAAACTTAATCCGGGTGCCACTATGAGTGAAAAAGAAGTTTATGATATTTTGAACCAGGTGTTTAATTATGATAAGACTGGAATGAATCCGTACGCTACTTCAATCACTCGTAATAAATTTGCGTCAGTATTAAATAATGCTGTATCTAATAAACTACAGCAGGAATACGCAATGGTTGATCAAAAAAATGCAGAAGCTGAACAATTAAGACAACAGGAAAAAGCAAGAATGGCTACTGAAATGCAGCAACAGGAACAAATGAGAAAAGATTCTCTTAATAAAGCATACCAGGCGGAGCAGCAGGAAATCGAAAGGAAAGCAGTAGAAGCTCAATCAAAGAAAAAGCATAAAAAATAAATCATTATATTCAGTTAAAGAGCCGCACTATTATAATAGTGCGGCTCTTTTTTATAAATGAATTTCAGGTTTAAGGAAACAAATTTTAATCGATTATTCAAAAAGGAACAACTTACAAATATTTTATCATTGTATTCTGCCTAACTGTTTTTTATATCGTATTTGAAATCACTTACTGTTTCCAGGACTCTTAATTTTTATGCGGGTATAAAGAATACCGTGAAGGCCAAAATGTTTTTTATAAATGAAATGTCTTTCATTTATGTTTTATGTTTCTTAAGATATTAATTACAGCAAAAATTTCATATGTAGATTATGGAAAGGAGAATTAGCTACAATCTTTATATAATTACACGCTACTTATATTGGAAACTTAGTTTTTGAATTGATATGAAAAATGAAGGAGAATAGAATTTTAATTGGTTGGTTTTATTTTCCAATTATTTTTTCACGTATAAGACTGAGCTTGCATTTAAAGGATAATCTTTATAAAGAAGCATATCCATAAAGCCAATGTATTTTCCATAAGCAGGAAAACCTCCGACAAAATACTGCCTTAAAGTTTTTGGTTTTCTCCAGTTAGCGGCAGGATCGTATATTGGAGTAGTTACAGGAGGGAAATTTGCGTAGGTAAAAGTTACCAGCCCATTCACAATATTAATTTCCAAAGGTTGGAATTTAAATAAGGTTGTCGACAGTCCGGTTGCGCTTGCGATCTTTGAGGAGTTGCCATATATATTTACTACTTTGGTTGCTGCTGAGCCACTATAATAAAACCTCGCAAGAATTTTTCCATAGACATCCAGTACATCTATATAGGAATTAATACCTGACCCTACAAGTACGTCGCTAAATTCAAAGGATACCTGTCCGGAAATTTTCCAGGATGTAGAAACATTATTTGTTCCAAGATCTTTTTGAACACTTGCAGTTCCTGAAAGCTGCACAAAATTTGTAAAAATATCAGGAGCTCCATCGAGAATATATTTTTTTGTACCCGTAACTGATGTTAATGTACCGGTTGTACTCCATCCGGAAGTTGCAGGTTTTACATTCAATGGTAAGCCACTGTGTAAGTTGATATAGTTAGTAACAGGCGCAACATATGATTTTGCAAAAAGTATACTTGTATATTGCTCTTTGATAGAATTGAGGTTTGTTATCTTCCACCTGTGAATACCACCGTGCTGGCTCTCATCTCCATGATATAAATAAAGGTCACCATTGCCATCTTTAACTGCAGCCGGAGTTAAGGCATTGCCTGCATTGCCTGCTGCAGCTGTACCACCATTCGTATATTGGTCTGCTCCAAATTGTGCTATTGCCAGGCCATCTTCATAGTAATGATTATAGTAATTGGTCTGCATATTTTTCCAATTTTCGCCATTGAACCCTGTTATGATATTATTGTCTACTACAGTTACCCTGCTGCCGGCATGTTGATTAACTCCATTTCCGATTTCAAAATATTCTGCTTCAGGAAATGTTCCCTTGTAATTTGTAAAGGTTACCCGCTGCGTTTTCCATAACCATACATTGCTACCTTTTTTAATAGCACCCAAATGATAGCCATTGTAAGGTGTTGCTGCACTGCCGTGGTAGGTTAAAAATGGAACATAAAAAATAACTTTATTTGAGGCTGTTAGAATTTCTGTGGCAGGAGAAATAGCCGGATCTTTTAAATTAATTTTAGGAGTTGTTGCAAGTAAAACACCGGTTTTACTCCATAGAGGAAAACCAGCAGCGTCAAAACCCATCAATGGATATTTTGTTATAATAGTTGATCCGCCGGGTGCGTCTGTGCCTGTGATCATTTGTAAACCACCATCCTGGCATATAAGGCCGTATGTGCCGTATGGATTCTTACCGGAAAATCTTACTCCGGAAGATGCAAGTTCAACAATTTGAGGTACGGAGGCAGATGAATAAACCGCAGCATAAGTTCGGCCATTGCTCAATGTAATAACATTTTGTAATTTCTTAGTTACGTCGTAGCCCGTTGTTGTATGATAACCCCAGTTTTTTACAAGTTTCCAGCCCGTACTCCCGGTTAATGGTTTCGTATAATCAATTGCAAACTCAAGGTATTCACCAAATACGCGGTTAATATTATTCCTGTCAACGTTGGTAGAATATGTTGTTCCCATTGACATAATAGTTTCTGTATAATTTTTTGCTGCACCAAAATGCAATTGACGGAAGTTACCCGGATCTCCTACCCAAAAACTTCCATCCGTCGCCCAGGCAATAAAAGAATTTAAGTTCCCCCGGTAATCGTTAAAAAAGAATTTTGTATTGGTAACATCAGGGCTTGATGCATAGCCCCCGTTAACACCCAATTGGGTTGATTGAGAACCAGTTGAAGTATTGTAGAATCTTACAATTTGATTTACACCTGCATCTATAACTGCAATCGTAGATCCATACACCTGGATTGCGCCAGGAGTTGCAATGCCCGATAAAGTAAGTGTCTTGGTTCCTAAGCTTCCATTTGAATTGATAGTATATTTTGCCACTGTATTTGTGCCTGATGCTATCCACAAGCTGCTTCCGTCAACGCTTAAGGATCGGGGTGTTGTAATAGATATTTTTTGAACCAATTGGCCTGAAGTTTTATTGAGTACGTGTATTTCATTCAGGCCGGCATGGGACACAAAGAGATAGCTTCCCGATTTCTGAACTGATAACCCCGACGCCCTAGATCCCGGAGCAAATATTTTATCAATTATGCTCGTATAATTTTTAGGTCCTCCGACTCTTGTCATCGTATATGAAGAACCGTAAGAACCAAAACTTACCTGGGAGTCATCGCTTACTTTGGTCGCATGCACAAAACTATTCTCCCCGGAATAAGCATCATACCCTGCCCAGTAAACATATATTCCATCGGTAGTAACGTAGTTGGCGTTCATAGTGGAAACTTTACCAGGAAAGATATCTAAACGTACTTGTGGATTGGTTGTTGAAAATTTGGCTTCACTTGAATAAAGTTCAGAATATCCCTGGCAGAAATAAGCAGTATTACCGGCTATCGCCATACCTGTCATAGAAGTGTAGTAACCACGATGAACTCCGGTTCCTGTATTTGAAGAAGATGTATTTCCAATTATACCATCCCAATTATAATTTACATTATTAGATAATACCTTTATATCGTATGCTGCATCCGGAGAAGCAATCTTATTTCCATAATCATCTTTTCCATCCCAATACTCTATGTAACTTCCCGCAGCATAAGTTCTATCTGCCCAAAGTGTTCTTACTAACGTACTGTCTTTTTTATAAACACCGGCACTCGTACGGGAATAGTTTGCAAGAGTAAATGAGAAAGAGCCTGTTTGAGATTTTGCAAAAACCGGAAGTAATGCCAGAATGGTTAATATTTTTTTCATAATTGGATTGTTAGGGTATTATAAGTTTTCATCAGCATCCATATAAGCATGTTGGTGTGTCACCAGCATCCAACTTAAATATTTGCCATTATTTGATCCGATTTGGAAATGAAATTTTACAATTACAGGTATTGCATTTTTATTAGTTTTGGCTGCAGTTTATAATTTGTCCCATCTGCTAAAAAGCATTTTTATAAATCCTCTCTTAGCTACTACCAGCCGATTATAAGCGATTCAGGTTAGGTGATTGTATTATGATTTCATTATTGTTAGCTTCAAAAAATATTATTCGCAACGATTAAAAATATTTTTGCAGTATGTAGTAAAAATTATGCCATTTTCCTTGTGCCATTCTTTTTGTTATTCACATTTTTAAGAAAGGCAAATGGCTTCTTCAAAATAAAATGGTAGTTGAAAAATTATTTTATAATGGTGCTTGAATAGAAATAAAATTTTAAAATCCTAAAAATTTTTACTTATAAAAACTGTAATCATATTTTTTACCTTCTAAAATAGAAGTGTATCATTGAGGAATATATAATAAACATCCACAAGTGATAAATCAATAATCCTTAAATTTACCATCAAATAAAATTTTGTATGATAGATGAAAAAACATGCAAAGATGAAAAGGCTTCCTTGCACAATGCACGAAGAAATTTTTTAAAGCAATCATCTCTTTTAACTGCACTTGCTATAGCGGCTCCATCATTATTGAAAGCTGCTGACAAAAATTTAGATGAAAAGTTTTCGCGGTATTTCGAACAGCAATCTCTTAAGCTTGAAATTAATGGAGTGGAGCATCAGCTTAATATAGAACCTCGAGTTACCTTGCTCGATCTTTTGCGTGAGCAACTACATTTTACCGGCACTAAGAAAGGGTGTGATTATGGCCAATGCGGTGCATGCACTGTGCATGTAGATGGCAAAAGAGTGTTGTCATGTTTAAGCCTTGCTATAATGCAGAATGGGAAAAAAATTACTACGATTGAAGGACTTGCTGATGGTGATAAGCTGCATCCTATGCAGGAAGCATTTATTAAACATGATGGCTTTCAATGTGGCTATTGTACACCTGGACAAATCATGTCTGCAGTAGCGTGTGTGCGTGAGGGTCATGCTGATAGCGATGACAATATCCGCGAGTACATGAGTGGGAATATTTGCCGCTGTGGTGCATATCCCAATATTGTGGATGCTATTAAAGAAGTAAAAGAAAAAGGAGGCACCATATGATCAACTTCGATTATGTAAAAGTTTCTTCGCCAAAATCAGCGATTGATGCATTGAATAAAGATGTAACATCCAAATTCATAGCAGGTGGAACTAACCTTGTTGACCTGATGAAAAGAGGAGTAGAGGCTCCGCAAAAACTCATCGACATTACGAATCTTCCCTTAAAAAATATTGAAGAAGATAATGGCGTAATCCATATCGGTGCTTTAACATTAAATAGCGAGGTGGCAGAAAACAAGATCATAATGGATAAGCTTCCCTTGCTTTCGTTGGCATTAAAAGCAGGCGCATCGCCACAACTACGAAATATGGCTACCACAGGGGGTAACATGCTGCAACGTACACGATGTCCTTATTTTTATGATACAACTATGCCTTGCAATAAACGGCAACCGGGTACAGGTTGCGGAGCACTTCAGGGATACAACAGGATGCATGCTATATTGGGTACTTCCCCAAGTTGTATTGCAGTACATCCAAGCGATATGTGTGTTGCCTTAGTTGCCCTGGATGCAACTGTAATTGTAAAAAATAATAAAGGAGAACGCAGAATTCCTTTTGCAGAATTTCACCGCCTGCCGGGCAATACTCCTGAAAAAGATAACAATCTGCAGAAAGGCGAATTGATTACTGCTGTTGAAATTCCTGTGAATGATGCCTTGGCTAAAAATTCTTTGTATATAAAAGTTCGTGACCGTGCGTCTTATGCATTTGCATTAGTATCAGTTGCTGCTGCGCTTGATATGGATGGAAATACTATTCGCAATGCGAGGCTCGCAATGGGCGGAGTGGCACACAAACCCTGGAGATTAACAGGTGCAGAGAATTTCCTGAAAGGGAAAAATGCATCGGAAGCAAATTTCAAACACGCAGCCACCATTGCTATGAAAGATGCAAAAGGTCATGGGCAAAATAATTTTAAACTTAAAATGGCTCCGAATACAATTGTGGAAACACTGAAAATGGTTTCAGGGTTATCTTAAAAAATTTATATGGGATTTTTTCCGGAACAGATTGACAGGGTTGATGCCAGAGCAAAAGTTACTGGTACAGCACAATTTTCTTATGAATATAATATTCCAAACCTTGCCTATGGCGTAATAGTGGCGAGCACAATTACCAAAGGAGCTATTATTTCAATAAATACAAAAAGTGCTGAGCGGGCGCCTGGTGTTGTTGCTGTTATAAGCCACCTCAATATGTCAAAGCTCAAGAGTTACGACCCTGCGGCAGATGCTGATAAACAACCGGCAATTCAGAAAGGCTTCAAAGTTTTTCAAAATAATTTAGTTCACTTCAATGGTCAGCCAATTGCCATTGTTGTTGCAGATACTTTTGAAAGAGCAACGTATGCTGCATCATTAGTGAAAGCACAATATAAAAAAGAAGAACACCATACTGATCTTCATGAAGCAATAAAAAATCAAGCACCGCTCGAAGGAAACCCGGATAATATTTATACACGGGGAGAAACTGACGCATGGAAAAATGCACCTGTAAAAATAGAGGCAGAATATGAAATTCCTTATGAAGTGCATTTGCCGATGGAAATGCATGCCCTTACCGTAAAGTGGGATTCCGATGATAAACTAACAGTATATGAAAAAACGCAATCGCTATACGGCACACAGGGAACCATTGCTAAAGTGTTCGGGATACCCCCGCAAAATGTTCATGTAATCACAAAATTTGTTGGGGGCGCATTTGGTAGTGCAGGGAGTACCTGGCCGCATTCAATTGCCGCAGTAATGGCGGCAAAACAAATTGGCAGACCATTGAAGGTTTCATTGACAAGAGATCAAATGTTCACTATGGTAGGTTATCGTCCCAAGGCAATACAAAAGATAGGCATGGGTGCATCAAAAGACGGAAAGCTTTTTGGCATAACGCACGAGGCATATGCCAATACATCTAACTATGGTGAGTTCCGGGAAGGTATTGTACAGAGCTCACGTTCATTTTATGCTTGCCCAAATATAACGACGCGTTACAAACTTTATCCGCTTGACCTAAGTCTGCCAACTTACATGCGTGGACCCGGAGAAACGACGGGTATGTATGCGCTGGAATGTGCTATAGATGAAATGGCGCATGCATTAAATATTGACCCACTGGAATTTCGTTTGCTTAATTATGCAGAAACAGATCCCGAGCGTAACCTCCCATACTCCAGTAAATTTTTGAAAGAGGCTTACCAAATAGGTGCTGATACGATCGGTTGGAAGAATCGTGATCCCCGGATAGCATCAATGAAAGAGGGAAAATGGCAGGTGGGCTATGGAATGGGATCAGGTATTTTCGGCTCAGGAAGAGGCGCTGCAAAAGTGGGTGTAAAATTCTTAGATGATGGAAGCTTAATATTGCAATCCGGTGTAACAGATATGGGGCCAGGCACAACTACATCCATGACCAAACTTGCTTCAGAAACTTTTGATATTCCTGCAAGTAAAATAAAATTTGAAATCGGAGATTCTGATCTTCCACCCGGGCCGGGGCAATACGGTTCGCAAACCACGTCTGCATTAGGTTCCGCTGTAAGCGATGCATCTGTTAGCTGGAAAAAGAAATTAGTAGACATGGCAAAACAAATTTCTTTCTTCCATACAGAAAAAATTCATGAAGCCGACCTCAAAGATTTTCTTTTTGAAGATGGCCATATTATCCTTTCGCAGGAGCCTGATAAAAAATTAAGTTATGCTGATGTATTAAAATATGCAGGAGTGCCAAAATTAGAATTGTTGGAAGATTCGCAAAGAGTTACCCAGGATAAATTTATAACCTATGCTTATGCTGTGCATTTTGTGAAGCTGCTTGTACATCCTGCTACCGGAGTAGTAAAGCTAAGCAAGATTGTTGCTGTTGTTGACGGCGGAAAAATTGTTAGCGAAAATACAGCGAGAAGCCAGGTGATCGGTGGAGTAGTTAGCGGTATCGGCATGGCATTGACAGAAGAGGGCGTTGTTGATCACCGCTATGGAAGATGGGTGAATAATAACTTTGCAGATTATCATGTGCCGGTACACGCAGATGTTCCGCATATTGAAGCCTTGTTTGTAAACAAGCCTGACCCGATAGTAAATCCTATTGGGTCAAAAGGAATTGGCGAAGTAACTATGGTTGGTTTTTCTTCAGCAGTAGCCAATGCAGTATTTCATGCCACAGGAAAAAGAATAAGAGAGTTACCGATCACGCCTGACAAATTAATTTGACGTAGACTTTACAGCCTGGTGCATCATAAATTATTGTATGAAAAAACATTTTCTTAAAATGCCTCCGGGTGGTCTTGACAGGGTTGACGGCAAAGCAAAGGTTACCGGAACAGCAACCTACGCAGCAGAATATGAATTTCCCGGACTTGCTTATGGCGTGCTTGCATGTAGTACTATCGCTAAAGGAAGTATTATTGCAATGGATTCAAAAAAGGCTGAACAGGCTCCCGGTGTTCTGGCTGTTATCACTCATCTTAATTTGCCAACTCCTCCAGGCTATAAGCCTTCTGTAAAAGATGAAAAAAAATCTTCTTCTGCAAAAGAGTACAAAGTGTTTGCAGATAATATTATTCGCTTTAACGGGCAACCTGTTGCGTTAGTAATTGCTGACACATTTGAAAGAGCTACCTATGCAGCATCACTCGTAAAAGCGGAGTATAAAAAAGAAGTTACACATACTGATTTTAATGAAGAAAGAAAAACCGGTAAGCCGGTAGATGGTGGCGACGATTCCAAAGATTATGTAAGAGGCATTGCAGATGCATATAAAACCGCCCCTGTAAAAATTGAAGCAACATATACTATACCTATTGAGGTGCACAACCCAATGGAAATGCACGCAGTTACAGTTGTTTGGGACGGTAATGATAAAGTAACCGTTTATGATAAAACACAGTCTTTGATGGACGCTCAAAAGAACATTGCAGACTTGTATAATTTACCGGCAAAAAATGTTCATATCATTTGCAAATACATCGGGGGAGCTTTTGGATCCGCTTTTAATTTTTGGCCACATACCGCTGCTGCTGTTATTGGGGCAAAAAAAATCGGGAAACCATTAAAAGTTACCCTTAGCCGCGACCAGATGTTTACATTGGTAGGTTACAGGCCGGAGGCCGTTCAGAAGCTTGGTATAGGCGCCAAAGAAGATGGAACTCTTGTAGGTATTACACATGAGGCCGAAGCCATGACATCAACTTACCAAACCTTTACAGAAGGCATTGTAAATATTTCCCGCACATTATATGCATGCCCGAATGTAAATACACGATATAAAGTATATCCTTTAGACCTAAGCGTTCCTACATGGATGCGCGGGCCCGGTGAAACCACCGGAACCTATGCTCTGGAATGTGCCATAGATGAGATGGCCTATGCAGTTAATATTGATCCACTTGAATTCCGGCTTCATAATTATTCTGATAAAGATCCCGAACATAATCGTCCGCACTCTACTAAATTTTTGAAAGAGGCTTATCAAATGGGCGCTGATGGAATTGGATGGAAAGACAGGAATCGACAGCCACGGTCTATGAAAGAAGGCGACATGTTAGTTGGCTATGGAATGGGCACAGGTGTGTTTATTGCATGGAGAGGCGGCGCATCTATATCAGCAAAATTTACCAACGATGGTACGTTAGTTCTTCAGACTGCTGTAACAGATATGGGTCCGGGCACGGCTACAGCAATGACCAAGCTTGCATCTGATAAATTTGGTATTTCCCCGGATAAAATAAAATTTGAAATGGGTGATTCCAATATGCCACCCGGAGTAATGCAAGGTGGCTCGGGTACTACTTCTTCATTAGGAACAACAGTAAATAATGCTGCTGTAACTCTCAAGCAAAAATTAGTCGACATTGTTAAACAGACATCTGTTTTTCATACAGAGAAAATTCATGAAGTGGATTTAAAAGATTTGATTTTTGAAAACGGATATATGATGCTTGCTTCAGAACCTGAGAGAAAAATAAGCTATATCGAAGTTTTAAAATATGGTAATATTCCGGAGCTTGAAATAATAGAAAAGTCAGAAGACTTTGATGGCGGTGGATATACGAGTTATTCTTATTCTGCACATTTTGTGAAAGTCCTGGTAAATCCTGAAACCGGCGTTGTTACTATAAATAAAGTTGTATCTGCTATAGATGCAGGAACTATTGTGAATGAAAAAACTGCCAGGAGCCAGATAATAGGTGGCGTGATCGGCGGTATTGGAATGGCTTTAATGGAAGAAGGCGTGATTGATCACCGCTATGGCAGGTGGGTAAATAATAATTTTGCTGATTATCATGTCCCGGTAAATAAAGATGTTCCCCATATCGAAGCGTTGTTTGTAAATAAACCAGACCCCATAGTTAATCCAATGGGATCAAAAGGAATCGGTGAAGTATCCATGGTGGGTTTTCCTGCTGCTGTTGCCAACGCAATATATCATGCAACAGGTAAGCGTATACGTGAGCTGCCTATTACCCCTGATAAGGTTATTTGAATTGGGGGTTTCCTTTAGTGAAAAAATAAAGGATTTTCTATTCACGCAATTATAACTTTAGGTAATACATTAAACTTTTCTACAACTACAAAATATGAAATTATCTAAATCAAAACTGCCTGTTCTTTTCGCATTACTTTTTTGTTGGGGAAATATAAGTAATTCATTTTCGCAACAATCACTTTTCAGTTATGAAAAATTTAATAACAATAAGGGCGATACTCTTAGGTACAGGCAACTTTTCCCCGATTATGATACGATACGTAAATACCCACTGGTGATTTTCTTACATGGATCAGGAGAGCGGGGCAACGATAATGATGCGCAATTAAAGTGGGGGGTAATGAACTTTGCAACTGACCAGGTTATGAAGTTGCATCCTGCATTTGTTATTGCACCGCAATGCCCTGCCAACATGGGATGGTCTAATTTTTCAAACAGGACTAAAAGTGAAATCACACTTCAGCCATCGCCTTCTAAGCCCATGGAACTTTTAGTGGAACTTATTCACCAGGTTATAAAAAAATTTCCAATCGATACCAACCGAATATACATAACAGGACTTTCAATGGGAGGGTACGGTACCTTCGATGCGATTGAAAGGTATCCGGATTTATTTGCGGCTGCGGTACCTGTTTGCGGTGGAGGCGACTTATCAAAAGCACCATTAATTTCACATATTCCTATCTGGATTTTTACAGGTGCTGAAGATGCAGCAGTAAATCCAATTCTTTCACTCGACATGGCTGTTGCATTAACCAAAGTGGGTGCCCACCCGGGCTTTACCCAATATCCGGAGGTTGGCCATTTCTCCTGGATTGGTGCCTATAGTGATCAAATGATGATGGAATGGTTGTTCAGGCAACATAAATAATTTTACTTCAATTGAAGTTTGCCCGGATCAATTAAATAAAAAAGATACTATAATTATACAGAATTGAAACTGCTTATATTTTCCTGTAAAACATTATGCCATCGCCTTAGCTGCTTCCTCTGATGCAACTTTAGAATCATGATGATTTTTATAAAAATTCTTTCGGCTGAAATATATGATCGTGAAAATCACCAATAGAATTGCGGGCATCACAGCAACTTGTAAAAAAGTATGTGAACCCGCAGCAGCATCCGCGGCTGCGGCATCAGCACCATTCGCAATTGCGCCTGCCCTGAAATTATCGTACCAATGACCCATGATGGGAACAATCAAAGAAGTAGAGAACATCCCGGCGCCACCCATTAAAGAAAGCCCAAGGGCTCCTGTTTCGGGTAAGTATTCTGAAACAAAACCTAACATGGTGGGCCAGAAAAAACAGATGCCAAGAGCAAATACAAAAGCGGCTGCAAAAGCAGCAGGGCCAGTCACTATACTTAATAGTATCAGTCCTATTCCGGCAAATAAAGAAGAAAAAATAAGCATACCGTTTGGATTTAACCGGTGTACTAACGGCCCCGCAAAAGATCTTCCAACAGCCATCAATCCACTTATAAATACAAGGATCAATATTCCCGAAACATTTGCGCCCTGCAATAAAGCAACGATCCACGTGTTAGTCCCTAATTCCGTTGCACCAGTCATAAACATGCACACAACCATTACAATAAATAAGGGTTTTAAGCATGCTGCAAACATTTGTTTGGTGGTTACACCGCTGGTAACTCTTTCTGTTTGTGGAAATTTTAATTTCAAAAAAAGCAAGCCATAAATAATTGCAGGAATGAAAAGAGTTGCAATTAAAATACGCCAGTCCAAATGCATTTTTTCGATCATTGCATAAGCGAGCAAACCGCCAATAACAAAACCACCCGGAAACCATACATGGAAGCGGTTCAGCATGGTAGGTTTATCATTAGGGAACAATGTAACCGTTAAAGGATTACATGCGGCCTCAACCATCCCATTGCCGACACCAATAAAAACAGTTCCTATAAATAACATGGTAGCATCTTTCGCAACGAGGTATATAACGATGCCGGCTATATGCCCAATGAAGGCAAGCCCTAATATTCGTTTCATCCCTATGATATCGCAAAGAGGCCCACCGAATACCATAGCAAGGGTGAAACCCCAAAAGGCGGGACTGAATACCCAGCCCAGCTGTTCCTTTGTTAAATGAAATTCATTGCTCCATACTCCTTCAAGAGAAGACCTGAAAATGAAGGTCATCGCAGTTACTAAGAGCGCTATGCGGCTGGCGAGAAATAGTTGTTTACGATTAATTGTATCCATTTAGCAGTTGATTTTTAATAAGAAAAAGATTATTGAGAAAATATTTAGGAGAATATATTTCAAGGTTATGGATTTCATTTGTATGGAATGATCGCCTCTATAAATTGTTGAATAGTTAATATTATAAACAGTTATTAATTCTGGCTGAATCATTTGTTACAAGAATCGTTAGGAAAACTAAAAATAGTATTTTTTTTTACATACTTACCTATAGTTTCCCAAAAAAACATTTATAAAAATTGTTCTTTAAGCTTATATGATTGTATTTCCTATAACTTTACGAAAGACTTCCAACAGTACGATACAGTTTGTATTTTAACTATCAATAGATTTCAATTCCTAAAAATTAATAAACATATGCAAAGAAGAAACTTCCTCCAGCAATCTTTTTTGGCGGGTGCCGGAGTAATGACAGCGGGGCTACCTTCAACGGGTAATAAGAAAACCAAACCTGCTGAGAAACCTTTTCATCTTGATTATGCCATTCACGATGGAATGTTTAAAAATAGTGCTGGCGCTAACTTTATTGACCAGATTCAGTTTGCTTATGATAAAGGCTTTCGGGCTATAGAAGACAATGGTTTTATGGGCAGGCCGGTAGCCGAGCAGGAAAAAATTGGGAATGTTCTTGGTAAACTTAATATGCGCATGGGAGTTTTTGTGATGAACTTTGATAATTGGCCGGTTAAAACATCACTCACTTCAGGCGATAAGGAATGGAGGGAAAAATTCTTAAATTCCTGTAAGCAAGCAATAGATTGTGCAAAACGTTGCAATGCCACGTGGATTACCGTGGTACCGGGAAATTATGAACACAAACTTTCTGTAGAATATCAAACCGCCAATGTAATAGAAGCGCTTAGGCCTGCCTGTGATATTCTTGAACCACATGGCCTGGCAATGGTTCTCGAAGCGTTAAGCGATACGCCGGAGCTTTTTCTTAGGCATTCCGATCAGACATATACAATATGCAAAGCAGTAAACCGCCCATCGTGCAGATTTTTATTTGATATGTATCACATGCAGCGAAACGAAGGAAATATCATAAACAATATTGACGCTTCATGGGAAGCTATTGGGTATTTACAAATAGGTGATAACCCCAACCGTAATGAACCCACAACCGGAGAAATGAATTATAAAAATATTTTTAAACATCTTTATGAGAAAGGGTATAAAGGCATTTTGGGAATGGAGCATGGGAATTCCGTTGCCGGGAAAGAGGGAGAACAAAAATTAATTGAAGCTTATCGTTATAGTGATGATTTTGTTTGAATAAAATCTGTAATAAATTAAAATTAATGATTTTATGTGTGAGACTGTCCCTTTTCTTTGGAGAGGGATTGGGGTGAGGTTAAAAAACTAAATCAAAATGAAAATATTTTTTTCTCTATTTGTTTCCTGTATTTGCGTCAATGCTTTTGCAGACGTTAAACTCCCAAATATTTTTACAAGTAACATGGTTCTTCAAAGAGACAAGCAGTTAAAAATATGGGGATGGGCTGATAATGGTGAAGCAGTTGCCATAAATTTTAATGGACAGACCGTAAAAACAAAATCTGGCAAAGATGGAAGCTGGCTTCTTATGCTTAAACCAATGAATTATGGCGGCCCGTTTACAATGACTATTACGGGAAAAAATAATATTTCTTTGACAAATATTTTGATGGGTGATGTATGGATATGCAGTGGCCAATCTAATATGGAATTTGGTTTAAGAAACACGAGAGATGGAGCAAAGGAAGTTTCAGAAAGCAAGTATCCTTCTATCAGGCTTTTTACAGTTAAGAAAGCAACGGCTTACAAGCCACTGAAAGATGTTACAGATGCAGGCTGGCAGGAATGCAATCCTGAAACAGTTCCGGACTTTTCTGCTGTAGCATATTTTTTCGCACGTAAAATAAATACCGATTTAAATATTCCAATTGGCCTGATTCATACATCATGGGGTGGCACTAATATTCAAACATGGACGAGCTGGGATGTTATGGGCAAAGAAGAAAAATATAAAGGTGTAAACCTTGATGAAAAAGATAAGGAAGATGCACTTATGAAAACCAGGCAGGGAGAATTTGTGACCTCACTTAAAAATGATAAAGGCGATATTGAAAAATGGTATGCGCTTACCGCATCAAATGAAGGTTGGAAAAATATACAGCAACCGCAATCGTGGGAATCTTCCGAGATAGGTAATGCAGATGGTAACATTTGGTTCAAAAAGGAATTTGAATTGCCCGAAGCGATGTTTGGGAAAGATGGCGTTTTAAATCTGGGCCCGATTGACGATAATGATGTTACTTATTTCAATGGTATACAGTCAGGAGCTACTAATAATTATTCTGCGGAAAGAGCATATAAATTGAGTTCAGGTCAATTTAAAAAAGGAAAGAATACCATCGTGGTTAAAGTCACCGATACGGGTGGGGGTGGTGGCTTTTATGGAAAAGCCGAACAAATGTATATTGAAATTGACGGCAAAAGAATTCCTTTGGCAGGGACATGGCAATACAAGCCATCTGCAATTAATACTGCTTTTGGAATACAGGATGTTGGGCCTAATGCTTTTCCTTCTCAATTATATAATGCGATGATCGCCCCAATTACGCAATATGCAATTAAAGGCGCTATCTGGTATCAAGGCGAAGCCAATACACAGGAAGCATATAATTACCGTGCCATGTTTCCTAAAATGATAACAGATTGGCGCAAACACTGGAACGATAATTTCCCATTCTTTTGGGTACAACTCGCAAATTTTATGGCGCCTGATTCCATTCCTGCACAAAGTGATTGGGCTGAATTAAGAGAAGCTCAAAGTATGACCCTTTCGCTTCCCGCAACCGGGCAGGCAATTATCACTGATATTGGCGAGCGGAATGATATTCATCCTAAAAATAAACAGGACGTCGGGTACAGGTTAGCGTTAGTTGCAGAGAAAGTTGCCTATGGGAAAGACATCGTTTATTCCGGCCCTCAATATCAATCAATGAAAAAAGCAGATAATAAAATCATTGTTAGCTTTTCAAATGCGGGGAGTGGATTAATGCTGAAAGATAGATACGGTTATGCAAAAGGTTTTGCAGTAGCCGGGGAAGATAAAAAATTCGTTTGGGCAAAGGCTTATTTAGATGGTGATAAAGTAGTTGTATATAGTGATGAAATTAAAAATCCGGTTGCCGTGAGATACGCATGGGGCAACAATCCTGATGATGCCAACCTTTACAACAAAGAAGGCTTGCCTGCTTCATCTTTTCGTACAGACGAATGGAAAGGCATTACTCAAAAAAATTAGGTACAGTATGCTTCAGCACACCTGTGTAATTAAAAAATCAATCTTTAGTTTTAATTACTATACTTGTTTTTAATTATAGGATCTAAATGGAATTATGATAAAATCGATTGCTAAATTCTTAATTGTAACTATTTGTTTATCTCTTGGATGCAGGTCAAAAGAAAATTATACAACCTGGTCAAATTACAAAGGCTCTCCTGAAAGTATCCAATATTCGTCGCTTACGCAGATTGATACTTCCAATGTAAAAGATTTGCAGGTCGCCTGGGAATACCATACTGGTGACGCAGATACAATTAATCATTCACAAATACAATGTAACCCCATAATAGTTGATGGCGTTTTATTTGGAACTACTCCTCAGATGAAGCTTTTTGCAATTGATGCGGCAACAGGAAAGCAAAAATGGGTCTTCAATCCTTTTGATTCACTGGCAGGCAACAAAGCATCATTTTTTAATATGAATAATTGTAGGGGTGTTTCTTATTGGAGCGATGGCAAAAACGATAAACGAATTTATTATACGGCGGGTTCATACCTGTATAGCATAAACGCTGATGATGGAAAGCCTGAAATGGCTTTTGGCGATAACGGAAAAATTGATTTGCACAATGGCCTGGATCGTGATGTCTCCGATCTGTTTGTAACATCTACATCGCCGCCTGTGATTTATAAAGATCTTTTAATAGCGGGGGCAAGGGTTGATGAAGGCCAGCATGCGGCACCCGGGCATATTCGTGCATTTGATACAAGAACCGGAGAGAGAAAATGGATTTTTCATACAATACCTTTCCCGGGCGAATATGGTTACAATACATGGGATGACACAGCGGCTTATAAATTTATTGGCGGGGCAAACCCATGGAGTGGATTTAGTCTTGATGAAAAGCGAGGAATTCTTTTTGCATCAACAGGCTCTGCTTCTTATGATTTTTATGGTGGTAAAAGAACAGGCGATAATTTATTTGCAAATACAATGTTGGCAATTAACGCAGCCACCGGAAAACGAATCTGGCACTTCCAGTATATCCATCATGATGTTTGGGACAGGGACTTTTCTTCAGCGCCTGCCTTGGTTACTATTAATAAGGATGGAAGGAAAATAGATGCCGTCGCACAAGCAACTAAAACAGGCGTTATTTATGTTTTAGACCGTGAAACTGGTAAGCCAGTATTTGATATTATAGAAAAACCAGTGCCTGATTCTTCAGAACTAAAGGGAGAAAAATTATCACACACTCAGCCTTATCCTGTATTGCCTGAGCCTTTTATGAGACACAGTTTTACAGAAAAAGATATTAACCCGCTACTGTCGCCCGGGTCATATGAAGAGGTAAAAAAAAGATTGGCATCATATAAAAGTGGGGATATGTTTAATCCTCCCTCTTTACAGGGGACGGTTGTTTTCCCTGGCCTTGATGGTGGAGGAGAATGGGGCGGTCCTTCATTTGATCCACAAACAAATGTGTTGTATATAAATGCAAATGAAATGGCCTGGATAATCCAGGCTGTCGATATTTCCAGCAATAGCAATTCAGCTGAAAATTTTGAACAGGCTGGTAAGCGCCTGTATCAAAATAATTGTATGACATGCCATGGCCCCGAAAGAAAAGGTTCAGGTAATTTTCCTTCACTAATAGATGTGGAAAAAAAATATACCGTAAATGCTTTTGATAGTTTATTACAAACAGGTAGAAGAATGATGCCAGCATTCAAACAAATAAATGAAAATGAAAGAGAAGCCATTGCATCATTTGTATTAAATATACACGACACAAAATCAAAACCTTTTCATGATGAAGATGTTGACGAGCATTTTACTGTTCCTTATTCAATAACTGGCTATAATAAATTTCTAAGCAAGGAAGGCTATCCTGCAATAGCGCCGCCCTGGGGAACTTTAAACGCTATTGATTTGAACACAGGAAAGTTTTTGTGGAAAATTGCCTTGGGAAATGATACTGCTTTTAAAAATACAAAAGTGCCAACGGGAACCGAGAATTACGGTGCTTCCGCAATAACTGCGGGTGGTCTTTTATTTATTGGCGCAACCAAAGATGGAAAGTTCAGGGCCTTTAATAAAAGAACAGGGCAATTAATCTGGGAAAAAGATTTACCCGCACCAGCATTTGCTACGCCTGCCGTTTACGAAGTAAATGGAAAGCAGTATATAGTAATTGCTTGTGGCGGTGGAAAACTGGGAACCAGGTCTGGAGATAGCTACGTGGCTTTTGCTTTGCCATCTAAATAAAATAATTCTATGCAAAAAATAATCTTTATTGTTTTCTTCTTCATAGTAAGTATATCCGGTCAATCCCAATTCACAATAAGTTCCAATAAACATTTTTTATTAAAAGATGGTAAACCTTTTTTCTGGATGGGGGATACTGCATGGGAATTATTTCATCGTCTCGATAGGGAAGAAGCAGATCATTACTTAAAGCGGAGAAGTGAGCAGGGTTTTACGGTGATCCAGGCGGTAGTGCTGGCTGAAATGGATGGATTGCATGTACCTAACGCTTATGGAGAAACGCCTTTAGTAAATGATGATCCGGCTACGCCAAATGAAAAATATTTTGAGCAGGTAGATTACATAATTGATAAAGCAAATGAATATGGGCTTACTATAGGTTTGCTGCCCACATGGGGCGATAAGATTTATAAAGATAAATGGGGAACAGGTCCCGAAATATTTAACGAAAACAATGCCGCTGTTTATGGTGCATGGATTGCGAACCGTTATAAAAACAAAACAAATATTATCTGGATACTAGGCGGCGACCGTAATCCAAGAGATGAAAAAGATGTTGCCATCTGGAATGCGATGGGAAATGCAATTGAGAAAGCTACAAACAATAAAGCAATGATCAGCTTTCATCCGCAGCCTAATGAAACCGGCTCTGCCCAATGGTTTCATAATGAGCAATGGCTGGGGTTTAATATGTTTCAAAACGGGCATTGCCGCGATATGAAAGTGTATGATAAGATCGCTAAAGTTTATGCAATGCAACCTGCCAAGCCCGTAATGGATGCTGAATGTTTGTATGAGGATCACCCGGTTTGTTTTAATGGAAAAGACCTGGGGATTTCCAATGCTTATGATGTAAGAAAATATGCCTACCTAGACCTTTTCGCAGGTGCACATGGGCATACTTATGGTTGTCACGATATCTGGCAAATGTACTCTGCGAAGCGTGAAGGCGTGAATGGGCCGCATATTTTTTGGACTGATGCTTTGGAATTACCTGGCGCCAATCAAATGATATTTGTTAAGAAGTTAATGTTATCGCATCCTTTACTTGATCGTGTTCCCGACCAATCATTAATTATTGAAAACAATCTTTCCTCTTCTGAGCACATACAATCAACAAGGGGCAAAGACTATTTGTTTGTATATACTTCAGAAGGGAAATCATTTACTGTTATTTTGAATAAAATCTCAGGGCGTATTCTGGAGGCTTACTGGTATGATCCAAGGACTGGAAATTCAAAAGAAGCTATCATTTTATCAAATAAAGGTTCACATAAATTTATACCCCCATCGTCAGGGTATGGACAGGATTGGCTTTTAGTAATGGATGATCAGACAAGAAATTATCCGAAGCTTTAAGTTCAAAAAAAATTAAAGCTTATTGAAATTTATTATTTTAAAAGTAAATTGATTCTTATGAAATTACAAATCATCCTTCTGTGTTTGATAAGCTCAACAGTAAAGTCCCAATCACTATCAGTATATGATTTGTCCTGTGAATTCAAAAAAAATCCCATCGGTATTGCTGCATTGCAGCCAAGATTTAGCTGGAAAATAAAGTCTCAGGTTCATAATTTGTTACAAACGGGGTATCAAATAAATGTTGCAACAGATTATAAATTTTCAAAGAATATGATTGTGTGGCAAAGCGGTAAGTTGCCCTCTAATGAATCGGTGTTAGTAGCTTACAAAGGAAGCGCATTAAAATCAGGAACAAGGTATTACTGGCAGGTAAAAGTTTGGGATAACAATTCGAAAGAATCCAAATGGAGTGATCCGGCATTTTTTGAAATGGGTTTATTGAACTCTGCGGATTGGAAAGCACAATGGATAGAGCCTGTTCAGGATACCACACAACATATAGCCAGTCCATTTATCAGAAAGGAAGTATCCTTAAATAAAAAGATTACTTCTGCAAGAGCTTATATAACAAGCCATGGTCTTTATCAATTCTATATTAATGGAAAAAAAATAGGGGACGGTGTCTTAACTCCGGGTTGGACATCTTACAACAAAAGATTGCAATACCAGGTATACGATGTTACAAATTTATTGCAGCAGGGAAAAAATGCGCTGGCGGCCATGTTAGGAGATGGCTGGTACAGGGGACCGTTAGGTTGGGTGAGTGCCTGGGGAATTTATGGTAAGACACTGGGATTGTTAGCGCAGATTCATATCCAATATGCCGATGGAAGCGAAGAAATGATTGGTACCGATGATAGCTGGAAATCAACACAGGATGGGCCAATTATTCTTGACGGTATTTATGATGGAGAAAACTACGATGCCCGTAAAGAAATGCCGGGATGGAACCAGGCAGGCTTTGATGATTCTAAATGGAAGCCCGTGCACCTTGCCAGCTACGATAATAGGATTTTGATAGCATCGCAAAATGTACCTATGAGAAAAATACAAGAGTTGAAGCCAATAAAGATATTTAAAACTCCCAGAGGAACACTCGTGGCTGATATGGGACAGAACATGGTTGGATGGATCAGGCTGAAAGTAAAAGGAGAAAGTGGGCGCACTGTTACAGTTCGGCATGCTGAAGTACTTGATAAGTATGGTGAATTTTATACAAAAAATTTAAGAGCCGCCAGTGCTTCTTTAGAATATACTTTGAAAGGAAATGGTGCAGAAGTATATGAACCGCATTTCACGTTTATGGGTTTCCGTTATGTAGCATTGGATAATTATCCGGGTGAATTAACCTTAGATGACATAACAGGAATTGTAGTGCATTCTGACATGGATGTTAATGGTTCCTTTGTATGTTCTGATTCATTGGTAAATCAATTACAGCATAATATTCAGTGGGGGCAATATGGAAATTTCCTGGACGTGCCAACTGATTGCCCGCAGAGAGATGAGCGCCTTGGCTGGACGGGTGATGCGCAGGCTTTTTGCCGCACCGCGGCATTCAATATGGATGTTGCCCCTTTCTTTACAAAATGGTTGAAAGATTTATCGGCAGATCAATATGAAGATGGCCGCGTGCCTTTTGTTATTCCTGATGTTTTAAAAAATAATAGTGGTACTTCCGCAGGGTGGGGAGATGTAAGCACTATTGCACCCTGGACAATGTATACCGTTTATGGAGATACACAAATTCTCAAAAATCAATATGCCAGTATGAAAAAGTATGTGGATTACATACATCAAAAAGCCGGCGATAGTTATTTATGGAAAGGAGGTAGTGTATTTGGCGACTGGCTTTACTATAAACCAAAAATGGAAAATCATACCGAGCCGGATGGTTACACAAATCCTGACATGATAGCAACCGCCTTTTATGCTTATTCAGCAAAATTAGTTTCAAGAGCTGCTGGTGTATTGAATAATAAAGAAGATGAAAAAAAATACAATGATATTTTTGAAAAAGTAAAAGAAGCATTTAATAAAAATTATGTAACAGAGCAAGGCCGTGTTTTTTCTGATTCACAAACAGGATACGTGCTGGCATTAATGTTTGAATTATTGCCGGAAAATATGCGATCAAATGCAACGACCTACTTAGTAGATGATATCAAAAGAAGAGGCAATCACTTATCCACGGGTTTTTTGGGAACTCCTTACTTATGCCACGTTCTTTCAGAAAATGGGCAAACGTCAGTTGCTTATGATTTGTTGCTGCAGCAAACCTTTCCTTCCTGGCTTTATCCTGTTAAGATGGGAGCTACCACAATTTGGGAAAGATGGGATGGAGAAAAAACGGATAGCACGTTCCAGGACGAAGGAATGAATTCCTTCAACCATTATGCATATGGCGCCATTGGCGATTGGATGTACAGGGTGGTTGCAGGTATAGAAATCGGTACACCGGGTTATAAACATATTTTAATACAACCGCAACCGGATAAAAGATTGACGTATGCAAAAGCGCTATATGAAAGTGTTTATGGAGCCATCTCGTCCGGATGGAAAATTAAAGATGGAAATCTTGTGCTTGATGTAACAATTCCCGGCAATACAACTGCTACTATCAGGTTACCATTTACACAAATTGATAAGATAAAAGAAAGTGGCAGGGATTTATCGGCTGCCTTTAAAAATGTAAAACAATCTGGTAATGATGTTGAGATTGAAGCCGGTTCAGGAACTTATAATTTCATCTATCCAGCAAGTTTTGTGAGTAAATAAGGGCTTTCTTTTAAAAAGTGTGCTGCTTTAAAAAAATGTCGTCAGCATAGAGCAGTACAGAGTGAGAAATAATTCCTTCTAATTTGGATTCAGAAATTCCCGAATTGTGTAAAAGCTTTAAAAGAATTTTTGTATTTCCTCAACGACTTAAATAAAATGATTGCTTATGTGTTCCGGTGGAGATTACGATTGAAATGGATGTAGTTAATCTTTTATTTATTTTAGCCAACATTAATTTTTGAAATGGTTCAAGGCTCAACATATAATGAAAGTGAACTATTAATACAAATAGCGTCTGGTGAGCAGAAGGCATTTACCGTATTGGTAGATAATTATTGGAATAAAGTTTACAGCCATGCGCTGGCATATTCTAAATCTGTTACCCGTGCACAGGAAATCACGCAGGATATATTTTTAAAAGTCTGGCATAAAAGAGAAGCGTTAACGGAAGTTCGGGATTTTAAAAGCTATCTTTTTATCCTGGGAAAACGGCACATTATTTCTTCAATGCGTAAAAAGCTGGAAAGCCTTACCGGCGAAGACCTGTTGGAAACGCGTGAAGATATACATATTCCAGACCAACAACTTGAGTACAAAGAAACCTGGAACCGTATACTGGAGGGTATTGAAAAGCTGCCTGCCGTAAGAAAAGTTATTTTCAAAAAGAGTCGGTTAGAAGGCCTTACCTATGAGGAAATTGCCGAGAGCAGTCATATTTCAAAGAATACAGTGAAGGAACATATAGTACTTGCCTTAAATTTTCTGAGAACTTACATTTATTTTAATAAAGATTATCCAATTATTTTAATTGCTTGCTTACTGCTTTTATAGTTTTGCATAAATAACTAAAAATAAAATCCAGTCCACCCACCCGCACTTAATTTTTACAGCGTCTTTATAATAACGCTTGTAATATGAACCAGGAATCATTCAAAGATCTATTGTCGAAATACCTTTCGGGTAAACTTTCACATGCACAAAAGCGCAGGCTCACAGATTTATTAAAACATAAAGAATACCAGGAGCATCTTGAATTTGTAGTAAAGGAAGATTTTATGGAGGATAAATATTTGGGTGAAGAGAATATTGAATTAAGATCTGCAATACAAAATTTTCTAACTAAAGAAATTTCCCGCGGAGCGAGTACACCAGCTAAATTATTACAATTGAGAAGAATGGTTGCAGCAGCTTCCATTATCTTGTTTTTAGCGGCCGCTTCTTCACTTTTTATTTTAAAAAAATCAAATAAAAACAATATTGCTGCAACTAAAACAATGCAACCTGTTCCACAAGACATTCCTCCGGGTAAAACAGGCGCTGTACTTACACTTTCCGACGGAAGTAAAATAGTCCTGGACAGCCTACAGGGTTCAGTTGGGTTGCAGGGAAATTCACAAGTCACAAATAAAAACGGGCTTTTATCTTATTCTGTAAAAAATAATTCTTCTGAAGTAGCATACAACACCATGTCAACCCCTGTTGGGAGGCAATACCACTTAATACTTACAGATGGTTCAGAAGTATGGCTCAATGCTGCAAGTTCAATTACATACCCTACTTCTTTTTCCGGCGACGACCGAAAAGTAAGTATAACGGGTGAAGCATACTTTGAAGTGGTGCACGATGCCCGCAAGCCCTTTCATGTTATGGTAAATGATATGGAAGTAAAAGTTTTAGGCACTCATTTTAATATTAACGCTTATGAGAATGAAGATGCGACAAAAACCACGTTGATTGAGGGCTCTGTGAAGGTTACCAAAAACAATTCAAATATTTCAATCGCACCGGGGCAGCAGGCAATAGCAATCAACGGGAATAATAATATCCCCATTCAAAAAAAAGAGGTTGACCTGGATGAAATTATGGCCTGGAAGAATTCAAAATTTATTTTTCAGGATGCTGATATAAAAAGTATAATGAGGCAACTTGAAAGATGGTATGGAATAACAGCGAGCTATGACGGGAATGTTACCAATGAAGAATTTGTTGGTGTCATTTCAAGAAATGTGAACATATTGCAGATACTGGCTATGCTCGAAAAAACCGGGAGAGTGAGCTTTAGAATTCAAGGGAAAAATATTATTGTAAAATAATGAAAAGCCGATAAAATAAACGCCGGAAATGCGCAAACATTTCCGGCTGTTAAGGTCGATATAGAAATAAAATAAAACTGCGAAGAATCATTTATTCATTAACCTAAACAATGCAAATGTATGAATTTAAAAACATGCAGTAACCAAAGCTCTGCTGCTGAAAGCCGAAACAAAGTAGCCCGGGTGTTGACACCTCAAATTTTGAAAGCAATGAAATTGACTTTCGTTTTACTGACTGCTGCATTTTTACAGATTTCTGCAAAAGGAGTAACTCAGACCGTTACGCTGTCTTTAAAAGATGCGCCTCTTTTTAAAGTGTTTAAAGAGATTGAAAAACAAACAGGGTTTGGTTTTCTTTTTTCTAAAAATACTATAAAAGATGTGCCACCGGTGAGCATCAATGTAAAAGATGTTCCTGTACTTGAAGCACTCCAATATTGTTTTAAAGGACAACCACTCAGCTATTCAATAGAAAACAATACTATTGTTGTTTCACGCAAACCTGCTGTCCAGGCCAAATTGAGCGATGTTCTCTTGCCTCCGCTATTAATGCCGATAAGCGGTAAGGTTAGCGATGAAAGCGGTCAACCTGTGATAGGCGCAAGTGTTCAACTTAAGAATTCTTCTGTAGGAACGTCGACAAATTCAAATGGTGAATTTCAAATCGATATTCCTGATAACTCATCAAAAATTCTTGTAATCTCTTATGTAGGTATGGAGACGCAGGAAATTAATATTAATGGTAAAACTTCCTTAAATGTGGTATTAAAAAGATTTATCTCACAGCAGGAGGAAGTAGTTGTAATTGGTTATGGTACACGCCAGCGTAAGGATGTTACCGGTGCACTATCGGTAGTAGATAGTAAAGAAATTGAAAAGAGCACTTCGCTAACTCCTGAGCTTGCACTGCAGGGTAGGGCAGCTGGTGTGTTTGTAAGTTCTGGTGGAGGAGACCCGCAATCCAGGCCTACTATAAGAATCAGGGGAGTGAATACTTTTGGTAATGCTGAACCATTATATGTTGTTGATGGCGTTCCTATTTTTGAAGGTGGCAGCGGTATTACGGATGGTGGTATAGGTGATATCCGTTCTCCTGTCAATATCTTCTCGATGATCAATCCCCAGGATATTGAATCTATAACAGTATTGAAAGACGCATCGGCCGCAGCAATTTATGGTGTTCGGGCATCCAATGGCGTTATACTTATTACTACAAAGAAAGGTGCGATTGGCCGTCCACGTGTAGAATTTACGGCACAGTATGGAATACAAAACATACCTAAATCAATCTCAACCCTTACCACCCAGCAGTATTTCGATTTAGTGCGTGAGGCATATGCTGCTAATCCGGAACCTGGTAAAACATTTGAACAAAAGTTTGGCCCAAGATACGACCAGGCCAATGCATTATACGCCGGTAACAATCCAACAGTTAACTGGCAGGGTGCTTTAAAAAATAAAGATGCACCGATACAAGATTATAGCGTAAGGGTGAGTGGTGGCAGCGAGGGAACTAAATATTATCTTTCTATGGGATATGCAAAACAGGAAAGCCCTTTAAAATCGAATAATCTTGAACGTTATACGGTTGCCACAAATGTTGATACAAGGATTTCAAAGTTTGTAAGCGCAGGTCTAACGCTTCGCCTGGTAAATGAAAATGCATTAGTAAACACACAGGGTGATTTGCCAACAATGATTTCAACGATTCCTTTTCAGCCTATTTATGATCCGAGTGACCCAACAGGATTTGCGGCAGTTACTTCCGGAACGTTTATTCCTAATCCCGATTACGACCCTACGCTTCTTGACCCGGGAGCTCCCTTTATATTTGAGACCGGCCCGGATCTTTTATGGGGCGACCAAACAAGGTTCAATGTTTTTGCATTTCAAAAACTTAGCGATAACAGGTATAATTTAACGAGAGCTTTGGGGAATGCTTATGTACAAATTGAGCCATTTACCGGTTTAAAAATAAAAGCTTCTTTAGGGGGAGATTATTTTATCAATTTGCGAAAGCAATGGCAGGACAATGACCAATGGCGTTTTTCACAAACACCCGGAAACCCATATGCGGGTGGCAATGCACAGGCAGTCGGATCTTATGGGGAAAGGCAGGGAAAAACTTATAATATAAATAAAGAAGTAACGCTTAATTATAATCATACTTTTTTTAACGATCATAATATAGATTTCGTTGCATCCGTTTCTGATCAATATACCAATTGGTATGTAAATGATTTGAGTGGCAAAGTTGATTATACCGATCCTCAATTCAGGGGTATCAGGAATCAACCACCATATACATCAGGCTTCGCATCTATTCTTGAAGAGCTTCGATTGATTGGGTATGTAGGCCGGTTAAGTTATAAATATAAAGATAAATATTACCTCGACGGAACCCTTCGCTATGATGGCGCATCAAAGCTTGCTCCCGGGTTTAAAAATGATTACTTCCCCTCTTTTGCAGCAGGCTGGCGTTTAAGTTCCGAAAGTTTTTTTCCTAAAACAACTTTTATAAATGACCTCAAGTTGAGAGGAGGTTGGGGCATTTTAGGTAACATTAATTCGGCTGGCGCCTATAGATTTTTATCAAACGTAAGTTTTAGCGCTGATTATCCATTGGGTTCCGGCTCTGGAAATGGGCTTGGTACACAAATACAGGGAGCCACTTTACCTGATTTTGCAAACAGGACGCTTACATGGGAAAAGCTTCACACAACCAACATTGGTTTCGATGCAATCTTATTTAACAACAAAGTTTCTTTT
>JBBSEV010000014.1:0-84219 GCA_038239385.1 Chitinophagales bacterium
AAAGAAACTACCGGAGTATATGATACCTGCGTTATGGGTAGAGATGGCGCAGATGCCGTTAACCTCCAACGGGAAGATAGATAAGAAATCGTTGCCGGAGGCAGATGCGGGAGAGTTGCTAAGCAATGAATATGTAGCGCCACGTAACGAATTAGAAACAAATTTAGCTGAGATATGGATTGAAATACTCAAGCTTGAAAAGGTTGGGGTATATGATAACTTTTTTGAGCTGGGGGGGCACTCGCTGTTAGTAATTAGATTGGTTTCTGCTATTCGCCGGAAATTAAAAATAGAGCTAGCTATTAATGATATTTTTATCTATCCTACAATTGCAGGTTTTGCAGAAAATTTTATTGAAAAAATAAAAAACCCTTCATTACAAGCTGTAAATATTAAATACCTCGTGCCTCTCAAAACGGGAGGAACTAAAATTCCATTATATATCGTATGTGGCGAAGGCGGAACGGCGTTACGGTTTAAGGGATTTGCGGAACTAATGGATCCTGATCAACCCGTATATGCATTACAATTACCGGTAGATGCTGAGCATTTGAAAAATATTCCTGATAGTATTGAAGAGATTGCAAAGTTATTTATTGAAGAAATATTGGTAAATAATCCTGATGGCCCATATGCTTTGGCAGGGCATTGCCTGGGCGGCTTTATTGCTTTTGAAATTGCAAAGCAACTTAAGGAAATGAAGAAAAAAATACAGCTAATTGCAATGTTTGATACAGTAATTCGTAAATCTGGCAAAAAGGAAATTGCTTCTTTCAAAAATTTATTTCTCCTCCCATTAAAAATTAAAAATGCGATTTTAAAAGTTTTGTTTAAAATAAATTTTGAATCATTCTTATTCAGAAAACATACAAAACATGCCATTGGGTATAAGCTCAATTCATTCAAGTTTTTAATATACAAAATAAAAAACAGGAAGAAATTAAAAAATGGTGATCTCGAATATATTGGACTAGATGCTTTTAAAAAGCAATTTGCTTATTCTGATGCCGTCAAGAATTATAAATTAAGTCGGTATGAGGGACAGATTGTATTGTTTTATGCAAAAGAGCGTTATTATTTTATGGATGTAGAAAAAAAGGTAACATTTAAAAAGCTTTCATTAAATGACGAAACAAAAAACATGTGGAATAGATTTGCACATGACATAATTATTCATGAGATAGACGGTGAACATTCAACAATGTTTGAAAATACATATGCTCATGAGTTTGCTCGTTTATTACAAGGACATTTAATTGAAAACAGCAATTAGTTTTAGGCATTAGCTGGCTCAATTTTTAACTTTTAACAGTCAGAAATCAGTTCTCGGATTAATTCAATTATTTTATACAAGATTCAGATAATGAATTCGTTTATTATTACAAACCATTTTCACTAAGATTATCTACATCATGATAATGAATTTTTGGAGACAAAGCACTGCACAATCTAAGAGAGATCCCAGGAATGGAATTGAACGCCTTACCCTTAAGCAACGGCTGGGAGCTTTGACTAATCTTCCCAGGTTTTTGAAATTAGTTTATCAAACCAGTCCCTTGATAACTATTTCCAATGCGATTATACGTTTGTGCCTTGCGATATTACCATTGGTCATGTTATATATTGGTAAGCTTATAATCGACCAGATTATAAATCTGATTAAGCACAATAATGGTGACGCTTCTCATGGACATATATGGAAATTGGTAATTATTGAATTTGCATTAGTTGTAATAATGAATGCGCTTACCAAGATTGTTAACCTGTTTGATACATTACTTGGTGATCTTTTTGCCAATCACACTTCTTTAAAAATAATGGCGCATGCTGCTACACTTGATCTCGATCAATTCGAAGATTCGGTATTTTATGATAAACTTGAAAGAGCTCGTTTACAATCTGCAGGCCGTGCTATGCTACTCTCACAGGTATTAACTCAAATGCAGGATGTAATTACTATGAGTTTTTTAGGCGTTGGTTTAATTGTTTTCAATCCATGGTTCACTTTCATTTTACTTTTTTCCACAATACCTTCTTTTATAGGTGAATATTATTTTAATAGTAAAACTTATGCACTTGCCCGAAGCCAAATGGCAAGAAGGAGGGAGTTGGATTATATAAGTTACGTTGGAGCCAGTGATCTTACAGCCAAAGAAGTGCGTGTATTTGATCTTTCGGGGTTTTTTATGAACCGGTATCGTTCAATTTTTTTAAAGTTATATAAGGATACAAGTAGTTTGGCCAAAAAGCGCACCTTATGGGGCATCGGGCTTACTATGCTTGGTACTATCGGATACTATGTCGCCTTCATTTTTATTATTAAACAAGTTGTATCTGGACTTTTAACCATAGGAAGCCTGACTTTTCTTTTGGGTTCTATCCGCCAATTGGGGAGCAGCCTGCAAAGTGTTATCAAACGCTTCAGCACCGTATCTCAAGGAGCGCTTTATCTTACCGATTTCTTTGATTTCTTTACAATAAAACCGAAGATGAAATTACCAGTAAGCCCAAGGCCTTTTCCCAAGCCAATAAAATACGGATTTACTTTTGAAAATGTAGGGTTTAAATATATAAATACAACTCGTTGGGCAAATCGCAATCTGAATTTTACGTTACATGCAGGAGAAAAGCTTGCATTAGTTGGCGAAAATGGGGCGGGTAAAACGACACTGGTAAAATTGCTGGCTCGATTATATGATCCTACTGAGGGCCGTATTTTATTGGACGGCCATGATCTTCGTGAATATGATTTAACTGAGTTGAGGATGGAAATTGGAATTATCTTCCAGGATTTTCTCCGGTATCAAATGACTACTAATGAAAATATTGCTGTTGGTAATATCAAGGAATTGAATAATCAGGAACTAATTATTAAATCAGCAAAACAAAGCCTTGCAAGTCCTATTATTGATAGATTGCCTAATAAATATAATCAAATGCTCGGTCGCCATTTTAGCCAGGGGGTTGAACTTTCAGGGGGTGAATGGCAAAAAGTTGCTTTGGCCAGGGCCTATATGCGTGATGCGCAATTAATGATTTTAGATGAACCAACTGCTGCTTTGGATGCAAGATCTGAATACGAAGTATTTCAACGTTTTTCTGAATTGACTAAGGATAAATCTGCTTTATTGATCTCACATCGTTTTTCTACTGTACGAATGGCAAATCGTATACTGGTACTTGATAAAGGTGAAATACTTGAAATAGGCACTCATGAAGAATTATTGGAAAAAGGTGGCCAATATGCTGAATTGTTTCAATTACAGGCTATGGGCTACAGATAATTTTTTTGAACCTACAGCTTAATAAATTTTACGTTTTTACTTTCAGTGCCACAGACCACTTCTACAAAATAAATGCCTTGTGAAAATTTTTTTACTTCCAATTTTGAAAGTTTATTCAATTCAACGGAGAGAAATTTTTTTACTGCGATGCCATAAGAATTACAAATTATTATATCGCCTTTTTTATCTCCGGCATTTAACACTGTAAGATGAAGCCAGTCTGATACAGGATTTGAGTAAAGCCTGACGTATAAATTATTTTTTCGACCGGTAAGCCTTATTACTTTTACATTACTGTATAGCGAAAAACCTTGTTTATCTATTTCTTTCACACGATAAAAAATCTTCCCCTCCGTTTTATTTTCAATATCTTCTTTAAAAGAATATCCATTGCTATTAACTGTACAATCTCCTTTTAATATTCCTATATTCTCCCAGTCTATTCCGTCTGTACTATTCTGTACACAAAAATCATTTTCACAACCGGTTTCCCCCGCTATCCATGATAAATTCACAACGTCATTATTTAAATCCGCATGCAGTGAAATAAATTTTGAAGCCAAAGTACCAGATGTCCCAAACTTAAATAAAGTAATAGAATTTCTTGGCAAAGTAAATGGAGAAGGATAGCCTACAATTTTTACGGGGATTATATCCAACAACGAATAATTTGGAAATTTATCTAAATCATTTGATCCATTGTATAGATACCTTTGATAAAAAGGGTTAGATAAATAATTAGAAATATCGAGGTTTATGGTCCGGCTTATATTGTCTTTGTTTATTAAAAATACATTCAATTTATTTGTCTGGTCATCATAATCTGAAAAGGCTTTAATAAAATTGTTGCCTGTTCCGGTACTGCTAACATTTATAAGTTTCGGCAATAAATTATTACCCCATATTGATAAAGCAAGACCATTGGCATTCATGTAACTGTTTTTATCAAGAGCATCGTAAATATCCTGGGGAGATGTAGTATTATTAACCCATCTTGTATTCCAAAAAAGCGCCGCATCAATCTGGGGGTTTTTGAAATGCTGGCCCATTATTTCAAATGCTACTAACGAGTGACCCACATCGTTAGTATTAGCCCACCCATTGCCAAAATCAATTGAGTTGAACTCGGTAGAAATTACTTTTATACGCATCTTATCTGCTGCGGAAGCATAAGCATTAATTGCATTCACAGCTGTTTGTGCTTCATTTAATAAATTAGGGCTGGATGTTCTATATGTTTCATAGCCACCTACATAGTTATAAACAGGATAGCAGCTTACACCAAGATAATCAATGTAACCTGCAGCACTACTTTCGAGCAAGGTTTTCCACCAATTTGTACCTCTTCCGTTTACAATGATTTTTATAGTGGGGTCAACTGATTTCATAGCTGAAGCGAATGTAACTATATCAGACGCATACTGGCTTGCAGAAACACACCCGTTGTAATCGCATAAGTTCCAGCTTTCATTTCCAATACACCAGTACTTTATATTATAGCCCTTCGTTACATTCGAATACTTTACCCATTCTTTCGCATTGGTTACAAGGTTTGCCAGCGTTGGTTTTGTTCCACAAGGATTGGGTAAAGGATTTCCTACTGCCTGCCCATAATATGCAGCATCATAAGCGCAAACTATCATCGGTTCTGCTCCAACTTGTTTGTATGTACTAACAAACTCATCAAAATCCAACACCACAGATTTAGCAGTTACGAAATCGGTATTTACAAACCGGCTATCTCCTGATGGCCATTGGCAGCTACCCGTAAGAGCCATGATAGGGGTTGAATGCGAATAGGGTGATTTTGCCCACAAATAATTGTCGGATTTTTCCCCACCGGGGTAACGGAGAAATTTCATTCCCATATTCCTGAGTATGTTGATGGTAGAAGACTGGGTACTACTGCTGATATAAGTTCCATCCATCAAGTAATTGACATTGATCCCAACTGCATTGGGCGGGATGGTTCTTATAACATCAGAAACATCAAGTGATATTGTTTGTGAAAAAAGATTTGTAAAGGTTGAACAGGCAAACAAGACGATAGATAAAATATTCGATAGGCATTTCTGTTTCATCTATGAATAATTTAAATGGTTGCCGCTAGGGGCATTTATTATATAAAAGCATTTTTGTTGCTCTTTGGCGGGCTTGGTTTAGATAGGGAAATAATAATTTTAGATTATGCTGCTTGAAGTTAGCGAATAAACCTTTAAATACACTTATGCAACTCCGGCTAATTCTAAACTTCTCTTTTTTAATTTGCGCAGATCCATATCTTCAATAATCGGATCGGGAGTAAGAATAATTGACGTGTTATTTTGTTTCCACCAATCATCTTTTGCGAGATGATCAAAATGAATAACAGCAATTAAATATTTTCTTTCTTCTTCTGCATGCCATTCTTCTATCCATTCAAATTTTTCACGCGGAATAAATTTCCAGTCATCAAAGCTTATGTAAAACCTTACATAAAAATCATTGCTGAGTTGATTGGGCTTATGATAATAAAGCTTTTTATATTCATATTTATAATCGTAGCTCAGCGCTGATATATCGCTTAATACTGCGGAGGCTGTGGGAAAACTTCCGGCCCCTTTTCCATAAAAAAATTGTTTATCTGCAAATGAACTTTCAATAACAACTCCATTGTATTCATTTTTTACAAAGGATAAATGATCATCCTGTTTTATAAATTGAGGAAGAACAAAAGCAGCCACCTTTCCATTCAATAATTTTTTAGCTTGTGCAACTAGTCGTATTTCATAATTTTTTCCCCTGCCAAAATTGGCATCCCCCGCATTGATATTTTGAATGCCTGTAAATAAAACATTCTCCACAGCTGCCACTATTCCGTATGCATGACAAAGTAAGATTACCCATTTATGAACCGCATCCCAGCCATCAACATCCAATGTTGGGTTGGCTTCCGCAAAGCCAAGTTGTTGTGCCTGAAGCAATGCTTTCTTAAAATCAAGCTTATCCTCAAACATCCTTGTAAGAATATAATTAGTAGATCCATTTACAATTGCACGAAGTGAATGTAAAAGATCATTATCATAATATTCTTCCAGGTTACGAATTACCGGTATAGATGCACAGGCAGAAGGCTCACATAGAAATGGCGCACCTGTTTCTTTTTGCATTTGTAATATCTGGGGTAAATGTTCAGCAATCATTTTTTTGCTTGCACTTACGACTGCTTTACCACTGTTCAACGCGATTGAAATTATTTCAAAGGCGGCTTCGGATTCATTGATAACTTCCACGATCACATTTATCATTTCATCGTCTAATAATTCATTCTTATCTGTTGTGAATAATTCAGCAGGCGCATTTCTTTTTTTAATGGCATCTTTTATACAAACTTTTTTTATCGTTGCATTTAAAGAATCCGTTTGTTTTAAGACTTTATAAAGTCCTTCGCCTACTGTGCCAAAGCCAAATAATCCTATAATTAATTTTTTATGTGTTGCCATAACTTATTGAAATTGTAATTCGGAAGTTGAGATAGGCTGGTCAACCAAAAAATCGCTAATCAGGTTTTGAATTTGTTCAAATTCTAATAAAAATCCATCATGGCCGTATAAAGAATTTATAGCTTTATATTTTGCATTTGGGATATTTTCTGCAAGAAATTGTTGTTCACTCACAGGAAACAGGATATCTGTATAAATCCCTATAACCAGCGATTTTGCTCTCACTAACGATAAAGCATACGCTACACTTTTTCTGCCCCGGCCTACATTGTGTGCGTCCATGCTTTTGCTCAAAAAATAATAACTGAATGCATTAAATCTTTTCGCTAATTTTTCTCCCTGATAACGTTGATAAGACTCAGGCTTGAAATTTTCAATATGCCCATTTGATTCTTCGCTCTGGCTCGCATGATAGGTTTCGTAATGCCGATAGGAAATAAGGGCAATGCTTCTTGCTACTTTCATTCCTTCAATTCCTGCTGTATCGGTTTTTTCATGCCAGCTTTCATCACATTCAATACACATTCTTTGTGAAGCATTAAAAGCAATACCCCATGCTGAATGAAAAGCATTGGTAGCTAAAGGAAAAATATATTCGAAAAGCGCCGGTTCTTCTATTGACCATTCTATACATTGCTGTCCACCGGTAGAACCACCTATACCAATTTTAATCTTGTTTATACCCAAACTATCTTTTAAAAATTGATAAGAACGGATCATATCCCGGGGCGTGAAAAAAGGAAAATCGTGATAGTAAGGGTTTCCCGTTTCAGGATCTTCATCAAGCGGGCCAATGCTTCCATAGCAACTGCCGGGCATATTTACACAAATGATAAAATAATTTTTGGGATCAAATAATTTTCCTTCACCCACAAGGCCGGGCCACCATTCTGCTACATTGCTATTTGCTGTAAGCGCATGAAAGATCCATACTACATTATCCTTTGCATCATTAAGATTTCCATAAGTAGTATAGCCAAGATGAAAGCCGGGAAGTATCCTTCCCGACTCTAAATGGAACGAATTATGGTATTTATATATCTTAAGGCTCTCAGTCATTATTTATTTGTTTGTATTGAAACAAATTTACCCAACAAGTTGTTTTGAAAAAACTGTATTAAATGCCTGTTCAAGATCAGCTTTTATATCATCTATGTGTTCAATACCTACACTTATACGTACCTGGTTAGGAGCTACTCCGGCAGCTTTTTGGGCTTCTGCATCCAGTTGCTCATGGGTAGTGGAAGCAGGATGAATAGCCAAAGTTTTCGCGTCACCAACATTGGCAAGATGACTAACCAATTTTAATGAATCGATAAATTTGCTTGCATTTTCTTTTCCGCCTTTTACTCCAAAATTTAAAATACCTCCGAAGCCATTTGGCAAATATTCTTTTGCCAAAGCATTATATGGACTGCTTTTTAATCCCGGATATTCAACAAACTCAACCAGGTCATGTTTCTCCAGCCATTGAGCCAATTCCAAAGCATTATCAACATGCCGTTGTACACGCAATGATAAAGTTTCCAATCCCTGTAATAATAAAAATGAATTGAAAGGGCTTTGAGAAGCTCCAAAATCACGAAGGCCTTCTACTCTTGCACGAATTGCAAAAGCAATGTTAGGCAAGCCAAGCGGGTTTCCTTCGCCAAATACATCCCAGAATTTCAATCCATGATAGCCTTCAGAAGGTTCAGTGAATTGAGGAAATTTACCATTACCCCAATTATAATTTCCGCCATCAACAATTACGCCTCCTATGGTAGTGCCATGCCCGCCAATCCATTTAGTTGCAGATTCAACTACTACATTTGCCCCGTGCTCCAGTGGACGAAATAAATATCCGGCAGCACCAAAAGTATTATCTACAATTAATGGCAAATCGTATTCTTTTGCCAGTTCAGCAAATTTTTTAAAATCAGGAATATTTAATCTTGGATTGCCAATAGTTTCAAGATAAATCGCCTTTGTATTTTTATCAATGTGTTTTACAAAGCTCTCAACATTATCTCCGTCTGCAAATCTTGCTTCAATTCCAAGACGTTTGAAGGCAACTTTAAATTGGTTATAAGTGCCACCATACAAATAAGTTGTTGTTACAAAATTATCTCCTGATTGCATAATATTGTTAAGTGCCAAAAACTGGGATGCCTGACCTGAACCTGTTGCTAGGGCTGCAACCCCGCCTTCAAGTGCAGCCATACGTTGTTCAAACACATCTGTTGTTGGATTCATTATCCTTGTGTAGATGTTTCCGAATTCTCTTAGCCCGAATAAATTAGCCGCATGTTCAGAATTATTAAAAGCATAAGATGTTGTTTGATAAATAGGAACGGCTCTTGATTTAGTAGTAGGATCAATTTGTTGCCCTGCGTGAAGTTGTAATGTTTCAAAATGTTGTGTGCTCATAAAATTTTTTTAAAGATGAAAAATTATCAATGTTTTCCTGAGGATAAAAAGGCTAAGCCCTGAAAGGTTAATATAAAATAAATGATGCCTTACGGCATACAGCGTACGCAAATACGCATACTTATGGGTAAAAAAGATTGTAGAATTATGGTGGCTGAATTTTCCATTATTATTTACTCCACAAATATAACAGGCAATCATTTATATTATCAAATCTTTTTTTATGGCATTTTTACAAACCCGGAATTCCGATAGTTTTTAAATAATGCAAAATTAAAGATCAAACTTTTTTCCAGATACATAAATAGTTTCACATTTACTTAATGATTTGGTTTCACAAAGGTTATAATTGAGTTGTTGCTTTACAAAACCTTTTAGAATGAAACAAATCTTGCTGTTCTTTTTTTTCTATTCTTTTTTTACGGTAACGGCACAGCTATCATCAAAAACCAGCAATATATTTATAATAACTATCGATGGTATAAGATGGCAGGAAGTTTTTAATGGCGCTGATCCTGCAATACTTAACAATAATCACTATACATCGAATGTTGATTTAGCAAAATTGATGTATCTGGATTCTTCGGTTGATCAAGGCCGCAAAAAATTACTTCCATTTTTTTGGAATGTTATAGAACGCCAGGGGCAATTATATGGAAACAGGTTATATAAAAATAAATTCAATGTTACTAATGGTTATAAATTTTCATATCCAGGTTATAATGAAATATTCACTGGATATGCTGATGTCCATATAAGCTCAAACGAAAAAAAAAATAATTTAAATACGAACGTTCTTGAATATCTAAACTCGTTTGATGAATTTAAAAATGAGATAGCTGCATTCGCCTCGTGGGATGTTTTTCCTTATATATTAAGTGAAAACCGCAGCGGTTTTCGGGTGTATAGTGGCTATGACTCGATAGAAGAAAAAGGAGATTTTGATTTACATATTTTCAATAAAGCACAAAAGAATCTTGTGAAAGAAAAATCAGGTACCCGACAGGATATACTTACGTTTATTGCGGCTACGGAATATATAAAGGTCAATAAGCCCAGAGTTGTTTTTATTGGTTTGGGTGAATGCGATGAAGATGGCCACAGGGGCGAATACGATAAATATCTTCAGCATCTTAATGAAGCGGATAACATGATCCAGCAACTTTGGTATTTCATTCAATCAACTGTTGAGTATAAAGATAAAACGACGCTTATTATTACAACCGATCATGGCAGGGGCAAGAGAAGTAGTAAATGGACAGAGCATGATGTTATGGTAAGAGGTTCCGGCGATGCATGGCTTGCTGTTATTGGGCCTGATACAAAGCCAGCAGGCGAAATGCAATTGCCACAACAATTATATCAGAAACAACTTGCCTCGACCATTTCAAAATTTCTGGGATATAATTTTACAGGTAACCATCCTGTTGCAAAATCTATTGATTTTGATTCTCCTCACACTAATTAAGTTATATAATCCTACGCGCCATCCTCGGGCTTTTTATATACATTTGAAATCCGGATTTTATTATTTTTTCATTACCTGATATTTTTCAGCAATTGCTGAATGTTACAAAAAAAATCAATATAAGACATGTCAAAATTTTCAGAACACAATTTTAAAAATGAAAAAGCATTGATTCGTGTGGACTTTAATGTGCCTGTTGATAAGCAGTATAATATCACGGATGATACAAGAATGCGGGCTTCCATTCCAACCATAAAAAAAATTCTTACTGATGGTGGGAGCGTGATACTGATGTCGCATTTTGGAAGGCCGAAAGATGGCCCGGAAGATAAATATTCATTAAAGCATCTATTAAAACATTTACAGGAATTACTAGGTGATACCAAAGTTTTATTTGCTGATGATTGCATTGGGAATGATGCCCAACAAAAATCAAAAGATTTAAAACCCGGTGAGGTTTTATTACTCGAGAATCTCAGGTTTTATAAAGAAGAAGAAAAGGGTGATGATGCATTCGCTGAAAAACTAAGTAACCTTGGCGATGTGTATGTGAATGATGCCTTTGGCACAGCTCATAGGGCTCATGCATCAACAGCTGTAATTGCCAAATTCTTTACGGCAGGTAAAAAGATGTTTGGTTTGTTGATGGAAAGCGAAGTAAAAAGCGCGGAAAAAATATTGCTTGATTCGGAAAAACCTTTCACCGCAATTTTAGGTGGCGCAAAGGTTTCTGATAAGATTGAAATCATCGAAAACTTATTACAAAAAGCTGATAATATTATTATTGGTGGTGGTATGGCTTATACTTTTTTAAAAGCACTTGGCCATCAAATTGGAAGCTCTCTTTGTGAAGAAGATAAGCTTGACCTTGCAAATGAAATTTTAATTAAGGCGAAAGAAAAAAATGTGATGATATACCTCCCCACCGATAGTGTTGTTGCAGATAAATTTTCAAATGACGCAGAAACAAAAACTGTTGACAATAATCATATTGATACAGGTTGGATGGGCCTTGATATTGGTGTTGAGGCGATAAAGCAATTTAGCAAAGTAATTATGGATAGCAAAACCATTTTATGGAACGGCCCTATGGGTGTTTTTGAAATGGAAAAATTTCAGGAAGGAACAAAAGCAATTGCTGAATCAGTAGCTGGTGCAACACAACAAGGTGCATACAGCCTTGTTGGGGGAGGTGATAGTGTTGCTGCCGTGAATCGATTTAATCTTGCGGACAAAGTAAGTTATGTTTCTACAGGAGGAGGTGCTTTGCTGGAATATTTTGAAGGAAAAGAATTACCCGGCATAGCTGCAATAAATTCTTAATCATGCAAAATGGAATGCAGTAATTAATAGGTAAATAAATAGCAGCATTTTGTCAGGGATTAATATTGGTATCTCATTTGATTAAACATTACTTTTGAAAAACTTAAAACTTAAAACATGAAATCAAGAACAGGTCTATTTGTAATTCTGGGAATCGTTGCCCTCCTTTTTTTCTGGGGTTGTGGGGCTTATAATAATTTAATAGGAGTTGACCAGGAAGTAAAAACAAAGTGGGGGAATGTAGAAACTAATTACCAACGCAGGACTGATCTATACAGCAGTGTTATTAAAACCATAGAAGGATCAGCTAATTTTGAAAAAAGTACTCTTAAAGAAGTTATTGAAGCCAGATCGAGAGCAACTTCTATAAATGTAAATATTGATGATTCAGCAAGTTTGGGAAAGTACCAGGCTGCACAGGCAGGTTTGCAAAGTTCTTTTGGTAAATTACTTGCCGTTGCGGAAGCATATCCTGACCTTAAATCTACAGCCGCATTCCAGGGCTTTCAAACACAAATAGAAGGGACAGAAAACAGGATAAACGTAGCAAGGCAGGATTATAATAATGCAGTACAAAGCTATAATCTAAAGGTCAAAACATTTCCAAACAACATTTTTGCAGGCCTGTTCGGCTATCATGAAAAAGCTTTTTATAAGTCAGCACCAGGAAGCGAGAATGCTCCTAATGTGGAATTCAATATAAAATAAACAGGCAGCTATGTGGCCTTTTTCCAGAAAGAAAGAATTTTTTTCCAAAGAAGAAAATGAAATGATTGTCCAGGCAATCCGTGATGCTGAGCAGCAAACAAGCGGTGAGGTAAGAGTATTCATTGAAAGCAAATGCCGCTTCATAGATCCCCTTGACAGGGCGCAGGAAATTTTCCGGCAACTTAAAATGGAAAATACTGAACATCGAAATGGTGTACTATTTTATGCTGCTTTAAAAGACAAGCAATTGGCCATTTTTGCAGATAGCGGAATTCATACTGCTGCCGGAGAGCAGTATTGGGTCGATGTTGTTAAACAAATTCTCTCTCTCTTCAATAAAGAAAATTATGCTATTGGTATAAAAGAGTGTATTTCAAAAATAGGAGAGGCACTTAAGTATCATTTTCCATACGATAGAGAAGCTGATAAAAATGAACTTCCTGATGAGATTATTTTTGGTAAATAAAATCATGTAATCATTCCTTAATGAAAAATTTCTTTTTACTGCTTTTCCTCATTTGCTGCCATCCGGTTTTTTCGCAAAAAATTGAGAATAGGCCACAGTTTCCTGTTGCAGTAAATGATTTTGGAAATTTTCTGGAACCTTTTCAAAAAGATGCTTTAGAGCAAAAGATCAGGAATTATAATGACAGCACTTCATCTGCTATTGTAATAATTACCGTCCCTGATTTGCAGGGGTATGATATTGCAGAAGTATCATTAAAGTATTTGAGGGAATGGGGTATTGGAACAAAAGAAAAAAATAATGGTGTTTTAATACTTGTATCTAAAGCAGAAAGAAAAGCCCGCATTGAAACCGGTTCTGGTATGGAAGGTGTAATCCCTGATATCCTGGCAAAGCAGATTATTGATGATCGAATGGTTCCTTACTTTAAGGAGAATGATTATTACCGGGGTTTTGATAACGCAGTTGATGCTATTATCGCAGCAGCGGCAGGGGAATATAAAGCTGATCCCAAATCACAAGAGACGAGTAAAGGCGGGTTTCCAACGATTATAATTTTAATAGTTCTTTTCTTTATAATAATGTCTTTCTTCCGCGGCGGCGGCGGAGGTGGCAATTATATGAGCCGTCGGGGCTCGAGAGGGGTGGGTAGTGCTTTGCCATGGTGGTTGATAGGTTCAATGTTAGGAGGTGGTTCCGGTCGGGGTGGCGGAGGATTTGGAGGCGGTGATTTCGGTGGAGGAGGCGGTGGCGGTTTTGGTGGTTTTGGCGGCGGGGGAGGAGGAGGAGGCGGAGCCAGCGGAGGTTGGTAATGTTAATTCTATAAATATTATCTATAATTAATTATAGCAACAAAAAAGACACCAAGGATATTCTCTTTGCTGTCTTTTTTGTTTGTGGAGTTAACACTTGATCTGCCAGTTTTGGATTTCATAAATACCTATCAAAAAGCATAATTTATTTCTTAAATGATTATTGTATATTGGCTTTCTAAACGATTGCTATGCATAACTGGAAAATAAAAATTTCCCTCTTTTTAAATTATTTTGTTTTTGCAATATTGCTTAACAGCGTAGGCACAGTTATTCTGCAGGTGCAAAATAATTATGGCGTTACACAAGGTGCAGCAAGCATTTTAGAAGCTTTTAAAGATCTGAGCATAGCGATAGCATCTTTTCTGGTGGCTTCCTATATAACACGTATTGGATATAAACGGTCTATGCTATTAGCCCTTGCATTTGTAACAATTGCCTGTTTATTTATGCCATTCATTGGCGGATTTGCAATGACCAAACTACTGTTTGCAGTTACCGGTGTGAGCTTCGCATTAATTAAAGTTTCAGTATACGCAACAATTGGCCTTGTTACTTCCAACAAAAAAGACCATGCAAGCTTTATGAACTTTATAGAGTCCTTTTTTATGATTGGAATTTTAACAGGCTATTTTATTTTTAGCGCTTTCGTTGATAATAAAAACCCTGCATCCACTTCGTGGCTGAATGTTTATTATTTGCTGGCCGGTATTTCTGTTGCTGCTTTTTTATTATTGTTGATTGCACCACTTGATGAGTCTTCTGTAAAAAATACTGAAGTAAAATCATTTGTACAGGATTTTGCAGCAATGGTAACACTGGCTATTCGACCATTAGTTTTGGTCTTTATAGTAAGCGCTTTTTTTTATGTGCTGATTGAACAGAGTATTATGAGTTGGCTGCCTACATTTAATAGTAAGGTTTTACATTTATCAACAACGCTCAGTATTCAAATGGCCAGCATTCTCGCTGCATCTACTGCGTTAGGAAGATTTATTGCCGGAATTCTCTTAAGAAAAATTCATTGGTTAGTGGTAGTGATAGCATGCCTTGTAATCGCTGCCATTCTTGTAGTATTGGTGATTCCATTGGCTTCTAAAGTGCAGGTAGTTTCAATAAATAGTTGGCTCGATGCTCCCTTCGTTGCTTATATTTTCCCAGTAATAGGCTTATTGCTCGCCCCGATTTACCCTGCAATCAATTCTGTAATCTTAAGTTCTTTACCTCTGCGCCAACATGGCCCTATGAGCGGCTTGATCGTTATTTTTTCTGCCCTGGGTGGAACTACAGGCTCGATAATTACAGGTCATATTTTTCAGGCTTATGGGGGGCAGACTGCATTTTATTTCTCACTTATTCCTATAGGTATCCTTATTATAAGCCTTTTATTTTTTAATCGCCTGCAAAAAAAGGATAGCAATACCGAAGCAGTTGAAACGATACCCTTGCAATAAAATTTAACTCAAAAGAAAATATTTAAAGTGGATACAAATTTTCAATCCGGCGAATTATTTAAAAGAGTTCAGTTGGAAAATATTTATGGCGATGGTAAAACATTTGTCGACTGCACACCTAAAAATAATCTTTCGTACATACAGGCACGTTATGAAGAAAAGAAGGACGATGCCGGGTTTAATTTAACAGCCTTTATTCATGAATATTTTTCAGAGCCTAAACAAATAGCCTCAGATTTTAAAAGCGATACCGCCAGGCCTTTAAATGAACACATTGAATTACTATGGGATGTATTAACACGAAAACCCGAAGAAACAAAAGATTCGCTGATCAATTTACCCATGCCATACATTGTACCCGGTGGCCGGTTTAGAGAAATATATTATTGGGACAGTTATTTTACCATGCTGGGCCTAAAGGTTTCGGGCCGTGTTGATATGATTCAAAATATGATTGATAATTTTTCGTATTTAATTGATAAGCAAGGTTACATTCCTAATGGTAATCGCGCCTACTATGTTGGCCGTTCGCAGCCTCCATTTTTCGCCTGCATGGTGCATTTGTTAAGTGAAGAAAAAGGCAAAAAGATTTTAATAGATTATTTGCCTGTTTTGGAAAAAGAATACAATTTCTGGATGAAAGGAATTGATGAACTGAATGCGGATAACCTTTCTGTAAATCGGGTTGTTTTATTATCCGATGGAAGTGTTCTTAATCATTATTGGGATGAATATGATACACCTCGCCCTGAGGCTTACAGAGATGAAGTGGAACTGGCGCATTCGGTGGATAATAAAAATATATTGTACAGGCATTTGCGTGCTGCATGCGAGTCCGGGTGGGACTTTTCTTCACGCTGGTTTAAAGATGTAAAAAATTTTTCTACCATTCATGCCACAGATATTATTCCAATAGATTTGAATTGTCTTCTTTTGAATCTTGAACAAACCATTGCAGAATGTTATGAAGTATCAGGAGATACAGTGTCATGTGAAAAATATATTTCACTTGCAAAAAAACGGAAAGAGGCAATTGATGAATATTGCTGGAGCGAAGAGAAGAGATTTTATTTTGATTATGATTATGTGGCTGGCATTCAAAAAGAATCATTAACTCTTGCGGCAACTTTTCCTTTATTTTTTAAAATCGCCACGCAACAACAGGCAGATAATGTTTCTAAAATTATTGAAGAACAATTTTTAAAATCGGGCGGCCTCATATCAACAACTGAAACAACCTCGCAGCAATGGGACGCACCCAATGGATGGGCACCGCTGCAGTGGATTGCTATTATTGGTTTAAAAAATTATAAGTACGAAGAACTTGCAAAAGAAATTGCCCGGCGCTGGATGAGCATCAACGAAAAAGTATACCACAATACCGGTAAAATGATGGAGAAATATAATGTTGTTTCAACCGATCTTACGGCAGGCGGCGGCGAGTACGAAGCCCAGGATGGTTTTGGCTGGACGAACGGAGTTTATCTTGCTTTGAAGCAACTTCTGGAAGGTCTGGAACTTTCCAGAAGTTAAGCTATCATAAAAGAAGCGAATAAATTCTTAACGCTTGTTACCTTACATTTTTATTTAACCATTCAGAAATCATGTCCAGTACTTTTGGAGAAAATGTTTCTTCAAGCTCTCCATACTCACTAATGGTACAAGTTTTACAATTTTGAAAAAGGTGATTAAGCCCCGGAATTTCTTTTACATCATAAGAAGGTGATTTACTTTCCTTCAAAGCATTTTTAATCCCTTCAAGATTTGATTTTGAAGACACCTGCAGATCTTTATCTCCATTTAATGCCAACACCTTACAATGCAGTTTTTTAAGATAATTTTCAGGATCAAATTGTAAAAAATATTTTAACCACTCATAACCGAATGATGATCCTAATCCATTTAAGAATTGTTGTTGTGTACTGTCATTTGTGATACCGGTAGTGAGTGTTACAATATTTTTTGGTGTTATTTTAATCCAGTCATTTAGCGCAAGATTCATTTGTTCTTTCGCTGCTGTCATATTTTTTGTTTCAATAACCGCAGACATCATTTTACCGAATAAGTCACCATAGCTTTCTGCGGCTTCTTTATTGATGCCTGAAGATTTTAGCACTGCAATATTTTGCTCCTGCATTAACTTTAAAATTTTTTCACCGGGAGCGGCAAGCAGAATAATAAAATTGATATCATTTCTTTGTGATGCCACCATTGGTGCAATCATGCCACCTTCGCTGTGCCCGAGCATACCCATTCGTTTTATGTCAATCTCCTTTCGGCTTTTTAAATAATTTAGGCTGTTCTGCACATCTGCGGCAAAATCAGCTGAAGTTGATGTTGAAAATTGTCCTGTTGATTTACCAACGCCACGGTCATCAACTCTTAAAACTGCAAACCCATCTTTAGTGAGATGATCTGCAATAACAGCGAAGGGCTTATGTTCAAAAATTTCTTCATCACGATTCTGCGGTCCTGAACCGGTTATTAAAAGCAAAGCGGGAAAAGGTCCCTTGCCCGGGGGAATACTGATAGTTGCACCATAATGAAGAAATTTATCTGCGTTGTCGTATTCTACCTCCTCAATTCGATAAGAGTAAGGTGGGTGAGGTGTTTGAGGCCGGTGTAACTCAGAAGGCCTTAATACTTTTAATAGGATAAGGTCGAAAGTTCTGCCTTGCGTTAATTTACCAGAGATGAGTGAATCATTTGAAAATATTCCGGCAAACGTAACATTGAGAGTTGGAATGGTGAAATTGATACTATCACCTTTAAGGCTGATATCAGAACAAGGGATCGGTTGATTACCCTGGTCAGGGCTGTAAGAAGTTCCTTTGATGATACCGGCGCTGTCATTAAAAATAAAAACCAAACGTAGGACAACACCAACATTTAATTTGCCTTCCCATGTGCCGGATAACTTAGGATGGTTTTGTGCTAATATCGTTCCGGCAAAAAATAAACATAAAAAAGTGAAAACAACCTTCATGATATTTTAGTTTTTGAATTAATTAATTTTTTCTTCTTTGAAAAGCCGGTAAGAATATATGATTGGGATTATTATGATAATTCCTATAAGGACTAAAAAAATAGTTAATGAATAAGCAGAAGGGATTATTACGGCAACCAGTACCGATGTGATCCCGCCCCAAAACCATAATTTGCCGGCGAGCTGATGTGTTTTTTTCCAATTGTAATCGCTGCTTAAAGTCCAGGGCAGCCGGATGCCGGCGAAATAATTCGGCTTTATGTTATTCATGTAATTGCCGATAAATGCAAATAATAAACCTAATAAAATCAATAGCAGTTTTGGTGATAATTTAATGTTGTTATTAATTGATAAAAGTATCAGGAAATTTAATATTGTTATAAATACTACAACTGCTATGGCGATCCTTCTAAATGATAGAGAAGATCCCTGATTTTTTCTTTTGGGATCAAATCTGTGAAGGTTGAGCAGTAAAAAATAAACAATAATAGAAACCAGGGATAAAAAGCCATTGGCAAACCAAAGCACATTCTTATGATCCATTTTATCAGGCTTAAAATGTATATCATAATGAACCGGAACTATTTCAGGTACCTGATGCCAAATGATTCCTAAAAAAGCGATGGGGGAAACAGCTAATATAATTATCAGCAGGTTTAATAAAGACAATCTGAGTTTCATATAACTTGTTTTAATAATTATTTCTTTTTTGTTTTAAATTGTAACAGCCATTTTAAAATATCATCTACTACGGTAGTATTAATAGAGTAATAGACAAATTGCCCTTCTTTCACAGCTTCTACAAGACCCGCCTGTTTTAAAAGATCAAGATGATGAGAAATGCTGGGTTTGGAAATATTAAACTCGTCGGCAATATCACCTGCGGCCATATCTTTTTTTTGAAGTAACTCAAGAATTTTTCTTCTTGTAGGGTCATTCAAAGCTTTAAAAAGGCTATTCATTTTAATTAGATAGTTGTATATTTAGACAAATATCTAAATACTTTTGTAATCCTGCAAGTTTTTTGAGATTTTTTCTTTAATGTTTTTTAATACTATAAAATGAAAATCATTTTATAGTATCGTAGTGTTTATAAAAACAGTAGTTTTTTTAAACTCAGAAGAGTAAAATTATTTTTAACTGAAATAAATATTGAAATTCTGTTGAATGATCATCCTAAAAATGGTACGAATAAAATAAATGAAGGCCAGTCTTTAACATGGTTGACTTTAATAAAAAATCCCGGGTATGAGTGTACCCGGGATTTTTCAAATCAATAGAAATGGTTCTTATTCTTTTTCAGCATCTTCTTCACCGGAACTTGCATCTTCTTCCTTAGCTGCAGAAGCTTCAATTTTGCCGGCAACTTTTTCAGCATCTTCTTCCTTTTTTTCCGTAGCTTTTTCGCTTGTAAGTTTTTCACTTACTTTGGAATCAATCTTCACTTCATCAATTTGTTTTTCTTCCTTTGCTTCCTTTTTCAAATCTGCAGGTTTCTTATTCTCTGTTTCATTTTTTTCCGGGGCGATTTTATTACTTACTTCGGCATCTCCTTCATTATCCATTTTCTTTTTCAAATCAGCCAATACGCCCAAATCTCCAAGAGTTGTTTTTTCCACTTTACCCTGGATATTTTTTACAGCCTTTTTAGTGGTTTCAGCATCTACTCTCTTTTCTTTTAGCTGGGCATTTTTTTCATCTGCTTTTGCCTGTTCCCAAATGCGGCTGTGGCTAAGTATAATTTTTTTATCATTACGGTCAAATTCAATAACCATAAATGAAGCGATTTGATCAATGCCTATTGTTTTTTCATCTTCCATGCGCAGGTGGCGGGCAGGAGCAAAACCTTCCAGGCCATAAGGTAATTGAACAATTGCTCCCTTATCATCCTTTCTTGTAACTGTTCCCTCGTGGATACTTCCAACAGGAAAGGTTTCTTCAAGAGAGTTCCATGGATCTTCTTCAATCTGCTTATGCCCAAGTTGCAATTTGCGGTTCTCTTTATCAATGCTCATAATTATCACATCGATTTCATTACCAACCTTAGTATATTCATTTGGGTTATTGAAACGCTTAAGCCAGCTTAAATCACTTATATGTATCATGCCACCGATGCCTGGAGATAGCTCAACAAAAACACCATAAGGAGTAATATTTTTTACAAGCCCCTTATGCTTGCTTCCTTCAGGATATTGTAGCTCAATTGTATTCCATGGATCTTCTGTCATTTGCTTGATAGAAAGACTCATCTTGCGATCTTCCTTGCTAAGTGTTACAACTTTAGATTCGTATTCATCACCCAGTTTAAAGAATTCTTTAGCATTGATAGGTGTATTAGCCCAGGTAATTTCACTTACGTGAACAAGCCCTTCAACGCCAGGGAATATTTCAAGGAAAGCGCCATAATCTTCAATATTAACCACCTTACCCTTAACTATTTCCCCTTCTTTAATATTTTCTGGTAAGGTATCCCATGGATGAGAAGTCAATTGCTTTAATCCCAGGCTTATTCTTTTTTTATCATCATCAAAATCTAGAACAACAACATTTAGCTTTTGATCGAGTTTTAAGACTTCGCTTGGATGATTTATGCGGCCCCAGCTAATATCAGTAATATAAAGCAGCCCGTCTAATCCGCCAAGATCAAGGAAAGCGCCGAAGTCAGTAATATTTTTAATAGTTCCTTCAAGCACCTGGCCTTTCTCAAGTTTACCAATAATTTCAGCACGCTGTTGTTCAATATCACTTTCGATAAGTGCCTTATGAGAAACAACCGCATTTTTTATTGCTTCATTTATTTTTACAACTTTGAATTCCATTGTTTTGCCCACAAACTGATCATAATCGGTAACAGGCTTTACATCGATTTGGGAACCCGGTAAAAAGGTTTCCATTCCAAAAACGTCCACTATCAGGCCACCCTTAGTTTTACTGGTAACAAGCCCTTTTACAATTTCACCTGTTTTATGCATATCAACAATACGCTCCCAGGCTCTTGTTGTTCTTGCCTGCTTACGGCTTAAATGAAGGTTACCATCTTTATCTTCTTTTTCAGCAACCATCACTTCTACTTCATCACCTACTTTGAGGCCTGGTATATCACGAAATTCATTCAATCCCACTAGCCCGTCACTTTTGAACCCAATATTTATTACCACATCTGTCTTTGTCAATCCCACAACAGTACCGGTAACCATTTCATTATCGTTGATCTGCTTGAAGGTTTTATCGTATACCTCATCATATTTTTTCCTTTCATCCTTAGCATAAGAAGTTACATTTCTCTTATCTACACTCCAATCGAAATCATCATGAGCGCTTGCAAGAGCCTCTTCGTGAATTTCTGCTTGTGTTGATTGTGGCTCACTTGCAGCCGTAGTAGAATCAACATCAGGAAATTCGGGAAAAGAAACTCCATCAATTGCACCATGGGGGGTTTCGTCAATTGACATTTTAGTTTCATCAGTTGAAACTGCGCCATTCGCTTTAACTGAATTTTCTTTTTGATTATCCATATTATTTTCAACAGGTGCTTTTTTTATTGCTGCATCCCGGTGAATTTCGGGATCCTGTACATCAGCATTTTGGTTAATAATTTCGTTACTCATATTATAATCCCAAATGTTTTTTTAATTTGGGACTGCAAATGTAGGATAATACTGCGATTTAATAGCTTTGATGATTGAATTTTCTTGGTTTAAATTGTGGCGAATAGCATTCATTTATAATGCTCTATTGCATAAATTGCACCTCATTCTTTTTTTTGCTTAAAAAAAATATTAATGAAGCGATGGATTGAAAGCCTTCAGCATACGAGTGTTGTAAAAGCGGTAGTTTATTTTCTTGTGGGAATTTTTACTTATCCAGGTCTAGCCCTCATTAATACAATAACAATAAGTGGGACTGAGCATTTTAAAAATCTTCCCAGGAAAAATGTATTATTTGTTAGTAATCACCAGACCTATTTTGCAGATGTGATAACATTTCTACACATTTTTTGCGCAGTTAAATGGCGTAAAGAAAATAGGCTGGGAATTCCACTTTACTTATTAAATCCTTTCACTCGTGTTTATTACGTAGCGGCCGCTGAAACTATGAAAAGCAGCTGGTTGACAAGAATTTTTAGATGGGCAGGCGCTATAACTGTGAAGCGGACATGGAGGGCAGAAGGAAAAGAAGTAAGGCGAGGCCTTGATCCTGGCGACACACGTAAAATTGCTAAAGCACTTGAAAATAACTGGGTTATAACATTTCCCCAAGGCACTACAAAGCCGTTTGCGCCAGGCCGCAAGGGTACCGCTTTTATCATTAAACATCATAAGCCCGTGGTAATACCGGTTGTGATCAGCGGATTTTGGAGGGCATTTAATAAAAAGGGGTTAAAATTTAAAAAGAAAGGTTCCCTGCTAAGCGTTCGGTTTAAAGAGCCTTTAAGCCTAACTTATGAAGAAAGCGTTGAAACAATTCTTGAAAAAGTAATGGATGCAATCGAGCAAAGCAAAAAATTTATGATGAAAAGCAAGCATCATTTAATAAGCGCATTAGACAAATGAGCAATCAGATTACGAGTTATTCTTATGAATCTTTAAATAAAGCTTTTAGTTCAATTGCATCTCCTGGTTTCATTTTTCCACCCAGAATTAATCTAAGTTGTCTTCTCCGTAAGGCACTTTCAAAAAGCATTATCTCTTCTTTTGATTCAGGAATTAATTGCGGAACCAGCCTGGGCTTACTATTGGGATCAAGAGCAACAAATGTATAATACGCTTCATTACTTTTATAACGGTATTGTTGAATGATATCTTCTCCCCATACATTTAAATGTACTTCCATGCTTGTGTTAAAAGCCCTGGTTACTTTTGCCTCAATATGAACCACATTGCCAAGCTTGATTGGGTTTGTAAAAGAAATATTATCAACTGATGCAGTAACCACAGGAGCGTTGCAATGCTTTGCTCCGGAAATAGCAGCAGCTATATCCATCCAATACATAAGCCTTCCACCCATCAGGTTACCAAAAGTATTTGTATCGTTTGGTAATACAATCTCGGTCATTACTACTAAACTTTCCGATGGTTTTTTTTCAGTCATTCAATTAGATTTTTGCAAATATAAGTTTGAATATTTTGCTATAAGAGGTATGTCCATTGCAGTAGAGAACGCCAGTATTCTTATTAATTTGTAAAATCCCCTGCAGAAAGCAAATGGCGGCCTTTTATATATTAATTTTGCACGCTTATAAATTATTATGCTATTAGGATTACAAAATGTTACGTTCGAATTTGGCGCAAGGGTTATCGTAGAAGATGCTACCTGGCACATTCAGCCGAATGAAAGAATCGGGCTTATTGGGTATAATGGGACGGGCAAATCAACTCTTTTAAAAGTTTTTACCGGCCAATATCTTCCATCAAAAGGGACGGTTGAAAAGGGAAAGGAAACTACAATAGGCTTTCTTCACCAGGATCTGTTAAGCTTTGATACAGAGGATTCAATTTTGGATGTAGCACTAGGGGCCTTTGAGGAAGTGAAGAAACTGGAAAAAGAAATTGAAAAAATAGGTCACGAACTTGAAAAAAATTCTGATGAAGAATTAGCGCACTTATATGCTGATAAACTACATGAGCTTGAAATTTTAGGCGGCTACAATATTCATCATAAGACTGAAGAAATATTGCAGGGTCTTGGATTCCCCAATGCCGATCTCACGAGGCCATATAAAGAATTCAGTGGCGGCTGGAGAATGAGGGTATTACTTGCGAAAATGATATTAATGCAGCCCGATGTTTTGCTTCTTGACGAGCCCACGAACCATCTTGATCTTCCCTCTATTGAATGGCTTGAGAAATATCTCCAGCATTACCGGGGGTCTGTCGTAATCGTATCTCACGATCGTTACTTTCTTGACAGGATGGTCACTAAAATTGTTGAATTGTATCAACAGGAACTTCATTTTTATACCGGAAATTATACTTATTATTTGCAGGAAAAGATGCAACGGATTGAGTTACAAAAACGTGCATACGAGAACCAACAGGATTACATTCGCCAGCAGGAAAAATTTGTTGAACGCTTCAAAGCCAAGGCATCAAAAGCTGCACAAGCACAAAGCATAATGAAGCGCCTTGATAAGATTGAGCGTATTGAAAACACCGACCTTGAAAGACCGAACATGAGAATAAATTTTACGGTTGGTGTAACGCCAGGCAGGGTATTATGTACGTTAAAAGATGTTTCTAAAAATTTTGGTTCCGTGAAAATTGTAGATCATGCGAAAGCTGAGATCAGCAGGGGGGATAAGATTGGATTGATTGGTGCTAATGGAAAAGGAAAATCCACCTTGCTTCGAATGGTTGCAGGGGCTGAAAATTTTGAAGGTGAAAGAATTGAAGGCCATAATGTGAAAGATGCATTCTATGCCCAGCATCAGCTTGAAGCATTAAACATAAACAATACTGTTCTTGAAGAAATGAAAAATAGCGGGAGTGGTAAAACTGAACTTGAATTGAGAAGCCTTCTTGGATGTTTTTTATTTAGTGGTGATGATGTTGAAAAAAAAATTAAAGTATTGAGTGGCGGTGAAAAAGCAAGAGTTGCTCTTGCAAAGACAATTGTAAGCAAGGCTAATTTTTTATTACTTGATGAACCTACCAATCACCTGGATATGCATTCCGTTGACCTTTTGATCGAAGCATTAAACAAGTATGAAGGAAGCTATATTCTTGTGAGCCATGACCGGTATTTCGTAAATCAAACTGCCAATAAAGTTTGGGAAATAGAAGATTATAAAATAAAAGAGTTTGTGGGAACTTATGATGAATTGGAAATATGGAAACAGGAAAGGAAAGCGGCTGAAAATAATAATCTGAAAAAAAAAGAAGTAACTATTGAAAAGAAAAATGTTCAATCAATAGAAAAAAAATCAAATAATAATTCTTTTCAAAATAAAGAAGCTCAAAAGGAATTACAAAAAATCCAAAAGCGTTTTCAGCAACTGGAACAAAAGATTGAAGATATCAAAAAAGAACAAATTACACTGGAGTCAAATCTTTCTTTACCTGAAATTTATCTTGACTCGCAAAAGTTTATTAATGCTGAAAATCAGTATAACCAAAAAAAAGCAGAATTAAAAAAAGCCAATGCCGAATATGAAATTTTATTTGAGAAAATAATGGAAATGGAAAATACTGCAGGATTGTAAGGATTGTTGGTAAGCTTCTTTAAATATAAGTTATACTATAACACATCTAATATAAGATTTTGCAAGATTGAGCTTTTGAAGTAAACTATTTTATATTTGCGAAAATCAATGAATGGCGCCATTTAATTTTTTAAAAGTAATTTTTAAAATATTTTAGGCCCCGTAGCTCAGTGGATAGAGCAACAGCCTTCTAAGCTGTGGGTCACACGTTCGAATCGTGTCGGGGTCACATTTTTGCATCCATTAAGCTTAAGTATTTCGATTCTTTGGATGAATGCGAAAGTACTTTTGAAATTAAAATCCATTGAATTTTTTTCAAAATTATTAAATAAAATAAATGGATGTAAAGATTGAAGATAGCTGGAAAAGAGTTTTGAACGAAGAATTCGATAAGTCCTATTTTCAACAAATCATTACATTCCTTAAAACTGAAAAAGCTGCGGGTAAAATTATTTATCCTCCGGGCCAGTTAATTTTTAATGCGTTTTATAAAACGCCATTTTCTGAGGTAAAAGTTGTTTTACTTGGCCAGGATCCTTACCATAATAAAGGACAGGCCCATGGATTAAGTTTTTCTGTGCCACCAGGGGTTTCTCCACCTCCATCACTAATTAATATTTTTAAAGAATTAAAAACTGATCTGGGAATTGAAATTCCTTCTACAGGTGATCTTGGAAGTTGGGCAACCCAAGGTGTATTATTATTAAATGCGTCATTAACTGTAAGGCAAAATGAGCCCGGCAGCCATAGTAAAATGGGATGGCTTCAGTTTACTGATAGAGTAATAGAAAAATTATCTGAAGAAAAAAAGGGAGTTATATTTCTGCTTTGGGGGAAATTTGCACAAGAAAAACAATTGCTTATTGATGAAACAAAACACTTTGTTCTCAAGGCAGCACATCCATCTCCATTTAGCGCTGATAAAGGGTTTTTCGGATGCAGGCATTTTTCAAAAACAAATGAACTTCTCACGGCTCAAAATAAGGAGCCTATAAACTGGAAACTCTAATTTTAAAAATTTGAAACAAATATTTGCAAGAATTTTTGCAACATGGGCAATTATAATTTTTATAATTACGCTAATTCCTGTATGGATTCCAATGTGGATTATTGGAATTGTTGATGAACCAAAGAGAACAAGGATTTTCAGAATCATTTCCAAAGTATGGATGAAAATATTTTTTTTTATGACAGGCTGCAGCCTTAAAATAGTTGGGTTAGAAAACTTTAAAAGGGGAGAAAATTATATTGTTACGTGTAATCATAATTCATTAATGGATGTTCCTCTAACTACGCCATTTATTCCCGGACCAAACAAAACAATAGCAAAAGCTGAGCTGGCAAAAACTCCGTTATTCGGGCTTGTCTATAAACGTGGGTCAATTCTCGTTGACCGCAATGATAAAAACAGCAGGCAAAAAAGTTTTAATAAAATGAAAGAGGTACTCAATATGGGAATGCACATGTGTATTTATCCGGAAGGGACTCGAAATAAAACAAATTTACCTCTTAAAGAGTTCTATGATGGAGCCTTCAAACTTGCAGTGGATACAGGAATTTCATTACTTCCCGCATTAATGTTCAATACAAAAAAAGTACTTCCTTCTGATAAAATTTTCTTTTTTTGGCCCTCTGGAATGGAGTTGCATTTTTTACCTGCTGTGACCGTGACTCAATTGGATAGTTTCGAAGTTCTAAAGGAAAAAATTTTTAAAATAATGACGGACTATTATGTAAAGCATAGAAAATAATAAAATAATTTTTTCTGAAATTTTCTTCGCGGTTTATTCTATCATTTTGTTTCTCATACCATAAGTAATTAAACCACCAATGGTTTTTGCCCCTACTTTGTTTTTCATGTTTTGACGAATAGTCTCAATCGTACGCGGACTTAAAAAAATTATCTTTGAAATATCTTCCGTTGTTTTATCCTCAGCTAGTAGTTGTAAAATCTTTAATTCTTTCTCACTAAAAGAAATAGGTATGTGAGTGCCATAATGCTGCCGCACATTTTTCTTTTGCATTAGTTTGCCCATTACTGCATTATTCACTAACTGATTAAAATAGAAATCTTCATTCATGCAGGTGAGGATTGCTTCATAAATTTCATCTGGATCAGTAGTTTTAGTCAGATATGCGTTAGCGCCCATTTCCATCATTTTGCTAATCATTTGCTGATCGTCATACATCGTGAGTACAATTATTTTAAGATCTTCATATTCTTTACGCAGTAACTCAATTGCATTGATGCCATCTATTTCCGGCATTCTTATATCCATTAACAAAACGTCAGGCTTCTTAATAGTAATTTTGTGCAAAAGATCTTTTCCATCTTCTGCTTCCCAAATCATTTTCAAATTTTGTTTTGGTGAAAGAGCCATCTTAATCCCGTCTCTGAAAATTTTATGATCATCGGCAATAGCTATTTTAATAATTGCAGAAGCTAACGAGGAAGTCGGCATGATCATAATGACTTAGTGGTGGTTGTAAAAATATAAAACAATAACGAAGATTTTACGATTCTATTACTGACATTACTGGTTATTTTTCCGGGAAAAAAACATTCATGAAGTAATTTTACAATAGTATATTCTTCTTAAGCCAATCAATTTTTTAGTATAGTAATTACCCATTAATAATTAAGACATAAAAGTTTATTAACCCTGAATAATTATTTAAACCAACTAAATATACATAGTTAAGAAAAAAACCTAACTATTAGTTTTAATTTTTTTAAGTTGATACAATACAAATTTCCAGGCCTTTCTACCAATTTTCTATAAGAAACGCGATATCAGTTAGTAGTTTAAAGTAAAAATACTATAGCAAAATTCCCAAAAACGTCACAGTAAATTTACTGTTTTCACACGTACATTTACCTATTATTTTGTTCGTATTATACCGTGTAATTACTGCTATAACTCTTGTCTGCACTACATATCACTAAAATAAATAAATTTTCATTAAAAAAAGGGTATTGTCAAAGATATTCCTTTTATAGAAGTTAGTATTCTATTTAGACAATTAACCACAAACAATTAAAAACTTACAATCATGAATCAAAAAACACTCGTAGAAACCGCGAACCTTACCGAAGTTGGTGAAAACATTGGGCTTTCGGCAGGAATCGAATTGGTGAACGCTTTTAAAGCAGCTAACCCAACCGCAACATCAGGCTATTATATTGGCCGTAACATTCTTGAGCAAATCATCGCTCAACCAGGATGTGTTGGAATTAATTTTCGTAAATGCCTTACAAACCAAAACGAAGAACATTTAGTTTATACTGGTGTTGATGCCCAGGGAAAAGATATCCTAGAATTTTCTGTTGTTACTAAGACAGGAGATATTGTTAAACAGAAAGCGATCGTTGCTGATAAAACAATATGGTGGGATGATATTAAATTATATGAGGAATAACTTCTTGATTTATTAAAAAAATTGAAATAGATAGTTATATTTGATTTCAAACGTAACTGCTATTTTAAGCTTAATACAATACACGGCATTATTTTCACATTTGCTACCCTTAGTTTTTTTTCTTTTGCTTAAACTACATGCAAAGGAAAAATCTCTAAGGGTAATTTTTTATTATATTTTATACTGCATCATTAATGAATCAATAGGTTATTATCTTCACCAGATTCATGCTGATGAGTTATTTGCTTTCATATTTGCCTTTTTTACTGTTGCAGAATTTTCATTCTTTTGCCTGTTTTATAATTACGTGTTGCCTGTAAGCAATCCTAAAAAGCTTATTTTCCCTATCTGGCTTAGTTTTATCATCTTTTCTATAGTTGATTTCTTCTTTCTAAATAAAATGGAAGGGTTTGATTCATTTACTTCAGGCCTTCAGACAATTTTTATAATAGGGTTGTGTATCTATTACTTATTTGTCCAGATAAGGGGGAGAAATGATTTATATATTTATTCCACTTCAAATTTTTGGATCATTATTACGTTTCTGATATATTTATCAGGAACATTTTTTTTATATATTATGGCCGAAACCATGATAAAAAGCAGAGTTTTTAAAATTCAATATGTAATAATAAATTCCATATTCAACATCCTTAAAAACATGTTACTTTCTATTGCCATGTTGATGAAATCCAGCCAAATAAAGCCTGAGCTTAAAAAAAATTATGAATGGAAAGATTATAATCACGCAAATTAAAAATTAACCAGGGAGATATACATGTTTTTTCTGCAGACATCCGATAATACATTAGGGATTCCATATGTACTGATTCTTGGTACCATTGGCATGTTTGTCATGGCAATCACTTTGGTTTCAGTAGTTGTATTCCATCAGAGAAGAGTTATTAAATTTAATAAGCAATTGCAGAAAATGGAAGAAGAAAAACAACAAATGTTGCTTAAAGCTTCTATACGTTTTCAGGAAGAAGAAAGACAACGAATTGCTGCAGACCTGCATGATGATGCAGGCCCTTTATTAGCAACTGCGAGGCTTTACCTTAATGAAAACCTGATTCATCAGGAACCGGCAGTACAACTTCAATCGATATTTAGTGCAAAGCAAATTATTGATGATAGTATACAGCTAATCAGAAATATCTCACATAGCCTAATGCCTCCCACATTGAAAAATTTTGGATTGGAATCTGCTATAAAAGATCTGTTTGAAAAAATTAATGGGTCGGGAGTTATAAATGCAAGCGCCCGATTTCATGATAATCGTGAAAGATTGAAGGAAGAGCAGGAGTTACTGGTTTTTCGTGTTACGCAGGAGTTGGTAACAAATATAATCAAACACAGCCATGCCGGATTTATTCACCTTACTCAAAATGTGCAGGGAAATTTTTCTTACTTTCGCATACATCATGACGGAAAAGGCATTCTTCAATCTGATTTTGAAAAATTTAATTATGATTCTGTAGGCCTTGGATTAAAAAATATAGAAAGCCGTATAAAAGTATTAAGGGGTAGTATTTCGTTTGATATTGATAGTACAAACACTTATTATAAGGTTACTATTGAAGTGCCAAGGGAAACGGTTAAATAGATGATCTTTAAAATATGTTATCCAATACCTTTAATATTTAACCTTTTTACGTTATATGGATGTCATCAAAGTTGCTATTGCAGATGATCATAAAATTTTCAGAAAAGGAGTAATTCTTTCACTGAGAGTCTATAATAATATCAGGTTTGTTTTAGAAGCAGAAAATGGAGAGGAATTAATACAAGGTTTAGAAGAAGCACAGCCTGATGTTATTCTTATGGATCTTAAAATGCCAGTTAAAGACGGTATTGAAACCACAAAATATGTTAACAAGCACTTTCCGAAGATTAGAATTCTTATTTTGACTATGTATGAAGATGAGCGTTTTGTGGGACATTTAATGGATAGTGGAGCTAATGGATATTTATTAAAAAGTACTGAGCCCGAAGAAATAAAACAGGGAATTACAGATGTGATGAAGACCGGATTTTACCTCAACAATTTTGTAAACCGGGTGCTTATTAAAAAAAACTATGCAAGGCAAAAATTCAATCCCAACTTAAATAGCGAGGTTATCATCAGTGACAGAGAAAAAGAAGTACTTAATTTAGTATGCATGGAATACACTGCACAGGAAATCGCCAAAAAAATGGATATCAGCGCCAGAACAGTTGAAGCTATAAAAGACAGGCTAATGGAGCGTTTTGGAGTAAAAAATTCTGTTGGACTCGTTTTTTTTGCAATGAAAAATTCTTTAATAGATTAGCCGATATTGCATGCTTTTATTTAGACTCAAGAACCATTTCCGGTATTGTTCCTTCAATAATAAGTTTACCAGAGGTTTTGTTTTTTATTTCTTCAATGCTTACCCCAGGTGCTCTTTCGATTAATTGAAACCCATCCTTGGTTACATTAAGGAATGCGAGTTCTGTTACAATTTTTTTTACACACCTTATCCCGGTTAATGGAAGAGTGCATCTCGATAATAATTTCGAATGGCCTTTAGGGTTAGTATGCATCATGGCAACTATTATATTTTTTGCGCTTGCTACCAGATCCATTGCTCCTCCCATTCCTTTTACCATTTTGCCGGGAATTTTCCAGTTAGCGATATCTCCGTTTTCACTTACTTCCATAGCTCCCAAAACAGTGAGATCCACCTTACCAGATCGTATCATTCCAAAACTCATAGCGCTGTCAAAAAAAGCCGAGCCGGGTAATGTTGTAATTGTTTGTTTACCCGCATTTATTAAATCAGCATCTTCATTTCCGTCTATTGGGAAAGGACCCATGCCAAGTAAACCGTTTTCTGATTGTAATACAACATTGATTCCTTTAGGAATGTAATTTGCAACAAGAGTTGGAATACCGATTCCCAGATTTACATAAAATCCATTTTTCAATTCTTGTGCTATCCTTTGTGCAATTTGATTTTTATCTAACATTATCTATATGGCTAAATTTCGAACAGTTTTTTGCTCGATTCTTTTTTCATAATTTTTTCCCAGGAATATACGATGAACATATATGCCAGGTGTGTGAATTTGATTAGGATCAAGCTCTCCTGGCTCAAGTAATTCCTCCACTTCCGCTATAGTTATTTTACCAGCCATAGCCATAAGAGGATTGAAATTACGTGCGGTTGCTTTATAAATAAGATTGCCTTCCTTATCTCCTTTCCATGCTTTTACCAGTGCAAAATCTGCGTCAAATGCGTATTCCATCAAATATTGCTTTCCATTAAAATCACGAACCTCTTTTCCTTCTGCCACTTCAGTGCCAACCCCGGCTGGAGTAAATATTGCGGGTATTCCATATCCCGAAGCCATACATCTTGTTGCCAATGTTCCCTGCGGAATCAAGTCCACAATAAGCTCACCGCTTAGTAATTGTCTTTCAAATTCAGCATTCTCGCCTACGTACGAGGCAATCATTTTTTTTACCTGCTTCTGTTGTAATAATAGGCCAATTCCAAAATCATCTACCCCGGCGTTGTTTGAAATGCACGTAAGACTGTTCACTTTTTTTTTGACCAAGGCACTTATACAGTTTTCGGGAATACCACATAATCCAAATCCACCCAACATAATAGTACTTTCATCTACTATATCATATAAAGCTGAATAAGCGTCTTTATAAACTTTATTCATTTTTTAATAATTTTTGATGGGGAGATTTTTTTGATTAGGTGGTTGTATTTTTCTTTCATTTGTAAATCAATTTCTCTTTGTTTTTGTGTATAAAGACTGTCAAACAAAAGTCTCAAAATGTCTGGATGACTGGAGTACCAATCATAGCTTTTATCAAATGAAGAAGAGGAGATATGGTGTATTTCAAACACCTTTTGAGTAAGAGTTTTTGTTTGAGATTCAACATTTGCAGAAGAATCTTTCCTGGCAACTTCAATTGCCAAAGATTGGGCTCTTATTACATCCCACATAATTCGGGACATTTCTTTAGGAGAAATTATTCCTGAAGGAGTTTTGTTTTTATCAGAACATGAAAACAAAATGCAAACCATGATAAACAAAGAAAGTATTTTCATTACCTGAGTCCTTCTTTGTATTGTGATGCTGATGTTACATCAATGCGTTGCAAAAACTCGAGCGCTTTAGCTTTATCTGGTGGTGTAGCTTTAGAAAATATTTTTATAAGTTCCTGGCTTTTTCCTTGTAAAAAAAACTGTAATATCATTGTGTTGGGATTTTCAATATTATAAGTATTAAGCAAGGTTAGCATATTTAGCACCTGGCTTCTGGCATTTATTTCATCTTCATAAAGTTTATCCATACCAAGCCGGTAATAGCCATAAATAACATCATGCATTATTGTGTAGCGACTGTTCAGCAAATTTTCCGTAAGCCAATACCGGTTCCTGGTTCCATCGAAAGCTTTCCATCCTGAAATATTTCTTCCTTCCGGTGCATTATTAACTATGTTTTGCGCTTTTTGAAAATAGGCATCACCACCCCGGGGGGAGAAAGAATCATAATCCATTCCGAGAACCATATTTATATAATAAGCAAAAACCGCCGTCAGGTTTGACATCAATGCATCTGTACCCGAAACCCTGTTATCATTGAATTCGAGCTGCTGAAATTCTGCATATTTAAATATAATATCGTTATCCTGAAAATTGATTATTGGGGATGAATAGGAAGAATTGAAAACAGGCCTGGCAGATTGAATAGTTAAAGACCCTTTGTACACGTTAGCTTCGCCTGCTGACTCAAGATTCAATAAAAAACTACAATCAATTTTTTCTTTTTGTGTAAATTTATCATTACTCCATTTCCTGTTATTTATAAAATTATTGAGTGCAGTTTGTAAAGTTTGAAAAGTCTTTTTATCAACATTATTCCCAACCCTGTTACTAAGTACACTTACCCTTGCTTTAAGTTCCTGGGAGTGGCATACATTCACAGAAAAGCATAATAAGAAGGGCAGGATTAATTTATTCATTTTTATAATTAATAATTGCATTTACAATATCAATAGCTACATCTTCTTTTAATTTTTTTTCAAAAAGATGCTCAGTTCCATTCTTTTCAAAAATACTTATTTTGTTAGTGTTGTACCCGAATCCTGCACCGCTATTGCTTAGCGAATTCAGCACAATAAGATCCGCATTCTTTAGAGACAATTTTTTTATTGCGTTTTCTTTCCCGTTTTCCGTTTCTAAGGCAAAGCCAACTAAAATTTGATCTTTTGTTTTTAAGCCACCGGCTTTTGCAAGTATATCTTTTGTTTTTGTCAATGTAATTGTTAATCCACCATCGTGTTTTTTTATTTTTTCTTTGGCTGGATTTTCCGGCATATAATCTGCAACTGCAGCAGCCATCACAATAATATCTGCCTTATCAAAGAATTTAAAAGTGGCTTCGTACATTTCATTAGCTGATGTAATTTTTATTGTGTTTATTCGTTCCGGAACATTAATTGAAGATGGCCCTAATATAAGTGTTACTTCTGCTCCTCTTTGATCTAATTCTTTTGCAAGAGCAATTCCCATTTTGCCGCTTGAATGATTTCCTATAAACCTTACGGGGTCTATAGCCTCATACGTCGGACCGGCAGTAACAAGTGCAGTTTTGCCTTTTAAAGATGATTTATTGGAAAAAAAATTATCCAGGTAATGAATGATTTCTTCTGGTTCAGCCATTCTTCCATTACCAATTAAGCCGCTTGCAAGTTCGCCGTTATTTACATGTAGTAAGTGGTTTCCATTTTTTTTTAAAAGCTCAATGTTATTTTTGGTGGCCGGATGATGCCACATATCTTCATCCATCGCCGGGGCTATTAATACCGGGCAAGTTGCTGATAGATAAACAGCCATAAGAAGATTATCGCAAATTCCATTTGCCATTTTTGCGAGGGTATTACAGGAAGAAGGCGATACAATTATAACATCTGCCCATCTACCAAGCAACACATGATTTGCCCAGGTTTCTTCATCAAATAAATCTGAAAATACTTTATTTTTGGAAAGGGTTGAAAATGTAAGTGATGATACAAAATCTTTTGCAGCATGTGTCATTATCACTTTTACTTCGCCTTCATTCTTTATAAGCAATCTTAATAAAATTACCGCCTTATAAGCAGCAATACTTCCAGTAACACATAACAAGATTTTTTTTCCTTTAAACATTCTAATATTTATTCAAATGGTAACTAATTGCTAAGGCTATTATTTTTATCAATTAAACCGTTCATTACTATGTGTGTTGAATAAAAATGGCGGTATAAAACCGCCATTAAAATTATAGTTTCTAATTTTAAAAATAATATAAATCACTTTAAAATTAAAGCTCGCAAAAGTGATATCACTAATCAAATAAATTATCCTCATTCCTGCGATAATATATTTTATCTTCCATAAACTCAGCTGTAGCCAAAAGGGCGGGGTTAGGCATTCTCTCGTACGCTTTTGAGATTTCAATCTGCTCTTTATTTTCATGAATTTCTTCAAGGCTATCAGTATGACTTGCAAATTCTTCGAGCTTATTATGCAGTTCTTCCTTAATGGAAATATTAATTTGGTTAGCCCTTTTAGCGATTACGGTAATAGATTCATATAGATTCCCTGTTTTTGCTTTTACATCAGTAAGATTTTTCGTTTCAACGACATTACTGGTGTTAGCGCTCTGTTGACGTCTTAATTTGCTCATTTTTTAATTGTTTAATATTGTTCTGACTAAGATTTCTATAGTATTCTGCTTCTTTTAATAATTTACTTCCAGGATAACGATCTGCGAAATCAAAATATGCTGATGATACTTTTTCATATCGTTCCTGTTGCTTATCCGAATAGCTCAATTTGGCAAACTGATAATATGATTTAATGGCCATTAACATATAATCTTCACCTTTCTCCGATTCAGAATAAGTGTTAATAAGGCTGGTAAAAGAGATTCCTGCTGCCCTATATTGTTGCAAATTATAATATAATTGAGCTGTTTTATAATCTTTCAATTCCAGCTTGATACGGCTTTTGACAATTGATGCATTTGCATCTGCAACCCGGGAAGAATTGGGATAAGTGGTAATGAAGCTCTGCATCATTCCTATCGCTTTAGTTGTATTGATCTGCTCAAGTTCTACTTTGGGAGACTGCAAATAATAAGTATAGGCATGCATGTATGCTATTTCTTCAGCTTTAGTACTATTTGGGAACACCTCCAAAAATCCTTTGAAAAGATTTTCAGCATCAGAATAATTTTTTTGGTAAAAAGAGCAATATGCGTATTTATAATATAGGTCTTCAAATTTATCAGTTCCTTTAAATACCGAGAAAAGTTCTATGTATAATTGCCCTGCGTTGTTATATTTCTTTTTAGCAAAATATTCATCTGCCTTTTTAAGCTTATATTCAAAATCATTGCTTTTTAAAACCTTATTAAATTTATTACTGCATGATATTAATACACAAACTGACAGCAATGATACCAGAATCAATTTCATAATGAGCTGCGAAATTAAATTATTTTCGACAAAAGTGATTTTTAAAAATTCTTTGTCAAAATTCAGCCAGTTAATTTTTTCATAACAAAAAAGCCCTCCGAAATAATCGGAAGGCTTTTTTATTGAGCAAAAAGTGAACTCTTTATTTTGATTTTATATCAACTGTATTAGAATCTCCACCTCCAACTTCGCAATTGGTATCAATACGGTCTGCACTTATTCCTTCCTTTTCAGTCAAATACGCTTTAATTGCATCAATCCTCTTGTTACACAAAGCCTGAGATGCTTTAGAAGCAGCAGGGTATCCTGTAACTGTAATTCCGCAATCAGCATTATTTTTTAATTTAGAAGCAACAGTGGCTAACATTGCTTTTGCATCACTGCTAAGCCCACCTGCATTACCTCTAAAAGAAAGGCTTGGTAAATCTCCAATCTGGCATTTGTTTGAATCAACCATAACCATGTTTTTACAACATTCAGGATCTGGGCATTTACCAACACCATCAGCATCAACCGGCTGACATTCTGTAGGAGTAATTAATTGTTTGTCTTTACAATCAGGCACTCCATCACCATCAGTATCTTTAGAAACACCATGCGTATCAACAGGACAGCCTGCCGGAGTATTCGGCTCCTTATCAAGTTGATCGACAACACCATCGCCATCAGCGTCATCAAATACCGGTTTAGGTATTTTCATGTGCTTGGGATTATTGATTTCGCTGTAAGCATAATCAAGAGGATTAATCCACCAAAGAGGTTCAACAGATTTTGAACCAATATTAAAGTTCAAACCAAGAGAAGCATAATTATAACTATCGAAATCACGGGTCTGAGAAGGGTCAGCAAATGCATGCTCTTGCCATTGCTGGCCATCCAGTAAATCATCTTTAATAAATGTAAACCTGTCTTCAAGAGCAAGATTTACACGTTTGCCTAGTTTGAAAGCTATACCAGCCAGCAAAGTACCAGATGGCTTAAAAGTTTGACCAAATAATGTTTTGTTATTCTTTTTATTGTTCTCTGCGTCGGTATAAGGAACATTTTTAAGTAATGTTTTCAGTGCATCTCTTGTAGCTTTTCTACCTTCATAACCGCCGGAAGTAATCGAACTAAAACTTGATGGTACTTGAACTTTTGTATCATAGATGGTACCACCAATACCTACACCACCATAAAGCACCATACCTGTTTTTTGTTTATGAAAACGAATATTGTTTAAAGTAAATATTCCTTGTAAGCCCAAATCCTGAACATGAGCACGGTAATTATAGTAAACAGGTTGTAGAGCATTAGCGTTAAAGGATGACCAAACCGCATTATTTCTATAGCCATAAGACGGCTTCCAGTTTATTCCTTTAGCAACACCATATACATATTGTAATCTTAAAGAGAAAATATAACCTAATGCTTTGCGAACGTGGGCAGAGAAGCCAACGGTAGGTAATTTAGCAGAAACATCACCACTTACCGAAAACATACCACCAGAAATTCCAAATTCGAATTCACTACGGGGCTTTGCCGGAAAATCATATGTATTATTCATGAATTCATTTTGTTGTGCCATTCCTTTTGCTGAAACTACACTCGAATCCCAAATACTATATGTTCCGGTATCCTGGGCGAAGACGCCGAAAGATAAAAGGGAAAACATTCCCATTAATAATAATTTGTACTTTTTGCTTGCCATAACTTTTTGATTAATGATTTCTAAATAAATGGGTTGATTGTTTGCAAAAATATTAAACCAATGTCAATAACCAAATTTTTTTACCAAATATTTAGATTTTGAACGATTTATATATCCTTACAATTTTGTAAACTTATGACTAATATTCGAGCTTATCCGCTGCTTTGATAGAAAACTTTTACTTGTGTATGATTTACGGCATTCATGTTAGCTCATTTCTATGTTATAGCTCAGCTTCATTGTTATACATTAATTATTTATTTATTCCTTTCTGAACTATATTGCTTGTTTATGACAATGCAATTTTCGAGAGATCTTATTAAAGATGAATTAAAGATATTCGAACAAAAATTTGCCCATTCTGTTAAAAGCAATACACTGTTACTTGACCGGATAATGAAATACATTATTAAAAGAAAAGGTAAGCAACTGAGGCCCATGTTTGTTTTTCTAAGTGCAAAACTTCATGGGACTGTAAATGAATCTACATATAGGGCAGCAGCTTTGGTCGAACTTCTTCATACGGCAACTCTAGTTCACGATGATGTGGTAGATGAATCCCTTGAAAGAAGGGGGTTCTTATCGATTAACGCATTATGGAAAAATAAAATTGCTGTACTTGTAGGCGATTATTTACTTTCAAAGGGATTGTTACTTTCAACAGAAGCAGAAGACTTTAAACATCTTCATATATTATCAGAAGCAGTGAAGCAGATGAGTGAAGGGGAATTATTACAAATAGAAAAATCAAGAAAGCTAAACCTTAAAGAAGATATCTATTTCGAAATTATAAAGGGGAAAACGGCCTCCCTGCTATCTTCTGCATGCGGTGTAGGTGCCTGGAGTACAAGCAAAAATGAAATTGTTACTAGCAAAATGAAACTCTTTGGAGAAAAAACAGGAATAGCTTTTCAAATAAAAGATGATCTTTTTGATTATGGAAATGACGATGTTGGTAAACCTACAGGTAACGATCTGAAAGAAAAGAAATTGACTTTACCATTAATTTATACACTTAACAATATATTACCTGCCGAGAAAAGGAAAATTATTTATATTTTAAAAAATGAAAATAAAGACCCTTCAAAAATCAAATATGTTTTGGAAAAAGTTAACGAAACAGGAGGTATTAAATACGCTAATAAAAAAATGACACAATACCGTGATGAAGCATTGGAGATTTTATTTGAATTTCCTGAAAGTAATATTCGGAAGGGTTTGGAGGAATTGGTGTTATATACTACGGACAGAAAATATTAACCTGATAAGGTAACGATATGCACACAATATGATGAAAACCATTGAACAATTTTCCACTTAGGTAATTATCAGATTTGTTAGCTAGCCAATTATATTATGGAAAGAAGATGGAAAATATTATCTGCCGATGAAAATAAAATTGAAGAATTACAGAAGGCATTAAAGGTTAGTTATTCATTATGCAAAATACTTGTTCAAAGGGGAATTGACACATACGATAAAGCTAAAGATTTTTTTCGCCCACAACTTTCCCAGCTCCATGATCCTTTCCTGATGAAAGATATGGATAAGGCTGTAACCTGTATTTTATCTGCAATAAAGCTTCAACATAAAATTCTTGTTTTTGGAGACTACGACGTTGATGGCACAACATCGGTAGCATCCATGTACCGGTTTCTTAAAAGAATTTATTCTGAAGAAAATATAGCTTTTTATGTGCCACATCGCTATCGTGAAGGATATGGTGTAAGCAAAATGGGAATTGATTTTGCTAAGGAGAATAATTTTAAACTTATCATTTCTCTTGACTGTGGTATAAAATCAATCGATCTTATTACGTATGCAAGGTCACTCGATCTCGATTTTATTGTGTGCGATCATCACATGCCTGATAGTGAGCTTCCACCTGCAGTTGCCATTTTAAACCCAAAACAAAAAGATTGTAATTATCCTTATAAAGAATTGTGTGGCTGCGGTGTAGGGTTTAAATTAATAACAGCACTATCGCAACGGTTAGGTCTGGCCGAAGAAGAATATTTTGGATTCCTCGATCTCGTTGTAACAGCAATAGGTGCAGATATAGTTCCTATTAACGGTGAAAACAGGATACTGGCTTATTACGGTTTGCAGAAATTGAATACAAATCCGGTAGCCGGAATAAAAGCGCTGATAAAATTGAGTGGGGTTACAAAGAGTTTTTCTATTAATAATGTTGTGTTCATTATTGCGCCAAGAGTTAACGCCGCCGGAAGAATGGATGATGCGTCCAAAGCTGTAATGATGTTTATCGAAGATGATTTTGAAAAAGCTATGCATTATGCTGAAATGCTTCATAGCGATAATACTGACCGTAAAGAAGCAGACAGTACAATAACAGCAGAAGCCTTCGCTATGATTGAAGGCGATGAAATTCTTTTAAAAAGAAAAACTACTGTTGTATTTCAATCCCATTGGCACAAAGGCGTGGTAGGAATTGTTGCAAGCAGGCTTATCGAAAAATATTATCGTCCTACAGTTGTGCTTACACAAAGTGGCGAATATGTGGGAGGAAGTGCACGAAGTGTACCTGGATATAATTTGTATGAAGCCATACATTCCTGCCGCGAACATCTTATTGGTTATGGCGGGCATTTTGCAGCCGCAGGCATGACCATGCTTTCAGAAAACGTAGAAGCGTTTAGTAATAAATTCGAAGAGATCGTTTCGGCAAACATTGAACCTCATCTTCTTGTTCCAGAAATAAGAATTGATGCAGAAATATCATTCAAAAATATCACAAAAAGCTTTTATGATATTATTACACAGATGGAACCTTATGGCCCCGAAAATCTTCGCCCTGTTTTTATTACAAAAAATGTTTCAGATACTTACTGGTCCAAAATAGTTAAAGAATTGCATATAAGATTTGTAGTAAAACATGATGATATTGTTTTAACCGGTATAGGCTTCGATATGGCAGAAAAATTTTATTTACTGCAAATGAAAAAGCCAATTGATATAATTTATACTATTGATCAAAATGAATGGAACGGAGAAACTAATTTGCAACTAAAAGTGATTGATATAAGGCTCTCTGAAAGCGAAATTGCTGAAACAAATCAACAATGAGTATCCGGTATTATCTGAAATATTTTTATTTTATTGGAACCAATTGGAATTTTAAGCTCGCATTTTTTACATTAAGGCAGGAAATAATTGGAGAGAAAAAATATGGAATTGATACAATCGAATTAAACAGGCTTAAAACGGTTTCTGTATATGGAGAAAATTTAAGCCATGCTTCTATTTACCAGGGTGCCAATTATTTCTTACTGGAAAAAGCATTGGGCTACCTGCAAAGTATAAATGCAAACAAAGTTATTGTTGATTTTGGTTGCGGAAAAGGGAGAGCACTGGTGGTGGCTGCTTACTACGGGTTTCACAAGGTCACGGGAATTGATTTTGCAAAAGCTTTGTGTATATCAGCAGAGCTAAACATTGCTAAAGTTCAGGCCTATTATCCAGCAACTGAATTTAAAGTAATATGTGACGATGCTATCAATTATGTCGTTAAAGAAGATGAAAATGTTTTTTTCTTTTTTAATCCTTTTGATGAGGTGGTAATGTTGCAGGTTGTAAAAAATATCCTGATGTCTCTAAAAAAAAATCAGCGCCATATTTTTATTGTTTACTTAAATCCTGTGCATAAAGAAATCTTTTTAAGTGCCGGATTTGAAGAAGAATATTACCTGAAAAAATTTGAATACTTAGAGTTTAGTATTTTGTCAAATGAAGAAGATGAATGAAATGTTTTAATGCATAAAGCATAAAAAAAATAGCCCTGAAAATTCAGAGCTATTTAAAAAATCCTTTATAATTATGCTTCCAGAATTATTTTACTTTTTTCTTTTCCTTCCATCATTTCTACACTACGGTTAATAAAATTAGTAAGTTCATTACCTTTCAACAAACCCTGTGAAAGCAACGCAAGATCTGCCAGGTTCCTGGTTTTCTTTTCCTGCTTTTCCTTATTTTTTTCTTTTAGAATATTTTTATAAACAGGATGATTACCATTTACTGTAAGTGTGACCTCTTCAGGCATAGTAGCATAAAAACTTCCCATTCCACCACTGCCTGCTTCTGCCATATCTTTCATTCTTCTCATAAACTCGGGGCGTGTGGCTACTACCGGTAATGTGTCAGCACTAAGACCTTTTACCTCCACAGTTACATGCAGTGAAGGCGTTTCTATTTTGAATAATTCTTTTAATTTTTCTACTTCTTCTTTTGATAAAACACTTTCAACATTTTCAATTTTATCAATAAGATTATCAGTTATATCAGCATCCACTCTCACAAACTGAACATCATTCCACTTCATCTCCATATTATTTATAAAAGCAGTATCAACAATAGTTTCAAGCTTTATAATAATATAATTTTTTTGCTGTGCCGCTTTTATAAAGCTGTTTTGCTGTACAGGATCTGTAGTGTAAAGCATTACCAATTTTCCGTCCTTATTTTTTTGTAATGTCTCCGCAGCTAACCTGTATTCTTCCAGTGTATAGAACTTGGCCCCGTCGGCATCTTCAAATAAATTGAACTTATTTGCTTTCTCTAAAAACTTATCTTCTGTTATCATTCCATATTTCACAAAAATGCCCAGGCTTTCCCATTTTTCTTCAAATGCTTTTCTATCAGCTTTAAAAATTTCGTCAAGTTTATCAGCAACTTTTTTTGTGATATAGGAATTAATCTTTTTTACATTGGGGTCTCCCTGCAAATAGCTGCGGCTTACATTCAAAGGAATATCAGGGCTATCGATTACCCCATGCAACAGCATCAGGAACTCGGGAACAATATCTTTTACTTCATCGGTTACAAATACCTGGTTGCTGTATAATTGAATTTTGTCTTTTTGATTTTCGAAACGCTGTTTTATTTTAGGAAAATATAAAATACCTGTTAAGTTAAAAGGATAATCAACATTAAGATGAATCCAGAATAAAGGCTTCTCACCAAAGGGATACAATTCTCTATAAAAATTTTCGTAATCTTCGGTTGTTAAGTCAGCAGGCTTTTTTGTCCAGGCAGGAGAAGTATTATTTATTGGTTTTGCTTCTTCTTTATCATCTTCCTTTTCTTTTTTATCAGCATTTTCATCAATAAAAAATATCGGAATCGGTAAAAATTTACAGAATTTTTCAAGTATGTGCCTTACTCTTTCTGGCTCAAGAAATTCTTTGCTTTCTTCATTTATGTGAAGGACGATATCGGTACCGCGGTTTTCTTTTTCTGTTTCTTCCAATGTAAATTCCGGGCTACCATCGCATTCCCATCTTACAGCCTTCGCATCTTCTTTAAAACTTTTGGTAATAATCTCAACCTTTTCACTCACCATAAAAGAGGAATAAAATCCCAGCCCAAAATGCCCAATGATGTTAGCCTCATTTTTGCCTTTATATTTTTCTAAAAATTCTTCTGCACCACTAAAGGCTACCTGGTTAATATATTTATCAACTTCCTCTTCTGTCATTCCCACGCCTTTATCGGAAATGGTGATGGTCTTTTTTTCTTTATTAACAGATACATTAATATCAATAGTACCAATGTCTCCCTTCGCTTCGCCAATAGAAAAAAGTGTTCCTAATTTTTGGGTGGCATCGACAGCGTTACTCACCAGCTCACGAATAAATATTTCATGATCGCTGTAAAGGAATTTTTTAATGATTGGAAAGATGTTTTCTGTCTGTACTCTTATACTTCCTTTTTGCATTTGTAAGATTTTTTTTCGTTTATTTCCAAAAAAAATGCCACGTTACTTTCGCTGACAACATGGCAATTTAGATTAATAAATTGTTTAAAATATTATTCCGGTTTTACTGTACCGCTTCCAACACTATTAATTTCAGGTGATTGAGGATTACCACGATAATAAATATCCCCGCTTCCTGCTGTATTTGCTTTTAAATGAACACTCGCAAAAACATGGGCGTTGCCGCTGCCGGCAATGCTAACGGAAGTGTTTTCGCTTTGAAGTTCACTACAGTTCATCTCCCCACTTCCTCCTATTTCCGCATCAAAGTCTTTTGTGCGCCCTTTTAACCTAATATTACCAGAGCCACCAATTGAGGCAGAAACTTTAGGAGCATCCACGCCACCTTGGATATCTCCAGACCCCGAAACAGAGATTTCGATTTTTTGATTACTTTTTATCGCATCAATCATAGTGATATTGGCCGAGCCTGAAGAAATTATTTTATCTAATGAAGGAGCTTTAATATAGACCTTGGCATGGTCATTATTTATTGAGGTATGCTCTTTATAATATACATTCAACATTCCATCCTCAACTTTTGTAATAATTACAGGCAAAATATTATCGTCATCTTCAACAGAAACTGCAAAGTTATCACCAGGGCTAATTTCTATATCAATGCTTCCTGAAGTTTCAACCCCATGAAAGTTTCCAACATTTCTTGCTTCTTTCCGGATATTTCCATTGCCATTCATCGAGTCGCCGTTCCACCCAACGTTACAGGAAATAAAAAAAATTGTTGCTGATAAAAAAGATATGAGATATTTCATGTTATAAAATTTGAGATTAAAGAAAATGCAATTTACAAAGGTTCAATAAACTTTTTACCTTCGCAGCAAATGACAGAAAAAATTCTGATTCTCGACTTTGGCTCACAATACACACAACTTATTGCCAGGGCCGTTCGGGAAGCTAATGTGTATTGTGAAATTATTCCATTTAATAAAGAGATCGTGTTTACTGAAGACCTGAGAGGAATTATTCTTTCTGGTTCTCCGTTCTCAGTAAACGAAGAGAACGCTCCTTCAGTAGATGTAAAATTTTTAGCTACAAAATTACCCGTGTTAGGGATTTGCTATGGTGCCCAACTCACGGCAAGGTTGTATGGCGGCCTCGTTGAGAAAAGTGATAAAAGGGAATTTGGAAGAGCAAAGTTGCAGGTACAAAAGGCTGACGAATTATTAGCCGGCGTTATAAACGATACGGACGTGTGGATGAGCCACAGCGACACTATCAAAGAACTTCCTGAGCACTTTTCGATTACAGCGCTTACGCACTCTATTCCAGTAGCCGCTTTTAAAAGCGAAAATGGTTTAGGCAAAATATATGGGCTGCAATTTCACCCCGAAGTATATCATTCTGCTGAGGGGAAAAAAATACTGAAAAACTTTTTAATTACTGTATGCGGGTGTAAACAGGATTGGACGCCTGCACATTTTATTAATGATACTATTGCGGAGATTAAAGAAAAGATCGGCGATAAAAAAGTGGTAATGGGTTTGAGCGGTGGGGTAGATTCCACAGTTGCTGCAACGCTTATTCATCGTGCAATTGGTGAGAATCTTTTTGGAATATTTGTAGATAATGGCGTTTTAAGAAAAAACGAATTTGAACAAGTATTGGAATCATGTAATAATATCGGGCTAAATATTAAAGGGGTTGATGCAAAAGATCATTTTTATGCAAAGCTTGCCGGCAAGCCTGAGCCGGAAGAAAAAAGAAAAGCTGTTGGTAAATGCTTCATAGAAATTTTCGACCAGGAAGCACATAAGATTGAAGGCATAGAATTTTTAGGACAGGGTACTATTTATCCCGATGTTATAGAATCTATTTCTGTACATGGCCCTTCGATGACGATTAAATCGCACCATAATGTCGGTGGCCTTCCGCAACATATGAAGCTAAAATTAATTGAACCTTTGCGCTCTTTATTTAAAGATGAAGTAAGGAAAGTAGGCGCTGAACTTGGTATTCCTGCAAACCTTCTTAACAGGCATCCTTTCCCCGGCCCTGGGCTTGCTATAAGAATTTTAGGAGAGGTTACAGAAGAAAAGGTACAATTGTTGCAACAGGCAGATTTGATTTTTATTGATGCCTTGGTGAAATATGATTTGTATGCAACTGTTTGGCAAGCAGGCGCCATCTTATTGCCTGTGAAAAGTGTTGGTGTAATGGGAGATGAAAGAACCTATGAATTTACTATTGCACTAAGAGCGGTGACTTCAGTGGATGGAATGACTGCAGATTGGGCGCATCTCCCTTATGATTTCCTGGCTTATGTTTCCAGTGAAATAATAAATAATGTAAAAGGGATCAACAGGGTGGTGTATGACATAAGCAGTAAGCCCCCGGCAACGATAGAGTGGGAGTAATAGAATTGAAAATTAAAAATTGAGAATTGAAAATTGATGAATGCAATACCTCATTGCTGATGTATGAAACCTCATAGGACTTATATGAAAAAAATTCTACTTGTTTTATTATTGACAATTGCAGGAATAAAATTTTCATTTGCGCAAAATAATTCCATCTCTTCTGATTCAAAAGTATATCGGGTAGCAGTATTTGCGCCAATGTATCTTGATTCAGTTTTTTCTAATAGCGAACTCAGGTACAGTAATTCACTTCCAAAATTTATAATGCCTTCAGTTGAATTTGTACAAGGCGCCCGTATTGCATTCGATACATTAGTATTTAACAGGACGCGGGTAGAAGCTTTTATATATGATTCAAAATCATTTACAAGGCCAATATCCTGGTTGATAAAAAATATGCTGCTTGATAGCATTGATCTTATTATAGGAAGTGTAAGAGAACCCGATTACCAGGAGCTTGCAAATTTTGCTGCTCAAAAGAAGATTCCATTTGTATCTGCTACTTATCCTAATGATGGTGGTGTAACTCAAAACCCTTATTTACTCATTGTAAATTCTACTCTTAAAGCAAATTGCGAAGGCATATTCAGTTACCTGGTTCAAAAGCATGGAACTGATAAAATTTATCTCGTTAAAAAAAAGGGTGATGATAGGATAGATAATTATTTTAAAGAAGTAAATATCCAGGATGGTAAACCGCTATTGAATATTAAAACTATTACTCTTGATAGTTCAATTTCCTCGTACGGATTATTGAGAAGGATTGATTCCACATCATCTTCTGTAATAGTCGGCGCCAGCCTGGATGAGGCCTTTGCAAAAAAACTGGCAGATGCCTCTTATGCAATACAGAAAAATCACCCTCTCATTTTAATAGGTATGCCGAACTGGGATGGCTTTAAAAGCTTAACTAAGAAAGATGCTTATCCTGATTTTCCTATTCTTTATACAACACCGCATTACGATTCAAAAAATAATTTATTTGATAGTTTGTTAATTCAAAAATACTTTCAGATCTACAGGTCAAAACCTTCCGATATGGCTTATAAAGGATTCGAAGCTGCTTATTTTTTCACCAGTCTTTTATTGAACAATCCTACTGATTTTATGTCGCATATTAACGATAATAAAAACACAGTGTTTCATAAATATAATTTCCAGCCTGTTTACCTTGATAAGCAAAATACTTCTCCTGACTATTTTGAAAATAATCATCTTTTTATAATGCAGATACTAAATGGCGAGATCGACAGGGAATGGTAGCTTTTGATTAAATAATTTAAAGCTTATAAGCAAAAAAGTTTTTTATAAAAATCAATATGAAAAGCGGAAGGTTAGAAGCATTTAGTGATGGTGTTTTGGCAATCATAATTACGATTATGGTGTTAGAAATGAAAGTGCCACATGGAGATGATTTAAATTCTCTCAAACAAATATTGCCTGTTTTTATTAGTTATATTCTCAGCTTTATTTATATCGGAATTTATTGGAATAATCATCATCATTTAATGCAAAGTATTGACCATGTAAATGGAAATGTTTTATGGGCAAATAACCATCTCCTTTTCTGGCTATCTCTTATACCATTTGCATCCGGGTGGATGGGAGAAAATCATTTTACAAAATGGCCGGTAATAATTTATGGAATAATTTTGCTTATGAACGGTGTAGCTTATTATGTTCTTGCACAAACACTCGTAAAGCTAGATGGTAAGGATTCTGCGCTTGGTGAGGCAATAGGTAAAGATCGAAAAGGAATTATATCGTTAGTGATTTATATCATTGCCATAGCATTAGGTTTTTTTAATTCATGGATAAGCTTGGGCCTTTACGGAGTTGTGGCTGCTATGTGGCTGATTCCGGATAAAAGAATAGAAAAGAAAATTGTGGATGAAAAAGAAAATAAAAGCTGAAAATAACGTCAAAAACTGTCTCGATAAGATAGCATTCTTTATTCCAAAATCTTTATAACTTATTTACATTCCCCGTTTTTTTAAAAATAAAAAATTATGAATAGAAAAAGATTTATTTCCAATTCAGTATTTGCATTAGGAGCTCTAACGATAAACCGGCAAAACATTTTTAAAGCATTTACAGATGATCCATGGAAAATTACTATGCTTACAAAAGATATTGGAATATTTACAGAAAGAGGAGGAACTATTGCATTCCATTTTTCAAAAGAAGGTACGACAGTTATTGATGCACAATTTCCTGATACCGCTGTTCACCTTATAGATGAGCTAAGGAAAAGAAATGATCAGTCATTCAGGCTATTAATAAACACACATCATCATGGTGACCATACTGCTGGTAATATTGCTTTCAAAGAAATTGTAACACGTGTGCTGGCACATGAGAATTCTTTAGTTAATCAAAAAAATGTTGCAGCTACGCAAAAAACAGAAGACAAGCAATATTATCCCAATCAAACCTTTGGAACTTTATGGCAGGAAAATGCGGGCAAAGAAAAAATTGCTTTACACTATTATGGTGCAGGCCATACTAACGGAGACGCAATGATTCATTTTCAACACTCCGATATTGTACACATGGGTGATTTGGTGTTTAATCGTCGCCATCCTTTTGTGGACCGGAGTGCAGGAGCTAATATGCAAAGCTGGATGAATGTTCTTGTAACAGCCATGAAAAAATTTGGTGGCAAAACAAAATATGTTTTTGGGCATGCAGGAGAGGGTTACGATGTAACCGGATCCAGGGATGACTTACAGGCATTTCATAACTACCTGGGAAATGTTTTAAAATTTGTAGGTAATGAAATAAAAGCCGGTAAAACAAAAGAAGAGATTTTAAAAACTACTGAAATTCCTGGTTCTCCGCAATGGAAAGGCGATGGTATAGAAAGGCCCTTAGGAGCTGCTTATGATGAGCTTAGCGCTTCCTAGTATCAAATTCTTATTGAAAATTTTTATTTGAAGGAATTTGCTATTGGCCGTCATGGCTGTTTAGCAAAGGCTTAACTATAAAATTTTTATTTGTAAATAGCTTTATATAATAAACGCCTGTTGTAATTCCTGGTATATATTTATTGAATGAATTAAAGCCTTTCTGAAGTGCAATATTAGTTTTTAAAAATGTTCTTCCGCTGGCATCGACTACAGAAAGATTCATTGTTTGTTGCAGGCCGCTGTTTATTTTTAAAGTAAGCATACCATTCTTAAGAAAGATAATGTCCGCATTAAGAGATTTATTGATTTCTGATGCTGCGTTATTTGAATTTGAGCTATTGGTTTTACTTGCCTGAGAAATAATATCAGGGTTAGATATTGGGCTTGAGAGAATACTTCCGTTTTGTTCAATTATACTAAAGCCGGCAAGATATTGCCAATAATTCAGGCTATGTATGGTCACACTGATTTTACTATTAGCAGGGCTTACATTATTAAATTTTGCGAAATCATCTATATTATCCAATACGGTTATTGTGTCGGATATATTTCCGATAGTAAACCTGGTGTCGTTATTTATCCCAGCTCTGGCCGCGTATAATTCAATGCGATATTGCTTTGTATTATCCAATCCGGAAATGGTAAGATTTCTGTCAATCTTGCTTATACTATTAAATCGTAAAACAGCTGGCGGGCATGAAGTTGCAGTGGAAGCATAATTAGCTCCGTTATCTATTATTTTGTCATTTCCGCTAATAGATGCATTTATACCACTTATGCTTTTGTCATCATACAAAAAGTTACCGGTGGTAAGACTTGCTTTAACATTCCAGTTGTTCCATTGAAAATTGGTATACGGCGTAATTCCGTCATAAATATTTACGTGAGCCACTTTTGCATAAGTACCTCCAGGGGGAATTGTTTGTGAAGATTGAAGCGTAATAATTATATCATCACTTGCCATTAAACTACCGTTATCAGTAACTGTTAACCGAATAGTGTAAGTACCCATATTCGTAAGCACTAAGGTTGTTGTATCTTTTGCAGAAGTTAATAAACTACTTCCTGAAGGGCCGGTCACTAAACTCCATTTGTAGGTAGTAATAGAGCCATCAGGATCATAGGATTGCCTGCCATCCAAGAGGATTTTGGTTGTGGGAAGTTGGATAATTTTATCTGACCCGGCATTTGCGACTGGATATTGATTTCCTGTTCCCTGCCTGTATTCAAATGCTCCTGCATCATAGGCTGCACCCTGTGGCCTGCCTATGCCATCATAATCATTTACAATGTTGTAAATACTTGCGTTGAGCCCTTTATCAATTGCCGGAGAAGTTGAGGTAATATGATAGTCATTTGAACCAGCATTTAAAAATCCTGCAGATGATATAACAGGTAACCGCACATTTTTGGTGGTGTCTACAACTGTATTTCCATCAACATTTACATAAGGATTATCATAAGGGCTTGTATTATTAGGTTTTACGAGCAGGTTATTATTTACCTGGTTACCTATAGCCATTGTACCATAAGAATTAAACAAATGAACAGCATTGCGGGCCGCATTCACTATAGTGTTATTAATTATATACACCTTGAGCCCACCATAAAAATTATAGGGCTGTGGCCGGTCATCAACAGCTATGGCGTCCTGCTTTGCGGAGCTGCCATCCCAGCCGACATTTGAGATTACATTATTATAAACATAAACGCTACCTGTACCAAATATTTCCAGGCCTTCACCAGTACCATTATTTATAAAATTGTTATAAACAGAACCATTACTTTTTCCGCCAAGAATGATTCCAGCCTGTTGTGAATTTAAATTGGAGAGGCCATAGTTGGTAACTTTATTATTATATATCAGCGCATTTGTACAGGCTGCTGCCTGTATCCCATCCCAGCCTGTAGAATCGCAAATATTATTATAGATTTTAACTCCTATGGCTTTTACGGGCTCTACCGTTATTGATTTTCCTGTGCAATCATTTACAGTAACAGTTGCACTGGTATTAATAATATAATAACCTTCGCCAGTAGTATTGTGCACATAATTATCGTGAAATGAAATATTTTTTACAGTCCAACCAGTACTCCAGGTTCCGGGTTCGCAATTGTATGGATCTATTTTGCATAAAAAACCATTCTGTACATTTTGTGCTTCAAAATGATCGATTTCGTAATCACTAGTACTATCTTTTACAGAAATACCTACACCGGTAAATCCTCCTTTCCAAAAAGCTTTGAAGCCATAGTTAATGCCTTGAAATCCAGTACCTGTAAATTTAAAATATCGGCTGTTCACTATACGGTAACAATAAGATTGTCCATTATTGCCCGTGTTAATTACCTGCCCTCCACAATTAATTATAGTTATGGGGTTTGTAGCAGTACCAACAATACCACTTAGGGATATATAAGGGTAAGTGCCCGACTGTATGCAGCCTGTATCTCCCGGTTGTAAAAAATTATTATTAAAAAAATAAATCCCACCATCTGCAGCTATTGGTATCATTTTTCTTTTACCGGATGAGGGTGCTTGAGATTGTGCTGCTGAAGCTGTAAGACTTATCGTTACTGTAATATCATTAGTTCCTGTGGCGCCACCATCATCAGTTACTTTTAGCCTGAAAATATAAGTTCCTGCTGAAATCATATTAATTACTGATGTAGAAGCTAAAGTAGGTGATTTAATACTAGCTGCAGGACCTGAAACCTGGGACCATAAATAGGAAGTAATCGTTCCATCCGGATCTGTGCCGCTACCATTTAACTTTACAGAGTTTTGAGGAGAACTTATTGTTATATCAGTGCCAGCATTGGACGTGGGTGGCAAATTGGTTTTCCCGGGATACATAATAATTTGCATGGTATCTTTTGTAGTCGCCCCAAGATTATCAGTTACTTTCAATTCAAACTGGTAAGTACCGAGAACAAGATTATTAATCACTATTACAGGCAAATTTGCATTCACAATACTACCCGAAGAAGGTCCTAAGATTTTGGTCCATAAATAACTTATAACGGTACCATCTGCATCTGTTCCGCTCCCTGTTAAAGTTGTATAATTTCTGGGTAGGGTGATTGATTTATCCGGTCCTGCATTGGAAACAGGAGAAATATTTCCGGCAGCATTTATTGTTATTTTTACTGTATCTGTCGTTGTTGCCCCACTATTATCTGTAACTTTTAATTCAAATAAATATACGCCCTGAATCATAGATCCAACTGTGGTAGAGGCCGAAGTCGCTTTTTTTATTGAGAATGAAGAAGGGCCGGAAATTTTTGTCCACAAATAGCCTGCAATCGAGCCATCAGGATCAGTACCGGAACCACTTAAAGTAGCAATGTTAGAAGGCAAAGCAATTGACTGGTCTATTCCGGCATTTGCTATAGGAGATTGATTCGATTTAGAAGCAGTAGGTGCGGGATTTCTTGCTATCCATTGATAAATATTTTGATTAATGCCGTCTAATAAGAAATTGCCTGGCGAAGTGCCGCTTCCTCCATAAAATTCCTGCCAGCAGCAATGCCCTCCTCCTCCAAAATTTGTTGAAACATAGATTCCTGAATTAGGAATTGTATAGTTCATACGATCAACACGGGTTTTAGTATCCCTTCCGTCATTTATCTGTTCAAATCCAAGCAATCTGCCTCCTGATTTTGCAAAATTGTCAAACAAATTTGGATATGGCTGGTTGTCATCAGGCCTTACGCCTGTAACGTCAACAACTGTTGCAATCTGGCTGGCATATGTATAAGGGCCTCCATATTTATCTGCTGTAACATAAGTAGTGGAGCACCAGCCACCCATAGATAAGCCGGTTAAATGTAGCCGCTGGCCATCTATGCGATACATTTTCTTTAATGTCTGAATTCTTGTATCTATATAACTTTCAATTGGCCATAAAGCCGAAGGTTGTAAGCTAATCACAATAAATTTTACACTGTCAATCCCAATTTTTACATTCCCATTCCATCCCTGGGCAATATATGCGCCGGGGCCATATTTAAGTACAAGGCTTGCATTAGAACCAACTTCACCAGTTCCGGGAAAAAATATGATAGTAGGATAAGAAGCCGTAGGGTTTGCATTGTAATCCCAGGGGAGGTGAACATAAGCATTCCAGCCATTCACATTAACGAGTGATTGCTGGGCAAATGAATACTGAAAATTAAAAATTATTGAAATAAAAATTAAGAAAGGAATAGCCTTTTTGGAAAAGAAAGGTTTTAGTTTCATCATAAAACAGTAGATTCGAAATGGTTATCAATAATGATTATTATGGTTATTCATACGTATCGGATAGGTATAAAGATTACACGACCGCTAAATGCCAGCAAATTTTAATAAATACTTCTTTGGGGAAAATAGTTTTAAAATAAGGAATTAGATATTGTTGAATAATGCTTCCACGAATGGGCAAAAATTGCACCAAAAGCTAATTTCTCTAATTCGAAAAAGCGTTTCGTGGAAAACTATATTAAATTGTCTAAAATTTAAACTACCGGTAATCAATTCAATTCCTTGTTTAATTGTAATATTCAAATGAAGTACAATAAATATAATTATTACCATAGTATTTTCTGCTGCCTTTTAATTGAGGCAGGCTATTTGTAATTTTTTTGATAGTATGCCTAATCTTATCTCTTTTACTGAAAAAGGACTTTATTGTGAAAAAGGTAATTTTTACATAGATCCATGGAAGCCAGTGGAAAAAGCAATCATTACACATGGCCATGGCGATCATTCTTATTTCGGCCACAAATATTATCTGTGTCATACACATACAAAGCCTATTCTCCAATTAAGGCTTGGAGAAAATAATTATCAAACACTTGAATGGAATGAATCAATTGATTTGAATGGTGTAAAAGTCTCTTTTTTCCCCGCGGGGCATATTATTGGCTCATCACAGATAAGGCTGGAATTAAATGATGAAGTATGGGTAATAAGCGGTGATTATAAAGTAGAAGATGATGGCCTTAGTGGAAGGTTTGAGCCGGTTAAATGTAACACCTTTATTACTGAATCGACTTTTGGTTTACCCATTTATAAATGGAAACCACAACAGGAAATTTATGACAATATCATAACATGGATTAATAAAAATAAAGAGAGTGGGAAAACAAGTGTATTGCTTGCATATAGCCTGGGCAAGGCTCAACGTGTATTACAGGCCATAAAGGAAACTACTCAAACCATATACGCACACGGGGCCGTTTATAACATGCAACAAACATTAATAAATGCGGGTTGGCATATTACTCCTGTCGTGAGAATAACACAAGAAACTCCAAAGGAATTATTGAAAGGGTCAGTAGTAATAGCCCCGCCAAGTGCAGACGGAACTTCCTGGATGAAAAAGTTCCAGCCATTTTCAGTGGGTGTGTGTAGTGGCTGGATGCAGGTAAGAGGTAACGCAAGAAGAAGAAATGTAGATGCCGGGTTCGCATTAAGTGATCATGCTGATTGGGATGGTCTTTTACAATCAGTGAAAGCAACAGGCGCCGAAAGAGTTTTCGTTACACATGGTTTTCAATCAACATTCAGCCGATATCTTAATGAACAGAACATAGCTATCGCAGCAGAAGTAAAAACTCAATATGGAAATGAGGATGAAGAAACAGCAGCTTCTACTCCTTCGGAAGAAGACTTAATTGAATCATAATTTATGATTACCGAAAATATAAATAAAATTCAAGCCCTCCCAGCTTCTGGCAACAATGAGATTGAGCCATCAGGATTAGAATTATTTGCCCGGCTTGTAACTGAGTTAAGTGCTTCTACTAAAACAAATGATAAACTGCAAAGCCTCGTCGATTATTTTGCTACTGCTCCAGATGATGATAAGGTTTGGGTAATTGCAATTTTTAGCGGGCGCCGGCCGAGGCGTGCAATAAACTCAAGGCTCATGCGTGAATGGTGCTCAGAGATTACAAATTATCCTTCATGGCTTTTCGATGAATGTTATCATACTGTAGGCGATCTTGCGGAAACACTTGCCTTATTATTGCCCGAAACAAAACAATCTAGCCAGGTTAATAAAAGCCTTTCACATTATTTAAAAACTTTTATCTCAATCGAAAAACAGGATGAATCTATAAAAAAAAAATTTATTATTGATAGCTGGGATCAAATGAACCGCGATGAGAGATTTGTTTTTAATAAACTTATAACCGGCAGTTTCAGGATTGGTGTTTCTCAAAAAACAGTAGTAAATGCCTTAGCGAAAACAGTTGATCTTTCAGCTTCGGTAATTGCGCATCGCATTAGTGGTAACTGGGACCCGGTAACAACTTCCATCAATGATCTTTTGAGCGAGTCAGCATCTATAACCGATTTTTCAAAGCCCTATCCATTTTATCTTGCCTATGCATTGGAAGAAGAACCAGAAACTTTAGGAAGTCCCGGCGACTGGCAGGCTGAGTGGAAGTGGGATGGTATACGCGGACAGATTATTAAACGCAACCATGAAATATTTGTATGGAGCCGTGGTGAAGAATTGATGACAGATAAATTTCCGGAGTATTTCATTTTAAAAGATTTATTACCTAATGGTGTTGTGATTGATGGTGAAATAATTCCTGCTATTGATGGAAAGCCTTTGCCATTTGCTGTTTTGCAAACACGGATCGGGAGAAAAAATATTGGCAAAAAACAATTGCATGAAGCGCCGATTTGTTTTTTTGCTTACGACCTTTTGGAATTTAATTACGAAGACTGGCGGGAAAAATCTTTAATTGAAAGAAGAAATAAATTAGAAGAGATCATCCTGCCAATAAAAAATAATGCTATTCAGATTTCCGGAACAATAGATTTTACAAATTGGGATGAATTATCAGCACTAAGAAAAACTTCTAGAGATATGAACAGTGAAGGAATTATGCTGAAAAGAAAAAGCTCAGATTATAAAGTTGGAAGGAAAAGAGGCGATTGGTGGAAATGGAAAATTGATCCCCTAACGATCGATTGTGTAATGATCTATGCGCAAAAAGGAAGTGGAAGAAGAAGCAACCTTTATACTGATTATACCTTTGCAGTGAAGGATGGAGATAAGTTGGTATCATTTACCAAAGCTTATTCAGGCTTAACAGATAAGGAATTTGCGCAGGTAGATAATTTTGTAAAAAGAAATTCTATTGAAAAATTTGGGCCGGTACGTACGGTAAAACCTGAACTGGTTTTTGAAATTGCCTTCGAAGGCATAGCCGCGAGTAATCGTCATAAAAGTGGGGTGGCTTTACGTTTCCCGAGAATGAGCAGGTGGAGAAAAGATAAAACAGTAGATGAAATAAATACCATTGAAGATTTGAAAGCTATGCTGAATATGTATGGAAAATGAATTAATTTTTACATTCTTTAAAAATATTTTTAAATTTTATTCCACTCGTGGATCTGCAAAAAAGTATAGGCTATAAAATCATTCATCAATGGCTTACTTCCAAAGGCTATACTCCATTTACTTTCCAGGAAGAAACGTGGCAACACATAATTAATAAAAAATCAGGGTTGGTAAATGCGCCCACAGGTTGCGGTAAAACTTTTTCTGTTTTTTTAGGAGCCATTATTGATTTTATAAATGAACATCCAAAAGATTATAAAACAAAAAACAAATCACATCTTCAGCTTTTGTGGATCACTCCTTTGCGTGCTTTGGCAAAAGATATTGGGAGAGCCATGGAAGAAGTAATAGGTGAATTAGGCATGAATTGGAAAATTGGAATTCGGAATGGCGATACAAGTATAAGTGAAAGACAAAAACAACAAAGGCAAATGCCTGAGGTGCTTTTAACAACACCCGAAAGTCTGCACCTGTTACTTGCTCAAAAAAATTATCCTGATGTTTTTAAATCATTAAAAATTATTGCAGTTGATGAATGGCACGAACTTCTTGGAAGCAAGCGTGGCGTGCAGGTAGAGTTAGCAATTTCAAGACTGGTAAGCCTTGATTACAATTCGAAACCCAACATTGAAAGTGCAGAATTAAGCCTTTGGGGTATAAGTGCAACCATTGGAAATCTGGCACAGGCGAAGGAAGTATTGCTATCCCCCGTTTCCTTTAGAATGGGGCCCGGGCTGAGATCCACTGGAGAAACAGTAACGGCTCAAATTGATAAGCCAATTCAGATTGAATCTGTTTTTCCTGATGAGATTGAAAAATTTCCCTGGGCTGGCCATCTTGGAATTAAGCTGGTAGAGAAAGTGATTCCGATAATAATGCAAAGTACTACCACACTTATTTTTATTAATACGCGTGGAATGAGTGAAATGTGGTACCAGTCATTACTTACAGCATGCCCTGAACTTTCAGGTGCGATTGCTCTCCATCATGGTAGTATTGAACAGGATTTAAGATTTTGGGTGGAGGAAAATCTTCATACCGGAAAATTGAAAGCGGTTGTATGCACCGCAAGCCTGGATCTAGGAGTTGATTTTCGGCCAGTCGAGACCGTTATACAGGTTGGTTCGCCAAAAGGTGTTGCCCGATTTTTGCAAAGAGCGGGAAGAAGCGGGCACCGGCCTGGCGAGGTAAGTAAAATTTATTTTTTGCCAACTCATTCACTTGAACTGATGGAAGCCGCTGCGCTTAAGGAAGCCACAGAAATAAAATTAATCGAAAGCAGAGATCCCCGGATACTATGTTTCGATGTATTAATTCAATATTTGAGTACTCTGGCAATTTCAGATGGTTTCTACCCGGAACAAATTTTTAAAGAAATTAAGACAACTTATTGCTACAGGGATATTACTGAAGATGAATGGCAACAGATTCTTCAATTTGCAACTGCCGGAGGAGTTGCGTTGCAACAATATGATGATTTTAAAAAGATCGAAATTATTGAGGGCCTTTATAAAATTAATAACCGGCGAATTGCAATGCGGCATCGTATGCACATCGGTACAATCGTAAGCGACCCGATGATGAAGGTGAAATTTATAAGTGGAGGTTTTGTTGGAGTCATTGAGGAATGGTTTATTGCCAGGCTTCAGCCAGGCGATGTTTTTACTTTGGCAGGCAGAACACTTGAGTTTGCCCTGATAAAAGATATGACCGCTCTTGTAAGAAAGTCAAATTCCAAAAAGTCAATTATCCCAAGTTGGCAGGGAGGCCGCATGCCGTTATCAGCTAACCTGGGATTCATGCTAAGAAAAAAGTTTGATGAAGCAGGAGATTTAAATTCAAAATTCAAAATTAAAAAGGAAAAAGAAATTGAAGTTTTAAGACCTCTTTTTGAGCTACAGGAATATCTTTCGCACATCCCTAAACAAAATGAACTATTAATAGAGCATATAGAAACAAAAGATGGTTTTCATCTTTTTGTTTTTCCGTTCGAAGGAAGATTGGTTCATGAGGCAATGGCTGCGATATTAGCTTTTCGTATTAGCCGCATTACACCTATTACTTTTTCTTTTGCAATGAATGATTACGGATTTGAATTATTAAGCGATCAGCCTATACCGTTAGATGATACAAATGCATACGAACTTTTTTCTCCCGAAAATTTATTAGCCGATATTCAACGAAGCTTAAACAGTGTTGAAATGGCTAAAAGAAAATTCAGGGATATTGCTGTAATTGGGGGATTGATCTTCCAGGGTTTTCCCGGGGAGCAGAAGAAGGCGAGACATTTACAATCATCAGCGTCACTCCTCTTTAATGTTTTTTCAGAATATGAGCCCGGGAATTTATTACTAAGGCAGTCGTATAATGAAGTAATGGAACAGCAGATGGAGGAGCAGCGCCTGAGAAATATGCTGGAGCGAATTCAGAAAAGTAAAATAGTCATTACATTTCCTAACAGGCTTACACCATTTTGTTTCCCTATAAAAGTTGATAGCATGCGTGAAAACCTTACTTCGGAAAAGCTTGAGGATAGGGTAAAGAAAATGCAGATGCAACTGGAAAAGTAAGTCCTATCAATGTATACTTATCACATGCACTTTTTTTCCACCACAGCAAGGACAAAGTTTGTAGTCGTCAAAAAAGGAATATTCTATACATATTTTTTTCGCATCCACTGCGTATTGGGCAGGAAGGTCATCTGTAGGATATTTAATTCCATTTATAACAATTCCAATCTTACTACATGAAGGGGCGCTTAATGTGACTGTTACTTCGGTGCAATTTTTGGATTTATTGCAACTTGAAAAAATAAAGAACGCTGTTATTAAAATTGTATATTTCATTTCCATACGACAATTAATATTGAGAAAACGTTGCAATCAATTATTGAAAGATATTAATGCACCGATTTTTATCTTTGCAAAAAAAAATTGACCGCTCCATATAAATTTATTCTTCATAAACAAACGCTATGGCTTTCTCCCGCCCGCTGTATTTATTGGGAAGAAGAAAAAGCATTGATCCTTTCAGATTTGCATTTTGGTAAATCAGGGCATTTTAGAAAATCAGGAATTGGCGTGCCGCAGGATATTTATAAAGAAGATCTTCAACGACTGTTTTCTCAAATTCAATTTTTTAAGCCTTCTAAGTTGATTATTGCCGGTGATATGTTTCATAGTCATGCCAATAAGGAAATTGATTTCTTTTTGAAATGGAGAAATGATATGCCTGATCTTGAAATCCATCTTATAAAAGGCAATCATGATGTTTTATCAAATAAGTTTTATGAAGAGGCAACTATTAAATTAGCTAAGCAAAAATATTCTATAAATAATTTTTGCTTCACGCATGATATTGCTTCAGTTTGTGAAAAAGATAGTGTAGATGCATTCACCTTTTCAGGGCATATTCATCCTGGAATAAGGGTAAGTGGGGGCGGTAAACAATCTTTTAAATTGCCTTGTTTTTATTTCACGAACAAATATGCTGTACTACCGGCTTTTAGTATGTTTACAGGGTTATATAAAATAGTCCCTAAAAAAACAGATACTGTTTTTGCATTGGTAGAAAATCAGGTTATAAAATTGCAGTGAATGAAATTGTTATCTGTTTCTCATTTCGCAATGTCATTTGCTCTCCGGAATTTCTTATTATGAAGATTTAAATAATCAATATAATAAATGATTTTGAGCGTTAATTCGTTAGAATGAGGATTATGAAAAATAGTTGTGAAGTTTTTGGTGTAAGTCCTGTTTATCAAACCATCGATGTCCACATCGGCGCCGAGCGCATTTTTCCACGATAAAATAATCCGGCTTCCCAATAAAAAATTCCAGGTATAAAATGCATCGAGATTAAAAGTGTTGAAATTTTCGTCATGACCGTTTTCGAAAACTCTGTCTTTCCAGTAGCCGTTGTCCATTATATCGTAGAAATTGGCATAATGCACCCTACTCCAATAATGCCTCATTCTTACTGTAAGATTCATCAATGGATTAAAATTGTAAGTACCTCCTAAAATTGAATAATCTGTATTAATTTTTCTTGTGCCTACTACAGGCTGTCCCGTAATTGCATCGCGATATGCATATCCCCAATTCATATTATCTGTTTCAGCATGCGCTTCGATATTCATTTGAAATTTATCACTAAACCTATACCTGAATCCAAGCGTACCACTATAATATGGATCTTTTGGGAGCGGAGTTTCTGCGTATCCAAAATCATAATTTACAAATAATTTCTTGCGGCTGTCTGTGCTACCATTTATATCAAGATAGTAAACAGGCGCCCTTTTCAAAAATTTTCCCTGTGTGCGTAGTTCAAAATAATCATTTGACCAGTAAGGCTGCATTTGAAAAATTGCCGTAATATCCCAGAAATTTTTTAGCAGGAAAGAGGCACTTGAGTTGGTTACAAAATTTTGCCATTTGAATGGATTATATAAATACAGGTTAATAAAGCCAATATCGTATCGGTGGTTTAGGAAATTTTTTGACGGTTTAAAAGTTACATAGCTAAATGTGGTTCCAAAATTAAACTGGTTATTATTTCTTAAGAAACCAAGATCATTTGGATCATAAGTATCGGAAATTACAGCAGCATTAATGTTGTATTGAAACTTACCGCTTACTTTTCTAAACCTTATGTCAGATTTGTATCCATCGTACTTGCCCTCGTTTCCCCATATATTGCTGTATAATCCATCAATAAAAAACTGGTGCAGATTTTTTTTATCATAAAGAGAAATATCCAGCGCTGCAACATTAGCATTACGACTATTGCCTTTTCGCAGTACATTAGTATTTGTAAATGTTATAGATGAGCGGTGTTTTAAGGCCTGGTCAAGTACAATAATATTATAGTTGGTTAATGGTTCTGTTAATACGCGGAATGTTGAATCCTTCGAATTATCCCTGATTTCTGCATACATCGGCACGGTCAAAGAATTTAAAATTCCTATTCCGAGATTATGTTTAGTTCTTCCTGAAAATTTAGTTGCGTTGTAAAGTCTTGTTATCCCAGGATTTTTTATAATTGTATAATTTGGTGCAGCTGTTGCTAATTGCAATACACCATACGATCCTGATGGCGTATTTCCAATTCTCCTGGAATAAAAAATTCCGGCTTTATTAAATAGCTCAGTGCCTTCCGTAAAAAAAGGCCGGTAATCAGTGAACTTAATATCAAATGGTGAAAGATTTAAGACAATATTATCCGATTGCACCTGTGCAAAATCGGGGATAAGAGTCGCATCAAGTGTAAAGCTTTCATTGATGCCATATTTTACATCCATACCACCACTTTTTGAATATTCTGTTATCTTATTTGCACCTACCGGTGAAACCTTTATTCCTCCTGATAAGTAAGGCAAAAATGATAATCGCAAAGGAGGCGTAATATTTTGCAGGCCGTTCCATTCGCCCCATTTATTAATTGTTCCATTTACAGCCGGATCATCTGGCGCCCAGGTAGAAGTTTCATTAGTCTTCCTGCTAAAGCTTGTAAATTGGATTCCCCAGGTTTGAAAGGGAGTTTTAGAAAACCTGATTGCACTAAAAGGAATTTTTATCTCAGCAATCCAGCCATCGTTTTTCATACTTACTTTACTTTCCCATACGGCATCCCATGTATTATCAATAGTGCCTGAAATTCTTGCATCGCCCTGAACACCTGCAGCTGTTACCTGGAATAAAAATCCGTTTTGTTTATCGTGGTATGTATCAAACCCGACACTAAATACATCTACATCCTTAAAATCTATATCATCTCGTGCTGTTAATTGCTTACGTACATTTGCGGGATCAGTGTACATGTGAGCCAACACATAAACTGCTACATTATCATAAAGGATTTTTACGAAAGTTGTTTGTTGTGGTGTTTCTCCATAAACGGGAGTTGAAGTTATAAAGTCGGTAATAGGTTTAGCATCTTTCCAGGCAGCATCACTCATATCACCATCAATCTTGATTGACTTGCCTGTTTTAACTGCCTCAATTCTTTTGCTCTGGGAAAGAGAGATATAAAAAAGTGATAATAAAATAGATGTGAGCAGTATTTTACTCATACGGTTAGTTGGTAGGCAGCTATAATAAATTAGCCTTAGCTTATGAAAGCTTTCACCACCTCAAAAATAAAGTAAAATAATAAAACTCTTTAAGGTAGTAATACTATATATATGGGGCGTAATAATACTATGAGTACAATGAAATCAGCTTGTTTACTAGCGAATTGCTCTTCTTTTTAATTCCTTTTTTATCAATGCAAGTTCACGTCCTGTCTGTCCGCTCACCGAAGAATTTTCCTGGGCTCTTCGCATTAAATAAGGTATTACATCCTTAATTGGGCCAAAGGGTAAATATTTACTTACAGGACAACCGGCTTTTGCAAGATTGAATGTGATATTATCGCTCATACCATATAATTGCGAAAAATGAATATGCAGATGATTTAACGACAATTGCAATTTCTCCATAATTTCCACCGCGTATAGGTTACTGGATTCATTATGACTTGCTACTATTGCGTAAAGCTTATCCATCTGTTCTATGCAAAATGTGACTGCGGTATTATAGTCATCGTCTGTCTTTTGCTTATCGGGTTGTATGGGAGATAAATAGTTCAATTCAGTAGAGCGCCTGCGCTCCTTTTCCATATAGGCTCCTCTTACAAGTTTGAAGCCTGTTATGAAATTATTATTGATGGAAAAATTAAAACTATCTTTTAAAAACTGGAGGCGGTCATGGCGATACAATTGTATTGTATTATAAACGATAGCTTTTTGCACATTAAACTTCATCATCATTTTCACGGTAAGCGCATCTACCGGGTTTTGTATCCAGCTTTCTTCTGCATCTATTAAAACCCCGGTGTTACTAATCTTTGCAGCTTCACAAATTCTTTCCAGCCTCGATTCCACCTTTTGCCATTCAAGATTTTCTTCTTTGGATAAAACGCCGATTGCAGGAATGCCATTAATTGTATCATGGTAATTTGCGGCCTCATCTAATTTTTGTAATAGCTCATACCTCGCAAAGCCTGTGAGCTTAACACTTATAAAAGGTATATTTGGTTGGGATGCAGCATATTTAATTACTTTAATAAAATTATCTGTCGCCTCATCAAAATTCTCTTCTCCTTCTTTTCCTTCAACGCCATAATCAAGTATTACCTTCACATTGAACCCGCTGAGTTTATCAACCACTTTGGATGTTTCACTAAGAGTTTCTCCCCCTACAAATTGGCTAAAAATTGTTTTTCTTATTAACCCTTTTACAGGCAATCCTGATTTAATGATCCATGGAGTAAACCTCGTTCCAAGCTTTACCAGCCAATCTATTGCCATTGATGCAAAAAGAAATTTTGCTTTCCTGAGTTCTTTATCAGTCTTGTATTCAAACGCGATCTCTGTATTCTCAAATGAAATATCCATATAAAATTGACCGAAATTGATGAATCAAAAACTAACCACCAAATAAAACATGACGCTGATTAGAAGGATTGCTGGTATCATTAAATAAAATTATGAGCATGGATCTGGTGAATTGGTGAATCCCGGTTTCAAACTTTTTTCAGGCGCCTAAAAATTCCATCACATTTCCCGCATCCTTTTTTTCAAAGAGCCTGATTAGCTTCACAATGGTTTTTAATAGAATTCCTTTTGGCGTAGCTATTATTTTTCCTAACACAGCAATGCGCTTATCTCTTGCAGCAAGACAATCATTAAAAGCGCTCCCTCTTTTTTCGCTTATTTCTTTTGCGAATTTCCATGCATGGTCCCGGGCAGTTATCATATTGAATTGCACCAACATTTCATCATACTTAAACCAATTCAAATGCAATAATCCCATCAGGGGATTTACTTTAGTAAGGCAGTCTTCCATATTATTTATCATCGCTCCCAGCACATTATTTATTGTGTTGAAATCATTGTGAATATCGTCTAATGCAAATCCCTCCATCACACTTGCTGAAGCAATCCCAAGATCAAGATTTATGTGTGCATTCATCCCTGTCAGCAAATGTTGCAATACAAGAATATTGTCTGTAGCTGCTTCAAAAGCTATTTTCCAGGATGCTGTTGTTGTTTTTTTGCTGATCCAGGAGTTATAAGCATCAATATAGCGGTTGGCAAATATTACATCGAGGCGCTCCATTCTTGCCCCGTCTTCAAAGTCTTTCTGCGAAATACATTCTTTTATCTTACAAGTTACCTTATGATATAGAACGGCAAAATAGCCTGCGCAATTTTTTGTTGCTATTGAATGGTCTATTATTAGCTGCAGTTGGCTTATTACTTCATCAATAGTTTTAGGTAGCGGCAGTATTACGTATTCTTTTTGCGAATTCTCCATAACAGTTAATTGAGTATTGTAAAATAAACAAAACAAAGAATATTTATACTTCTTCATGTATGAAGCGCAATATTAGCAGCCAGATGGCAAAGCCTTGAATGTTTATGTATTAACTTCGCCGGAAAATAACAGGATGAAAAGTTTTTTAGCAATTGTTTTTTTAGCGGCGATTTTATTAGGAGCATGGTGGCTTTTTTTTAAAACGGAAAAAACCATATCAGAACCAAAGCAGGAAGCAATAAAAATAGGTAAACACACTCCGGAATTTAATCAAAATATTTCCAATGCTGTCAGCGCTTATATGGCAATGAAAGATGCTTTTGTAGAGGCAGATACTTTTAAGGTGAAAAACGAAGGGCAAAATTTTATTGTTACTATCGATAGTCTAAAACTTAGTTCTCTTGAAAAAGAAGATTCTCAAATTTTAATATCAGCCCGACAGGAAATCAGCGACATAAAAGCTAATGCAGAAGCTATTCTGAGGGAAAATAATATTACTGAAATGCGGCAGGATTTTAGAATGGTATCAGAAAATTTATATCCATTTTTAAAAACCATCGGCTATGAAGGGCAGAATTTATACTGGCAAAATTGCCCTATGGCTTTTGGAGAAGATAAAGAAGGAAATTGGCTCAGTACTACCAGAGAGATCATAAATCCTTATCTCGGAAAAAATCATCCTGATTACAAATCGTCTATGCTTAATTGTGGAGAAACAAAGGATACACTTAAGTAGTCGTTTATAAAACACCATTGAAAAAGATATTATCCGTTACCTTTTTTTTAATTCCCCTTATTATATCTGCCCAAAGCAAATATACATTAAGCGGCTATGTCAAAGATTCACTTTCCGGCGAAACGCTGATAGGCTCTACTATTTCAGTAGAGGGTTTATCAAAGGGAATTACTTCCAATTCGTACGGTTTTTTTTCAATATCACTAAAGGCGGGTATTTATACATTTATTGTTTCAAATGTTGGGTACATCACACAAATCAAAAAAATTGATCTTACAAGCAACGTGCAGTTCAATTTTGAAATGTTGCCAAAGATCACTACCGAGCAGGCAGTTATTATTTCTTCCAGGAAGAGAGATGCTAATGTTAAGAATGCACAGATGGGCAAACTCGATCTTTCTATTAATCAAATAAAATCTATTCCGGCTTTCCTCGGGGAAGTTGATATACTTAAAACAATCCAGCTTTTGCCAGGTGTGCAAAGTGCAGGCGAAGGCAGCTCGGGCTTGTATGTAAGAGGAGGAGGCCCTGACCAGAATTTGATTCTGCTTGATGATGCAGTTGTGTATAACACGGGTCACCTTTTTGGATTTTTCTCCATATTCAACGGAGATGCTATTAAAAATACTTCATTAATAAAAGGTGGAATGCCTGCGCAATATGGCGGGCGTTTATCCAGCGTATTGGATATAGCGATGAAGGAAGGAAACGATAAAAATTTCCAGGTAGAAGGTGGGCTTGGTTTAATTGCATCACGTCTTTCCATACAAGGACCGGTTAAAAAAAATAAGGCTTCCTTTATTATTTCGGCAAGAAGAACATACGTAGATGCATTGGTAAAACCCTTTATAAAAAAGACAAATTCATTTAGCGGGTCAGGTTATTATTTTTATGATCTTAATGCCAAAATCAATTATAAGTTTTCTGAGAAGGACCGCATTTACCTGAGCGGTTATTTTGGCAAGGATAAATTTGATTTTGTGAATGGCAAGCAATCATTGAGCGTACATATTCCCTGGGGCAATTCCACGGGAACTTTTCGATGGAACCATGTATTTAATAACCGCTTGTTTTCTAATACTACGTTAGTTTATAATGATTACAATTTCAACTTTGGAGCTAACCAGAATAATTTTGAAATAAATCTCAGGTCTGGGATAAAAGATTGGAATGTAAAGCAGGATTTTGATTTGTATCCATTTACAAATCACAAAGTAAAATTCGGAGCGCTTTATACTTACCATACGTTTACTCCCTCAGTTCTTACCGGTAAACAGGATAGTGTTGAGTTTATGCCAAATAATGCCCAACAAAAATATTCACATGAAGGCGCAGTTTATATCCAGGATGATTGGGACATAAGTGATAAAATAAAAATTAACGTAGGTATCCGTGAAAGTGCTTTTCAGCAAATAGGTAAATACAAAATTTATACAACTGATGCTAACGGGAACAGGTTGGATAGTACAGTATATAAAAAGGGCGAGCCGGTAAAAACATATTTCGGATTTGAACCCAGGTTTACAATTCGTTATGCGCTTAACGATGAGACTTCTATAAAAGCTGCAGTTACAAGAAACCTTCAATACATTCACCTGGTAAGTAACGCCGGTACAACTTTGCCAACAGATATTTGGGTGCCAAGCACGATAAAAGTAAAGCCCCAAATAAGCTGGTTGTATGCCCTGGGTTTGTTCAAAAATTTTAATGATAACACGTATGAAACATCGCTGGAAGTTTATTATAAAGATTTGCAAAACCAGATAGAATATCAAGAAGGCTATACACCTGCAACGCTTGAGGACACAGAAAACTTTTTTACATTCGGCAGAGGGAAGAGTTATGGCACTGAACTTTTTATTAATAAAACAAAAGGCAGGTTAACAGGCTGGCTGGGATACACGCTTAGCTGGACTTTCAGAAAATTCCCCGGGTTAAACTCAGGAGAGCAATATCCTGCCAAGTACGACAGGCGACATGATATTTCCCTGGTAGGAATCTATGAATTATCCCGTAAATGGAAATTATCAGGCACATTTATTTTTGGTTCAGGAAATGCCGCAACTTTGCCTCAGCGTTTTTACATATACGACGGAATACTAACGCAACAGTATAGCCGAATAAATGAATACAGGTTGCCATCATATCACCGGCTTGATTTTGCAGCCACATATAGCCCCAAAAAACATCCCGAAAGAAAATTGAAAAGCGAATGGGTATTTAGCGTGTATAATATCTATAGCAGAAAAAATCCTTATTTCATTTATTTCGATCAAAATGGAAATCCATACAATGGCACTTTGGAAGTTCAGGCAAAACAAGTTTCATTATTCCCGGTTATTCCTTCAGTAACATGGAATTTCAAATTCTAAATTTCACAATTGATAAAAAAAATCAACCTCTTCATATTTTGCTTTTTTTATGTAGGTGCGGGCATCAATCATTTTTGGCATCCTCAAAATTATTTGTCCCTCATTCCTCCATATTTTCCATTTAAAGAAGGGATTAATTATACAAGCGGGCTTTTGGAAATTTGTTGTTCTGTATTGATGATATTTTCATCAACCAGGAAAATAGCTATGTGGTTCACCATTACTTTACTGACCGCTTTTATTCCTGCCCATATTTATATGATCCAATTAAAGGGCTGCGTTTCTGCTAATTTTTGTTTCCCGGAATGGGTTGCCTGGATAAGACTCTTTCCATTTCAATTTGTATTGATGTGGTGGGCTTATAAAACGGGAAAGAGATGATGTACTCATTGTTTCTTATGAATAAATAATACGCTGCCACTTTTCTCAGTATCAGAAGTTATTCTCACTTCATATCTCTTGTCTCCATCTGTTACAATCATTAGAGCTGTGTTTGGAGGTATGGTGCCTAAATTGTCAGCATACATGGTAACTATATTTTCACCGATATCATCATCAAGCCCCAGCTTAAGAGAAATGGGTTTATCTGTTAATCTTTGATGGGATAAAACAATTTTCCCATTATAAAATACAGAAATGGAATCTCCATCTATTTCTCCATTATCATAAAAATCAATTTTAAAAGTCTCATTGGTAATAGAAATAGTTTTTATTATATCTTTTCGGCGCAATTTAAAATCTGAAACAGGGTATGTTGAAATCGACGGTTTTTCAATCTTAGGGTTTGTTACAATTGTATCTTTTACAATAGTATTATTTTTTACTACCGATTTCGGTTTTTCAATTTTAAGTTTTACAGTTGATGGAATTCCAGGCTTTGAAATATTTTTTTTTGTGGTGACCACCTGGTTTTTTGGAACTAATTTTTTATCAGTTTTTTTCTCGGTGTAAGTGGCAACCATTGGTAATTTTTTTATAATCCTTCGGGAAAGAAGCGTAATTCCGTACCCACAATTTCCTGTTTGATTGGGGGCTGGCACCCATGTACCTTTGAGCATTTCAACATCTGCACTGTCCTGTACATAATGCAGCTTATGGGTTTGAAAGCAATTCTGGAAATTTGGTGGCGTATTAAATTTGGTTCTTTCAATTTCCGTTACAGTTATTTCATTAGTTGTTCTGTTAAGCGAACCAGTTAATTTACAAATGGTATAATATCTTTTGGCGCCTTCCCTGAAATAAGTATAAGAATATCCTGACACATTGGGACCCTGGGTATCAAGCTCTAAAACATAATCAATATCGTTACCATCCATGCCTGAAAAGCCGTAGCTGGCTTCATTAAAGCCACCTTTCCATTGGCCATTAAAATTAATTGGGTTGGCCTTTTTATTTGAAGTCGTAATTTCTGAAGAGTACTTTCTAGGAGAAAGATTTTGAGCAAACGAAGCAAAACTCAAAAACAATAAAAATAATGATGTAAAAATTTGATTCATTGAGCCTGATAATTTTTTCATCCAAAATTAAATGTTATTAAAAGCATATCATTCAAATGAATCGCTTCTTTGTCTAAGACTTCGTTAAATTTGCATCTCAAAAAAAATTAAAGAACAATATGGCCGGGGTGAATGGAACTATAAATATTACTTTTCCTGATGGCGCTGTGAGGCAGTATGACAAAGGATCAACAGGATTTGATATTGCAAAAAAGATAAGTGAAGGCCTTGCCAGAAAAATTTTAGCAGCAGAAATAAATGATGAAGTCTGGGATCTTTCACGCCCAATAAATAATGATTCATCAATCAAATTTCTTACCTGGAATGATGAAAAAGCAAAGTCAGTTTTTTGGCATTCGTCGGCACATCTTATGGCTGAAGCAGTTGAAAATTCTTTTCCCGGTGTAAAGTTCTGGGTAGGCCCTCCGATAGAAAAAGGATTTTATTATGATATGGATTTGGGTGATATGCAAATTTCAGAACAAGATCTTGAGAAGCTGGAAAATAAAATGAAAGAGCTGGTGAAACAAAATAGCCTGTTTATCAGAAAAGAAATTTCGAAAGCCGATGCCATAAAATATTTTGAAGAAAAAGGTGATGAATACAAATTGGATTTATTGAATGGCCTTGAAGATGGCAATATTACTTTTTATACCCAGGGCAATTTTACCGATCTATGCAGGGGGCCACACATACCATCAACAGGTGGCATCAAAGGAATAAAGCTTACCAATATTGCCGGCGCTTATTATAAAGGTGATGAGAAGAATAAAATGCTTACCCGTATTTATGGTGTTTCATTTCCCAATCAAAAAGAGCTGGATGAATACCTGGTTTTTTTAGAGGAAGCCAAAAAAAGAGATCATAGAAAATTAGGTAAGGAGCTGGAGTTATTTACTTTTTCTGAAAAAGTAGGTGCAGGCCTGCCCCTTTGGTTGCCCAAGGGAACCATGCTTCGGGAAAGGCTCCAGCAATTTTTACAGAAGCAACAAATAGAATCCGGTTATCTTCCGGTGATTACTCCGCACATTGGTTCGAAAAGCTTATATGTTACAAGCGGCCATTATGAGAAGTATGGGCAGGATAGCTTTCAGCCAATAAAAACTCCGGTAGAAGGAGAAGAGTTTTTTCTGAAGCCAATGAACTGTCCGCATCATTGCGAAATATATAAATCATCTCCAAGAAGTTATAAGGACTTACCATTAAGGCTTTCAGAGTTTGGGACTGTTTATCGCTATGAACAATCCGGGGAATTGCATGGGCTTACGAGGGTGAGAGGATTTACCCAGGATGATGCACATTTATTTTGTATGCCTCACCAGGTAAAAGATGAATTTAAAAAAGTAATCGACCTGGTATTGAACGTTTTTGATTCGCTGGGTTTTACTGAATACATAGCGCAAATTTCATTAAGAGATAAAGAAGATAAATCAAAATATATAGGCAGTGATGAAAACTGGGCGATTGCAGAAAGCTCTATTATTGAAGCGGTTGAAGAAAAAGGATTGAAGAATGTAATAATAGAATATGGCGAGGCTGCTTTTTATGGGCCTAAACTTGATTTTATGGTTCGTGATGCCATTGGACGTAAGTGGCAATTAGGAACTAATCAAATAGACTATAATTTGCCGGAGCGTTTTGACTTAACATATATTGGAGAAGACAATGCCAGGCACAGGCCGGTTATGATACACCGGGCCCCTTTTGGAAGCATGGAAAGATTTATCGCAGTGCTTACAGAACATTGTGCAGGGAAGTTTCCTATGTGGCTCACACCTGTGCAGGTAAAAATTTTGCCTATAAGTGATAAATTCATTTCTTATGCCCAAAATGTTTTATCTGAATTAAAAAATAATGATATTCGTGCTGAAATAGATGATAGGAGCGAAAAGATCGGCAAGAAAATAAGAGATACTGAATTAGCAAAAGTTCCTTTAATGTTGATTATAGGAGAAAAAGAAGTGCATGAAGAAAAAGTTTCAGTAAGGCGGCAGGGTAAAGGTGATGAAGGAGTGAAGACCTTGCCAGAGCTTATAGAAATGATACAATACGAAGTAAAAAATAAAAAAGTATTTAACGCAGCTACTGAGTTGCAAGCTTAAAATAAGAAACAATTTTTTAAACTAAAATCAATTAATGGCATTTCCACCCAGGCAGCCAAGAGGCGCATTTAATCCACGTTTTAAAAAAGAACAGCAACAGGAACACCGCACTAACCACATGATAAGAGTACCTAGTGTACGATTGGTTGGAGAAAATGTAGAAGTAGGTGTCTATCCTATTTTGGAAGCACAAAAAATGGCAAATGATCAGGGGCTTGACCTGGTTGAAATTTCCCCGCAAGCCGACCCACCTGTATGCAAGATCATCGATTACAACAAGTTTCTTTACGAAAAGAAGAAGAAAGAAAAAGAGATGAAGGCGAAAAGCAAAATTTCCGAGGTGAAAGAAATACGCTTTACCCCAAATACAGATGATCACGATTTTGATTTTAAATCAAAACATGCCGAAAATTTTTTAAAAGACGGCAATAAAGTAAAAGCTTACGTTCAATTTAAAGGGAGAGCGATAATGTTTAAAGAAAGAGGCGAATTACTATTACTGAAGTTTGCAGAACGCCTTGTAGAGGCGGGCACGCTTGAAAGTATGCCGAAGCTTGAAGGCAAAAGAATGTTCGCCATTTTTGCTCCAAAAAGTCAAAAGAAAAAATAGCTCTTTTTTATTATTTATAGTTTTATAATCTATGGCAAGTAACCTGGTAGAAAGCGTTCAGCAAAAATTGAATGTTGAAGAACTACAAAAAATAAATCCTGATACCGGCAAACTAATTGATGCTGATAAGTCCTCTGATAAGTTTTATCAACTTGCAATTCCCGCAGTGCTTACGGGTTTATATAGTTTCACCCGTATTGATGAAAAGAACCGGGATGTTTTGAATATGGATGCCGGCAATTTGCTATTATCCGTTTTTGGTGAAAATAAGGATTCTATAATAGCAAAAATTGCAGCCATTAGTGGCACTCCAATTAATGATGCTAATGATAAGCTCCAGGAAATCGGAACTGTAACAATTAGTGTTTTAAAAGAAAGCCTGTATGAAAAATCCCAGGACAGCGACGTGAAGGATCTTCTAACCCGCCAGCGCCATAATATTTTATTATATCTCGATCCGGCTTTGCAGTTAGGCAATTATATAAAAGATAATACTGTTGATGATTCTACCAACAAGATGGAAGGGCCGGTAAGCGACCTGATGCATAAAATTGGTCAGATCTTTTCAGAATCCGGCAATGATAAAAAGGAAGAAGTGTAATTTTAAATGGCTTCTTTTTATTTTACTCAAATCAATTGTAGTAATATAAATGGCGAATACGTATTTATTTTTTCACCGCGTATTTGATCTTCCATAAGCCTTCTCGTTTCTGCTCACTTAATTTTTTAAGTACTAATCTGCTTAATATGTTCTTTCTCTATTCCCTTATAATTTATCTATTGTCCGCTAATTCACTCTATTTATACGTATTATTACTATAGTAATAATTTGGTAATAATTCGTATTATTTGCAATAATAATAGCAGACTTTTGTAAGTGTTCAAAATAAAATTCCACAATACCCATGAAACAAGAAACGGGAGATGTTATAAATGTAATAATCGCTGATGACCATGTGCTTTACCGTGCCGGAGTTATTACAGCTCTTTCTCCAAAAAAAGATATAAAAATAATCGCAGAAGCAGATAACGGCTCTCATCTTTTAAATCTGCTGAAGGGTATTCAGCCGAATGTGGTCCTGCTAGATATTCAAATGCCCATAATGGACGGTATTGCCACGCTTCCTGAAATAAAGAAATTATATCCTGATATTAAAATAATCATGCTTACTATGATGGACGACCAGAGTATGATAACCAAATTAATGGAGCTGGGAGCAAATAGCTATCTCACCAAAACATCAGATTCGGAAATAATTTATGAGGCTATTAAAACATGCCATGAACAGGAATTTTATTTTAATTCTTTAACCAATAAAGCGCTTCTGAATAATCTTCGCCAAAAAACACCGGTTTCTTCTATAAAACTCCAGCAAGAAGATGCGACGCTTAGCGAAAAAGAGATCACCGTACTTCGCCTTATGTGCGAGGAAAAAAGTACCCGTGAAATAGCAGAAGTGGTTGAACTAAGCCCCCGCACTATTGAAGCTATAAGGGATAAGCTCAAAACAAAAACAGGCGCTAAAAGTACAGCGGGCCTTATTATGTTTGCCGTTAAGAACAAATTACTTGATGAACAATTGTAATTCTTCCTTTTAATTTTACGACTTTTACCTTAATTATATTCCACTAGAGTTAAGGACTTTATTCTTTCGCTGATTGGCAACTCATTGGGCACAATCTATTTCCACAAAATTGAAGGACAGGATTTGAGTTCTGTTTACCAGGATCATAAACTTATTTTTGCTCTATTATACTTCATTTATGAATGAGCAGTTTTTTATATTTAATAATAAGTTTTACAATAATGATTCACCAGTAATATCGCCCTCAAGCAGGGGACTTAGATATGGAGATGGATTGTTTGAAACCATGAAAAGTATTAAAGGAAAGATTATAAATGAAGACTTTCATTTTGAACGTTTATTTAGCGGCCTTACTCTTTTAAAATTTGATGTACCAAAGGCTTTCAATCAGGAATTTATTTTAAAAAAAATTAAAGAGCTGTGTATAAAAAACAAACACAATGAAGTTTCACGTATCCGCCTGATGATTATTCGTGGCAAGGGAGGAATATTTGATCCTGAAAATCTTTTCCCAAATTATATTATCGAATCGTGGGCACTTATTGATAACAGGCAACTGAATGAGAATGGCGTTATAATAGATTTTTTTCCCGACGCAAAAAAAAGCTGTGATAATTTTTCCCATCTTAAATCTAATAATTACCTGCCTTATATCATGGCCGGCTTATATGCAAAAGAAAACAAGGTGAATGATTGTATTGTACTCAATTCATTTGAAAGAATTTGTGATACAGCTATCGCCAATTTATTTATTGTGAAAGGAAATGAAATAATAACACCACCATTATCCGAAGGTTGTGTAGCAGGTATTATGCGGCGGTGGATATTAGAAAAATTTAGTTTGGAAAATTATAACGTTGTTGAAAAAAAACTCACTGAAAACGATCTGCTTGATTCAGATGAATGCTTTCTTACTAATTCGATTTATCACATTCGCTGGGTGAAAAGTTTCAGAAATAAGAATTTTACAAATTCAACAGTAAAGAAAATTTATAGCCGAATCCTCCAAACCATTTAAAGGAAAAAATGTTATTACTCCTTCCTAGAGAGGTAAGATTACATGGAAAAAATAAACATCTTTTGGTTTCGGCGTGATCTCAGGCTTGATGATAATGCAGGTTTATACCATGCATTAAAATCCGGTTTACCAGTATTGTCTGTGTTTATTTTCGACACCAATATCCTTGATAAGCTTGAAGAAAAGAAAGATAAAAGGGTAGAGTTTATTAGAGACACTTTAGTAAATGTTCAAAAGGAACTCTACGAATTCAAATCTGGTTTTCGGGTTTTTTATGGAACGCCTGAGCAAAGTTTTGAGCAATTATTAGCTGATTATGAAGTTGACATAGTTTTTACTAATCACGATTATGAATCGTATGGAATAGAAAGAGACGATATTATAAAAAAAATTTTACAAGAGAAAAATACTGAGTTTAAAACCTTTAAAGACCAGGTAATTTTTGAAAAAGATGAAGTACTTAAGGATGACGGTAAGCCATACACGGTTTATACGCCGTATAGCAAAAGATGGAAGGATACTCTCACAGATTTTTATATAAAACCTTATCCGTGTAAAAAATATTTAAAAAACTTTTATAAACATTCATCAACCAATATTCCATCGCTCAGTTCAATGGGTTTTGAAGAAAAGGAGCAGGTAATTCCTTCAGATAGCCCTTCTGATAAAAGAATAGAAAATTACAACAAGACCCGTGATTTCCCTGCGCTTAAAGGTGGAACATCGAGATTAGGCATCCATTTAAGGTTTGGTACAGTGAGTATAAGGAGGGAGATAGCAAAGGCGAAAAAACTGAACAATACTTTTTTAAATGAACTAATATGGCGCGAATTTTATATGTCAATCCTTTGGCACTTCCCGCATATTGGCCATCACAAGGCATTTAAACCAGCTTACGATAATATAAATTGGCGTAATAATGAGGAAGAATTTCAAAGGTGGTGCCAGGGACAAACCGGCTATCCTATTGTAGATGCGGGAATGCGGCAGCTAAATGAAACCGGGTTTATGCATAACAGGGTACGTATGATCACCGGAAGTTTTTTATGTAAAGATTTACTTATTGACTGGCGATGGGGAGAAGCCTATTTTGCTGAAAAATTACTCGATTATGATTTTGCCGCTAATAATGGAGGCTGGCAGTGGGTTGCTGGCAGCGGCTGCGATGCGGCTCCCTACTTCAGAATATTTAACCCTGAACTTCAAACAAAAAAATTTGATAAAGATTTAGAATATATTAAAGAGTGGGTACCTGAATTCCAGGAATTTACCTATCCAAAGCCAATGGTTGACCACAAAAAGGCAAGGGAAAGATGTATTGAAGTTTATAAAAAAGCCTTGAGTGCTGAATAAAATATTACCCTCCGGCAAACATTTCCTGTTCCCTTTCTATAGTTCCTTTTTGTAGTGATTTATTTGTTGTTATAAAAACATTGATTAAGTTGTGAATAGCAGACTTTCCGGCGTCTCCAAGATCTATTGAATAATCATTTACATATAAGTCAATATGCTTCTTCATAACTTCAATATCCATTTCCTGTGAATTTTGTTGAACAAAATCGGGAATAACCGGATAATTCCTAAAAGCATATTTAATGCTTTGCTTTACAAGACCATCTACTATATTTATTAAATTTTCATCTATTCTCTTATTGGCAACAATGCCACCTAACGGTATAGGATAGCCTGTTTTTTTTTCCCAATAATTCCCGAGATCTATAATCTTATACAATCCCTTTGCCGCATAAGTAAAGCGGTTTTCATGTATAATAACACCTAAATTATTTTCACCGGTAGCCAATACAAAATTTTCTATCTCATCATATCTTTTGAAAACTTTATTTTTTGCACCAGGGAAAGCGACGGAAAAAAGAAGATGCGCAGTAGTGTTCTCTCCGGGAATAGCGATTGTGCAATCATTTACATCTTCAAATGAAATCGGTTTTTTTGAAATAAGAAGCGGCCCCACACCGGTTCCTAACGCACTACCACTATTCAGCACCTTATAATCCTTCAATATATTTGGCAATACGCCATAACTGATCTTTGTAAAATCCAGTTTGCTTTTAAGAGCCATTTCATTAAGCGTTTCAACATCTTCGAGCATTACTGTAAATTCTATTCCCTGGGTATCAATTTTATTATTCACAAGGGCATCAAAAATAAACGTATCGTTTGGGCAGGGCGAAAACCCCAATGTAAAATTCATCATTAATTAAACTTTGAAATTAATTTTTGCAATTCGGTATTGAGAGAAGCAATGGCTTCTTTCAATTTCCATTTAGTTTTATTGCGTTCACCTACTATATTTGAAATGCTCCTGAGCTGCAAAAAGTTTACTTTTTGCAGCAGGCAAATGTAGTGAAAGGCAGCGCCTTCCATGCTTTCCACTTCTGCATGGTATTTATCAACCAAACTTCTGAAATGATTTTTATCATCGGTAATTTTATTCACTGTGATTGCCTTAGCAAGAGGCACATTTATTTTTTTAAGTATTTCGTGTTCATTCTTTAACCATCCCGATTTGTACGGAAATTCATTTTCATCAGCAAAACCCATTTCAAACAGTGTATTGAATTTTCCTTTTTCATCAACTCCTATATCTGCAAAGGTGTCTTCTTCAATAATTACTACTTTACTTTTTTCAAAGTGTTCATTAAAAGTGCCTGCAATGCCTGCTTGTATTACTAGGTCATATTTTTCCTGTGCTAATTTTTGTTGAAGGTTGAAAATTGTTGCGGGTATTCCAACGCCGGTAATGAGCACATCCGCAGTATAATCAGTTGCAAGAAACGGCGCTATTTCAAATTTTGTTGCCGCGACTATTAATAAGTCCATTCTGCAAATCTCGTACTTCGCTATCGTATTTTAATTTTCTGAACCTACCTTTGCGAAAATTTTTGAAGAGTAATGGTGTATTTAACAAGGATTGAACATTTTAATGCTGCACATAAATTGTATAACCCCGGGTGGAGCAAGGAAAAGAATGAAGTTGTTTTTGGAAAATGTGCCAATGAAAACTGGCATGGGCATAATTATGAATTGTATGTTACTATAAAAGGCGAAGTCGTAGAAGACACAGGATTTTTGTTTGATGTAAAAATTTTAAGCCTGCTTATTAAACAATTTGTTCTTGATAAGCTTGATCATAAAAATTTAAATGTGGATGTTGAATTTTTAAAAGATAAAATGTGTACAACAGAAAATCTTGCAAAGGCAATCTGGCAACAGTTATTTCCTCATTTACCACAGCCTGTAAAGTTACATTGCATCAAGCTTTATGAAACCCCGCGGATATTTGTCGAGTATTTTGGTGACTGATCCCTGGAAATATTTTAAATATGAATAAAGTATCTGTTTATAGAAAAGAGCATTTTAATGCTGCTCACCGCTTACATAATGCATCGTGGGATTCGGCTAAAAATGAGGCCGTTTTTGGTAAATGCAATAATCCATCTTATCACGGGCACAATTATGAAATGGAAGTAAAGGTTACTGGCGTACCTGATGTGGAAACAGGTTATGTAATTGATCTTAAAACGCTCAGTGATCTTATAAATGAATATGTGATTGAGAAATTTGATCATAAAAACCTGAACATGGATCTTCCTGAATTTTCGAAACTGAACCCAACGGCAGAAAATATTGTTATAGTTATTTATAACATTATGCGTGAGAAAATAAATAACAATCTTGATTTGCAGATTCGCTTATACGAAACCCCGCGTAATTTTGTAGAATACCCTGCAATTTAATCTTACTATTAAAAAAATTATTTTCATGTCTTATAAAAAAACAGAAGAATACGATGCCGACGTTACCAATGGCTTAATAAAAACTTATAAGGATGCTATTAAACTTATCGGGGAGGATCCTGAAAGGGAAGGCCTTTTAAAAACACCTGAACGGCTTGCAAAGGCAATGCAATTTGCCACACAGGGATATGGAATAAATGCAAAGGATATTTTAAATTCTGCAAAATTTCATGAGGATATAAATGAAATGATCATAGTGAAGGATATAGAATTGTATAGCATGTGCGAACACCATATGTTACCTTTTTTTGGTAAAGCACATATCGCCTATATTCCAAACGGCTGGATCACTGGCCTAAGTAAGCTTGCACGTGTTGTTGATATTTTTTCAAGAAGACTGCAAGTGCAGGAACGGCTGACTACACAAATTCTTGATGCGATCCAGGAAACCTTAAACCCGTTAGGCGTTGCAGTTGTAATAGAAGCGGAGCACTTATGCATGATGATGCGGGGCGTACAAAAACAAAATTCGGTCACCACCACTTCTGCCTTTTGCGGAGAGTTTGAGAAGCAACCAACAAGAAGTGAATTCATAAGCCTTATACAGGCGGATCTAATTAAAAGAAAATAAATATCTGCTATGAAGCACGCATATATATTTCCAGGGCAAGGCTCACAGTTTAGTGGCATGGGCAAAAATCTTTACGATAACTATGAAGCGGCGAAATATATATTCGAAAAAGCAAATGAATTACTCGGTTTTAGAATTTCAGATATTATGTTTTCAGGAACGGCTGAAGAATTAAAACAGACAAGCGTAACACAACCTGCGATTTTTCTTCATTCAGTTGCTGCGTTTAAAACGCTGGCAACATCACGCCCCGATATGGTAGCAGGTCATTCACTGGGAGAGTTTTCTGCGCTGGTTGCTAATGAATGTCTTTCTTTTGAAGATGCTTTATTGCTGGTTTCAATAAGAGCTAAAGCCATGCAAAAAGCCTGTGAAGCCAATCCTTCTTCTATGGCTGCTATACTCGGCTTAAGTGATGAAAAAGTAGAAGAGATTTCTGCAGGGATTGAACATGAAATTGTTGTGGCCGCAAATTATAATTGCCCTGGCCAGGTGGTAATATCAGGTAGCAAAAAAGGAGTTGAGGATGCATGTATGCTTATGAAAGCCGCAGGGGCAAAGCGTGCGCTAATACTACCGGTGGGCGGTGCATTTCATTCGCCTCTTATGCAACCTGCAAGAGAGGAACTGGCAAATGCAATAGAAAGAACTGCATTCAAAAAACCATTATGTCCCGTTTACCAGAACGTGGTGGCGATAGCTGTTACAGAGCCAGATGAAATAAAGGCTAATCTTGTTGCGCAGTTAACCGGCCCCGTTATGTGGACACAATCTGTTGAGCAGATGATTGCTGATGGTGCAACGCATTTCACTGAAGCCGGCCCTGGTAAAGTATTACAGGGACTTGTTCAAAAGATCAATAAAGAAATGATTGTGGATGGAATTGGATAGTGCTTGTTCAGTTTACTAACGGTATTACCTCTTTGCCAATCAGTTCAATTGCCTTCATTAAATTTTCGTGTTGAAGGTTTGCCGTATCCATTTGAAAATTTACCCTGGTAAGGCCGCCTAATGCGTTGCTGTGACGAATTATTTTTTCAGCAACATCCTGTGGGCTACCCAATAAAAAGGCGCCAAGCTTACCGGCCTGTTCATCAAATCGTGGCCTTGTTACTGGTGGAAAATTGCGGTCTTTGGCAATGCTGCCCGACATGGCAATTTTATATCCTTCATACATTTCATCTGCAGCCTGCTTACTATTTTCTGCTACATAACCAAAAGCGTGCATACCTACAATTAGCTTTTCCTTCGGATGTCCGGCTCGCAATCCTGCCTGCCTGTACAAATCAACCAACGGCCGAAAGCGATGTGTTTCGCCACCAATGATTGCCACCATTAAAGGCAGCCCCAATATACCTGCTCTTACAAAAGATTCGGGAGTGCCGCCAACACCCAGCCATATAGGCAACCGTTTTTGAATGGGTCTTGGATATACAGGCTGATTATTCATAGCGGGCCTAAACTTGCCCCTCCAGGTTACAAAATCATTGTCACGAATTTTGAGAAGCAGTTCAAGTTTTTCGGCAAAGAGTGCATCATAATCCTGCAGGTTTAAACCAAACAATGGGTAGGCTTCAATAAAGGAACCACGCCCAACAACTATTTCAGCCCTGCCTTTTGATAGCAAATCTAACGTGGCAAAGTTTTGAAAAACCCTTACCGGATCGGCAGCGCTGAGTACTGTTACTGCACTGTGGAGCCTGATGCTTTTTGTACGTGCTGCTGCCGCTGCTAAAATCATAGTGGGTGCAGAGTCCAAAAATTCTTTACGATGATGTTCGCCAATGCCAAATGAGTGCAGTCCCATTTTATCTGCATGCTCAATTCTCTCGAGCAGTTGCTCAAGGGCATCGCCGTTATTTAGATTTTTATTTGTGTCATCAAACTGTGCTGCGAAACTATCTATCCCTATTTCCATATTTTTTTTAAGACTGAAGTTATCAATTAGATTCTTCTTTTATTCGTGTATAACTATAAATCCATTCCCTGCGGACCATCATAACCTTCAACAATAAGCATAGCGCCATCTGAAACTGACCTACGTATTTTAGCGGCTGCCTGGTATTCAATAGATTCATGACAGTCCACCGCATCCTGGTAACTTGGAAATTCTACTACTATTTGTTTAGCCCGTGTGGAGCCTTCTGCGATTTTTTGCTGACCGTGCATAACCAGGAATTTTGCACCATATTTTGTCATTACTTTCCTGTTAGCATCCCGGTATTTTAATAAGCCCGGCATATCGAAAATATTGTTGCTTGCTATCCAATAACCTTTTGGCATAATTGATAATTTAAATTGTTTGAAATGAAGCGCTATTATATTTTTCCTGGTTTGTTTGTTTTAATTTCTTTGCTCTATAAATGAAGTACAATAATGCCGCAGGCACTACTATATGCATTACACAAAGCACCAGTGAATAGCCGGTAGTCACTCCTGGTATAACTCCAAAAGGACTATACAATGAAAGCAACATGAGAATTAGTGAAACGATAGCAAAGATTTTAAAACCATTTGATGTGAATTTTTCCAGCAGGAAAAAAACAAGGCTCGCAATGATGGCAGGAATAATAGATGCAATCACTACGGGCATTATTGTCATTGGATGATTTGGCTGCGGGTATATCGTATCTCTAATAACACCTGCACTGTGAAAAACGAAGAACAGTATACCATTGATTAAGGCTGCCGTAATGCCTGCTAACAGCCCGGCAATAAGAGATTGTTTGATGTTTAATTTTGTTGTCATACTAAAGGTTATTTTAAAACGGGTTACTAATAAAATTTCTCAACATCTGTGGGCGTTTATTTTTCGAATATTGCTGTGTACTACCCGTAATTAATTACTGGTGATGTTCTCAAGAAGAGCAGTTTTAGGAGCAGCTTCTTTTTGTTGAGCCTGGGCTGATGCTGCTGCAATACCTTCTGCTTTTTTACCATCAGGAGTTGATAAGTCTGAATACAATTCAAACAAAATCCCATAGGTTGAAGTGATTACTGCTCCAAGGTCACGAAGCCTGTCATACGTTACACTATCAGCAAGCGGTGTACTTGTGCCACTTGCATCCGCTACCACCTGAACGTTGTAACCTGCTTCCAGTGCGCTTACCACGCTATGGAAAAGACACACATCTGTTAAGAGCCCCGCCATCACCAAATTTTTGCGGTTAAGATTTCTAACAGCATCAACAAATGCGGGATCGTGAAATGCATTTAATGTACCGGCTCTGCGGATGCGTTTTGCATAGCCTTTTGGTGCAGCCTTTTGTATCTCCGGTAAATTGGTTCCTAAAAATTCAAGGTTTTCACGGGTGCTGGTTATCACCATGGGTATTTCAAGTTCCTCGCCTAACTGTGCAAGCAATGCGGTGTTTGCTGTTACCGATTTTGCCGGCAAGCTGCCAACCATTGCAAGAACGCCAGGTTGATGGTCAACCAAAACAATCGCTGCATTAGCGGGAGTGAATTCAATGTTTCTTTTGTTTGTTGTGTTCATGATATTATTTTTTTATTTTGATAAATTGTTTAACTAATTATTAATTGTTTTCCCGGTATTGACGTTGCCAAATTTTCCTTTGCCATAGTCTCTCTTTATCCGATTAATTTGTTCTTCACTGTTCATTACAAATGGTCCGTGAAAAACGATTGGATCATGCAATGGCTGCCCACCAAATACAGCTACCCTTGTATTTTTTACTGCCCTGAATTCTATCATTTCATTTTCTTCATCAAACTTTAAAATGGTATCGTCTCCCGCTTCTGCACCATTGCAGATTACCGTGCCGTTGGTTACAAACAATGCACAGGAATATCCATGCTCAACAGGTAGTTCAATAGTGGCGTTTTCATTCATCTCAATGTCATATATGTAAGCAGGCGATAAAGATTTTACAGGAGAAGATTTACCATACAAGTCACCGCATAAAACCTTTATGCTTACGCCTTGCAGCAGGATTTCGGGAATGTCTTTTTTAGAATAATAAAAGAAATCGGGTTTAATAAACTTGTCCTTCGCAGGCAACGAAATCCAAAACTGTAAGCCATGGAATATTTCAATTTCAGTTTGGCCTTCTCTTAATCCTTCAGCATGCTCAATTCCGCTGCCTGCCTGCATCCATGCAACATCACCGGCTTGCACTATTTGAGGATTACCAATACTTGTAAGATGATTACTTGTACCACTGTATAAGTAGGAGATGGTGGCAATACCGGCATGTGGGTGTGGACTAAAATGTGCATCATTCGGATCTCTTTCAAACGGGCCGAAGTGGTCTAAAAAAACAAACGGATCCACATCGTTCAACACACCAGGGATTATTTGTTTAATATTAAATGCTGAATTTTTCTTACCAACAGCTTTCTTTATTGCTACTATTTCTTTTTTAGTTATTGCTGCTGTTTGTTGCGCTTTCATGATCTCTTTTTTTTTGTCATTTATAACACAAAGATCCGTCGACAATGAAGCCTCTTCCAATGACAAACAGCAAGAAATTGGATTGACATTTATCAATCGCATAAACAAAATGATTAATGAAGATTAGTGCTAATGATGCACCTTGTTGCGAATGCGGCTTATTGTTTCGGGCGAAACACCGAGATAAGAAGCGATCATATTTTGTGGAAAGCGTTGCACCAATGCGGGATTGGTTTTTAAGAGATCGAAATATCTCTCTTCGGCCGACAAACTAATAGCAGCATTAATTCTTTCCCGGGAGGCAATGTGATAGTTATAATCCATCGAATTGAGCACAAGAACGAAAACGGGTGCAGTGTTAACCAACTGCTCAAAATTTTCTTTGTTAAGCAGTAAAACATCACAGTCTTCCACAGCTTCTATAGTATACTTTGAAGGTGTGAGTTTGGTGAAACTTTCCCTGTCGCCCACCCACCAATTTTCGGTACACAAATGAACGATGTGCTCTATACCTTTTTGATCAATA
>JBBSEV010000015.1:0-83378 GCA_038239385.1 Chitinophagales bacterium
AAACCAAAGTTAATATAAGCCTGTCTTTTAAACAGTATGAGTTTAACAAGGAATTATCATTCCACTTTGTAATTCCCCCAAATTATAAAACAAAATAATTGTTACTTTAATGCATAGCAATATGCATAATCTTAACTCGTTTCCATTAAAATTTAATGTGCATGCAACGAAAAATTGTAACCATATTGGTCTTTATCTTATTTGCTTTAGCCACCGCAGCCCAGCAATCCGAGGATAAAGATGCTCTTCAAAAGGAACGTGAAAATCTTAAAAGAGAAATTGTTGAAACTGAAAAGGCTTTAGCGGAAGTTAGAAAAACAGCTAAGGTGAATATTGGTGGCCTTACACTTATTAATAAAAAAATTGATCTCCAGGGAAACGTAATTGACAATATCAGCGGCGAAATACAATCCCTTAACAACAATATATACCTGGCTCAAAAAGACATAACAAAAATGTCGCGGGTACTAGATACGCTTAAAGAAGAGTATGCAAAGAGCATGGTATATGCGTACATGAACCGGAGCAATTATGATTACCTCAATTTTATTTTTTCTGCCTCAAGCTTCAATGATGCCATAAAGCGGGTCGCTTATCTAAAGTCTTACCGCAGCTATCGTGAAATGCAGGCAGAAAACATTCTTCGTACACAGCAGATGCTCGAAGACCGCATCAAAGTTTTATCAGGAACAAAGCAAAGGAAAAATGTGGTACTGGAAGAGCGTGATAAAGAGATGGGCTCATTGGAAAAACAGCAGCAGGAAAAGCAAGTAATCGTAAATAAAATAAAGAGCCAGCAAAAAGAATTAACAGCACAGGTAAATGCAAAGAAAAAGCAAGATGCAAAATTGAGGAACATGATATCTGCGATGATACGAAGAGAGATAGAAATTGCCCGTGCAGACGCTGCAAAAAAAGAAAAAGAAAGATTAGTTGCCTCGAAAAAAAATGCATCCGCAACTAACAACACTACTGCAAATACCACTAATATTAAAACAACAAAATCACCTGTCGAAAGAAAAACAGGGGGTAGTGTTTTAGTCACGTCAGACGCAGATAGAGCGCTGGATGCAAGTTTTGAAAGAAATCGTGGCTCGCTACCTTGGCCTGCTTCAGGATTTGTGAGTGCACATTTTGGACCTAATAAATTACCGGGGGGTATCGATTATGACAATCCGGGAGTTACCATCGCGGCAAAAATTGGCGAACCTGTAAAAGCGGTGTTTGATGGTGAAGTAACGCTCGTAAGTTATATTGAAGATAAACAAGCTGTATTTCTTAAGCATGGAAAATATTTTACCGTGTATAGTAACCTTGCTTCAGCAAATGTACAGAGAGGCGATATCGTAAAAACGGGTCAGGTGTTAGGAAAAGCAGGTGCAAATGATGAAGGACAGGGCCAGGTCGATTTTATCATTATGAAGGAAAGTAATAATGTAAATCCTGAGCAATGGTTAAGAAGGCCATAAAATTACAAATCATATAAAGTATATCATCCCATAACTTTTTTGTAAAGATTTTCATATTCAGGCACTATTTTATCTATATCAAATTTCCTTGCCTGGCTTAATGCATTTTTTTTCATCTTTTCAAATGCTTTCTCATCATTAAAGAGATTTATTATTTTTTTACTCATATCATCAACATCACCTACTTCACTAAGAAATCCTGTAACGCCATCTATATTAATTTCCGGCAAGCCACCTGCATTAGTTGATACCACCGGAACACCGGCAGCCATTGCCTCTAATGCCACAAGCCCAAAGCTTTCATATTCGCTTGGCAATATAAAAAGATCTGATATAGCAAGAATATCCTCCATTTGCTCCTGTCTTCCAAGAAACCGTATGTCAGCATGGGAATCACTTTCGCGACACAAGCTTTCAATGTAAGAACGCTCAGGGCCGTCACCGACAAATAATAATTTAGAAGGAATTGTTTTATTTAATTGTTCAAATACTTTTACAACATCCTGCACTCTTTTTACCTTTCTGAAATTGGAAGCATGCAATAATATTTTTTCATTATCAGGTGCAATAACCTGCTTAAAAGCACTAACCGGTTTGCGATCAAAACGCTTCACATCCACAAAATTATAAATAACCTCTATTTCCTTTTCTATTTTAAAATTTTTAAAGGTTTCATCTCTTAGATTTTTAGAAACAGCCGTTATCGCATTACTTTCATTCATTGAAAACGTTACAACCGGCGAATAGGTTTTATCCCGCCCTACCAATGTAATATCAGTTCCATGCAACGTAGTAATTACGGGGATGTTTATTCCTTCTTTTAAAAGAATCTGCCTCGCCATGTATGCAGCTGATGCATGGGGAATAGCGTAATGCACATGTAAAAGCTCTACATCATTGTTCGTTATCACATCAACCATTGTACTGGCAAGGGCAGTTTCATAAGGGGGATAGTCAAACAAGGGGTATGTGGGTACTCTTACTTCGTGGTAAAAAATATTTGCATGAAAACCTCCCAATCTTACGGGCTGTTGGTAAGTTATAAAATGAATATTATGGCCTTTGTCAGCCAGCGCTTTTCCTAATTCAGTTGCCAATACCCCGCTCCCTCCGTATGTGGGGTAACAAACAATTCCTATGTTCATAAAAGATATTTTGTTAGTAAAAATTAATAGCCTATAACCCGGTGTGGGGGGATAAATTCAAATTTTGCGCAAATTACAATTTCTTTTTTCAGGTATTGAACCATTTATAGAAACGATATTTTTATACGGATTGTTTATGTTTGCGAAAATTATTTCTAATGAAGAAATTTTTATTTTGGGTTATCGGAATTGCCGTTGCAATTTTTATTGTTTTTACTTTAATAAATGTAACGTTTACTTACAGCGAAGGAAACCGTGCCGGGCGTCTTATAAAATTTTCTCATAAAGGCTATGTATTCAAAACATATGAAGGTGAATTAAACCTGGGTGGTATCAACGCAGTAAATGGAGGTGTGCTCATAAATAATATGTGGCTATTCTCTGTTGCCGATGCGGCAGTTGCTGACAGCTTAAGTAAGCTTGAGGGAAAAGATATAAGCCTTCATTACAAAGAAAAATTGGCAACATTACCATGGCGTGGTGATACAAAGTACATTGTTGACCGGGTAACTGAAGTAAGATAAATTAAGTGCCGACGCTATGAAAAAAATATTTATCATTGTTTGTATTTTTCTTTCCCAACAAAGTCCTTCTCAAAGTATCAATGAAACCGTGGTAAAAAAAATTGTTGATGAAACAATGGCTAACGGAACGGCTTACACTAACTTGCAAAAATTGTGTAAACAGGTTGGGCCACGACTTTCGGGCTCAGCCAATCATTTAAAAGCAGTTCATCTTACGGAATCCATGTTGAAAAAAATGGGAGTCGATACAGTTTATTTACAACAATGTATGGTTCCGCATTGGATTAGAGGAAGCAAGGAGCAAGGAGAAATATTATTTGTGGAAGGTAAAAAATTTCAACTTCATCTTACTGCATTGGGTAATTCTGTAAGTACAATGCCTGCCGGTATTTCTGCACCTGTATTAGAAGTAAGAAGCATGAGCGAATTGGCGGCCCTTGGGGAATCTGTTAAAGGCAAAATTGTTTTTTTTAATTTTAAAATGAACCCTACTTACATTGAAACTTTTAATGCATACGGAGAAAGTGGAGTTTCAAGAGTAAGAGGCCCGGCAATGGCAGCAAAATACGGAGCGATCGGAGCGATTGTTCGCTCGCTTGCAATCAATCTTAATGATTATCCGCATACAGGTGTCACTGTGTATAATGATTCTTTTCCAAAAATACCGGCGGTAGCAATAAGCACAAATGATGCTGAATACCTGAGCAGGCAACTAATGAAAAAAACTGTTTCGAAAGTATGGTTTAAAACAAATTGTAAAATGCTTGCTGATGTAAAGGCATACAATGTAATTGGAGAAATTAGGGGTTCAGTATATCCCGATGAAATTATAACAGTCGGCGGCCATCTTGATAGTTGGGATCTTGCGGAAGGTGCTAATGATGATGGCTCAGGTGTGGTGCAAAGCATGGAAGTTTTAAGAACCTTCAATGCAATTGGAATAAAGCCAAAGCGTACTATTCGAGCTGTTCTCTTTGTCAACGAGGAAAATGGTGGCCGGGGTTCTGATGCGTATCTTGAGGAGGCAAAATCAAAAAATGAAAAACATATTTTTGCTTTAGAAAGCGATGCAGGAGGTTTTACGCCGCGTGGTTTTAGCCTTGAGATGAATGATACTCAAAGAAATAAAATAATGAAATGGAAAGATTTATTTTATCCTTATGGAGTTTATAGTTTTTCAACTGGCGGCGGCGGCTCAGATATTGGGCCATTAAAAAAAATAGGCGCTGCACTTGTCGGCCTTAGCCCGGATAGCCAGCGGTATTTCGATATTCACCATGCAGCTACTGATGTATTTGAAAATGTGAGTGAGAGAGAATTAAAACTTGGTGCCGCAAATATGGCAGCGCTGGTTTACCTCGTAAGTGAGTATGGATTGTGATGCGAGAGGAATGATATAAAATGTGTGATGTACGATGTATTTATAATTCCACAAACTTGAGGTAGCTGTTTAAATTTCTCCTTCTGGAGAGGAGATTCTTATTTAGCCTCATCACCTTCATTTTTTTCTTCGCTCTGGTAATGGGGTTCATTCAGCTCTACTATTCTTTTAGCTTGCTTTTTTCTCACATTCATATTCAGGAGTTCTACTACAAATGAAAAGGCCATCCCGAAATAAATGTAATTTTTTAAATTAAGCTCTTCGGCTTTTTCACCAGCCCATCCCTCAATTACAAGGCTTAAACCTATCATTACAAGAAATGAAAGTGCCAGCATTTTAAATGTAGGATGCTTGTGTATAAACGATGCAATCTTAGGGCTAAATAGAAACATAATCACCATTGCAATAAGTACAGCGGCAATCATGATCTCCACATATTTGGCAGTGCCGCCGGCAGTAATGATGCTGTCAAATGAAAACACCATATCTACTAAAACTATCTGAACCAGTGCCTGGGTAAAACTAAAAAATTTTCTATTTCTTTCCTGAACATTCATGTCTTCACCTTCGAGCTTTTGATGTATTTCATGAACAGATTTGTAAATTAAAAAAAGTCCGCCTGCAAGCATTACAATGCTTGCAAGATCGAAGCCTTTATTAAATATTGTAAAAACGGGTTTGCCCTTTTGCGATAACAACCATCCAAGTGCCAGCAGCAGAAGGCTTCTCACAATACTTCCTGTTATCACCCAAAATAATCTTGCTTTTTTATGCTTTTCCTCCGGTAACCGGTTTATGATAATACTTACAAAAATTACATTATCAATCCCCAAAACAATTTCGAGAAGTACCAGGATAAAAAAACTGATTATACTATCAGAAGTAAATAAATAGCCCATCCTTTTTATTATTACAAAGTAAATTACAGGAATGAGTTACAAATTTTTTTTACAATACCCGGCCCTTCGTAAATAAAGCCTGTCCAAACCTGTGCAAGTGACGCGCCATTATTAAATTTTTCAATAGCATCCTCCCCCGTAAATATTCCACCGCTTGTTATAACGGGAATTTTCCCAGCTGTTTTTTCAACAATATACTTTGTAATTTTTGATGATGTTTCATTTAATGGTTTCCCACTTAAGCCGCCTGCTCCGGAGTTCTTAATTTCTTTACCAGTAGAGTGTAAATTTTCTCGGTTGATTGTAGTATTGCAGGCAACAAACCCATCAAGATTTATTTCAATGGCCAGATCAATTACATCATTAAGTTCTTCAAGGGATAAATCCGGTGATATCTTTAACAATAAAGGCCTTTGAGTTTTTTTGGATTTATTTAAAGTTTGCAGGTGAGAAAGAATTTTTTTTAAAGAATCTTTTTGTTGAAGCTCACGCAATCCTGGTGTATTTGGAGAACTTACATTCACAACAAAATAATCTACACAATCGTGTAAAGCGATGAAACATTTTTCATAATCTTTCCATGCTTCATCATTGGGAGTGTTTTTATTTTTTCCAATATTGCCGCCAATTATTAATTCAATAGATCCGGTCTTTTTTGTATGCTGTGAATGCTTATTTTCCCGGTAATTTTTAAGTCTTTCAGCAACAATTTCTGCACCATCATTATTAAAACCCATACGGTTTATAAGTGCCTTATCTTTTGGCAAACGGAATAATCTCGGTTTGGCATTTCCTTCCTGTGGTAAAGGAGTTACGGTGCCAATTTCAACAAAACCAAAACCCAACGTTGAAAGTTCATTAAGGTATTTTGCGTTTTTATCAAATCCTGCTGCAAGCCCAATAGGGTTGGAAAAAGAGAGTTCGAAAAATTTTCTGGTCAGATTTCTATTTTCCGGACTAAATTTCTTTTCAAGAAGATTCTTTACAAGGGAAAATTTACAAAAGAATCTTAAAAAGTTCATGGAAAAATAATGTACATCTTCAGGATCAAACCAAAATAAAATATTGCGAAGCAGCTTATACATTCAAGCAGCGAAGGTAAAGGATAGAATTTTTCAGGAGATGAAAATAGATATGATTTTTCGCAAATGGTATACAGTTGTATAGGTAGAGTTCCAATACAAATTTTTTATAAGTCAACATTAAAGGCTTAATTATTCTTAATCTAATAAATAGAATCCATCCTTTTTATTGACTTGTATAGGGTAAAAATAAGAGTCATTTATTCTTAGCGATAAAGGAAATTTATATGTTTTTTTAGAAAGGTGGGCAAATGCAGTATTATAATAGTAATGAATTAATTTTGGCTCCTCAAAAAATCATTCACAAGAAAATTAAAGAAGTTATTTCGAAATTATAAGATTATGAAGATACTGAATGTAATAATTAAATACCGCCTGTTATTGGGTGTTTTTTTCCTACTGCTTGCGATAGTGGTAAATATTGAAACCAGTTTTTGGCCATCGTTTATATTATACTTCATTGCATTGGTATTAATTGTCGGGCATTTTCTTTTTGGGCCAATGCGGCTTATACAGGGCCATATGGAATCCGGCGATATGGAAGGCGCCCAAAGGGTAATTGATTCTATCTGGTTTCCCGGGTTATTAATAAAGCCTGTCCGTTCCGTATATTTTACTTTAAAAGGAAACCTTGCCATGGTGAATGAGGATTATGTAAATGCTGAATTGCATATGAAAAAAAGCCTTAGCCTTGGAATGCCAATGAAAGAAGCAGAAGGCGCAAACAAACTACAATTAGGAATGCTTGCTATGCAAAGAGGAAATATTAAGGAAGCAGAAAATTATATTCGCCAGGCCATACGTTCCGGCCTGCCTGATAAGGAAAATGAAGCTGCGGCTTATCTTCAGCTCTCATCCATTATGATCAACAAGCGTGAGTTTCGTGCGGCTAAAGAATATTTTAGAAAAGTAAAAGCGTGTAAACCAACTACGCCACAGATTGTTGATCAGGTAAAGCAAATGGAGAAGTATATTACGAGAATGCCGGGATAGGGCCTCATTTCAATCCTTCTCCGAAGGAGAAGAAACTAAATTGAAAAGAAAAAGGTGACCAATTAATGATCACCTTTTTATTTTCAAATATCAATTATTAATTTTTCAATTCTTAAGCCGGCACTTTACTCATCTCTTCTCTTTCCCAAAAACGATGTTGGGCAATTGCGTTAATAAATGCTGTGGCAACCTTTGGTTCATATTTTTTGCTGGTAATAATTCCCTGTGATGCGAGTGAATTATTATTGTTGTTATCGCTTTTGCCATTTATTTTTTCTCCTGCAAAGGTTGCAGATAAAAGATCCACCGCTTCTGCTGTGGCGGCAATTGCTTTGCAATGCCGGTAGGCTTCATTAATAAAGAGTATCGCTTCGGGTTTATTTTTTAAAGCCTTTACACTGGCTGCACCACCCGGAATAAAGATGGCATCAAACAATACAGACGATGACCCAAAAAATGCCTGGTCAGCTTTAATATCTTCACCGTTTGCTCCTTTAAAAGTTCCCAGCTTGATGGCTACTATTTTTGTTTGGGCACCTTTACCTTCAAGAGCCGCTTTCATTTTCATTAAAGAATCATCAACACCATTTGTAGCAAGAATAGCTATTTGCCTGGTTTTAATAGTGTCTTTAATTGTATTAGCCATACTAAGCGCTGCCGAAGTTTCCACATTCTGTTTTACAAAAACGGGCTGAACTTCCTTTGGATTCGTATCTGCACCAAAGCTTTGATTTATTGGTTGCTCAGGTTTTGCAGGAACTTTGAGCCCCAGGTTATCGGCTACACGTGCAGCAAGATCACCATCTATTTGTGTTAGTAACCCAACCACACGTACTCTTATTGCTTCTGTTTCTAAATGCCCGAGTTCAAAGCTCAATGCATCTACAATATGATTTTGCTCATACTTACTTTGACTCAAAAAAAATAATCTAGCCTGGCTAAAATGATCATGGAAACTTTTACTTCTTGCCCTTACTTTTTTGGCGTCAATTCTTTCTGCATAAGAAGTAAAACCACCATCTGTCATCTTAGCCTGGAAAGGACAACCACCTCCTAATGAATTAGGCTGGTAAGAAATTTTTCCCTTATTTATTTGCTGGCGCATATGCCCATCACGCTGGTTATTATGGACTGTATTTATGGAACGGTTAATAGGAATTTCATGAAAATTAGGGCTGCCCAATCTTGATAACTGAGTATCAGTATAAGAAAATAAACGCCCTTGTAATAATGGGTCGTTGGTAAAATCTATTCCTGGCACAATATGGCCAGGGTGAAACGCTACCTGTTCTGTTTCTGCGAAGAAGTTATCAGGGTTTCTATTCAATGTCATTTTTCCGATTCGTGTTACCGGAACAACTTCTTCAGGAATAATTTTGGTTGGATCAAGCAGGTCGAAAGGATATTTATGTTCATCCTTTTCGGGTATAATCTGTACGCCGAATTCCCATTCAGGAAAGGCACCGTTTTCTATTGCTTCATATAAATCACGGCGATGAAAATCAGGATCTTTACCATTTACTTTTAAAGCTTCATCCCATGTTACAGAATGTACACCTAACAATGGCTTCCAGTGGAATTTCACAAAACAAGCTTTACCCTGCGCATTTATAAAACGGAAGGTATGAATCCCAAAACCTTCCATCATGCGAAGGCTACGTGGTATCGCCCTATCGCTCATTGCCCACATAATCATATGCATGGATTCAGGCATTAATGAAACAAAATCCCAGAACGTGTCGTGAGCACTTGCTGCCTGTGGAATTTCGTTATGTGGTTCCGGTTTTACAGCATGAATAAGATCGGGGAATTTTATTGCATCCTGTATGAAGAACACAGGGATATTATTGCCTACAAGATCATAATTTCCTTCTTCAGTATAAAACTTTACAGCAAAGCCGCGAACGTCCCTGGCAAGATCAGCTGATCCCCTGAAACCTGCGACTGTAGAAAATCTTACAAAAACAGGTGTCTTTACTGAAGGATCTTGCAGAAAGCCTGCTTTAGTATATTGTGCCATGGATTCGTACACCTGAAAAAATCCATGTGCTGCAGATCCCCGGGCATGAACAATACGTTCAGGTATGCGCTCGTGATCGAAATGAGTAATTTTTTCCCGTAGAATAAAATCTTCTAACAACGTTCCACCTCTTTCACCAGCCTTGAGTGAATTTTGATTGTCATTAATTTTTAAACCCTGGTTCGTCGTGAGAAACTGATCAGTTCCGTCTTCGGTATGGGGAGCAAGATTTGCAAGTTTTTTATCAGTAACTGCTGATTGTTTGGATTTACTTTTAGCCATAATCTCTAAGTATTTTGATTATTTAAAATTGATGGGATTAACTATTTAGAAAAATAAACAGGTCACAAAAATTTATCCAGAAAATAATTTTTTATGAAATGTATGTTTTGCAAACGGGAAGACTACTTAAGGAAGAAACCCTAATTAAAACTTAAAAAATGATAGCGGGTCACAGAAGAATTGAGCTAAAGGTTTAGGTGTAGATATTGAAGCCATGATGGGTGAGTTTTCGCATGAACATGCAACTGTATAAATCAAAAAATCAAACGTCGAAAAAAGCAACTTGATGGAGGCTTTTTTTTTATGTATTTATCAACCAATCCAGTTATTCAAATTATCGCAATAGATAAACATTTATGTACATTCGTTCTATAATTATCCAAATCAATGAAAGAACGGTTTTACTCTCTCGATGTTTTTCGCGGCGCTACAGTTTGCCTTATGATACTGGTAAATAATCCCGGAAGCTGGGACCATATTTATGCACCGCTCGATCATTCTGTATGGCATGGTGTAACTCCTACTGATCTTGTATTCCCTTTTTTTCTTTTTGCTGTAGGTAATGCTTTGGCTTTTGTAATGCCCAGGCTTGAGACTGCCGGCTCCTCTGTCTTCTGGAAAAAAATATTAAAGAGAACATTCTTAATTTTTCTAATTGGATTGATACTAAACTGGATGCCCTTTGTAAGATGGGATAATGATCATATTGTTTTTAAACAATGGAGTTATACGGATGCCGAAGGCAACCTTGCAGGTGTGCGAATTTTGGGAGTATTGCAACGTATTGCATTGGCTTATTTCTTTGCATCTGTTATAATTTATTTTTTAAAAATCCGCGGGGCATTCTTTGCAGGATGCATTATTCTTTTAGGATATTGGTTTTTATGTGTTGCAGGAAATCCTGCAGATCCCTTTAGCCTTACCGGCTGGTTTGGTACTAACGTTGATAAAGCTATTTTAGGAGAAGGCCATATGTATCATGGCGAGCACCTTAATGGACATCCTATTGCATTTGATCCCGAAGGTTTCATGAGTTTGTTTGGTTCAATCGTGCAGGTAATCTTCGGATACCTGGTTGGCGACTATATTATAAAGAAAGGTAAAACACCTGAAATGGTGAATGGGCTATTTGTTGCCGGTGCGCTATTTCTTTTTGCAGGTTATGCATGGGATATGGTTTTTCCGCTTAACAAAAAAATATGGACAAGCTCATATACGGTTTTTACTTCCGGGCTGGCAATGGTAATTCTTGCTGTTATGCTTTATGTGATTGAGTTTAAAAAACGCACCGGATGGTGGAGTAAGTTCTTTGATGTGTTTGGTAAAAATCCTTTATTTATTTTCATGCTGAGTGGTATATTACCAAGAGTATTAGGTTTAATAAGAATTCCATCTTCTTCAATTAATGCACAAGGAAAGCCAATTTACCTTACTCCTTTCGGTTGGTTCTATGAAAATATCTGCAAACCAATATTCCCTTCTAATTTAAATAATGGCTCATTACTTTATGCGCTTTGCATGATCACCTTTTATTGGCTGATAGTTTGGTGGATGGACAGGAAGAAAATTTATGTGAAAGTGTAGAAGCAAGCAGCAGGCAAGTATAAAATCGCAGGTATTAATACACATTACAAACTGGCTTATCAATCTATCAACTTTCCAATTCTTTCAAAATTCTAATCTTATAAGCCGTTTTAAATAAAGCAGATTCGCCTGGTTCAAGTGTTATAAATCCCATGTTATTATTAAAAGCATCAGGTGCGCCACTAATGTTTTCAATGGCAATACTCCTTCGATGAGGAGGGGTGTAAATTTGTAAATAAGGATAAGAACGATCGGGGTGTATCTCTACTTCAATTCCTTTATCATGGCTTCTTAAAACACACAATGGCTGGCTGGCGCCTATGCTTAGTCTAAAGCAATTATCCAAAAAAGTAGTTTCAATTTTCTTTAGCGAATTAAAATAATGATAAGGAATTAATTTTTTAGTGGGAATTAATTCTTCATCAAATTCAACCATCTCTTCCGATTGAAATTCTAATTGCAGATTATCAATAGTTTCTCCTAAACTAAAATATGGATGCCACCCATCCTGCATCGGGATTAAGCCTTCATCTTTATTTATACACTCTGTTGTAACCGACAGCTTGTTATCTTTTTCCAGTTGCCATGTTATGATACAATCGTAATTAAATGGATATCCTTTATCTTCCTTTCTGTATTTATATTTCATAGTCACCGATGCATGCAATTCATTTTCGATTTCCCCAATAACTATAAACTCTTTATCATAAAGCCGTCCATGTATCGCATTGCTGCCAAGGTAAAAATTTTCAAACTTATAGTCATTTTCTGCGAAATGATATTTTCCTTTATTCAGCCGACATACGAATGGAGAAAGCTTACTTCCTAAAAAACCCTTTGATGTAACGTTTTCTTTAAAATCTTTAGCGCTTATATAGCTTTCCACAACATTAAAAAATTCTCCTTTGTTTACTGCTATGAATTTGTGCAGTATTGCTCCGCAGGCAGGAATTATTTCAGCAATAGTTTGAGAAGCCTCATCTTTCAGAATAACTTTTCTAAAGCCGTTCTCTTCTTTTTTTTGTATTGAAAACATAGAAGCTTAAAGATAAAAAAGACAAATTAATTTGATTCCAGAATTTTCATAACAACTTTTTCTTCAGGAGTAAGAGCGCTCTTATTATCGTTCTTTTCAATATTGTCTAATTCTGCCGTATACTTTTCCAGTTTTTTACTTTCATAAAGAGAGAGTATCATTGGATGAACGTAATAGTTTTTGCAAACTGTTCTTGTATTTCCAAGTTGTTCTGAAACAATGTCAAGTGCTTCAACAATTCTTTTTTTGGTTTCTGCTTTCGTATCGCAACAGCCAATAGATTTCAATGCTAGGAAGGCTTGTACGGTTCCGGCCCAGGTCCTGAAATCTTTCGCCGTAAAATCTCCTTCGCTTATTTCTCTTATATAACTATTTACAAGACCTGAATCAATAGAATGCCGGCTATCATCCTCATCATAAAACTGGAAAAGTTCTTTCCCCGGTATGTCCCTGCATTTTTTTATAATGGCTGCAAGCTTCTTATTTTTTAAAGTAATATCATGAGCAACTCCTTTTTTACCAACAAAAGCAAAGCTTACCGAATTACCATTAAATTTTACATGCTTGTCTTTTAAGGTAGTAAGGCCAAATGATCCATATGTCTTTTCATAAAAACTATTCCCAACCCGTATATTAGTACGCTCCATTAAACAGACAACTGCCGCCAATACTTTTTTAAGAGGCAAGCCCGGCATATTCAAATCCTTTTCAAGTTGCAGCCTTATTGAAGGAAGCACCTTTCCAAAATCAATTAGCCTGTAATATTTAGTATGATTGCGTAGAGAATTCCAATGTGGATGATAACGATATTGCTTCCTGTTTTTTATGTCAAAGCCTGTTGCCTGAAGGTGGCCGTTTGCTTTTTTACATATCCATACTTTAGTCCAGGCAGGAGGAATCACGAGATGCTTTATACGAAGAAGTTCTTCATCATCTTTAATTTTTTCTTCTTTAAAAAAATATTCAAATATATCCCCCGTCTTTTTTCTTTCAATTCCGGGTTCTTTATCGGTAATATAAAGAAGGTTAGCTGCCCGTGCAGTTTTTTCCTCATTTTTTACAATACTTTTTAATTTTCTTTTAGTGAATTTGGGAACTCCTTCTAAAGTAACACTCATATTTATTTTTTTATCCGTTAATGGTTTCTAGTTCGTCGAAATATAATATCTGTTGCCGGAACAATTTGCATCACACGATTTATCAGGCTTTCGTGGCATTCTTTTTTAGAAATTGTTTTGGAATTGTTTTTTGCCTTTAAAATTTATTAACGAGGAAATAATTCTACAAAATTCCTTCATAAAAAAGCAGGCTTTTAACGCCTGCCCAATTTGTGTTCAGAAGATGTTATTCATCGGTTTCATTCGATTGTAAAAAATCATCCTTGGGTTTATTCTTTACTGCTTTTTCATCATCATTAATATCACCCTTTTGTTTATTCTTATTTTTATGTCCGACCATAGCTGTTAAACGAAGCTGGGTATTTGTACCGCTTCTATTTGCAGTTGGTATATGTGTATTGTTTGTTTCAGCTTCTAATTCACTACTCTCAAATGAAGGTTGAGTTACTCTTTCTGTGTCTGCCATAATAAAAATTTTTTTAGTGAGTAATATTTAATAAATGAAAATTATATGCCAATAAATAATTTGCATGAATAAGAACCCTGGTGTTGTGCGTCATTGATATTATTTTTGCGAATGAATTACCTAGCACACGCCTATCTTTCTTTTGATAAACCTGAAATTCTCATCGGTAATATTATAAGTGATTTCGTAAAAGGGAAAACGAAATATAACTATCCTGAAGGGATTCAAAAAGGAATTCAATTACACAGATCTATTGACAATTTTACTGATAACCATCCCACAACTGCAAGAGCAAAAAGTTATTTTAGAAAGCAATATCGGTTATACTCGGGCGCATTCGTTGATGTGGTTTACGATCATTTTCTTGCATGCGATGCTAATCAATTTATTGATTACGGCAATCTCGAAAGATTTTCAAACATTGTATATGCTTCACTAGAAAATCATATTGATTTAACACCTACTCGTTTTCAATCTATTTTCCCGCATATGAAAACGCATAACTGGCTGTATAATTACAGGCTCAAAGAAGGCATAAAAAAAAGTTTTGCAGGCCTTGTTTGGCGTGCCACATATCTTACAGAATCTGAAATTGCTTTTGAAATATTTAACCAATACTACAACGAATTAAAAGGTTGTTACAATGAATTTTTTCCTGATATTAAGAAATTTGCCTTTGATAATTTAAGCAACCTTTTAGCTAAATAATTCCATCTATATTTGTAAATTATGAAAATTATGAAAAAAATAGTTGCCTTATTGCTTGTTATAACGACACTTCACGCTTCATCTCAAATGAACGCATCTCCGTTGCCGGTACTTGATAAATCTCCTATGGATATGAGTTATTATCCCAATAATTACCCGATTCTTAAAATACAGGATAAAGCGACTGAACCACTTATTATGCGTGTAATTTACAGCAGGCCTCAACTTAATGGCCGTAAAGTATTTGGCGAACTCCAGGAATATGGTAAAGTATGGAGACTTGGCGCAAATGAAGCTACAGAAATCGAATTTTTTAAAGAGGTAAAAATAAACGGGAAAAAAATAAAAAAAGGACGTTATACATTATATGCTATTCCTTTTGCTGATAAATGGACGCTTATCATTAATAAAGAAACAGATATTTGGGGAAGCTTTAAATATGATTCATCCAAGGATATTTTTAGAATGGATTTACCCATATCAAAATTTCAAACTACCGAGGCAATGACTATTGTATTTGATAAGACCACGAGAGGGGCGGACATGGATATGTTTTGGGATGATGTAAAAGCTTCTTTGCCTATTGAATTCTGAAAAAAAGTTAACTGGTTACCCAGGTAATTAATGATAAGTAAATTCCCAAACCTACACTTCTAAGCGTTAAACTCTAAACCTAATAATTTGAAACTTGCCACTAAATTAATTCATGCAGGCGTGAAACCTGACCCTTCTACCGGGGCTATTATGACACCAATTTATCAAACGTCTACCTACGTGCAGGAAAGCCCGGGAAATCACAAAGGGTATGAATATGCGAGAACTCAAAATCCAACAAGAGATGCATTACAAAATGCTTTGGCCGCTATTGAAAATGGTAAATACGGATTGTGCTTTGCAAGTGGCTCTGCCGCAACCGATGCTGTTATTAAACTTTTAAATCCAGGTGATGAGGTAATTGCGGCTAACGATATGTATGGGGGCACTTACAGGATGTTCACTAAAATCTTTGAAAAATATGGATTGAAATTCCATTTTATAAATATGCAGGAAGCTGCAGAGATTAAAAAATATATTAATAAAAATACCAAACTCATCTGGACAGAAACGCCCACCAACCCCATGATGAATATTACGGATATTGAAGCAGTGGCCGCAATCGCAAAAGAAAATCAAATTCTGCTGTGCGTTGATAATACGTTTGCATCTCCGTTTTTACAAAACCCACTGAACCAGGGAGCTGATATTGTGTTGCATTCAGCAACAAAATATTTAGGCGGCCATAGCGATGTGGTTCATGGCTGTTTAATTATGAATGATGAATCATTAAAAGAAAAACTTGCGTTTATTCAAAATGGAAGTGGTGCAGTTCCAGGGCCGCAGGATTGCTTTCTTGTTCTGCGGGGATTGAAAACATTGCATGTAAGAATGCAGCGGCATTGTGAGAATGGAGAGAAAATAGCAAGGTGGCTGAAAAAAAATCCAAAAGTTGATAAAGTAATATGGTGTGGTTTTGAAGATCATCCTAATTACAGTATTGCTAAAAAACAAATGCGGGGCTTTGGAGGGATGATGTGTTTTACATTAAGGGATGATAGCATTGAAGCAGCAAATAAAGTCTTGTCATCTACCAAACTTTTTTCATTGGCAGAAAGCCTTGGAGGCGTTGAAAGCCTTATCGGCCATCCGGCGAGTATGACACATGCAAGCATCCCTCTTGCAGAAAGATTAAAAACGGGCCTGGTAGATTCATTAATAAGATTGAGCGTTGGCATTGAGGATGCTGATGATTTGATTGATGATTTGAATAATGCAATAAGGTGATTATAAGAAAGGGATTTTTTTGTAAATTGTATAAAAGGAAACTGAAACATTGATTCAATAAAAAATAAAATAATGCCATATAACAGAGAAGAACTTTTAAACTTGCCCATAAATGAAAAGCTTGAATTGGTGGAAGCTTTATGGGACAGGATTGATGATGATTTTTTGGAGAAAAAAATGTCTTCCGCTCAAATAGAAGAAGAATTAGATAGAAGATTGGATAATCTTGAGAAGAAACCTGAATCCCTAATTCCGTGGGAAGAAGTAAAAAAGAAAATGAAAGAAAATGAATAGGTAATGAAAACCTTTTCAGTCTTTTTCACTCTTGAATCTGAAGAAGATGCATTGGACACTTATTTTTGGTATGAACAATATAGCCCTGAATTAGGTAAAAGTTTTCTGGAATGTTTGGATTCTAAAATAGAATTGTTAAAGCAGCATCCTAAAAGCGCATCATATATCTATAAGGATCTGCGGTCTTCAAAAATTAAAAAATTTCCTTTCAATATAATTTATAAAGTTTCGGGCTCACAAATTCAGATTATCGCAATATTTCATCACTCAAGAAATCCAAAAGAGTGGAGAAAAAGATTTTAAAAAGTGATTTAAAAAAATTTCTTGATAAAAAAGTAAATCAGTTTAATAATCCTTCGTTTATTAAAGACGATCCTGTTTGCATTCCACATTTATTTTCAAAAAAGCAGGACATAGAAATTGCCGGTTTCTTTGCGGCAATATTTGCATGGGGCATAAGGAAAACAATTATTAATAAATGCAGGGAGCTTTTGCAATTAATGGATTTTGCTCCCCACGATTTTTGTATCAACCACAATGATAGTGACCTGAAAAAATTAATTGGCTTTTGTCACCGGACTTTCAACGATACAGACTTACTGTATTTTATTTCATTTTTGCAATTTCATTATACAAAAAATAAAAGCCTTGAAATTGCATTTTTTAATAAACACACAATTAATCAAATCAATAAAACAGAAGCAGCATTAAATTATTTTTATTCATATTTTTTTTCATTGGAACATGTGCCTTCAAGAACAAGAAAGCATATTGCCACACCTGGAAAAAATTCCAGTTGTAAGAGATTAAATATGTACCTGCGTTGGATGATTCGCAATGATGGCAAAGGAGTTGATTTTGGAATATGGGATAAAATATCGCCGGCAGAATTGATTTGCCCCGTTGATCTTCACGTAGCAAGGGTTGCGGGCAAATTCCATTTGTTGAAAAGAAAGCAGGTTGATTGGCAGGCAGCCGTTGACCTCACTAATGAATTGAAAAAGTTTGACAAAAACGATCCTGTCAAATATGATTTTGCATTATTCGGATTAGGTATATTGGAAAAATATTAAAATGAAATCTTCAAACGAAATATCGGCGAGTAGCAAAATTATTTTGTTAATGGCTGATATTGATCAAAATAATATTGAATCATTAAAAGAACATTTGATACAACTGATCAATGAACTTATTAATAACGATTTTTCTTACTTAGTACAACTGCTTTACCGCATAGATGTTGATGAAACTAAACTTAAAGAAAATTTAAAGCATCACAAGGATTCTGATTCTGCATCAATAATTGCAGACATGATAATAAAAAGACAATTACAAAAAATAGAATCTGATAAGAAATCTCCTGAGAATCAAAAACAGCCTGGTGAAGAAAGTTGGTGAATGGTATCGCTTTGAAGAATAATTTATCCGGGAACTTAAAATATTTAAAATAGAGACTAATGGCAATTAAAACATCAGCTTATTTACTTCTTCGGCGTTTTCCTTTTCTTTATTTAAATCAAAATTCGTTCTGAATATTTTATCCCAAAAATGGGAACTTACACCAAAGCCCTGGTCATCGCTTCTATAATGGTGAAGGTGATGATTGCGCCAGATTGGTTTCATCCATTTAAACGGGGGGCGCCAGGCATGAATAGCATAATGCATACTGCCATAAATAAGATATCCTAAAATAAAGCCGGGGAAAAAATTAAAAACACCTGCTCCCATTAATGCATAAAAAATAAAAAATAGTAATGAAGAAATTATAAGGCTGGGCACGGGAGGCATAAACAATCGTTCATGATCTCTGGGGAACTCATGGTGATTGCCATGCATTACGTACACAATTTTTTGAGCCCGTGGGCTTTCACCTACCCAATGAAAAATAAAGCGATGCATTATATACTCAAAAAAAGTCCAGAAAATTGTGCCTGCTAAAAAAATCAAAGCGGCTTGCCAAAAGGAAAAAGTAAACCGTGAGACTGCAAGGTATGGAAGGTAAATTATTATAGGCAGGTACATTCCCCAAATTACCAACGGGTGGGTTTTTGTCAGATACTCGAGATAGTGATTTCTGAATAGCTGTGCCTGGCCTTTATTATGAATTTTCTCAAATTTCATTTTCACAATTTTCCTATTTCAAAATTAAAACAAAAATGAAAATGTAAGTCTCCGGTTTGAAAAAATATATTTAATCCTGATTAATGAATAGGCGTCCTTCATATAAATTAACTTGCGCCTTCACAGAAAAATTTTATTAATGAAATTAGTTTCTTATTTAAAAGAAGATCATGCCCAACTTGCTTTTCTTGTTGATGGAGTTTTATATGATAGTGACAGGCTTCATCCTGAATTGCCTGTAACGATGACTATGTTTTTAAATTTCTGGGAAGATATATTTCCATTGGCTCACTCAATCAATCGTGGCCTGGTTGAAGGCAATAAAAAGTTTACAGGCATTTCAATAGAAGATGTTGAGATACTGGCGCCGGTACCCAACCCTACCAGTTGCAGGGATGGATATGCTTTCAGGCAACATGTTGCTGCAGCCAGACGCAATCGTAAAGTTGATATGATACCGGAATTTGATCAGTTTCCTACTTTCTATTTTACAAATCATAATAGTATACAAGGGCCCGGTGAAATTATCTGTATGCCTGATCATTTTAATAAACTGGATTTTGAGCTCGAAGCAGCCATTGTTATTTGCAAGCCCGGAAGAAACATAAGAGCAGCAGAAGCGGATGAGTATATAGGAGGATATATGATCATGAATGATATAAGTGCCAGGGAATTGCAAATGGAGGAAATGAAAATGAATCTCGGCCCTGCAAAAGGAAAAGATTTCTCCACAATCATTGGGCCCATGCTTGTAACTCCTGATGAATTGGAAGAATATAGAATCAACGCCAAAGAAAATCATACCGGCAATGCTTATAATCTTGGAATGAAATGTTGGGTGAACGGCGTGCAGGTAAGTGAAGGGAATCTCGGTGATATGGATTGGACATTTGCGGAGATTATTGAGCGTTCCAGCTATGGCGTCCAATTATATCCTGGTGACGTAATAGGCAGCGGTACCGTAGGTACTGGTTGTTTTCTGGAATTGAATGGAACCGGAAAACTAAATAATGCCGGCTATAAAGAGCAGTGGCTGCAGGAAGGAGATGAGATTGAAATGGAAATCGAGGGATTGGGGAATTTAAAAAATACAATTGTAAAAGACGAAAGTGATTTTTCAATTCTTGATTTAAGAAAGAATAGGTAATTGCATGTACAAAACAATTTTTTTAAAAGATATTACAACCCTGGAAATATCAAATTTTCTGCTGTCTGCAATAGCCCCTCGTCCCATCTGTTTTGCAAGCACTATAGATATAGCAGGCAATGTTAATCTTAGCCCTTTTAGTTTTTTTAATTTATTCAGTACAAATCCGCCGGTTATTATTTTTTCACCGGCACGCAGGGTAAGAGATAATACCACAAAACATACATTGCAAAATATATTGGAAGTTCCTGAAGTGGCAGTGAATATTGTAAGTTATGATATGGTGCAACAGGTAAGCCTTAGCAGTTGTGAATATCCTAAAGGGGTTGATGAATTTACAAAAGCAGGATTTACAAAAGAAGCTTCGCAACTTATAAAACCGCCGCGTGTAAAAGAAAGCCCTGTGCAAATGGAATGCAAAGTGATTGAAGTAAAATCTTTGGGTGAAGGTGGTGGTGCAGGAAACCTCGTTATCGCAGAAATTCTTATGATACACATCAATGAAAAAATGCTTGATAATAATGGAAAAATTGATCAGGGCAAACTTGATCTTGCCGCCCGCCTCGGAGGTAACTGGTATGCAAGGGTAAATGCAAATAATATTTTTGAAGTAAAAAAGCCAAATACCGAATTGGGTATTGGAATTGATTCACTCCCCGCCTCGCTAAAGAATAGTAACATCTTAACTGGTAATCATCTTGGCCAGTTAGCGAATGTAAATGAAATACCTTTTATTGATCCTTCATTTGAAGATGAAAAACTAAAAAAGATTTTTGAATATTATTCTTTAAACCCTGAAGAAATGGAAAGGGAATTACATTTTTATGCAGCTGAATTAATCTACGAAGGGAAAGTGAATGAAGCCTGGCAGGTGTTATTGGCTTTGGTATAAAAAATAATATCTTTATATTATGAGCGCTGTAAAGCTTTTACCATATTATACTTATCAGGATTATTGCAATTGGGAAGGAAGATGGGAGCTTATTGAGGGGATACCTTTTGCTATGAGCCCGTCGCTTAACATGAAACATCAATGGGTCGCTGCAAATATTATTTATGAATTAAGAACTGCCGTAAAAAATTCTAATTGCAAACATTGTAAAGTCTATAATTTTATTGACATAAAAATTGAAGAAGATACTATTGTTCAACCTGACTGCTCAATCGTTTGTAAGCCAACAAAGAAAAATTTCCTTGATTTTGCGCCATCTTTAGTTGTAGAAATATTATCTGATGCAACAGCATTAAAAGACAGGCATACAAAATTTTCATTATATGAGAATTTTGGAATTAAATATTATTTAATTGTTGATACTGAAAAAGAATCTATAGAAATATATTCCCTTCAAGATTCAAAATATATTCTTCAAAAAAATCCTGCAGATATCCCTTTTATTTTTTCTCTTGATAATAATTGCAAAATAGAAGTGTTCCTGAAAAATATTTGGGAATAAATCTTTAACGTTTTCTAATAGCATAGCCCGGTTTCCGATTGTAAATTGCGGTAATTTTTTTTTCATGAAAACTTATTTTCTATTTTTATTTCTGTTGCCCGCAACTCTTTTTTCACAACCTGATTATAAATATAAAAATCTTGCGCTTGAAGGTGGCGGTGTGCGTGGGCTTGCCTATGCAGGTGCTCTTGAAGTACTTGAGCAAAAAAATATTTTACAACATATTGAACGGGTGGCTGGTTCTTCTGCAGGTGCAATTGCAGGCTTAATGATTTCACTCGGATATAATTCAACAGAGATTGATTCCATTTTACAGAATTTAAAAATTCAGCAGTTTAATGATGGAAAAGATATCGTTGGAAAAATAATAAGAATTAAAAAAGAGTACGGACTCTTCAAAGGAAATAAGTTTGAAAAATGGCTTGGCAAACTGATCGAATATAAAACAGGAGACAGTAATACTACATTCAATGATCTGCATAAAAAACATTTGCAGGATAATATATTTAAAGATTTCTATTGTACCGGCACAAATATTTCACGACAGCAACTCGAAATTTTTTCATGGGAAACATGGCCACAGATGGAATTGAAAACTGCAGTTCATATTAGCAGTTGCATCCCGTTTTATTTTAAACCAGTAGCCATTGATAGCATTGGGAAAGAAGTATCTGCAAAAAAAATTTTGCCGGTATGTGACCTGTATGTAGATGGAGGCATGCTCTGTAATTTTCCTATAAATATGTTTGACAGTTGCCCTGCCGGGCAAAATCCGCTTATAAGTGAAAATGTTGAATACAATTACGAAACCCTTGGGCTTAAACTGGAAAGAGAAAAGCAAGTACAGGAATTTAGTAAGAATAAAACAATTATTGCTCCTTACCAGATCAAAAATATGAAAGAATATACCAGCGCGGTTATGAACCTTATGATGGAAAAGCTGAATCGAAATTCTGCAGATCTAAGTAATGAAAAGGGCCGGACTATTTACATCAGCTATGGAGAATTCTCAGGGAGGGTAAGAAAAATTTCCCAGGAAGAAAAAAGGATTCTCCATGATAATGGAGTTGCCGCAGCTAACCAGTTTTTTAATGCGAATACAGCAATCCAATAGTAGAAATTTCAGCTTTGCTCATCTCCACATCAAAAGTTAACTTTGCAAAAATTTATTTGTTTGTCAATTTCTTTGACAAACATTTTTTTTACAATTATGAGCACTCAACATTTATCAGAGCAGGAAATTATTAGAAGGGAAAAGCTGAGCGAACTTACAAAGCTTGGTATTAATGCTTATCCTGCTGCGCTATACCCTGTTAATTCTACTTCAGTTTTTATTAAAAATAATTACAAAGGAGAAGAAAATAAAAATGAATTTGCTAACGTATGCATTGCCGGAAGAATATTAAGCATCAGGGATATGGGTAAAGCCTCTTTTGCTTTATTACAGGATGGCGCAGGCAAAATTCAAATTTATATCAGGAAAGATGATGTGTCTAACGGCGAAGATAAAACGATGTACGACATCGTTTGGAAAAAACTAATTGACATTGGCGATATCATTGGTGTGAAAGGATATGTGTTTACAACGAAAACCGGTGAAACTTCCATACATGTATCATCATTTACTATCCTTTCAAAATCTTTACGCCCTTTACCAATTGTAAAAGAAAAAGACGGGGAAACCTTTGATGAAGTAACTGATGCAGAGTTTCGCTACCGCCAGCGCTACGCTGATCTTATTGTGAATCCGCATGTGAAAGAAACTTTTATAAAGCGCACAAAGATGATCAATGCTATGCGTAATTTTCTAAACGAGTGCGGAGCTCTTGAAGTAGATACTCCTGTGCTGCAAAATATTCCTGGTGGGGCCGCGGCTAAGCCGTTTATCACACATCATAATGCGTTGGATGTGCCATTTTATTTACGTATTGCCAATGAACTTTTTTTAAAAAGATTAATCGTTGGCGGTTTCGAATGGGTTTATGAATTCAGCCGCAATTTTAGAAATGAAGGAATGGATCGTACACACAATCCCGAGTTCACTGTACTTGAGTTTTATGTTGCTTATAAAGATTATTTATGGATGATGGAAACCACAGAACAATTGCTTGAAAAAACAGCTATTGCTGTGAATGGAAATACTTTAGTATTATCTGGTGATAAAGAAATAGATTTTAAGGCGCCTTATAAAAGAATAACCATGTATGAGGCTATTAAAGAATATACAGGCTTTGATATAGCCGGCAAAGATGAGGAAGGATTAAGAGAAATTTGCAACGAGCTGGGTATACACGCTGACAAAACGATGGGTAAAGGAAAGCTGGTCGATGAAATATTTTCTGAAAAATGTGAACATCATTTTATTCAGCCAACATTCATAATTGATTACCCTGTGGAGATGAGCCCTCTTACAAAGAAGCATCGGAGCAAGCCGGGGCTTGTTGAACGTTTTGAACTAATAGTAAATGGTAAAGAAATCGCCAACGCATACAGTGAATTAAATGATCCGCTGGAACAGAGAGAGCGGTTTGAAGAACAGGTAAAATTAATGGAGCGGGGAGATGATGAAGCCATGTTTATTGATCATGATTTTCTACGTGCACTTGAATATGGAATGCCGCCAACGAGTGGTATTGGTTTTGGGATTGACAGGATATGTATGTTGCTTACCAATCAATCATCCATCCAGGATGTTTTATTATTTCCTCAAATGAGGCCGGAGAAGGGAGCAATGGGCAATGAGCAATAAGCAATTGGTATTAAGTAGCCATCAATGGAAAATATTAGTAAAAAATAAAAGTCTGAGACAGGTCTAAATAAAAGACGCCGTGCTTTCCCCTTTAGGTGTAAGGGGTTCCTGTTCCTCAAATTGCATTTTGTGCAGTTTGTAATAATGACCCTTCTGCAGAAGTAATTGACTGTGCGTTCCTGTTTCTATTATTTCTCCTTTATCAAGCACGATTATTTTATTAGCCTTGCGAATAGTTGAAAGGCGGTGGGCAATCACAATGGATGTCCTCCCCTTGATTAAGGTATTAATAGCATGTTGAATAAGCAATTCGCTCTCACTGTCTATTGATGAAGTGGCTTCATCAAGAATAAGTATGGAAGGATTGTATAATATGGCTCTTATAAAAGATAATAACTGGCGTTGACCAAGAGATAGTGTAGCGCCACGTTCCATCACATTAAAATCGTAACCACCTGGCAATTGCATAATGAAATTATGTACTCCGATTATTTTTGCCGCATCAATTACCTGTTCTTTTTTTATAGCACTGTTTCGAAGTGTAACGTTATCATAAACTGATCCGCTAAATAAAAAAACATCCTGCAAAACAACAGCGATCCTGCTTCTTAAAAATGATACATCATAAGCTTCAATATTTTTATCGTCAATTTTTATTGCCCCTTTTCTTATATGATACAGCCGGTTAAGTAAGCTTATGATGGAAGTTTTTCCACTTCCCGTGTGACCCACAATCGCAAGCGTTTCCCCGGCTTTTATTTCAAACGAAATATTTTTTAAAACATATTCCTCTTCATTATAGGCAAACCATACATTTTCAAATTCAACTTTTCCACTCACAGGGCCATGTGCAATTCCGCCATGTACTTCCGGCGTAACGTCAGTATTTTCTAAAACTTTAAATACTCTTTCACTTGCCACCATCCCCATCTGTAATACATTGAACTTATCCGCAATAACCCTTAATGGCCTGAATAACAAATTGAGGTACATTATAAATGAAATGATAACACCGGCATTAAATGCATTGTTAGCCCCCCACCAAACAAGTAAACCTGTAGAAAATGCTAATACAATTTCGACAACAGGAAAGAAAACAGAATAAGCCAGTATTGCTTTTATGTTGGCATTGCGGTGTTGTGTGTTTATTTCTTTGAATTTCCTAAACTCTTTATCTTCTACCGCAAAAGCCTGCACTACACTCATACCGGTAATATGCTCCTGCACAAATGCATTTAGGGCAGCAACTGCATTCCGCACTTTTATAAAAGATTTATTTACACTTTCTTTAAAAAAGTAGGTGGCGATTATCAGTATAGGAAAGGGAGCAAGGCTTATTAAAGATAAACGCCAGTCAACAAAAAACATGAAAAGTAAAATGGATATTATTGACAAAAGATCAGAAATTATTGGAATGAGTCCATCTGAAAAAATATCATTTACCGATTCAATATCGTTGATGGTACGGGTAGTTAAAGTGCCAATCGGCGTCTTATCAAATTGCGAAAGATTATAATTGAGAATTTTTTTATAAACGGTTACACGAAGATCTTTCACTACAGTTTGCCCGAGCCATGAAGTTAAGAAGGCGAAATAAAAGCGAAGTGCTGTTTCAAGCAACAGCATCCCTATCTGGATTACTGTTATTAGAATAAGCCAATAAGTATCCTTATCCTTTATAAAATTGTTAACAGTGTATTGAATAAGATATGGCCGCAAGGGGGAAAGAACGGCTAAGGCAATGGAAAGAAATATAGAAATATAAAACTTCTTTTTATAAGGGGCGGCAAAAGAAAAAACTTTACGCAATAAACTAAAGTCAAGCAATTTTTTGCGCATCTTCGTTTCGGACATCAGGCAAAATTAATGGAAAAACCTCACCTTAACTTGTCTCGAAAGAGAGTGATGGGAGGACTAAATTTGTGAGTTTACTATTTTACCAAGGTGGATCATTTATTCAGTAGCAAAAGTCCTGCTGATTTTTTAGAGGGTTAGTAGATCCTACTCCACCTGTTCTCCGCCGAGGCTGTATGCTTTGATAAATAAGGCACCCAGGTTTTTTTGTGGTGGAATATAATCTTCAAAAGTTTCTCTTAATTCTTTTGGCGCCTTGCTGAAAGTATTTTCAAGCCCGCTCCACATCTCACGCCAGTCAATATTATTGCCACTTCTTAATGTATTGTCCAAGGCTTCAATTATAGGCTTATTCACATCTTTGGCGCCCGTTTGTTTGGTAGAAATAATATGTGCTTCGGGAGCATAAGTTAATATTTGTTTCAGGTTTTTATAACCACCACATGAACCCAGCATAATAATTTTCGCATTTTCCGGAAGCTGCTGAATTGTGTAAGGAAGATGATAACTATGGCCCCTGTGAATAACTATTGTAGGCTTTACTCCAATTTCGTCCAGGTAATCTATCAGGTGTTTCTGCGCATCAGCGTCCTTATCGGTTTCATTATCGAGAGGCCTGTTAGCATAAATCCATATAGGTTTTCCTTTTAACGATTTTATTTCAATCCATTCATTCTTTTGAGTAATCTGCCATTCGTTCCTTGGAAAAGAAGTAAGATAACTGTTGAAAGATTCTTTACCATCTTTATCTCCATAAAAAAATACCTGTTCAATTATACGGCCGCTATCATCGGCGAGGTAATTATAACTTACGGTATAAACAGGAGGAATTCCTATTTCTTTTGAAAGATCGACGCCATTCTTATCATCCGCAGAAAGAAAGATCATTTTCAAAAGATTATAAATCTTTCGGCCGTGTTCGCTGTTTTCTTTAATACACCGCTGCTCATTAATTTTTACATTGGCCAGCATAGATCTTTGAAGTTCCGGGTTGGTGATGCTCCCATAAGAATCTGCCACATCCACTGCATCTTCCAGTGTGCCGGTTTTTTCAAGGTTTGCTACAAAAGCCTGCATTAATTTCCCGGAGTTTTCAGGCATTGTTTTTAAAAACACATCCAGCTTGTTGTAGCCGGCAGCCATTTTGATAAATTTTTTAAAATGGTCAAAATTTACTGACATTAATAATGAATCTCCCCGCGGAACAGCTCCCATTTTTTGAATCATCCGATCAAAAGAATATTTATAGCTGGAAGTATAAATATCGTTTTCTCCAAATACGATCATATAATAAAGCTCAGCAGCATTTAATGGCTCAATAGCCCGGAAACGTACATTAGGATTGGGATTTTCGTGAAGGTTATTTATCGTATTTATGAAGTGCTGTACTGCTTTTATTTGTAGCATATCTACCAGACCATTAGGGCCAAGCATCGCAACAGGCGTATCTCCTTTTATCAGCCTGCCATAGTACTGCACTTCAGTATTTACAAGTAATTTATAATAACCTACACTATCATATTTATTATCTGTAGTGCCTGCATATTTAGAAATATTTTCAATTGTTTGTTTGCCACTTATAAGATCATCTAGAAAAGGAAAGTAAAACAAAGCCCTGTTTAATGTACTTAATTGAACAACCGTTTTAATGCGTGGGTCATCAATTTTTCTTATAAGTTTTCCCTGCCTGCTATTAGAGGACTGGGCAAAAGAGTATAGCTGGCTTGGATTATTGTTAAATGCTTCTATTACTAAAGTATCGGCAAATGGCTCGTCCACATACGGCCCTAAATAGGAAAGAATCCTATCAGGATACAGCTTACAAAACTTTCTGAATAAAATAATTTCACTTGCTTTATACCCTACGTTATCATTAAAAATTTCACTATTGATCATGCCTACTTCATACGGCACTTTTTGAATCAATGGGGACATATCCTCACCCTTTAAATTTGCTGTAAGTATTTCACTAAAATTATCTACAAGAAGCGGAGCTAAGAATGGCGAAATTTTATGTGCCCTCCAATCATTGGTAAACCCCTTTAAAAGATATTCAACGTAGCGGAGGTTCCTTATTTTATCATTATTGGTCGTTATTTGCTTATTACTCTCTATGTCATTCCTTATTACATTTATTTTCCTGATAATCGCATCTGTTACCTGGAGGTTTACTTCGTTATTGGCCGATACTTTTATCAAACCATCCAGACGGCCATCTGCCCTATCAGCCCGCTTTTGTTCAGCTCTTATTTTGTCGTGGAATACCTGCCTGTTCAAAGGGATGTTAGTAGTATCACTACCGGCGATGGAAGCGAGGGGTAGCAATGTAATTAATATAACTAAGTAAAATACGGGTCTCATAATTTATCTCAATGATAGAGGCAAAAATACTTAAAGAGGTTGCAAATTTACTATTGATTGACTTAATAGGAGATTATATTGAAAAAAACTGCTGCATTACCGTGAGGGATTAACCTTTTTTTATGTAACACATTTTCGGTTAATGAGCAATTTAAGATCGAAAAGAAAGAATGATTTATCCAAAAAAAAAATTCCAATATTAAAAAATTGTAAACAACCCCAACCACATAATTTTTTGATATAGGTTTGCGCATCATGGCACAGGAAACCAAACCACGGACTATTTTAATTGCGGATGATGAACCTGATATTTTAGAAATAGTAAGTTTTAATCTGCAGGCAGAAGGATATGAAGTAATTGTTGCCAGGAATGGCAATGAAGCAATTGAAATGTCGAAAATCCACAATCCGGATCTGATAATCCTGGATGTAATGATGCCTGGCAAAACAGGATTTGAAGTTTGCAAAATTTTGCGTACGCTTCCTGCTTTTGAACATACGGTAATTATATTTTTAACAGCACTGAACGATGACAGCACTGAAATAAAAGGGCTTGAAACTGGCGGTGACGATTACATTACAAAACCAATAAGCCCAAAGGTTTTAACAAGCAGGGTAAATGCTTTGTTTAGGAGAATTACAAAAGAAACAGGCAGTGTATTACAAATTGGAGACTTAAAAATTGACCGCGAAAAATACATTGTTACCTCTAATAATGAAGAGATCACTCTGGCACGTAAGGAATTTGAATTGCTTGCTTTATTAACTTCCAAGCCATCCAAGGTTTTTTTAAGAAACGAAATATTACATAAAGTCTGGGGTACTGATGTGATTGTAGGCGACCGCACTATCGATGTTCATATTAGAAAAATAAGACAAAAGCTCGGTGCCGATTGTATTACTACTGTAAAAGGTGTAGGATATAAATTCCAGATGTAAGGTCTCTCCAAACCCCTCCAAGGGAGCGGCTTACGATCGCACAATTTGGCCGTCAAATCTAAATCAATTATTCTTTCTTATCCATGCTGTAAAAGGGCGTTGGAAAGTGCTTGCACGTTATTTTCGAAGGTTTATCTATAAAACTTCTTGAAGGTTGAAGCTAATTTAACAACTTGTCATTTCAACAATTGATCATTACTATTTATATTTGGAATCAATTAAAAAATCCACTCAAACAAATTAAATTCTATGAAACTATTTATCACTTCTGCAATTTTGCTATTGCTTACTTTTTCACTTTCTGCACAAAATGGATTATTTAAAAAAGCGAATTCAATTTTATCTAAAAATCCTAACTCGTCTTCAGGTCTATCTACCGATGAAATCATATCAGGCCTTAAAGAAGCCCTCTCATTGGGTGCTCAAAAAAGCGGGGATAAGCTGTCTGCAACGGACGGTTTTTTTAAAGATGCAGCAGTAAAAATCTTATTGCCGGAACAAGTACAAAAGATTGAAAAGAAAATGAGACTGCTTGGAATGGGTAAACTTGTTGACAATGCTATCCTGAGTATGAACCGGGGGGCTGAAGATGCTTCCAAAGCTGCAGCTCCGATATTTCTTGCGGCAATAAAAAAAATGACTGTAACTGATGCGCTTAAAATATTAAGAGGAACTGATACTGCAGCCACCGGCTATTTACGAAATGCTACAACTCCTGAGCTGGTAAGTGCTTTTCGGCCGGTGATTGAAGAATCACTAAAAAAAGTGGATGCTACAAAGTATTGGGATAATATATTTACGACCTATAATAAATTTTCTGCAGAGCCTGTCGATACTGACATAAATAATTATGTTACTACGAAAGCACTTAATGGAATATTTTATTATGTAGCACAGGAAGAAGTAAGTATAAGAAAGAACCCTGCAGCAAGGGCTACAGACATTTTAAAAAAGGTATTCGGGGGTAAATAGAAATGAAATTTTTCACTATAAGATTGTTGAATAATTAAACTTATCAATGATTTTGGGGGGTAGTGAACACAAGTCACTTTTACTATTTGCACTCTCCGCAAACTCCGGATACGACCATCTCAGAGCGAATTGGTGTAAATCCTTTAGGTAATTTTACAGCAGGAATATTTACATCATCCAGGCAAATAGTTTTCTCGCATTCCCCGCAAATAAAATGAACATGATCATCGTGATGATGGCCGGGTACACAATCATTTTTACACAATGCATATTTAATGGAATTATCAGTAGTTGGTATAAGATGTATAATACCTTTTTCCACAAATGTTTGCAAAGTGCGGTAAACGGTTACGCGATCAAAAGATTCATTCGTACTGTTTTCAATATCGGCATGCGAAAGCGCTCCATTTGATAACAAAAAAAGTTCAAGAATCTTTTGCCTGCTACCGGTTATGCTTAGGCGGTTATGCTTTAATAATTGAGTTACTTCAGTATTCATTTTAAGAGGGATTATTATTAAACGGCGAATGATTGAAAGCACCTTTTTCCATTGGCTCCTTTAATAATTCAGCAATATCTTTTTCAAGTTTGTCAATCTCCTCCGGCTTTAAACCATCATAAATGCCACGCACTCTCATTTGCTTATCAACCAATGCAAAAAACTGCGTATGAATAAAATGATCTTTAATGTTGATGCTGTTATTTTTATCATTATCAAGTAAGTAGCTTGCTCTCGCCATTTTATATAATGAATCTTTCGAGCCTGTTACAAAATACCACTTCGCAGGAAATTCCGGATTTTTGCCGATCATTTTTTCTTCATACTTCTTCATCAATGCAACCGAATCTGTTTCCGGCATAGAAGTATGTGATACAATTGCAAATTCACTTTCATTTTTAAATTTCTCATAGATAATTTTCATATTTTCATTCATCCTGGGGCAAATACCTTTACACGTAGTAAAAAAATATTCCGTTACATATACTTTACCTTCCACATTGTGCTGGCTTACTACATTATCATTTTGCCCGGTAAAAGTAAAGTCCTGGACATAATTCAAAATGGGCAGCTTTGATTTATAATAATCAGTCCCCGAAAAAAGGAAAAAATAAAAGAAGGTGAGCAACACCACAAAAAAAACACTAAATAAAAGAAGTTTTTTTTTCATTACTAATAATCAATGCAGGCAATCCCGCATATTCACACCAAAATTAACTTTGCCTATCCAATAAAATTTTTAATTTGTTGCATCAATGTTGCAAATTTACTATTTTTGCAGTTATCATTTTATGAATAAACTCATCAACTGGGATTTTTTTGGAATATTAACTTCGATTGCCTGTGCGGTGCATTGTGCGATTTTACCTTTACTAATCAGTTCACTTCCTGTACTTGGCATTAATATAATAAACAACTCCCTATTTGAGTGGCTTATGATAGGTGTTGCTTTCATGATAGGAAGTATTGCTGTTCTACATGGTTTCCGAAGACACCATAAAAGCCTTGTCCCTTTTTATTTATTTAGCACGGGTTTTATATTCTTAATAATTAAACAATTTTTTCATAACGAGGAATTTCTTTTTCTTGCTCCTGCGATATTTTTTATTCTCTATGCTCACTTTTTAAATTATCGCTATTGCCGCCAGTCAAAAAATGTTAAACCATTTGATAAAGTAAGGGTTACTTCTCTTTGAATTTAAATTTCAATTACATTATTGCATAAATTAATCAAATCATGAAGCAGGGAATTATACAATTTATTTTTTTCATTTCCGTATTCTCATTTACTTCAGGCTTTGCACAATCTGATGAAGCCAATATCAGGAAAACTTTAAGTAACCAGGAAATTGCATGGAATAATGGTGACATTGACGGTTTCATGAAGGGCTATTGGCAAAGCGATTCGCTTTTATTTATTGGTAAGTCTGGCGTAACTTATGGATGGCAAAAAACACTCGATAATTACAAAAAAAATTATCCTGATAAAGCTGCGATGGGCATTCTTAATTTTAATCTTCTTGAATTAAAGTGTCTATCTCCCGAATATTATTTTGTAATAGGTAAATGGCATTTACAAAGAAAAGCAGGTGAGCTGGAAGGCCACTTTACATTGCTGTTCAAAAAAATTAAAGGCAATTGGTTTATTGTTGCTGATCATAGCAGTTAAATCAATAAAATTTTAAAATAATTTCTCCAGGATGTTCTTCGCAATTCATTTTGTAATAAAGTAACCTTTTGTACACATTTGTAAATCATTCAACGATTTTGAATTTTTGTAATTTTACATTTAATAATTCGCTTTGATTAAACATTAACGCGACTAAAATATTAAACTTATATTTTTGTTTTCTGTAAAAAATTTTTCTCCGCAGCAGGTTTCAATCATTACCTCCATGCCTATAGGCTTCATGGCAGGTATGGCTGTGTATATATACGGAGTCGGCGTAATACCTGCTTTGGCTCTCTTTATAGCACTTTCTGTTGTCGCATATATTATTATCTATTTAATGATAGAGCGTTTTGTTTATCGAAAAATAAAAATTATTTACAAACTTATATACCAGACAAAAGCCAGTAAAAGGGAGGAATTTTATTACAAAAATATTTTGCCCCAAAAATCAATTCAGGAAGTAAGTGAAGATGTAGAAAACTGGGCTGTACAGCATAAAGAAGAAATTGAAGTTCTACGTAAAAATGAATCTTTCAGAAAGGAATTTCTTCTAAACTTATCCCACGAATTGAAAACACCAATTTTTGCGATACAAGGTTACGTAGATACGTTGTTAAACGGAGCAATTGATAATAATGAAGTCAATAAGAAATTTCTTGGGAATGCATCAAAGAATATTGACAGGCTTGTAAACCTTGTAGATGATCTTGATGAGATAACAAAGCTGGAAAGTGGAGAGCAATTATTATACACCCAGAATTTTACAATACAGGATCTCATAAAAGAAGTCTGTGAATCCCTTTCAATTAAAGCAGATGAAAAAAAAATAAAATGCTTTATAAAAAAGGGCTGTGAATTACCGCTTACGGTTTTTGGAGATAAAGAAAAGATACGGCAAGTACTTATAAACCTCGTTGATAATGCCATAAAATATGGAAAGCAAAATGGAATTATAGAAGGCAGTGCTTATAAAATTGATGGGAAAAAAGTACTGGTTGAAATAAGTGATGACGGACACGGTATAGCAGAAGAACATTTACCCAGGATCTTCGAAAGATTTTATCGCACTGACCTTGCACGTACACGTAAGGTAGGTGGAAGTGGCCTAGGCCTGTCAATAGCTAAACACATAATGGAAGCCCATAATGAAACTATTCATGTAAGAAGCAAAACAGATGTTGGAACTACTTTTGGATTTACATTGCCCTCAGGCAGATCAACCTAAATTTTTAAGTTTCTTCATTCCTTACTTGTTGTTCGAAGAAAAAATTTTTCCTCCTGAATATTTTTTAAAAAAAACCTGGCAAATTACTGCCGATCCAACTCCAATAATTGCACCTGATAATACATCATCCAAAAAATGCTGCGCCAGATAGATACGGCTATAGCCAACTAAGATTGCAAAAAATAAAAATAATATTGAATATTTCTTATTTTTTGCAGCGAAGCTGAGAACAGCTGCAAGCGCAAAAGCGGATGCAGTATGCCCGGATGGAAAAGCGTGAAGGTTATGAAGTGTAACATTATCAATAAAATATTTATAGTTTGAATCTTTTAAAAGAACCGCTGGCCTTGGTTCAATAATAAAATATTTTAAAACCTGGGCAATCAACCCGGAAATGGCATAACTGATTAATACCATAAAACTCATAAAACGCTTCTTAAATATGAAAAGTAAAATCCCAATCGCTATGCAGAAAAGTCCATCCCCGAGATAGGTAGCATAAATAAAGAAGCAGGTAAGTATCCCGAAATGATAATGATTCAGTAAATAAAATCCATCCTCTTTTGAAAAAAAAATCAATATAAAAATTGATACAAGAACAAATAAGAAAAAACCTAAAAAAAAGATTCGGTTGTTTTTATATAACGCTTTAAAGCCCATTCAATTTTTAAGTTGAGTATTTCAAAAATAATCAATGAGAAATGATTCGGGAATGTTTTAAAAATAAGCAGGCAATATAGAATGGCTTAACAAGTTTCTGATTGGGATAAAAGCCTCCCAATCACATAAAAAAACCACCTGCCATGATTGGGAGGTGGTACAGTATAAGAAAATCTGTTTTGCTTACGGAAAACTTAAAATTATTTTTATTAAGTATGTCAATGCAAAACTAAAAACATGATATTACTAAAATATTACGCTAAGATTATATAATGATTAATATAAATTTTAATAGTCTTAAATCCAACGAAATATTATTCATTAACTTCGAAAATCTTTTTTAAAAAGGAAGGATATAAACCTATCCCAATCTAAAAATTTATCAGTTCTTTTAATAACCGGTATTGCCAGTAGAATTTAAAAATTAAATTTCACACCTAATTGCCCCTGCCACCTTGAGTTAATAGGATCAAGTGTATAATAATGATTATCTATACCTGTTGGCTTAACAAAATTGAATGTTGGAATATAACCTGATGATGGCTTGCCTGGTGCCACACCATTTGCATCTTTTACAAACTTCAAAAAATTTACTGTGTAGTTGTTCAGATTAGTAACAAAGGTTACATGACCCCAACTGTTGTTTATTAAATTCAATACATTGAAAATATCAAGGCTTAATTGAAGTGATTTTGATTTATCAGATTTGCTTAACCTGAATTCATGCATAATTTTCATGTCAAGATCATTTACAAACGCTGTGCGCAAACCATTTCTTTCAGCATATTCACCTCTTCTTGTTTTTAAGTATTTGTCCCCGTTAATAAAACCATTAAGGTCTGTCCATTGTTGAGCCGCGCTGTATGTAACATTGCCGCCTGCATCTTTTTTATCTGAAAGATTAATGTCTGTCTGACCTTTTGGAATATAAGGCAAAGGAGCATTAGAACCACTTCCAAAAGGTGGTGACTGATAAATCAAGCTATAAGGATTACCTGTCTGGCCTGAGTAAAAGAATGATAATGAAGTATTATTAGTTTGGTTCCAGGCAATATTACCAGTCCATGTTGCAACTATACGATGGCGTAAATCAAAGTTAGAATAAGCCAATGGTGAATTACTGGGAACGTTTGTAGGATTCACGTTATAACTACTTTCCCATGAATTGCGAATTCCGTTAGTAACATCTTTACTTTGGCCATAAGTGTAAGCAGCGCTCCAGTTCATATTAAAAATGTGGCTTCCCATTTTAATATCATTGCTTACTTTGGAGATTTGCGCAGTTAGATTATACCTGTACCCTTGTTTAGTATTGGTTAAATAATACACGTTAGAAAATGCCGGGTTATATTTTCCGCCAACATATACAGGAGTTTGTGTTGGGCCTGTAGTAAAGTATTGAACAGAATCTTTAAGATTTAGCTGCTCATATTTCACATCCCAAATTGTTTTGGTATACATAGCATCTAACGTAACCTTATATCCATTTCCAAATTTAAGATCTACTGCTACGTTGCTTCTCCATACAGTTGGAAGTTTAAAATTATTATCAAAAACATCAATTTCACGTGTGCTGCTGCGTGATGCACCGCCATATTTTAAAACTGTATCTTTTAAACCAGCTGGGTTTATTGCTAATGGAACCGTAGTTCCTGCGGGAATTCCATTCCAATCAATGTTACCATATGTTCCACCATTTAAAGTATAAGCATATCCATACCATGCAAAAGGAACTCTTCCAGTGAAAATTCCGGTTCCTCCACGTATGATAACCTTTTGATCACCTCTTACATCATAACTGAAACCTAACCTTGGCGAAACACTTACTCTTGAAGGTAAATGGCCCGTTAACTGGCTAAATGCAGGCGTAGAATATGTAGGGTTTGGCGATACATAACCAGCTTTATTCGTTGTATCAAGTGCCGGATCCAAATATGGTTGTTTGCCTACAAATGAATAATCTAACCTTATTCCCGGAGATATTTTAAATTTTTTGCTGACCGAAATTTCATCCTGGGCATAAACACTTGTTAAACCTACAGTGTAGGGGTTTGGAGGATTATTATAAATACTATTACGGTCAGTTGCAAGTTTAGGATCAGTTATAAAAGCGCCACGAACTCTTGAAGGATTATCAGCTAAAAAACTACTCAAGCCTCCTGAATATTCAATTCTGCCATTATACGAATTGATAAACCCGTAAGTAAGATCATAGAATTCATTATGTGTTCCAAGTGTAATTTTATTGATGCCTTTTGTAATAGTAACATTATCACTTATTTCATAAGTTTTTTGTTTCAAATTATATATAGATGCTTCTCTCCATGTGCCTAATGTAATTCTGCCATTATCAATATCTATATAAGGTGCAATAGGCTGAGGGAAAGTTCTGTATTCGTGTACATCAATATAACTTACATTAAATAAATTACTAACACTGTTACTCAACTTGGTTTTTAATTCAGCAGTAAGATTATAATTCTTGGTATATTGAGTAAAGTCGGTAGAGCCAAATTGGAAATTTGTTGAAGATCTTTCCAAATTATTTCCACTACCATTTGTATAGATACCTCTTAAAGTAAGTGTATTGTTATTATTTAATTTAAAATCTAACCTTCCAAATAGCTTGTCACTTTTAGTGAAAATTCCATAAGAACCTAAATAACTTCCCGGGTCGTAACCATATTGTGATTTTAGTTTGTTAACTATTTGCTGCCCTTCGGCTGCAGTTATAGCGGCACCAGGATCACCAACATTATAGAAAGACGGATCTTTTCTATCAGTTCTTTCATAATTTACAATAAAGAAAAGTTTATTTTTTATGATAGGCCCACTTAGCGTTGCGCCATATTGTACATCATGAAAATCAGAACCAATAGATGTTTTCTTGCCATCAACGCTTTTACCAACTAAAGATTGATTTCTCCCATAACCATATACAGAACCATGAAAATCATTACCACCACTTTTGGTTACTGCGTTTACACTTCCACCTGTAAAATTTCCAATCTTAACATCATATGGAGCAAGCTGTACCTGGACTTCCTGAATTACATCAAGGCTGTAAGGATTTGTTCTTGTGCCGGAACCAGCAGTACCTGCCTGTCCACCACCACTTGTACCACCTGCGGAATTACTAAATCCGAATGCATCATTATTTATAGCACCGTCAAGTGTAACGTTATTGTATCGAAAGTTGCTTCCTCCAAATGAGTTGTTGTTCGATTGGGGAGTTAACCTTGTAAAATCAGAAAGGCTTCTGCCGATTGTGGGAAGAGAAATGATTTGGGCCCTGCCAATATTAAGGCCTGATGAATTAAGCCTTCTGCCCCCAGCTACAACTACTTCCTGTAGAGACTTATCATCATGTTTCAATGTAATAGATGCATCGGGATTGTTACCTAGCATAAGATTTACATTCTCAGTTTTTTCCGTTTGAAAACCAACGAAAGATATTGTTACTGTATAGGGCCCGCCTGGTTTGAGATTTGGCATTACAAATAAACCTTTTGAATTGCTTATTGTTCCTGTTACATAACCTGTGGGCTCATGCTTGATTGATATAGAAGCGCCAGAAACCGGAATACCCCTGTCGTCAGATACTGAACCGCTAATAGTTGAAGTGGTTTCCTGGGCAGACAATTTTAAACTAAATAGGATCAAGAAAAAGTAAAAAAGTAGACGTTTCAAATTCATAGTTTTAATTTTTGCAAAGGAACCACATCACTGTTATCAAATTGTTTCCTCAATGTTATGTAAACGTTACCGATTGTTGAAGGGAAGTAATTAGGAGCAAGGAAAGATGAATGCGGGTGAGGGAAGAAACAATAATTTTAAATCTAAGAGTAAAAAGCAATTTTAAAACCTGAATTGCATACCATAAGTGAAATATCATCTTTTATCCTCAGTGTATCCTAGTAACCGAGTTTTTTCATTCCAAACTTTATCATACCAAAGCAATAGTTTTAGATTTTCGTTTATATAATGAATAGCCAACTCCCAATTTAGGATATTTAATATCCTATGGTTATGCGATCAAATCGTTGAGAAACAGATAAAAAAGACTTGCCAATATCAGTATCCATATCCACCATGTCATTCAGAAATTACGATTTGCAGTGAAACACAAAGCATAGAAAAACATTCGCATAAAAAAAATCTCATAAAAATTGAAAAAATTGTAGATCAATATAATTGCAAACGATATCTTGTGTTAAGAAATCATTAACAAACCTGAAAAGAAGGATATAAAAAACGATATTCCTACTTTTACGCAAATTCGATTTTCATGGCTCTTAACTCAATTTTAAAACTTTTTCTTCCAAAGGATAAAGTATTCTTTCAATTATTTGAAGATGTGTCAGAAACGGTGATACAGATGGCCGGGAAACTTAAGGAAGTTGTGCATGAAAAGGAGTTTGAAAAGAGGGCGGTTCTCATTAAAGAAATTGAGGATTTAGAGCATGAAAATGATGATTATACCCACCGGATATTCACAGAACTTGGAAGAAATTTTATAACGCCATTTGATCGGGAAGATATTCATTATCTGGCAACTGCTCTTGACGATATTTGCGACTACATTTACGCTTCAGCAAAAAAAATAAATTTCTATAAAGTAAACCCGGATGATGTGGGCTTCCATAAAATGGCAGATCTCATTTTAAATAGTTGCGGCGAAGTAAGAAAAGCAGTTAGTGAATTGCGGGATATGAAAAATCTGCGCAAAATTACAGATGCTATGGTGTCAATAAACAGTATTGAAAATCAGGCGGACGATATATTTGACATGAGCATTGAAAAGCTTTTCGAAACAGAGCCGGATGCCAAGGAAGTAATTAAAAAAAGGGAAATATACCAGGTTATGGAAATTGTAACCGATAAGTGTGAGGATGCAGCCAATGTAGTTGAATCAATCATAATTAAATACGCTTAATCAAAAACGATAATTAACTAATGTGCTAATAGGCTAATATTATTCAATTAGCAAATCAGCACATTGGCACATTAGCAAATTATTAAAATGACTTTTCTAATTATTGTTATTGCCTTAGCGCTTATTTTCGATTGCATTAATGGATTTCATGATGCAGCTAATTCTATAGCTACCGTTGTTTCTACAAAAGTACTTACTCCTTTCCAGGCTGTAATGTGGGCGGCTTTTTTCAATTTCGTTGCATTTTTTATATTTAAAGACCATGGCGTTGCAAAGACTATTGCAAAACTCGCAAAGCCTGAATATGTAACCCTGGCAGTTGTTTTTTCTGCGCTCATTGCTGCCATTATGTGGAACCTTCTTACCTGGTGGCTCGGTATCCCCTCTTCATCATCACATACTCTAATTGGTGGCTTTGCGGGAGCAGCTATTGCTCATGCAGGATTTAATGCAGTAAACTCGGAACCCGTTATTAAAACGATTGGCTTTATTTTTATAGCTCCCTTGGTGGGTATGGTGGCAGCATATATTATATCATTATGGTTTATTAATTCCTTTCGTAAGGGAGCTATTCCAAAAGTAATTTCCATTTGTATTATTTTATTAGTGATTTTATTTCTCTATAATATCCTGGAATTTGATAATTCAAAAATTGTATCACACTATGACAGCTACCTGCCAAGAGTTATATTTTTTCCTGCCAACTTTAAATGGATATTGCTAGCTTTTATATTATTGGTAATGGCTGTATTTACTTTTTATTTAAATTCTTTAAATACTATTAAGTCACACAAATGGTTTAAAAGATTACAGCTGGTATCATCTGCGGCATTTAGTATTGGACATGGAGGTAATGATGCGCAAAAAGTAATGGGAATTATATTCGCAGCACTTGTAGCACAGGGAATCATAACAGAAGATTCACCAATGCCTTTTTGGATTCCTATCTCATGCTATTCTGCCATTGCTCTCGGCACCATGAGTGGTGGATGGAAGATTATTAAAACAATGGGCACACGCATAACAAAAGTTACTCCATTTGAAGGAGTAGCCGCAGAAACAGCTGGAGCTATTACTTTATTTATTACTGAAGCATTAAAGATACCGGTAAGTAGCACACATACTATTGCAGGATCAATTATTGGAGTAGGTGCTACCAAAAGATTATCAGCAGTGAGATGGGGCATTACAGTAAATTTATTATGGGCCTGGGTGCTAACCATACCGGTTAGTGCATTATTAGCCGCTGGCGTCTATGCCCTCGTAAGCATATTCGTACAGTAATTGATTATTAATTCTTTTAGCTTATTTATTTATTTTTTTCTTTCTTTTGTGCAATGAAGAAGATATTGGTTACAGGAGGCTGCGGCTACATAGGCGCTCATACAATTGTTGATCTTATTGAGAATGGTTTTGTGCCTATATGTGTTGATAATAATTCAAGATCAACTCCCGGTTTGCTTGCCGGCGTAAAAAAAATAACAGGAAAGGAAGTGAAAAGCTACAAGGTAGATCTTTGTAACTACGATGACACTTTTGCAGTTTTCCAGGAAAATACAGATATAGAGGGAATCATTCATTTTGCGGCTTATAAATCAGTCAGCGAATCCGTAAAGCAGCCTTTACTATATTTTGAGAACAATTTATTTTCTCTCATAAATATTTTAAAATGCGTGAAAGAATTTAATATACCCAATTTTATATTTTCTTCTTCATGTACCGTATATGGTAGCCCTGATGAAATTCCGGTTACTGAAAACTCTCCACTGAAGCCTGCTGAATCACCTTATGGTGCAACAAAACAAATGGGCGAAGACATTGTAAAAGAAGCAACTACTACCCAAAACCAAAGCATTCTTCTCAGGTATTTCAATCCTGTTGGCGCACATCCTTCTACCTTAATTGGAGAGCTTCCACTGGGGAAACCAGAAAACCTTGTGCCGGCTATTACACAAACGGCAATAGGAAAATTAAACCAGATGACTGTTTATGCCGATGACTACCCTACCAGGGATGGGTCTTGTGTGCGTGATTATATTCATGTATGTGATATAGCCAATGCTCATACCCTTGCTCTTCAATATTTAATTAATAAAAAAAATGTTGATCCTTGCGAAGTGTTCAATCTTGGCTCTGGTAATGGAGTAACCGTTCTCGAAGCTATACAATCTTTTGAAAAAGTAAGTGGCGTAAAATTGAATTATAAGATAGGCGAAAGAAGGCCGGGAGATGTGATTGCAGTATATGCCAATAATGAACGTGCGAAAAAAGTTTTAGGATGGAACCCGGGTTATTCACTGGATGAAATGATGGAAACAGCATGGAAATGGGAACTAAAACTTAAAGAAGACGAATCACTTCATAACAATCCTAATTTTCAATTAAATTAAGATTAGAAATTCCGTGTTATCACTAATTTGCACGTTCTGTATTTTTCCATTCAAATCAACTCTGTTATGATCAAAGATATTATTGCTAAAAATGAAAAAGAAACCAGGGGTGGATTTGGCGAAGCCATTTATGAGCTGGGCAAATCAAATGAAAATGTAGTTGTATTAACAGCAGATCTTGCCGGTTCTTTAAAACTTCATCCTTTTATAAAAGATTTTCCTGAAAGATATTTACAATGCGGAATCGCCGAAGCCAATATGATTGGTATCGCTGCGGGATTAACCATTGGTGGAAAAATTCCTTACACAACTACGTTTGCCAATTTTTCAACAGGAAGAGTGTATGACCAAATACGCCAATCAGTTGCTTACTCCAATAAGAATGTAAAAATATGTGCTTCCCATGCGGGTCTTACTTTAGGAGAAGATGGAGCAACACACCAAATTTTAGAAGATATTGGTTTGATGAGAATGTTGCCGGGTATGACGGTGATTGTGCCTTGTGACTTCAACCAGACAAAAGCGGCAACCCTTGCAATAGCTGAGTATGAAGGCCCTGTTTATTTAAGATTCGGAAGGCCAAAGTGGCCTAATTTTACCGAGGAAAATCAAAAATTTGAAATAGGGAAAGCGCAGATACTTTCAGAAGGAAATGATATTACCATTTTTGCCTGCGGCCATCTTGTATGGAAAGCTATTGAGGCAGGAAAGATTCTTGAAGAAAAAGGAATAAGTGTAGAGCTGATAAATATTCATACTATTAAACCACTCGATGAACAAGCCATCATTAAATCAATTCAAAAAACAAAATGTGCCGTTACAGCTGAAGAACATAACATTCTTGGTGGAATGGGAGACGCTGTTGCACATGTTGCTGCTGCCCATTTTCCCATACCTATACAATACGTTGGTACAAAAGATACCTTTGGAGAAAGTGGGAAACCCGAAGACCTGTTAAAAAAATATGGTCTTGATACTCCCGATATTGTTAAGGCAGCAGAGATAGCCATGACAAAAAAAAATAGCAAATAAATTTTTGATTAATCGTATAATCAATCCAGATTCATCAAATTACTTCTTTCAATTCATCCCACCTGCTTGTATATCTTGGGCTTCGAAATTCCTGCCGCATCTTCCAGTTGCGCCTGGTGCCGCTTGCAGCAAATTTTAAAATATCATCCCGCATACTGAAGTTGATATTATCCATCATGCTCATAAGCATTCTTCCGTTATGTGTTGAGGATGATTCAAAAATATTTCCCTGGATTTTTTCATCTTTCACAATACCGCTGAGCATTACACCAGCTTTTTTAAAAAGTGGATTTCTTATACTTTCATGTGCTCTGTCAAAAACTCTTTGGGCTAAGTAAACGGCAGGCTTTATTAATTCACTTGTTACAGATGTTGCAGTGGGTAATATTATAGAATCACTCACCATTGAGCCATGCCTGAAATGTTCACCTTCTTTACGTTCTTCTTTTGGCACTACAAAAACATTTATTACAGATGCGGCTCCATATTGCCTTCGCAATTTTTCTGCCGCCCTGGATGTATAGGTTGCAACGGCCTCTTTAATATCATTCAATGCAGTTACAGGTGAGCCGAACATTCGTGTAGTAGCAATCATCTTTTTTTGCGTTAAAGGTTCATCCATTATGATCGCATGCTCTCCCTTCAATTCTTTTATCAATCTTAATCCAACTACGCCCCCAAAGTTTTTTCTTGCCCATTCTTCCGGCATCCTGCTAAACTGGTATGCATCAAATATTGCAAAAGAATTAAGCTTTTTTGCAAACTGGCCTCCTATCCCCCATACCTCTTTGACTGGTGTTACCTGTAATGCCTTGTTTATCTTTTCACGTGTATCCAATACCGTTACACACTGTGTTGCCTGTTTATCTTTCTTTGCAATGTGATTGGCTACTTTACTTAAAACTTTTGTTGGCGCAACGCCGATAGACACTGCAACTCCCGTCCATTGCTCTACTGTTTCCCGAATTCTCAAAGCCGCTTCATGTAATTGATTCGGTGGTATGCATGACATATTTATAAAAGCTTCATCCACCGAGTACACTTCAACGTTATGCTCGCCTATAATCATGCGTAATGTTTCCATCACACGCCAACTTAAATCACCATACAAATTATAGTTAGAAGAAAAAGTGGCTACCTCATATTTTTCAATTAAAGGCTTTGCCTTGAAATAAGGGCCAGCCATTTCGACACCCAAAACTTTGGCTTCATCACTTCGTGAAATAATACAGCCATCATTATTGCTCAATACAACCACAGGTTTGTTATTCAGCTCTGGGCGAAATACTCTTTCACACGAACAATAAAAACTATTACAATCAACCACGGCATACATGATAGTTACAAGTTTTAAGTGATAAGTTATAAGTTGAATAAATCACCTTGTGTTATGTCTTCTTTTTCATTTTGAAAAATAAATTTTTCTACAGGCTTATATCGTTCACCTTGTTTTCTTTTTAATAACAATGCATGGTCAGCAATAAACCTTCCATGAAAATCCGTATGCTGATATTCAAGCCATCCCTTTTCATATTGCCATGGCAGCAACTTTCTTGCAATGGTAAGATGCGGCTCTGTTATAAAATGCGGCTTATTATCTTTATCCATCTTCATAAATCTTTGGCCTTCCCTCGCCACTTTCACAGTATTCATAATTTGCACTTTACTTACAATATTTATATAAATAGTGTGAGATGGAAAACTCCCAAAGCCTTTCATTTCAATTTTAAAAGGCTGCAATGTTTTGGTACTGTTGCGCAATGCCTGCCTGATGTGGGTTTCAGTGGCCTGGTATTGTTTGAAGGTAACTAAGGTAATATGTGGTAAACCCCATCGTGCTGTCTCACAATCAAAATCAGTTGCAAATTTTTCCTTGATAAATTTTATTTCATTCCACAATGCCTGGTGCGGTTGTAGCACCAATAAATATTCTGCTGGCAAATGATTTGCATTTGACGTTGCTTCGCTTGCAAACTGTTTTAGTTTTAATTCCTGTTTCATAAAATATTACGCTGTATAAGGATTCGCAAGCTTAAACACACATACCTGTTTGCATTTATCATATTGATTCATGCGCTTTAATAAAATCAATTCATTAACCCTAAAGCTTGCATTGAACGTTTTTTGCGAATAATCTTTCAATGCTTTTTCATAAACTGCAGGCTGCAATCTTTTTGCAATCGTCATGTGCGGATGATTGATAAGCATAGCCCGTGGAAAGCCATTGCTTCTTATATATTCATCAATTGTTTTTAATGAAGCAGCCAGTTGTTTAAACGGTTCATGATTTTGAACTCTTGCGTAAACAGTATGCGAAGAAGGAAAGCCACTGAAGTTATTCAGCATTACATCAAAGGCATATTGATTACTGATTATTTTATGCATCCATTTGATTAAAGTGTCTTCCATAGAATCTTTTGCGAGAAAATTAGCAACCGTTATATTCGGCAACGTTTTTTTAGCAATGTTTACTTTGTAACAGAAAGAAAAAATTTCTTTCTCCGCCATTACTTTTTTAAATACTTCTTCACCAGGATTCGCCAGTAATAGATATTCAAAACTTTCCTGCGTGGTGAAACCCAATGCAGGCGATAAAGACAAGGTATGTTCCATAAATTTTTTTTAAATGTTAAAAAAATAATTGTGTATTTCAAATGCTAAGATAAATAATTTAGTATAGATTTACTAAATATATTAGCAAATAAATTATCCACTATGGAAGAAGAAATAAGATACGACACTGATTATACCGGCAGTAAAAATTATACACAGCAACAGGTAAAAACCGCCAATGCCAATGGTTTCGGGGCAGCCGCAGATGATTACATGGAACGGGGAATTGACCTGAACGAACAATTAATTTTAAACAAGCCGGCTACATTTTTTTTAAAAATGAATAGTGAGGCGATGATTGAAGATGGCATCTTCAGCGGCGATATACTTATCGTTGACCGCAGCGTGAAAGCGGACAATAATAAAATAATTGTAGCCATCCTAGATGGTGAGTTACTCGTAAGGCGTTTGCAAAAAAATTATAATAGTGTAGTGTTGATTGCAGCCAATAAAAAATTAGGCAACATACAGCTTGCTTCGTTTAATGACCGTGTAAATGTGTGGGGCGTTGTTACCTGTGTGATTCATGTGCTGGAAAAAAGTTTATTCGTTACTAAAAAGACAAGTGGGTTTAATAAGAAAGATAAGTATGGCAAAGAGCAACGATTTTATTAATTGTCTGAACTGATTGTCTGAACTATGATTTATATGATTAATTGATTTACATGATAATAAACCGAGACGTCTTTGCGAAAAGTTTTCGAGTAGAGAGTTTGTATTTGAAACGATGTTTCAGAAAACTTTGTGGCAATCTCCTTGGTATAGTAATGCTAAGGAGATTGCCACGCCGCCGCCAGTTTTATTAGAATTATTAAAGTATTCGGGCGACTCGCAAAGACGTGACTTGGGCGAGCCTCCATTGCCTGATGAATTACGCTTACGATTGTTTTAATTAATTCTAAAAGTTTTTTTCAAAGCAGTTTCTAAATTTTTATAGTTAAAATATTCAACCATGAAAAATATTTCGGATAACCCTAACGCCAAACCACAACCGAAAAAACAGGAAGATGTCATTCAATATAATTATGGGCGTGGTGCGCAGATAAATACAAAAAACAGGTTTCTTATAAATGAAGTTTCGAAAGAACATGTCGAAGGCATTGATGACTGGGAGGAAAAATTATTGTCAACGATTTACCTGGAACAGGAAGTAAAAACGATTGTAAATAAAGTGGATAGTCCGGATGTGGGCATGAGCTACAGCATGAACCCGTATGCAGGTTGCGAGCATGGCTGCATTTATTGCTATGCCCGAAACGTTCATGAATACTGGGGTTACAGCGCAGGGATAGATTTTGAACAAAAGATTATTGTAAAGAAAAATGCGCCGCAACTGCTTCGTAAATTTTTAATGCACCCAAGGTGGGATGCAACACCTTTAATGCTCAGCGGCAATACAGATTGCTACCAACCGGCTGAACAAAAGTATCGCCTGACAAGAGGCATGCTGGAGGTGTGTAATGAATTTAACCAGCCGGTGGGCATACTCACCAAAAATTCGTGGATATTAAAAGATAAAGATGTGCTGCAGGAAATGGGAAAGAAAAATATTGTATCAGCAATGGTTTCTATCACCTCTTTTAATGAAGATTTACGAAGAGTGATGGAACCGCGAACGACTACAGCAAAACAAAAACTAAAAGTAATTAATGAATTGAGCAGTGCTGGTGTCCGCATGGGAGTTATGATGGGGCCAATGATACCAGGATTGAATGAACACGAGATGCAGCGCATTATGAAGGCAGCAAGAGATAATGGCGCCACGTTTACTGCTTATACTTTTATACGGTTGAATGGGGCTATAAAATTTTTGTTTCGTGATTGGCTGTACAAAAACTTTCCTGACCATGCAGATAAAGTATGGCACCTTATTGAAACCAGCCATGATGGCCAGGTGAATGATACCCGCTTTGGTGTGCGCATGCGGGGCGAAGGGCCTATAGCAAAACTCGTAGCCGAGCAATACCGCAAATATGGAAAGCTTTATGGAATGAATGCCGAAGAATGGAGTTTGGACAGGAGTTTATTTAAGAGGCCGGGGGAGCAGGGGAGGTTGTTTTGAATTATATTTAAGCATTAACAACACATTTCTTCGCACGCTTTATAAAACTAAATTTGCAATAGCAATAAATCAAGGTATCATATGAGTTATGAGGCAGAAATGCTCGAAAAGTTTAAAATGCCCGCTCGTAATGAAGTTGAGCAAATATTACTTATTACTTTATTTAAACACAATGGCACTATAAAAGAATTTGCATCAGGCGTAGAAATCGTAAACGAAATTGCCAATGAATTTAATTTGAACCATGCTCAAAGAACAGTTGTCTTAGAAAGAATTTATTATAAAGAAAATAGAATTGTAAAAACTCCTCTTTGGCATCGTCTCTTATATCGTGCTGCTGATTCTTTAGCAAAAGAAAAATTAGTTTCAAGACCAACATCAACAATTCTTCTTACCAATAAAAAAGAATGGATGCTCACTGAAAATGGTTTTACTGAAGCCTTGAAACTTTTGAATATTCCTCAAGAACAAAAAGAATTTCTTCAGACAAAATCATTTGAAGTTCAAAAGATTGTTAAGAAATTAATTGAAACACCAAGACCAGAAAACTATAATCCTTTTGATAAAGAAAAAAAGATTATCAAAATAACCAGAGAGTCAACATTAAGAACAAGAGGTTTTCGTCAAGCTGTTATTGAGGCTTATGATTGTAAGTGTGCTTTTTGCGGAATTAAGATAAATTCTCCTGATTCATTACTATGGGAAGTTGAAGCGGCACATATCGTTCCTCACAGTTCAAAAGGTAAAGACGATATTTGGAATGGATTAGCCTTGTGTCATTTGCATCACTGGGCTTTTGATGTAGGATGGTTTACGTTACAAAATGATTTTACTATTCAGGTTTCTTCAAAGATTAATTCATTACCTACCGAATATGGAAAAATAAATGATTTTGATTTCATAAGAATTCTTTCAGACAAAAATTCAAAAATTTTTCTTCCAAAAAGAAAAGAGATTTATCCTCACAAAAATGTAATTACCTGGCATCGCGAAAATAAATTCTATCCATAAATATTTTTTTATGAAACAAACCTTTCAGATTTATTATAAATTAAGATTAGGTGAAGCAGAAGATGTAAGTTATGAATACATCAAATGTTTCAATGAAGAAGATGCTCTAAAGAAATTTGCCAGGATGAATAAGATTAAGATAACGAAATTTAAAAACGTTTCTGATTGGACATGGGAAGATGGTCTATGGACAGGGTTTTTCAAATCAATTAAAAAAGTTTCAGAAACACGTTGTCCACAATGTAATGGTACTGGTGTAATTCACCAATAAAAAATAATAATACTTGGCGGAAGAATTTATTACGAAATGCCAGTTCTTATTAATTGAAACTTACAAAAGCGTCTTTTCTTCATAACTCAATTTCCCATCTATAATTTTTGCAGCCGAAGTATAAGTATCCTCTATCGCTTTTTCAATATCCATAATGTGAACTACTTTCCAGCCGTTCAGCTTTAAATAATCAGAAACCAGTGAACGGTGTCATCGCCACCACAAAGCTTCTGAGCACATATATGCTATTCGTTGCTTAATAGCAATAGCTTCCAGTTGCTGTATAGCACTTATGAATTCATTCGATTCCATATAATCAGCATAACCACGAAAGCCGGCATTCTTCCAGGCAGTATTTTTTGAATCCTGTTGTGATTGTCTCCTTCCTCCTAATGATTTTAAATGGATGTATTCAATATTATTTTCAGGCAAGAGGCTTCAAGATTTTCTTTATTGAAATGGAGGTAACGATTCGAGCCGGGATAAGTTCTTATATCAACTAACACTTCAATGGAAAATGATTGAAGCATTTCAATAAAATGTTCTACCATTCTTGTTGAATGGCCGATTGTCCATATTATTTTATGTCTTTCATTATGCATACATGGTCAAAAATATCTAATATGGATAAATGCCAATCGTAAATAAACTGATTTTGCTCTCCTTGAAAATCCAAAATGCCATTTTGGATTTTCAAGGATAAAATTTAGCTTTATATATTGATAGAAAGAAAATCACATAAAGAAATAGTTACACTTTTAAAGCAGTTTCCGGCTGTAGCGATACTGGGCGCAAGACAGGTGGGCAAAACCACGCTGGCCAAACAAATTGCTGCTGCTCAGAAAAAAACTACACTATATATAGACCTTGAAAACCCCCTGGATGTTCGCCGCCTTGCTGACCCTTACACTTTTCTTACTCATAATAAGGATAAATTTATCATCATAGATGAAGTACAAACTATCCCTTCGCTGTTTGCTGTATTACGCTCTGTAATCGACGAAGACAGGAGAAATGGCAAATTTATTTTGCTTGGCAGTGCATCACCCCAGTTAGTAAAAGGGGTTTCTGAATCATTAGCGGGCCGCATTGCTTATAGGGAACTATCACCCATAAATTTTACGGAGCTTCCCGAAAATATAAGCAGGGATAAACATTGGTTAAGAGGTGGCTTTCCCTCTGCTTTACTTGCTAAAAATGAAAAGGTTTCTTCCGAATGGTTGAATAGCTTTATCCGAAGTTATGTTGAAAGAGATCTTAGCTCGTTATTTGGTGTGGATCTTACCAGCAATATTATCAGCAGGCTGTTGAGTATGTTGAGCCATATAAATGGAGGTGTGTGGAATGCAGAAATGGTTGGCCGTTCATTGGGTATTACAGCCCCAACCGTAAACCGTTATGTTGATTTTTTAGAAGGTGCCTTTTTAATTCAACGCCTGCCGGCATTTTATATTAATACAAAAAAGCGGCTGGTAAAAGCGCCGAAGATTTACATTCGTGACAGTGGAATGCTACATAGGTTAAGTGGTGTACATAGTATGATTTCATTAAAAGGACATCCAGTTGTAGGTTCTTCATGGGAAGGCTATATCGTTGAACAGGTAAGGCAATTGACGTCACGCAATATTGACATGTACTACTATAGAACTCAGGCTGGATCTGAATATGATATAATATTGGCTAAAGGTATTCACCCGTTGGCTTGTGTTGAAGTAAAGCTAAATAATGCACCTGTAATCAGTAAAGGAAACATGCAAAGCATTGCAGACCTGAAAACTAAAAAGAATTTTGTAGTGGTTCCGGATGTAGAAGAATATAAAACTAAAGATGGGATAATTATATGTAATGCAGCAACTTTTTTTTCCAAATACCTGTCAAAGATTATATAATTATCCTTGAAAATCGAAAATAGCATTTTTGATTTTCAAGGATAAAATTTATTAAAAAGCACTATAGTGCTTTACAGTTTCCTTAGCCGCGTCAGAAAAATCTTTTAAGTCTTCGTCAGTAATATATCCATCCTTTAAAATTCCAGCTAAAGTCATAAGATAATCAGAAGTGCGTAAATCATCATAACGACGTTCGAGGTGTTTAAGAAAATCATTTAAATAGCTTCTGGTTTCATGGAATATTTCTCTGCTGCTTGCATTACCGCTTTTCCACTTCGTCATAATTAATTGTGAATTTTGTAATGCCTCTTCGAATTCTTTTTCAATAGATATAGAAAATATATCCCTTGCTATTTTCTTTTCTTTTTTTGTTAGGTCCTGCATAGCTTTTATTTAAACTGCAAGTTTAAAATTTTTAAACATATTCATCAATAGCAGGAAATTATAGATCGGTAATTTTTATAAAAATCAAAATGCTGAATTTATACCAAATTTTTTAGTATTTTTATACTACACATTTGAGTATAACTTATGAATGCCGACCGGATCACAGAAAAGCTCTGTATTCTTGCAGATGCCGCAAAATATGATGTTAGCTGCGCCAGTAGCGGAAGCAAAAGAACCAATAAAAATAAAGGCTTGGGCAATGCAAGTAATGGAATTTGCCACGCTTATACTGAGGATGGCCGTTGTGTTTCCTTATTAAAAATATTACTTACCAATGTTTGCATTTTCGATTGCGCTTATTGCGTGAGCCGCAAAAGCAATGATATAAAACGTGCCGCATTTACTATTCAGGAAGTAGTTGACCTTACCATAAATTTTTACAGGAGAAATTACATTGAAGGTTTATTCTTGAGCTCAGGCATTTTTACCAACTCTGATTATACTATGGAGCGCTTAATAAAAGTGGCAAAGAAATTAAGAACCGAAGAAAACTTTCACGGTTACATACATTTAAAAACAATCCCAGGTGCAAGTGAAGAACTGATTAAAGAAGCCGGTTTGTGGGCAGACAGGCTTAGCATAAATGTTGAAATGCCTACCGAAAAAAGTTTAGCATTATTAGCACCTGATAAAAAGCAATCAACGATGCTGCAATCCATGCAGCATTTAAAAACTGCGATTATAGCCAACCGTGAGGAAAAGAAATTATTTAAGAAAGCGCCCATGTTTGCGCCTGCAGGGCAAAGTACACAAATGGTAATCGGCGCTACTCCTGAAACTGACTTGGAAATATTATACCTGGCACATGGCTTTTATAAAAAATTCAATATGCGTCGTGTGTATTATTCCGGTTATGTTCCTGTCAGCAATGATAACCGCCTGCCTGCAATCGGTACGCCAGTGCCGATGATAAGAGAAAATCGTTTATACCAGGCCGATTGGCTGATGCGCAACTATGGTTTTAAAGTAAATGAAATTGTTGACCGGGAAAATCCTGTGCTTGATATGGACATAGATCCAAAGCTGGGCTGGGCTTTACGCAATCTTCATCTTTTTCCTTTGGATGTAAATGTTGCCGATAAACAATTGCTGATGCGTGTACCGGGAATAGGAATATTTTCTGCACATAAAATTTGTGCTGCAAGAAAGTTTCGTCGTATTACGTGGGAGCATCTTAAAAAGATTGGTATTGCTATGAACCGTACGAAATATTTTATTCATACTGATAATCTATTTGAAAAGAAAGACTGGCAACCATGGCAGATAAAGCAATTTATTTTATCTGACAGCAACAGCAAATACAAAAAGAATTTTTCACCGCAGGTAAGTTTATTTTAATGAACATCGTTACGTATGATGGCAGCTTTGAAGGATTGCTTACGGCAATTTTTGAAGTCTATGAATATAAAATTGAACAGCCGTTTATTTGTAAAGAAGGAAATACCTCAGCTACTTTATTTGGAGAAATTCATAATTCCATTTTTAATGAAGATAAAAGCAGGCGTGTGTATGAAAAATTAAAAGATAAACTTTCTGTAAAATCCTTTTCAAAATTATATACTTCATATCTATCCGAAATAAAAAACATAGAAAATGTTTTGCTTAGATATGTTCAATATGTTTTAGCTAATAAGAAAAATGTAGACAGTGATTATAGTCATCCTGATGTGTTACTGATTCAGCAAACTGATAAAAAAGTACATCGTGAAAAACATCGTATGGAAGCATTCGTTCGATTCCAATGTACTAAAGACAAATTATATTACGCCATCATTCAACCTGATTATAATGTATTGCCTTTAATAAAAAAGCATTTTGAAAAACGTTATGCAGACCAGCGCTGGCTTATTTATGATAGCCAGAGAAAATATGGCTTGTATTATGATTTAGAAAAAACAGAAGAAGTATCTATGAGCTTTGAAACTGATTTAAATAATGCATCAGCATTAAAAGAAATCCTGGAGGAAAAAGAAGAACTATATCAAACACTCTGGCAGCAATACTTTCAAAGTGTAAATATAAAAGCAAGAAAAAATATGAAGCTGCATATACAACACATGCCTAAACGATACTGGAAGTATTTGGTGGAGAAGAAGTGAAGTAAATAAATTTACTCCGCTGAAACTATTGATTTTACTGGTCTTCACAGTGATTAAAAAAATAATTTAAAAAATATTTTCAAAAACATTTGGCATAATCAAAAAAATATTTTCATCTTTGCATCCGAAATAAAAGTAAACATGTTACGCAACCAGCTACATATCGAAACAAAAAAATGGTTTAATCCGTTGATGGATTACACTGTTTGCGGAGCATGTAAAAATGTTAGTTAGATAAAAATAAACTCAACATATTTAAAAGCCCCGCAAAAAATTGCGGGGCTTTTTTTATAAATAAATTTTGATGCTGCTTGTGGAATAAATACAAGGCTGCATCTGTAACAAAACAAAAAAATTAATGACGCTATCAAACAATCATATTAAACCCAATTGGTGCTTATCAATGCAGGAAAGTTTCCGCTTTTGTTTTGCAGTGGGTAATGATAAACATAAACGACCGTGGTATGTTCTTAAACTTTCTGAATAATCAGAATGAATAAATAACAAAGGCCCGGTCGCACAAAAGTGACCGGGCCTTTCTTGTTTTGGGCGAATAAAATTTTAAAAATTGGATGGACAATATGGCTACATGTTTTAGGAGTGTTACTTACAGCTATAGCCAAAAATATGAACAATAACATAACACAGAAAGGAGGAAAAGATGATGCAGGAATTTGAATTATTACAGCTATTGAAACTGTTTGGTGAAATGGTGGTGATAAAAATGCTCTACCAGTTTAAAAAATTTAAGCGGCTGCCCAAAGAACAAAAAGTACAAGGGAGTGACACAACGATGATGACCAATGAACAAATGTTCGTCAACAAAAAAATAAAAAAACAAAGGAGGTATAAAATGAGGTTTAATTTTTTGAAGAAGAAAGAAAGCGAAGTGTTGAACTATGAAGGAGCAAAAGCTTTTGTATTAACTCCACAATTGGAGTTGTACACTGCTGTTGCAACTGCTTCTCTTACCGATAATTTTTATGAAAAGGCTGATGAAAGATTGCAGCGCATTCGTGAATTGATCGCAAAGAATGATGCACAGTTTGTTGCAAAGCTTGCAGTGTATGCAAGGGAGCAAATGCATTTTAGGAGTGTGCCAATGGTGTTGACTATTGAGTTGGCAAAGCAACATAGCGGTGATGGTTTGGTGAGTGCATTGACTGGAAGGATTGTTCAGCGTGCTGATGAGATCACTGAGTTACTGGCATATTATGCAATGGCAAATGAGCGCAAGAATGTAAAGCAGTTGAACAAGCTGAGCAAGCAATTGCAAAAGGGTTTGGCAGAAGCTTTCAACCGGTTTGATGAATACCAGTTTGCAAAGTACAACCGTGATGCAGCAGTGAAGTTGAAGGATGCATTGTTCATTGTTCACCCAAAGGCAAAGGATGATGCACAACAAATTTTGTTTGATAAGATCGTGAAAGATGAATTGCAAACTCCATACACCTGGGAAGTTGAATTGAGTGCATTGGGTCAGCAAAAGTATGAGAGCATTTCTGCAAAAAAGGAAGCTGTAAAGGCAAAGTGGGAAGAACTTATCATGAGCAACAAGCTTGGGTACATGGCAGTTTTGAGGAACATGAGAAACATTCTTGAAGCAGAAGTTAGCAACGAAGCGATGAACAAAATGTGCAGCTATATCAGCAATGCAAACGCAGTTGCAAAGAGCAGGCAATTGCCATTTCGTTTCCTAAGTGCATACCGTGAGTTGAAGGAATTGAAGAACGGAAATGTAAGCAAGGTGCTTGATGCATTGGAAGATGCAGTGTTGCAAACTGCCGCAAACATTGCAGGATATGATGAGAACATTAAGGTTGTAATTGCTGCTGATGTTAGCGGAAGCATGCAGACTGCAATTAGTGCCAGAAGCAAGGTTCAGCGTTTCGACATCGGTTTGATGTTGGCAATGTTGCTGCAAAGCAGGTGTGCAAATGTTATGACCGGGATGTTTGGTGATACCTGGAAGATCATCAACGTTGCAAAGAAAAATATTTTGAGTAATGTGATGGAGTTCCACCGCAGGGAAGGTGAGGTTGGTTATGCAACTAACGGTTACCTGGTAGTGCAGGATCTGTTGCGGCGCAACAAAGTGGTTGATAAGATCATGCTATTTACTGATTGCCAGTTGTGGAACAGTAACGGCACCACGCAGATGGCTGATGTATGGAAGCAGTACAAGGCAATTGCACCAAATGCAAAAATGTATTTATTTGATCTTGCCGGTTACGGAAACACTCCTTTGAATGTGATGAGAGATGATGTGTACCTGATCTCCGGCTGGAGCGATAAGATCTTTGATGTGCTTGGTGCAATAGAGAATGGAAGCGATGCATTAAAGATGATCAATGCAATTGAATTATAGATGGGATGGTGCAGTACAGGTAGTCCTGTTTCGGCAGGGCTACTTTTTTAAAAATTTATTGAGTGAGCATTTGAATAAAAATTAATCATCATTGTATTATTTCAATCCCGATTTTTTTCGGGACTTACTGTAACAGTTGAATAAGTATTTAGCAAATAAAAAAAAGTTCTTTGAAATCGCAGCAGGCCACAAAGGCACTAAAACACAGAGTAACACAAAGAAAAAAATTTGTGAAACTTAGAGCCTTAGCATCTTAGTGGCAATAAAAAAATTAAAGATGTCGTAGAGATGAGATACTCCGTCTCCAACTCTGGGAAGCGTCCCGATAAAATCGGGAGAGGTGCAAATCCTCCTGACAAGTCCCGGTTCTCATTTCGCCTGTTACTCTTTAATAATTTCTTTTTTGAAAGGTGTCGTAAATAAGAGATACTTCACTGGAAATAGTTAGTTCGAATCTAACCACTCCCACAATATTTTTTAATTGGGAGTAAAAGGCTCTTATTGTCTTATTATCCTTTCATAATTTTTTGAATGATGCCGTAGAGCAGTGTTACTTCGGTAAGAGCATCCCGATAAAATCGGGAAGGTCGCAGGTTCAACTCCTGTCTTTTTTGTAATAAAAAAAAATTGTAGCTCAGGAATAATAGTCACTACTCGCCTTGTTGCTCATTCATATTTATAGGAGTATTTCAATTGGCAGAATCCGTGATCTGGAATCATTGGGTTGTCGGTTCGGGCCCGGCCTACTATACAACAGTTTGTAAAACCAGGAAGGTTTTCAAAACCTTCCTAGTTTATGTGCGATTGTTATATGCGATTGGTTTGTTGGTGTAATGGTAACATTTCAGATTGTCTATCTGATGTAATGAGTTCGATTCTCATACAAACCGCAACAGGTGTCGTTGTAAAGAGTTCCTTCGTGTGTCATGGGTTCGAATCCCATTTCCTTTAAACGGGAATAGCTCAGCTGGTAGAGCAACACTCTTTTTTATTTATAACCCTGTTATTTTTTATAATGATTGTGATCTGGTGTAAAGGCAGCACATCATCCTCATAAGATGAAAGTAGTGGTTCAATCCCATTGATCGCAACACATGATGGCTTAGCTCAATTGGTCTAGAGCACTATCCTGATACGGTAGAAGTTGGTGGTTCAAATCCATCAGTCATCACAATAATTGGTTCGTAGCTCAATCGGCAGAGTAGGAGATTCTTAATCTCCGGGTTGTGAGTTCGATCCTCACCGGGCCAACAAATTGTTGAGTAGTGTAATGGTTCAGCATATCAGTCTTTGACACTGATGGTGTTGGTTCAAGCCCAACCTCAACATCTTAAATGGTGGTATTAGCTTATTGGCAAAGCGTCCGTTTGTGAAGCGGAGGAACAGGGTTCGATTCCCGGTACTCACCCTGCAGGTGTCGTAAATAAAAGATACTTCGACTGTTAATCGGCGGGTCATGGGTTCGAATCCCATACGGTTCTTAAAAAAATAAAATGAGCCGTTAGCTCAGTGGTAGAGCAGCAATCTTTTATTGATTTTTACCCTGCTTATTTTATTGGCTTGTAGTTCAACGGAGCAGAACACTGCGCTACGAACGCAGAGATAGAAGTTCGATTCTTCTTAAGCCATCAAACAAATTGGTTCGTAGCTCAATTGGAAGAGTTCCGGTCTTTTAAACCGGAGGTTGAGAGTTCGAGTCTCTCCGGGCCAACAACAGGTGTCGTAGAAAAGAGATACTTCGCAGGGATTCAAAGGTCGGAGGTTCGAATCCTCCTCCCGGTAAATATCGGGATAGCTCAGTTGGTTAGAGCAATGAAATGAAACTCTTTTCGATTTATAACCCTGTTATGGAAACATAGTTCAACGGCAGAACGGTTGCTTGTTAAGCAAAGGGTTGAATGTTCGAATCATTCTGTTTCCGCAAAAAAAATTAGGACGAATAGCTCCAATGGTAGAGCAGCGGTTTGAAGCACCGATAGTGTTGGTTCGACTCCAGCTTCGTCCGCACATGGGTTTATTGTAATGGCAGCAAACCGGTCTCCAAAACCGGGAGCGTAGGTTCGAATCCTTCAATCCGTGCAAAAAAAATGTATGAATAATCTTGAATATTTAAAGCCTTCATTGAGGCAAAAACAGAAGCGCCGTGATAAACGTCTTGATGAAGAACTCATTGAGTGTTACAGGCGTGGCACACGTTCAAAGCAAATGAAAGGTTATAACAACACGTTTCTTAGAAATAATTTTGAGCATGCAAGACAATATGAAAGCATTAGATTTAAGCATGGCGGAGGCACGAAACATTTTAATGATAACCTTGAGCCGATGATGAGATTCCTTAATAGCAAAGTAGGTAAAAACTGGAATAAAGTACATTCAGAATTATGCACACAATTGAGCAAAAAAACAGTTCCTGGATTGCATGTTTTTAATCATCTGTATGATTTTGTTTTTGAGAAAACAATTACAGAAGGGAACAAGATATTTCATATCAAGTTTAGCAGGTATGAAGAATTAGTAAGCAGGGAAAAATGGCCAAAATTTTATGTGAATAAAAAAACAGGTCAATTAATGAAAGTAAAAAATACTAAAAGAAACAAAAGAAAAATTTTATGAACAAATTAAAAATATCCGCTAAAGAACTCCGTGCTATCGGTTATCCCGAAAGCCCGGTGATTCCGGTAGCGATGAATGTGATGGAAAAACATTTTGAGCATCACATAAAAGAAGAAGCATTTAAAATATTAAGCGCAGTATTGCAATCACCTAAATATTATGCCGGCTAATGAAGTATTTATTGAATCTTCCAAACCAAACATTACTTATCTTCTTCCTTTGTTAGATCAAGATAAGCGAGTATCATTTCGGAAAGATGTTTGTTTTTCTTGTGAACAAGTAGACAAGTGTAGATATGCAAACCACCAGCCTGAAAGTCATTAGATACCTGTATGATTTTGCTTGATGGATGTTCGTAATAATCAAACCAACTCAGGAATTTTCTTGAACGTACTGCTTCTCTGCCATCAGAGTTGTCGCATACATAAACAACGGCATTTATTTTTGATTCAAGGAAATCGCCAACAATGGTAATAACAGTATCGGCAATACGTCTGTCAGTTCCTTTTGGCTTTAATTTCTTGTTGGCAAGTTCAAGATTGAAAGCGTAGAATTTGGAAGAAATGGCGGCGGGGTATTTTTTAAAATATTCTCCGTAGGGAGTAAAGTAACCAAAATATTCAACCCCGGATGCAGTTACAAAAGAGTAATAGTCGGGCTTGAAGATGTAGAATTTATACGGTTGCAAATTTGTAGCCATATTTATCTTTAAGTTCCTGGAAGGTTATGCCATTCTGGATTGCTTCGCGAATGATCTTTTGATCGTCAAGCATTTTTTGAAACATTTCCACTTTGGTCATGGGCTTAACTTTCGAACTGCGTTTGGATCTGATAGTTTTCTTTTTTGTATCAGTTGAAGGCATAAAAAATTATTTATTGCAAATTACATTTTTATCTGAAAATATCTTTGATACTACAATTAAAGAAAGAGCAGAATGAAAATAAAAGAACGAACAAAAATAATTGACGTTACAAAAAATTAATACAAGTGATGTATATGTGACTTAAAAGAATAATAACAGCATGAACAAATTAAAAATATCCGCTAAAGAATTACGTGCTATCGGTTATCCCGAAAGCCCGGTGATTCCTGTGGCGATGAATGTGATGGAAAAACATTTTAAACATCACACAAAAGAAGAAGCATTTGAAATATTAAAAGCTGTATTGCAATCACCAAAAGATTATGCATCGGATGAAGTGCTTTCAGCAATCGCAGAAAAATTATTGCCGAAAGAAAAAACCGAAGGCGCAGAAATTTCACTAAACAATGCAGGCATACATTTCAACGTATTTGGTGCAGAGCACATTGAAGAAGGTGCTATACATCAAATGGACCAGGCGGCAAAATTGCCTGTAGCAGTAGCCGGTGCATTAATGCCCGATGCGCATCATGGTTATGGTTTGCCTATTGGTGGTGTGCTCGCGACAGAGAATGCCGTGATACCGTATGGCGTTGGTGTTGACATTGGCTGCCGTATGTGCCTGAGCATTTTTGATATTGATGTAAAAGACCTCACGCAACGTGAAGCATTCTTTGTACGTGAACTGGGCGAAGCAACTTTGTTTGGCAGCGGTGCACAATTTCAACAACCATCTAACCATGAAGTAATGGAGCATAACGCATTCTATGAACTCCCGCTTTTGAAACAACTGCATGGCCGTGCATGGAAGCAACTTGGTTCGTCAGGAAGCGGCAATCACTTCGCAGAGTTCGGTATTATTGAAATTGATGAAACAGATACTGTGTTGGGTGTGCCTGCGGGTAAGTATGTAGGTTTTGTATCTCACAGTGGTTCACGTGGGTTGGGTGCAAACATTGCAAATTATTATACAAGGCTTGCAATGAGCAAACGCCGTTTACCACAGGAAGCAAAACATCTTGCCTGGTTTACCCTGGATGAAGCAGAAGGTATTGAATACTGGATTGCGATGAATCTTGCGGGTGATTATGCAAGCGCTTGTCACCATATCATACATGAAAAGATTGCCAGGCAGTTAGGTCGTAAGCCGATAACAATGGTAGAGAACCATCACAACTTTGCCTGGAAAGAAATGTATAACGGACGTGAAGTAATTGTACATCGTAAAGGCGCCACGCCTGCGGGTAAAAATGTGCTTGGTATTATTCCCGGCAGCATGACGGCACCCGGCTTTATTGTAAAAGGTAAAGGCGAAGAAGCCAGCCTCAACTCTGCATCACATGGTGCAGGACGCCGCATGAGCCGCACACAAGCCAATGCTAGCATTACACAAAATGCATTGAAAGAGGAACTTGCCAAACACAATGTAAAGTTGCTTGGTGGCGGACTGGATGAAGCGCCTTTTGCCTACAAGGATATTGAACTCGTAATGCAATCGCAGAAAGCCTTGGTAGATGTTGTTGGAAAGTTTACACCAAAGATTGTAAAGATGTGCGGTGCTGAAACGAATAGAACGAGAAAGCCGGGTAAGAGAGATGTGGTGGAAGGAGAATAAATAACATTGCGTTTAAAAAGCTTACAGCATTATTGTTGTAAGCTTTTTTATTTTTATTAAACGAGCTGTAGGAATGCTATTTGGAATCGTTGCGTCGCATACTGGAGCGGTTATATTCTACTGAGCAATAATATTAAATTTTTTTGTACCAATCTTCATCAATAGTTATTTCTTCGATCAATTCAACTTTTACTCCCAATTTCAATTCTTTAAGTTTATCACAAAGAAGTTCGCCATCTATTAAATCAATTGGAGGTGCTCCATCTCTTGTAGCTTCTTTTATTGCATCTCGTGAAAAAGTACCAGTAGTTATAAAAAGACCCTTATCAGCTCTTCCTTGCATAGCTCCTCTAAAGTCTCTAATCTGACTAGCAGAAACTACACTTTTATATCTTTTACATTGAAATATTACGTGGAAACTTAGAAAACCGCTAATACGCACTATTCCTTTTCCATCAATTCCTCCATCGCCCGTTTTGCCTAAAACTTCAACCTGTATAAATCCACTTTCTCGCAGTATTCTTTGTGCCAATCTTTCAAATGCAGAAGGATTAATTTCGTATAAAGTCGATAATAATCTTGCCTTCCAATCAAAATAATCTTTAATGGAAGGAAGGTCAACATTAAAATCTATTGTATAATCATTATTGGTTGAGGAAGATTTTTGTTTGAGTTCTTTAATTATTTGTTGATTTGTAATTGCTTCAATACTTAGCTTGGGATTTATTAATGACCATACTGCTCTTGCTGAATTTTCTAAATATCCCGCCAACTTTAGTCTTGTTCTTGTCCATGCTAATCTATATTCGATTTTCGACCTACCGTCATCTCCATGAGGTATTGATAAAACAGATTCCGGGAGATTCATAATTTCATAAACCTTCTGATTCAATTCTTCAATATTGGCCGATCCATCCAATGCTATAAGGGCTTTTAAAACATGCACATACAATTCGTCAACTGTTGGAACATTTTTGTATTTTCTCTTAGACATTAATAATACTGTTTATATATAAATATAAATAAATTGCCTTTCTATGCTTTCAGAAAAAGAAAATATAAGATTAGTCAAATTATTAGTTACATCTTCTTTTACAAACCAGGAGAAAATAAAATTATATTAGAGGAAAAGTCTAAAAATATTACGAAATCATCATTAAAGTAAATACAAAAAATGAAAACATCAACTTCGAAATATTGCAGATACTAACATTAAAAAGTTTTTACTTCCTCGGAATGTCTTTTCCAAAGTCTTATGAGAGGGAAGGAAATTGCGTGGTTCAGAATAACATCTCCAAATATTTGACACAAGGAAATCGCATTTGATAATTAGTTATTTGTTTTAATAACAACTCCAAATGTTTTACCAGATACATGATAATACTTTTTTAATTTGTCTTTGTCAATAATGATTAGGCTTATAAAATTGCTCTCGTTTATATTAAACAAATCGCTCTCGATATTTGAAGCCAATACTTTTCCATTTAAAATATAAACAGCTTTTTTTTCATTCTTTTCATTTGCAACAGCAGTTGCATATTCAGCAGATTTGGATTTAAAATAATTTCTATAATGATCTCTGGCAAACTCTTTTGTTGTTATATAAATCAAACCGTTTTTTGCTTCTTTACCAACAAGTTTAATTGCGCTTGAGTCTTTGTAAACGGTTACCAAAGCAATTTCAGACGGCTGATAATTTTGTAAAACACCTTTGTTTACCCTAATACTGTCAAGAAAATACATTGGCTCATCTGGGGCAAACAAACTGAAATTATCAGACTTATGGTAAACATTATAGCATGACATCATTATATCGATGCCTTCTATTGGTTTTTCAAAATAATAAGCTTCATCAACAGGATATTGAGGCTTTTTACTTTTATCAATTTTTACGAAGAATGATATCGTATCATTGGAAAAACTCCAATAATCAGAACACCCTCTTGATCCAAATTTTGAACTAAGATTTGGGTATAATTTTAAAATATCTTTTAGTAAAACTGTATTCATATTAACAGGTGATCCATCAGGTAATTTGCCGAGGAAATCTTTAGTAAGTCTAATTTTACTTATGTAATCTTCATCCTGATCTTTTTGAAAAATAATACCTGGATATTTTTCTGACAAATACCCTTTTCCATTTTCAAAACGCGAATCTTCTGAACCGCATTTTTTTCCTAAATCCATCTCTTCAACTTCTTGAAGTTTAAAATCATTACTTAAACCTTTTAATTCACTCAAAGTGGTTTTGCAAAGGCAAAAGCCGGAAACGGTTACTTTTTTTGCTAAACCTGAATCAAATCCATCTTGTGAAAAGGTCCTTAGTGATATAACAATTAGAATTATAAATAATATTTTAAACTTCATATAGTATATCGATTAGTAAATTAGTTTTTACATTACAATTCAAATTTGAATATACAAAACAAGAAAGCTAACATAATTCATTATGATTTCTTCAAACGAAAGTACATACTCAGCAAACTCTTCAGCTACATTCTTAGCCACAAACCCCAAAGAACATAAATTGTATTAGGCGAAAACTGCTACATTACATCTCTATAATTAAACAAAACTGATATGAAATGGACGCTTACTTTTTATTTGCTCTTAACTTGTGCATATAGTCATAGCCAAAGTGTTGATGACTCTGTCGCAATTGTAAAGTTGCTTGAAAAAGCAGCCACCACTTTTAGATCGGGTGATGCAAAAGCTTATGCAGATTGCTGGAAGATAGAACCGTACAGTGTCCTATTTATTTCTACTCCCGATGGCAAAGCCATAACAATACCTGCTGAAGCATTGGCTAAGCCTTCATCATCCTTGGGGCAGGGAGGTTTTGCAACAGCAACAAATTACAGAATGAGCATACACAATGATAATGGATGGGTAAGTTTTGATGAAGTATCAAATGCCAAAGATGACACAAAAACTTATTCCACTGAAATGTGGATGGTTGAAAAAATTAATAGTGAATGGAAGTTAGTTGCTGCGTCAATGCATTTTTATAAACAATAGTAACTCCGCCTTTAGCTTTTCCTTCCGCAAAGGGTTACTTGAAGGGAACGATACGAAAGTTCGCTTTTAGTCTTTACTCAAACTATCTTTATAAATAATTTCTCTAAAAAAACATTCACCTTAATAAACTTCTCAGCTACAGGTTATCAGATCATGTTCCTGCAATCTATATAGAAAGGTAACAACAACTCATGCTTACCATCGCCTACGATCCCATCTACGCCCATCCGTTACCGGAAGGCCATCGCTTTCCTATGCTGAAGTATGAATTAATTCCCGGGCAATTATTACATGAAGGTGTAATAACAGAAGCAAATATTTTTTCACCGGAACCACTTGCAGAAGACATTATATTAAGAACGCATCCTGCAGATTACTGGATGCGCATGAAAGCAGGACAGCTTACCGCAAAAGAAATGCGGGCAATCGGTTTTCCTCAAAGTGCTGTGTTAGTAGAAAGGGAAAGAATAATAACCAAAGGAACAATTAATTGCTCTTTGAATGCCCTTAAGTATGGTATTGCTTTGAATATTGCCGGTGGAACACATCATGCATTTGCAGATCATGGTGAGGGCTTTTGCCTGCTGAATGATTTTGCAATTGCCAGTAATTATTTATTGGATAACAAACTCGTTGAAAAAATATTAATCACTGATCTCGATGTGCACCAGGGAAACGGCACTGCTTCTATTTTTCAAAATGATGATCGTGTATTTACATTCAGCATGCATGGCGAACACAATTATCCTTTTCAAAAAGAAAAAAGTGATCTCGATATTGGCTTGCCAGATAATACATCAGGCGATGAATACTTACACATTCTCCAGAAAACACTCCCTGGTCTTATTGAAAAAGTAAAGCCCGATTTTATATGTTTTGTTGCCGGTGTTGATGTGCTTTCAACAGATAAATTCGGAAAATTAAAATTGTGTATAGAAGATTGCAAGCATCGCGATGAAATTGTTTTTAAGCTTTGTAAACAACATGATATCCCGGTCGCTGTTGCAATGGGTGGCGGTTATTCACCCGATATAAAAAACATTGTAGATGCGCATTGCAATACATTCAAATCAGCAAAAGATATTTTTAAATTATAGCACCTGGTTGAACTCTAATCTTTCTCCATCAGGCCCAACTATATTAAAATATTTGCAACCATTCTTCCAGAATTGTAAAAACACAGGCGCAGATTAACAGGAATGCCAGCATGTTGAATACTTTTAAGTGAAAGCTGAACAGGTTGCATGTATGCTAAATTTTATATGAAGTGTAAGTACGCTATTTAAATCTAATTAAATCTCAGTTTGATTAATACCTTTTTAATTTGGAATTTTAAGAATGTATGCTTTCAGTTCATACTTATTAATATATTTAGAATCAATTAGAATTATAAATACGCTTTCTAAAAATAAATTACATGAGACTAATCAAAATTATATTCCTGGCAGTTGTATTTGTTATGTCAGCGAATACCTATGCCCAAAAATCAGATACAACCTATGCCGAAAAATTAGGTTATCCAAAAGGTGCAAAGGTTTTAATAATTCATGTTGACGATGCCGGCATGAGTTACGATTCTAATGAAGGAGCCATTGAAGCGATAACCAAAGGTGCGGCCAACTCAACCAGTGTAATGATGCCATGCCCGTGGGTTCCGGCATTTGTACATTTTTTAAAGCAACACCCGGAAGTTGATGCAGGCTTACATCTTACCTTAACGTCAGAGTGGGGTGAATACAGGTGGGGCCCATTATCAGGTAAAGCGGCCACGCCCGGATTGGTTGATACTGAAGGCGATCTATGGCCATCCGTTGCTGATGTGGTTAAGCACGCCTCTGCAGATGAGGTGGAAAAAGAAATAAGCGCACAATTGGAGCGGGCACGCAGCATGGGTTTTGAACCAACACATCTCGATTCGCATATGGGTACGTTGTTTGCCTCACCGGCGTTTCTTGAAAGATATATTAAGGCCGGTATAGAAAATCACATCCCGGTAATGTTTCCGGGAGGCCACGATATGTTGATTCAGCAACAAATGCACACGCCGGATGCATATGTAAACCAATTGCGCATAATTGGGAAAAGACTGTGGGCAGCAGGTTTGCCTGTGCTGGATGACCTACACAATTTCAGCTATGACTGGAGTGCGCCTGCCAATGTGAATGACAACGATCAAACAAAAGATTACAAAACACAAAAATATATTGAGGCATTGAAATTACTAAAGCCGGGTGTAACTATGATGATCATGCATTGCACCGAGCCATCAGAAGCTTTTCAATATATATCAGATACAGGGCCCCTTCGCAAAGCTGATCTGCTGGCAATGCTCAACCCTGCATTTAAAAAAGCGCTAAAAGATGAAGGAATTATTCTTACTACCTGGAGGGAATTAAAAGAAAGAAGAATGAAACTAAATAACTAACGATTAAGGTTACCTGTTTTCACAGGAAATTGAATTTTTTATTTCTTATACATAAGGTTAAATCATAGCTTTAAACATAAATTATAAATTATGAACTGCCGCAGATCAGTTATTTCATTATTGTCTCTTTTTTTATTGCAACTAAATGTTACTGCTCAAAAGGCAAATATGTTGCCACGCAGCTTGCCTGAAGCAGAAGGCGTATCTTCTAAAAGCATTATCCAATTTTTAGATGCTGCGGCAAAAAGTAAAACAGAGTTTCACAGCTTTATGCTTTTGCGGCATGGTAAAGTAATTGCAGAGGGCTGGTGGAATCCTTACCGGGCAGACCTTAAACATACTTTATATTCCTGCAGTAAAAGTTTTACAGCTACCGCTATTGGTTTTGCAGTACAGGAAAAGCGGTTGTCTTTGGATGATAAAGTGAAGTCTTTTTTTCCAAGCGATTTGCCGGATACTGTAAGTAATTATCTCAGCGAGCTTACCGTTAAAGAAGTTTTGATGATGTCCGACGGGCAGGAACCTGATCCGACACATGATGTGGTAGGCAGAGATACTAACTGGATAAAAGGTTTTCTTTCAACTCCATTTCTTCACGAGCCGGGTTCAGAATTTCTCTATAATTCTCTTGGCACATACATGCTTTCTGCTATCATTAAAAAAGTAACCCGGCAGAAAACTATTGATTATTTAAAACCAAGATTGTTTGATCCCCTGGGAATAAAAGGTATGGATTGGGAAACCGATTTGCAAGGCGTCAATACCGGCGGCTGGGGCCTTAGATTGAAAACGGAAGACATGGCCAGGTTTGCAGAATTATTTTTACAGAAAGGCAAATGGAATGGCCAGCAAATAATACCGGCAGCATGGGTAGAAGACGCCAGCACCATGAAGATAATGCAGAACCCAAATGCACCACAATCAAAAAAAGATTCCAGCGACTGGCTGCAGGGATATTGCTACCAGATGTGGAGATGCAGGCACAATGCTTTTAGAGGCGATGGCGCCTTTGGGCAGTTTATGATTGTAATGCCCGACCAGGATGCGGCACTTGCCATCACTGCAGAAACAGCAGATATGCAGGAAGAAATTAATCTTGTATGGAAATATTTATTGCCGGCTTTTAAAAAAGAGAAGTTGCCCGCAAATGCTGCAGCTGTTTTAAAGCTGAAGGAAAAAATAAAAGCGCTCGCTTTATCCGTCCCTGCAAAACATGCAGAAACATTAGCAACAAAAATTAATGAAAAGAATTTCTCAGTATCAGGTAATGCCATGCAATTGCAGCATATTTCATTTAGTTTTTTGAATGATGTATGCAACGTTACCTTCAAAACAGATGTGTCAACCTATAAGTTTGCATTTGGTTCAGGTAAATGGAAGTTTTCCGAAACTAATATGCCCGGGCCTTCGTTAACTGCAAGTAACATTGAAAATACCAGCATGATCTACCCCGCAAAAATTGCCGGAAGCTATACATGGAAAGACGCAAACACACTTGAGCTGGTTTTGCGGTATATTGAAAGTCCGCATTCTGAAATTTTCAATTGCCATTTTCAGGATAATAAGCTTACAGTTGAGGTAGCAAAGAGTTTTAATTTTGGAAGTAATAAGATGACTATCGAAGCGGAGGAAGAAAAATAAGTTAACCCTTTCTTGTTTGCAGTTTTGTACAAAAAAGTTTTTTCAGGTTTTACTATAAGGCATCTAACGGTATCCCATAGCCTGCAATTGAAATAGCTCTGCGTAGCGCCCGTTTTTTTCCAGCAATTCTTCATGGCTGCCCATTTCTATTTGCTCGCCTTTATCAAGTACCAATATACGATCGGCCATACGCACCGTAGAGAACCGATGAGAAATAAGCACGGCACTTTTGCCTTTGGTAAGCTCTGCGAAACGCTGGAACACTTCATACTCTGCACGGGCATCAAGAGCGCTGGTAGGTTCATCAAGAATCAGCAACTGTGCCTCTTTCATGTATGCACGGGCAAGAGCTACTTTTTGCCATTCGCCCCCGCTTAGTTCTACCCCATTATTAAAGCGGCGCCCCAATGCCTGGTCATATTGTTGCGGTAACCTGTTTGCAAGTATGTTCGCAAGGCTTTTTTCTGCAGATCGTTCAATCAATGGGCGGTTATTCTGTTCATCAATATTTCCCACGGCGATATTTTGTGCGAAGCTCATCTGGTAACGCAGGTAATCCTGGAAAATAATACCAATATTATGTCGAAGGTCTTTGATATCATATTCCCGCAAGTCAATTCCATCGAGCATTATGCGGCCTTCTGAGGGATCATATAAACGTGCAAGCAATTTTACCAATGTTGTTTTACCGGCGCCATTCTCGCCTACCAAAGCAAGTTTCTCTCCTGCATTCAGTGTAAAACTTATATGGCGGTTGGCCCATGTTTCACTATTATGATATCGGAAGCCTACATTTTCAAATGTGAACCCCTGCCTGATAGGATTGGGAAATGATGCAGGCTTTTCACTTACTTTTATTTTTGGCTGTATTTCAAAAAAATCGAAAAAATCACGCAGGTAAATAGCGCCCTGCGAAACAGAAGTAAAGCGGGATAAAATACTTTCAAGCAGGCTTCTCAGTTGCCTGAAAGAGCCGGCGAGAAATGTAAGCGTACCAATAGTAAGAGCGCCGTCCACCGTTTTCATAATCATAACTATGTACGCAGCATAATAACCGGCGCTGCCAAGAAATGCAAAAACAGTCCCCCATGCCGCACGTTTGGTAGAAAGCTTTTTATTATCTGCATAAAATTTATTGCTAAGCGTTTTAAAACGGTCAACTAAAAAACGGGAAAGGCTGAAAAGCTTGACCTCTTTGGCAGTTTCATCACTGGCGCCGAGATAGCGCATATAATCAAGCTCACGGCGCTCCGGGGTTTGTCCCCTCGTTAGCGCATAGCTTCTGTCATTAAAATAAGATTCACCAAGAAATGCCGGAACTATCGCTACAAGTAGTAACAATATAAGCCAGGGATTGAAAGTCATTAATCCTGCTAAAAGAAAAGCCATGGTTATAAAATCCTGTATTTGCGTTAATACCTGTGATAATAAAATGGTGCGACCTACGGTTTGCTGCCTCGCTCTTTCAAGCGTGTCATAAAAAGCAGAATCTTCAAACTGGTCAAGATCGAGCGTATCCGCATGCTCCATAATCTTCACCGAAGTATGGTTGGAAAACAGATCACCCAATAAACCATCTACCAGTAAAATGGCACGACTCAATCCGTCAGAGATAATGGCGAGTGCAAATTCCGCTATCACAAGTTTCCATAGGAAGCTATGATCCGGCGTGGCGCTTTTGCTCAATGTTATTACTTCATCTATAATTAACTTTCCTACGTATAAAATAGCAACGGGTAATGCAGAGCGCAGTAATCTTAATATTGCATTGATAATTGTATACCAATGATTGGTTTGCCATACAAGCTTAAAAAATCTTGGCAGATTTTTTAATGCAGCAAATTTTTCTTTAAATGTAAGATTTGAACCGGTGTTTTGAAGTGCAGGCCTTTTTTCGTTCGCCATGCGTACTTTGCTCATTTGGCAAAATTAAGTCAATTGTAGTTTTAGATTTTCCCTGTAGATTTTGTATTAAACAACTAATCAATTCGGAACTGTTACCACTACAGTAGTATCAATCAGGTTAATTGTTCGGGTGACATCATCATACTCAGTCATACGAATAGCCCTCATGAGAGTGCCTGCTAAAAAACCCGGATGAATTATCTTTTGTGCAACCTGGTAAACCATATTATCCATCTGTTGTATATATGTGGATTGTTGTTTTTCATTCATCCCTGCCAGAAGTACGGCATTTGCCCACGCGGTTTTACGGGCTGCACCTATGCTAAAATTGAGCACATCAGTTTGCTGTGTTTTACCAACCTTCTTCAAAAATTTCATGGGTAGCCAAACATCTTCAAGGCATTGTTGCACATCATCAAATAACGAGGCGATTACCTCATTGATGCGGTTAAAATCAGCTTGTAGTTTGTGGATTGAATCGCCGGGTGCAGTGACAGCAGAAGCGATAGCAAGGTCAAGATTGATGTGGGTGTTGATACCTAAAATCAATTGTTGAATTACGGTAAGCGATTGATTGATGCATCCATCAAATGCATACTTCCAGGACGTACTGCATACTTCTTTTTTATTATAAGCTTCGTATGCACTTATGTAACGGCTTGCAAAAGTTACATCTAATTTTTCCATAAGGCCGCCATCGATAAAAGTTCCGTTTGCGATGCCATCTCTTACGGCAATAGTCATTCGCTTATATAAAGCCGCGAAGTAACCACTCCGGTTTTTTGTATTCTTACAATTCTCCACAATTTCTGTAAGCGCAATTATTACTTCACCTATGTTTTGAAATGGCATAAGTTGTATTAAATATTAGTATAACCAATCATTTTAAAAAAACGGGAGGAATACTATCCAAAGATTTCAACCTGATTTTCTTGTAAAAAACTTCAGCGCCTTCTGACTGAATTTGTATTTTCCCTTTTACTAACGGTATAGCCTGGCCGTTTTCCATTTGGCTTGAATGGTAAAGTACCATCATTACTTTCCCATTTATAACATGCACGCTGGTATCACCATGGCAATAAAGATCGAGAGTATTCCATTCTCCTGTTGCATTTTCAGCATCCCCTTGTTTTCTACAATGCCGGCCGACTTTACCGGTCGCACTAAAAGTATATAATTGCCCTACGGGATTATAAACATATTCGCTATCACCATTCATAGTTGCCGGTATATCCTGCATCCCACCTGCCACACCCCAGTAATCACCGCAGTTTCCTTCTTCAATTTGAAATTCCTGTGAGCGCATCCATGCACCGTAGTCAGCGCCATGTTTACCAATTGCAAAATAGAGCAGGCCACTATCTTTCTTTTTCATTTTCTTTTGCCCCCAGGTAAGTATTCCCCATTTAAATTGCAATTGCAAATGAAAATCAGCATATTCTTTAAGGGTAGAAATGCCGCCCCAGCTTTCACCGGAGATGCGAATTACTTTTTCTCCATCCTTGCTTACGATAGTAAAAACATGCTTTGGATCAATATTTAATCCCACGGGAATTTCACTTATTTTTTTTCCTGCATCATCTAACGGTGGACCTATATACGTATCCCACCCATTAAAATCTTTACCATTATACAAGGCAACCCAATTATGCTGTGAAAATATTTTTGAAGAAATAAAAAACAAGAGTAAAAAAAGGAAACATTGCTTCATAGTAATATTTTAAATTGCTTTAACAGTACAGCAATTTAAATAATTTCATAACAACAATAAGCCTGTTTCCTTCGATTCCTGATTCACTTAAGCACGTTACCGGCTAAGTCGATTGATCAAAGTATGATGTTGCGGAAAGGAATGTAACAAAGCCTCCTTATCTCCGATTTCAAAATCACTAAAATCAAAGCCAGGTGCAACGGTACAGCCCACAAGGCTAAACAAAGTTTTTTCCGCTGGTTCTGCAGCAAACCAGGCTGTAGCCGGAACAACAAACTGTAAGTCTTCCCCCAAAGCAATATCTGCGCCCAGCCTGGTACAGTTATAATCGCCATTCTTTTCAATTACATGAATCAGTAAAGTTCCACCCGCATAAAAATGCCAGCATTCATCACTTTTAATTCTGTGAAAAACAGAGCACTCACCTTGCTGTAATAAATAAAATATGGCAGTAGAAAAACTTCTTTCCCCATTGAAGCGCTCAGGCAATGCTGCAGCGCCAATACTTTCTCCGGCACGATAAGTTTCTTTATAAAAGCCTCCTTCGGGATGAGGTTGTAATTGAAGATGGGTTATATAGTGGGCGGCAGTCATTTATTGAAAATACAAAAAACGAGAATTGCCAGCCTTGAATGTTAGTAACCTTAAAACGAAAAAAATCCTGATTAAGTTTCAGATTAAAAATAAGGACTCATTATCTTTAAAGTATGTTTTTTAAAACAATGCTGCTTCTGTTATGGATTGCCTGTACTTATAATTCTTTTAGCCAGGATACAGAAATATTTAAACCAGACTCGGTAAGAAAAGAAATTAATGCGGTACAAATTACTACCACATTGCGCATTGACGGGTTCATGAATGAACCGGAATGGAAACTTGCAAAACCATCACCAACGTTTATTCAGATAGAACCCTACCAGGGCGGCCAGCCCAACGAAGCAACAGAAGTAAAAGTTTTATACAACAGGCAATTTTTATACTTTGGCATTTTTGCTCATGATTCATTAGGAAAAAAAGCGATCCGCGCTACAGATTTTAAAAGAGATTTTGATTTCAAGACACATGATCTTGTAAGCCTTGCATTCGACTGCTTCAATGATCAGAGAAATGCCATGTCATTCGTAACAGATCCTTATGGAGTACAGCGTGATTTATTATCTTTCGATGACCTCTATTACGATGAGGACTGGAATGGATTATGGCGGGTACGTACCAGCCGCAGTGATTCAGGTTGGACAGCAGAGATGGCAATTCCTTGGCAAACATTACGCTACCCAAAAAATAAAGATTCAGTTCAGCAATGGGGCCTTAGCATTTACAGGAACCGCCGGCTTACAAACGAGATTACTTCTTTTTCTCCTTTCCCCCGTGCGTTTACTTCTCTTCGTATGAATTATGCCGGCGTATTAAAAAATTTAAAGCCGCCGCCGCCGAAAACAAATATCCGTTTTCAACCTTATGTACTTTCTTCCTACGATCATTATAAAGGCTTTGATTCATCTGTAAAAAAAGAGGAAGCAAATTTTAAAGCCGGCGGCGATATCAAGTGGGCGGTAAGCCCCAATTCAGTTTTAGACCTTACAGTGAATACTGATTTTGCGCAGGCTGATGTTGATCAGCAGGTAAATAATGTTACCAGGTTTTCAGTTTTTTTTCCCGAAAAAAGACAATTCTTTTTAGAAAATGCTTCGCTCTTTGGAGTAGGAATTGCACAAAACGCAGATGGCTCGGGTGGGCAGATGCGGGTACAACCTTTTTTCAGCAGAACTATTGGGCTTGACAGTAATGGTACGCCTATTCCTATTGATGCAGGCGGAAGATTTGTGCACCGTTCTTCTAAAATAAACTATGGCGCTATAGCTATGCGTCAGCGTGAATCAGATTATAGCCCCGCAACAAATTTTTTTGTCGGCCGCTTCTCGGAAAACCTGGGCAGCAACAACCGTATCGGCGGATTGGTCACGGTAAAAAATCAACCAGGCGGCACTAACATTGTAAGTACCATTGATGGTTTCTTCCGGCTTGGTGAATCGCATTCACTGAATACTTTATTAATGCACTCAGCTAATACACATGTCGGCACCAAAGGCTTTGCAGGTTTTGCACAATATTATTACTCTACCAATCATATGAAAATATGGCTGACACAATCAGTAGTTACCAAAGATTTTGATCCGCAAATGGGGTTTGTTTCCCGTAAAGATGTAATTGGTACAACGCCTGGAATGAACTGGTATTATCGTGGAAAAAAGCTGCCCTTCAAAAAAATACTTCGGGCTTTTGAACCAGGCTTTTTGCCAGAATTTTACTGGCAGGCATCAACAGGAAAATCAATTGAACGAACCTTCATATTTTTCCCGGTTTGGTTAAATTTCCAGAGTGGCGCATATTTCGGCTATGCTATTGTTCCTGCATTCCAGGGGCTCACAGAAACTTTTGAACCGCTTGGTGTAAGTATCGCCGCCGGTAATTATAATTTCTTCAGTCAGCAAATATGGCTTAGTACAGATCCATCAAGAATTATAAATCTAAATGGCATTTATAGCTGGGGAAATTATTTTAATGGCAAACTAAATTCCGGCGACTGGAAATTACAATTTGCTCCTATTCCGCAGGTGTCTCTAACAGCAAGGTTTAACCGTAATCATTTCATGGGTGTAGGGCAGCCTAAAACTACCACCACTATTGACCTGTATGGGATAGAAGGAAGGTTTGCTCTTAATCCCCGTTTACAACTTATCGGATTTTATCAGAAAAACTCAGCGGATAACGCCGATAATTATAATATGCGGCTTGCATGGGAATATGAACCGCTTTCTTATTTGTACCTGGTTCTTAACCACAATGGCTTCACTAACGTACAGTCAAAAACGCTTACGGAAGATCATGTGATAGCGAAGATTAGTTATCTTAAGCAGTTTTGATTAATTGTGAAAATAGTAACCATCTTCACTGCCCAATCGTAAATGGCAGTTTAATTTTTAATGATGCTATAGGATTCACTTAGTCCATCGAGAGTAAAGTTAAGCGTGTAAATTCCTTTAGATATTTCGCCCAAATGAATATGGCCGTTATTTACTCCTGTAACCGCTGATAAATCTGTTTGCAAAATCAACTTTCCCTGGGCATCTAATAATTTGGCATTCATTGTCCCAGGCTTATCTGCATTAAATCTTAACATCACATGCCCCATTCCGTTTATAGGATTCGGTGAGAGAGAAATTATAATTTTTCTTATGGCTGTTTTATTTTTAAAAATTTGTATTGGAGACAACTGTATTCTTCCATCTTTATCTACAATCGCCAGATCATAATATGCAAACCGGATTGATGAAGAAATTTTATCATCGGTATAGGAGTAATTTTTTTGTAAAGAAGAATTTCCCGCAGCGGGTATCTGAGCAATCTCTTTAAAGTCGCTTCCATCGAGGCTTTTGCGAATTGAAAAGTGATCAGCATTTAATTCTGTTGAAGTAGTCCAGGTGATCTTTACACTTTTATCAATACCTGTAATATTAAATGCCGAAAGAGTTACCGGGGTAACCGAAGTTGCCGTAAAACTTGCCTGCATTAACGATGGATGGAAATCGCATTGATAGGTATATGACCCTGTTTTAGTCACCGTATAATCGAAAGTAGTAATTGAAGAATTGATTCCTGCGTCCCAGCTGGCAGCTCCAGCAGGAAAGGTAAGCGAAGTAGTAGTATGACTGCCACTAACCCAGGTCCAGTGAATTACATCACCAACTTTTACATTAAGAGTGGCAGGTGAAAATTGAAAATTTTGAACAGTAACGTTCCAAATAGTAGCCTGTGTGGTTAAATAAAAGAAGCATAGCAAAGGAAGTAATATTTTTTTCATAATGAAATTTAATGAATGACTTAAATCAATATCCCGCAATCTTAAATCGGATTCTAATCCGGATTGGTTGCCTTAAGTATTTTCTATGAAATATTAGCCAGTTAATATGCAGTCGAACAAGACAATTTGTTTAATTCTCTTAAAGGAAAATAATCTTTTTTCAAAAAAAACTTTAACGGCCGTTAATAAACTGTGAACATAAATTATAAACTAATCAACAACAGTTGTGTAATTTCAAAATTTTAATACCCTAAAATAACTGTTATGAAAAGAAAACAATTACTCAAAACTCTCTTTTTTATTGCAATCATTTACCCATTTTTATCGGCTGCACTATTTGCTCAGGTTACTACCGCAACCCTTTCTGGTATTGTGTCCGATCCTAAAGGCGCTCCTCTTGAGTCAGCAACTGTAACGATCGAATTTCCGGAAGCTGGTATCAAACAAACCTTGATTACAAAATCTGACGGGCGCTTCACCGTTCCAAACTTAAGAGTAGGTGGGCCTTATAAAGTAACTGTAGATCATGTAAGTCATCAAGAGGCTGTTACCGAAAATATTTTTTTGGATCTCGGACAAAATAATTCTATAGATGTTGCCCTGAAAGAAAAAACACAGCAACTCGAAACCGTAACTGTCACCTCCGGCTCAACAGTTTTTGATAATAAAAGAACCGGAGCATCTACCAATATTAGCAGTCGTCTCATAAAAGCATTACCAACTATTTCAAGATCGGCAGATGATTATTTAAGGCTTACACCTTCCTCATCTGCAACATTCAATGGGTTGTCTTTTGCAGGGCGAAACGGGCAATATAATAATTTCTCATTGGATGGTGCAGTGTTCAATAATCCATTTGGCTTAGATGCTCCTACACCTGGCGGGCAAACAAGCGCCCAGCCAATTTCACTGGATGCAATAGACCAGATACAGGTAAATATTGCACCATACGATGTAACACAGGCGGGCTTTACAGGTGCAGGAGTTAATACAGTTACAAAATCCGGCGCCAATACTTTTTATGGAACAGTATATGGTTTTTGGAGAAACCAGGCACTTACGGGTAAAACAGTTGAAAAAAATAAATTAACAGTACCTGACCTAAGCCAGTTGCAGGCAGGTTTTGCGCTGGGCGGTGCCATTGTAAAAAATAAATTATTCTATTTTATAAATTTTGAAACAGAACAAAGAAAGGATGAAGCTTCCAGCTATGTTGCCCAAAATTCCTCTAATTCAGGAAAGACAAACACTTCAAGGGTTTTGGAGAGTGACCTTCAATCAGTAAGCAGTATTTTAAAAAACAGGTTTGGTTATGAAACAGGGCCCTACGAAGGTTTTACTCTTAGCCAGACAAATTATAAATGGCTTGCTAAAATTGATTGGAATATTAGTTCAGTTCATAAGCTTTCTTTTACTTATAATGGGCTTGATGCCAGCAAAGACAAGCCTGCTCACCCGAGCGCTATCCAACGACGTGGCCCCGATTTTACAACTTTGCAATTTAGAAATTCAGGCTATGAAATTGTAAATAAACTGCATTCTTTTAATGCAGAATTAAAATCCAATTTTGGAAGTAACTATGCAAATAAACTACGGATTGTTTATTCAATTTTCAGGGATAACAGGCACCCTTTTTCAACACCATTCCCTTCATTAACCCTCACGAAGAACGGAGTAGCTTATATTATTGCAGGGCATGAACCTTTTTCCATTCACAATGTCCTTGACCAGGATGCATTCCAGGTTACAGACAATTTCAACATATTTTTAAAAAATCATTCTCTTACAATTGGGGGTTCTTTTGAATCATTCAAATTCGCAAATTCCTTTAATCTTGGAGTGTACGGACCAAGTGTATTCGGCACTATCGACCTTCAAACTTTTAAGGATAGTGTTCCTGTTGGAGGTAATGTTGTGTTTGGCTCTTATCCGTTGGATGTTGATGTAAATACTGCAAACACAAGGGCTGCAGCTAATGCTTGGACACTTGCACGGCTGACAGTAGGCCAGATATCCGGATATGCCCAGGATGAATGGGCGGTTACAAACAAGTTCAGGCTTACCTATGGGATAAGAATGGATATACCTCAATATTTCAATGCCAGCTATAGCAGTCCTAATTTTAATAATGGCGTTTTTACAGGCACATACACTACCGGTTCTCCAACCATCCAAAACAATGATAACCAAATCTTGTTTGATGCAAATGGTAACAAGGTCAGCAATGGGGCCGGCAAGGATCTTGATAACGGCCGCTTTCCTACAAAGAAACCACTGTTCTCTCCACGTGTTGGTTTTAATTATGATCTTAAGGGGGACAGGAGTATACAACTCAGAGGAGGTTCAGGTTTGTTTACCGGGCGTTTTCCTTTCGTATGGCTGGGAAACCAGATCGCCAATCCTTTTACTGGATTTTTTAATGCAACAGATAAAAATTTCAGGTGGCCTCAGGTGTGGCGTTCTAATTTAGGCCTTGATTTTAAAATTCCTTATGGAACTGTTTTTAGCCTTGATGGTTCTTATACAAAAGACGTAAAGGCAATGATAGTACGCAATTATAACCTGGGTACACCTACTGGTACATTAAACAGTGGCAATGGCGATGACAGAAAGATTTATACAGCCGCTGACAAAGGAACAGACGGACCTTTCACTACATCAAATTCGTATGTATTTACAAATACGAAAGTAGGCTATCAATTAAATCTTACTTTCCAGGCCCAACAAACTTTTAAGAATGGATATTATCTAATGGCTGCGTACAATTATCTTGTTGCCAAAGATGCCAGTTCTATCTCTGCTGAAATATCAAGCGATGCATTTGACCGTAACCCAATATTGAATAATGCAAATGCGGCTATTTTATCAAATTCATTGTATGGAAATACCCATCGTATTATTGTAGCTGCTTCAAGAAAATTTGAATACGGAAGAGGCAAATTTGCTACAACCATTTCTACTTTTCATTCCTGGAATTCGGGAAATAGATTCGCATATGTTTACGGAGGAGATATTAATAACGATGGAACTGCAAGTAATGATTTGTTGTATGTTCCAACCGATGGAGAAATAGATGCAATGAATTTTACTCCGGCATATGTTGATATTTTGGGCAATGTGCAAAATCAGGCTGCGCAAAAGCAGGCATTCAAGAAGTTCATTTCACAGGATAAGTATCTGAATAGCCGCCGGGGCAAATACACTGGAAAATACGAAGGTGAAAATCCATGGTTCAACCAGCTTGACCTTCGCATTTTACAGGATTTTAATTTTACTGTAAATAAAAAGATTAATACTGTGCAATTCAGTATTGACTTTGTAAATCTTGGAAACCTTTTCAACAGCAAATGGGGCGTAAGAAAATATGCAACTACTGCCGGATATTTTCAGCCTATTTCTGTTTCTTACAATAACAACAATCCTGTTTACACATTTGACCCATCGGTTACATCAACATTTACTACCAGCCCTGACCTGCCATCACGCTGGCAAATGCAGTTAGGCGCCAGGTATATTTTTTAATCGAATTTTTTTACTGATAAAAGGCTGGCCCGTAAGCCAGCCTTTTATTTTACAAATTACCTGACACTAACATTGTGATACAATGATTCTGCATTTTTTACAATTTTTACAAATTCTGCACGGTAGCCATTTTCATCATTTCCTTCCGAATCTTTCGCCATAGTTATTGTCTGGGTATAAGAGCTATTTTGTTTGAATGCAGATTCTCTTAACAACAATCCAAACTCTGCCACAGCAGCTGAAAATCTAAAATTATCAGAAGCCTGCTGCCATGATTTATTGGCATTTGGTACCGGATAAGTAATTAATTTACTTGTTTCACTTTCCGGTTGCTTATATCGTAATTTAATATTCATTACTTCACCAGTAATATTAGATACATCTTTTTTTGACTGGTATTTTAACTGATCCACCTTACGCATAAATGTATCAGTAACACCCGCAGGAATTATTTCATATAAAGCGGTCACAGTATGCCCTGAACCCAACTCACCCGCATCTTTTTTATCATCATTAAAATCTTCATTAGCCATTACGCGGTTTTCATAACCAATCAATCTATACGCATTTACCAAAGCAGGGTTGAATTCAACCTGTAGTTTTACATCTTTTGCTATTGTAAAAAGCGTTCCTCCAAATTCATTCACTAAAACTTTTTTTGCTTCATTCAAATTGTCAATATAATTGTGATTGCCATTTCCTTTATCGGCAAGTTGCTGCATCTTATTGTCTTTGTAATTACCCATGCCATACCCAAGCACTGAAAGAAAAATTCCACTTTGCCTTTCCTTTTCTATCAGCTCAACCAATTCATCATCACTACTGGCACCAACATTAAAATCTCCATCTGTAGCAAGTATAATGCGATTATTACCGTGCGGTTTCATGTTTTCTTCGGCTATTTTATATGCCAGTTTTATTCCTTCGCCACCGGCAGTAGAGCCACCAGCCTTCAACTCATCGATCGCCTCTTTTATTTTCATTTTATCAACCCCGCTGGTAGATGGGAGAACCAACCCTGCATTGCCCGCATAAACAACAATCGCAACTTTATCGTTCTCACGCAATTGATCGGTTAATAATTTCAGCGATTCCTGCACAAGCGGTAATTTATTTGGATCTTCCATAGAGCCCGAAACATCAACGAGAAAAACCAGGTTGGAAGGAGGAAGGTTATTAGTTGAAATTCTTTTGCCTTGCAAACCAATTTCTACTAACCGATGTTTTTCGTTCCATGGGCAGTTGGCTATTTCTGTGTAAACAGCAAATGGATCTTCATTGGCCGGAGACACATAATTATAATCGAAATAATTAATCATTTCTTCAATTCTTACAGCGCCCTTTGGAGGCAATGAACCGTTTTCTATAAACCTGCGAACATTGCTGTAAGAAGCCCTATCCACATCAATTGAAAAAGTAGATAGTGGTTCCTGCACAACAGTATGAAAATCGTTTTCAACAATTTGATCATAATCTTCTGTGTTAAAAGGAGCTGCTTGTGAAAAGGCTTTGTCCTGTTCAAGAGCTGCATATTCCTTGTTCTCAAGTTTAGGAAGCCCTGATGTTGGCGGCGGAGGCATACTCAAATCTTTTTGAGCTAAAGAAATGTTCTGAACTGATCTTTCTTTTGAAGATGTTGTAGCTCCATGATTACAGGCAACAAGAATTTGAGTCATGGCAAATAATGCCATGAAATGATTTAAATATTTCATGTTAGTTGATTTTGATTGTTATGAAAGAGATGCGAAAAAAAATTATTTACATAATGCAGCCGTTTATTTTTTCAAAGGATAAAATTTATTTGAAGGAGAATAATTGTTACAGGTTTTATAAGGCAATAACAAAAATAGTTTTGCTTTCATTGTAAATTAAATTTATAAGTAAGTAAATGGCAGGCCTGCAGAAATTAATTACCGTAATAGTTTTTTGTAACCATGTGAAGGAGTTAAAAGAAAGCCAAACAAAATTTTAGTAGAAAAATAAAGTGAAAAAACAAAAGTGTACAACTTCTTTTAAGTTTTAAAAACTTGTTACTCCTCTCTTTTTAGTAAATTACAAGTATAGATTTTTTCAAAAAGTTTCTTTCAAAATAATTTCGTGAAACTTCTTAAACTATACATCGCCGTTCTTTCATTATTGCCTGTAATGGTATTTTGTCAAACTGTTGTTTCAATAAATATTAATGGCGGCATTAATCCTTCATCTGCAGAGTTTATTAGCAAAAGCATAAAACAAGCGGAAAAAGAAAACGCGGAATGTATTCTTATACATTTAAATACACCCGGTGGATTGGTAACTTCTACAAGAGGAATCGTAACAGATATTTTACAATCTAAAATACCGGTAGTTGTGTACGTATCACCCACAGGTGCGCATGCAGGTTCAGCAGGCGTATTTATAACGATGGCTGCCAACATTGCTGCCATGGCGCCTGAAACTAATATGGGTGCGGCACACCCGGTTAATTTGCAGGGAGGCATGGATTCGACCATGAATGAAAAAGTAATGAATGATGCAGCAGCATTTATAAAAACAATCGCAACAAAAAGAAACCGCAATGCTCAATGGGCTGAGGATGCGGTGCGGAATAGTGTTTCAATTACAGAGCATGAGGCATTGGAAAAAAATGTGATTGACCTTGTAGCTCTTAATGATGCAGTATTGCTTGACCAGATTAATGGGAAAGAAATACAAATGAATAATGGTACTAAAATATTGCATACAAAAAATGCTCAATTGAAAAAAGCTGAGATGGGATTTTTTCAAAAAATACTTGACAGGATAAGTGATCCGAATGTTGCCTACATACTTATGATGCTTGGCTTTTATGGAATTATGTTTGAGTTATTTAATCCCGGCGCCATATTACCAGGCATTGCCGGGGTAATTTTTCTCATCTTTGCTTTTTATTCCATGAATACGATGCCGGTAAATTATGCAGGAGTTGGGTTAATAATTTTTGGAATTATTTTATTTCTGTTGGAAATAAAAGTAATCAGCCACGGCATGTTAACCATTGGAGGAATCGTTTCGGTTTTGTTAGGTTCTCTTATATTATTTAGGAGCAGCACTACTGAAAATTTTATTTCAATTTCCAGAGTCCTCATTTTTGCTACTACAGCTGTTACCGCTTTATTCTTTCTGTTTGTAGTGGGCATGGGCCTGAAAGCACAACGTGCTGTGGCTTCTACAGGTATTGAAATATTAATCGGTAAATTTGGACAAACCATTGAAGCTTTGAATCCGTATGGATCAATTAAAGTAAAAGGAGAAATATGGAAAGCAGAATCTCTATCAGGAGATATAAGAGAAAATGAAAAAGTTGTTGTGAAAGGAATAAAAAATCTTACATTATTTGTTGAACAGGTTCAGCAAATGTGATTGTCTTTAATAATAGTTGCCGGGGAATACCGGCCACGACTAAGCGCCGCGGTTAGTGTCCATAACCACCGCAAATGGGAAGTTTTTAATTATTTTTTTAATTTTTAAACCAATATATACGAATGCAACAATTACCTTTTACCCTAATTATAATAGTAGTTTTTATTTTATATATTCTTGCAAGTGCGATACGCATTCTTCGGGAATATGAGAGAGGCGTGATCTTTCGTTTAGGAAGAGTATTGGGTGGAGGAATAAAAGGACCCGGGCTTATTTTACTGATTCCGATAATTGATAAAATGGTAAAAGTAAGTTTGCGTACAGTGGTTATGGATGTGCCACCGCAGGATGTGATTACATCTGACAATGTTTCGATAAAAGTGAATGCAGTTATTTATTTCCGTGTGATAGATCCTCAACTGGCAATTGTAGAAATTGAAAATTATTTAGTTGGTACGTCTCAACTTTCCCAAACCACTTTGCGAAGCGTATTAGGCCAATCAGAGTTGGACGATCTGCTATCGCAAAGGGAAAAAATTAATATCCGTTTACAACAAATTATTGACCAACAAACAGAACCATGGGGTGTAAAGGTGACACATGTGGAAGTAAAGCAAATTGATCTTCCGCAGGAGATGCAGCGTGCTATGGCTAAGCAGGCAGAAGCTGAAAGAGAACGGAGGGCAAAAGTAATTTCTGCAGAAGGAGAATTCCAGGCTTCGCAACGCCTGAGTGATGCTGCTAAAATATTAAGCGAGCAGCCAAGTGCGCTTACTTTACGCTATCTGCAAACTTTGCGTGAAATCGCAACAGAAAATAATTCCACTACTATCTTCCCGGTACCTATTGATATTTTAAAGCCATTTATGAAGATGAATGAAGATGAGCAAAGAAAGAAGGAGAGTTAGGGAAGTAACTTTCTTCAAATCATAAAAGATTCTCATATTCTACACAAATCTCCTTTGCTGCGTGCTTTGATAAGCAACAAAAGGAAGTTGCTTATCAGGAAATAACTTCATAATCTTATTTGAGAGCCTATAACGCACACCTTTTCTGAGGGTAAATTAAAATACCTTGCTGCTTTCACAGAATTTCGTCCCATAAAAGTGAACAACGTTTCACGCAATGGGCTCATGCCGGTATGTTTGGCAATTACAATTGATTCTCTCCCCAGGAAATAGGTCACTTTTTTTTGATCAATAGCCAGCCCTTTTTCTTCTAATAGTTGC
>JBBSEV010000016.1:0-80494 GCA_038239385.1 Chitinophagales bacterium
CAGTTTTACACAAGCGGGGCTGACCAGTTAACAATCAGCATTGGTGGATATTTCAGCTATAGTTCCATCTTACTTAACTCTGTTGAGCAATAGTAATAACAATGAACAATTATTTATAAATTTGGCAACAGTTCCAGCAGATGCAATTTTATTATTCCGACTGCGCAAAGCTGTACCGTTAGTGATCATTGTGTCAGACGACACAAGCTAAAAAACATTACATTATACATAGCAAAAGCTTCCAAAGGATTACTCATTTTTAAATAAGGTATATTAATATGAATTTTTTAAAACTAGTTCCCAATGTATTTTACACAGACATTTTCGAAGGACTAAAATTGTTTGTTGACTGCCTCGAATTCACAATCGGACATGATGAATTAAATTCTGCACAATCTTTTTGTGTTTTAGAAAAGGATGGACTAAGGATTAATCTCTTTCAGGACGGACAATTGGCAAAAGAACATTATCCAGAGTTTAGACTTGTAACGAATAATATTGAGGACGTATATGCAAAGGTAACTGCATCACATCCTCATTTACTTCACCCAAATCTTGACAAGGTTACGCTTAGACCCTGGTGTGCAAAAGAATTTGCAATAAAAGACAATCAAGTTGGTATAATTTTCCAACAGTGGTAGGTACTATTAACCGAAATCAAAAACAACGAACCACTCACATGAACTTCATTCTAAGCCGTGACTTTGCACCGGGCTTGAAGCAAAGCAGGACACGTCGCCAATCTAAAAGAGGATTTATTTTATCTTACATTTATTGCTGTCAAAACTCCGATTGATTAAACGGAAGGTATTTGTTTTATTACATTTACCTTCTCTTAAGGAGACACCGCAAGGGATGATTTAAAAGAAGTACTTGCAAAGGAAAGCTATACGATGACAAAAATTAACCCGATAATAGCTGTGAAAGATGTCGAAGCCAGTTCTAAATGGTATCAATCAATATTTGGATGTAGAAGTATGCACGGAGGAAAGGAGTTTGATATACTAGTATCTGAAAATGATGAAGTGTTAATCTGTCTTCATAAATGGGGAGAACACGAGCACCCCACAATGACAAATCCAGGTATTACTCCTGGGAATGGACTAATCCTTTATTTCAGGACTGAAAATATGAAAGTCATACGAGAAAATGTCGAAAAAATAGGTGGCTCTATTGAAGAGGATATTCATTTAAATCCAAACTCAATGAAAAAAGAATTTTCACTTAGAGATCCGGACGGATACTATTTGACAATTACTGAATTTCACAAGTATGAAGGTTAAATCAAAAAAAGCCAGCCCATAACATGAACTCATCCTAAGCCATGTCTCTGCTCCTGACTTGAAGTAAAGCAGGACACGGCGGTAATCTAAAAGAGGATTTATTTTATCTTACATTTATTGCTGTCAAAACTCCGATTGATTAAACGGAAGGTATTCATTTGATTACATGTACCTTCTATCCCAGGGAGCGAGGCATATACTTAATTACAGATCAATGACTCTAAGTAGCCGTGTCCTGCAAAGCACAAGACTCTTAAGAAGACACGGCTTAGGATGAGAATCCGAAGAGTTTATTTATAAACTTTCGGATTAATATTAAATCAGCATCTGACAAAAAACAATAAAAAATGGCAAAGCAAATTTTCATAAACTTACCGGTTGACAATGTAGAAAAATCAATGAATTTCTACACTGAATTAGGATTTACAATTAATCCAGAATTTACTGATGAGAACCAAAAGTGTATGGTTTGGAGTGAACATATTTATGTAATGCTTCAATCACAAGAAATGTTTAGGTCTTATATTAAAAAGCAAATGCCTGACCCAAAAAAATATCAAACCGCATCTTATACACTTCCTGTTGAAAATTTTGACAGGGTAAATGAAATTATCGAAGGTGGTTTAAAAGCAGGTGGGATAGAATCAATACCAATGATTGATGAAGGCTTTATGCAAATTAGAACAATCGAAGATTTTGATGGACACACTTGGAGTATTATTCATTTAGATATGAAAAAATTTAGCGAAAGATAAACAACGAATCGCTCATCCTAAGCCGTTCTCTGCTCCTGGCTTGAAGCAAAGCAGGACACGGCGGCAATCTAAAAGAAGATTGATTTTATCTTACATTTATTGCTGTTAAAACTCCGATTTATTAAAAGGAAGGTATTTAGTGGATTAAATGTACCTTCTATCCCAGGGCGCAAGGCATATACTTAATTACAGATCAATGACTCTAATAGCCGTGTTCTGCAAGGCACAATGCTTTTAAGGAGACAAGGCAGGGGCTGAGCGAAGATTAAATAATCGAAAATCAAATTGCAAATTTAGAAGGAGTGCATATATTTAAGTGTTGGCGGTAATATTATGAGACATATACACATCCTCACGCTTTTATTATTATGTTCAGTCCTTAATTCCTACGGTCAAGTTGACCTTAGAAATAAGTGGTACACTTTTTCATTTGACATGATTAAAGTAGTAGAGTATAATTTTGAACCTATACTTTTCACCCGTAATAAACTGGATTGGGAGCTTAAAGATTTGCCAGGGAAAGAAATAGCTAAAATCATAAAGATTATAAAACAAAACAATAACCTATATTATTTAATGCAAGACCAAACGGACACAAGTAGTATTACAATTTCTATTTTTTCTTTATTAAAACCAGACACTTCATTTATTCAACCAAGTGCTTCAGAGGAACATACAAATTTTAAAAACATTAATGATGCTTTGAATTTTATTAAAGCAGATACATTTCAAAGACCTGGACTAACTTTCTATTCACAAAAAGAATTTGATAGGCTAAAATCTTTGCCAAGTCCTTCAACAATAAATAAAGAAGATTATAAGAAATATTTACTTGGCTTAATCAATGTAAGACAAGATTTTGAAAGCTTTTCTGCTTCCCATAAAGATGATTTTGGGCTAATGTTTTTCTTTATCTATATACCGAATCAAGCACGGGTGACACTTGCAAGCCTAAATTATAATCCTGTGGTTACGGATAAAGAACTTGAAGAAGTAAATGATAAATTTAAAAATGACATTGGACTAAAAGACTTATTGGACAAGGCATTAAAATTTGAATAGAAAAATATTACCGCCAATAGCAGGTTTGGCAATAGGTTTATCCTAAGCCGTGTCTTTACTCCGGGCTTGAAGCAAAGCAGGACACGGCGGCAATCTAAAAAGAGGATTTATTTTATCTTACATTTATTGCCGTCAAAACTCCGATTGATTAAAAGGAAGGTATTTATTTTAATACATTTATCTTCCTATCTTAGGGAGCAAAGCATATACTTAATTACAGATCAATGACTCTAAGTAGCCGTGTCCTGCAAGGCACAAGGCTCTTAAGGAGACACGGCAGTAGGTGACGCTTTTTTAAAACTAAACGGCATCCCGTTAAATTCAAAATAATTATAATGACAATCAAAAAATCTTTAGTCCTAACAATCTTTGTTAGCTTGAATCTATTTGCTAACACGAATTTGACTGCTCAGAATGCTAATTCTAAAACTTCAAAAAAAGAGCAGGTAAAATCCTCGCTGGCATCTTATGAAAAATATATTGATGACAATAATGATGCTCACTTAAAAGAATTTATGGAGTTGGTATCTATTCCAAGCATATCTTATATCCCATCGCACAAAGCCGATATTGACAAAGCTGCTGCATGGATAGTGAATAAATTAAAAGCTATTGGAATGACAACAGCACAAACAATACCGACTGGCGGAAGCCCTGTCGTACTTGGAAGTTGGGACAAAGCACCAGGTAAACCCACCGTTTTAATTTATGCTCATTATGATGTGCAACCCGTAAAAGAATCAGAATGGGATAATCCACCCTTTGCACCAAAAATAGAAGATGGAAAAATATTTGGACGTGGTGCAAGTGATGATAAAAGTGGTGTTATGATAACTATTTGGGCAGTGGAATCGATGTTGCGCACAGATGGCAAATTGCCGATGAACGTAAAATTTATCTTCGATGGTGAAGAAGAAAAAGGTAGCCCTGGTTTTAAAAATTTTCTGATAGCTAATAAAGAGTTATTAAAGGCTGATTTTGCGTTGAACGCCGATGGCAGCCAATACAGTGAAACTACGCCATCAATTTTGATGAGCTTAAGAGGTTCGGTAATCCTGGAGTTTACTATAAAAACAGCTAATACTGATGCACACTCGGGACAATTTGGTGGAAAGACTCCGAATGCTGCGGTAATAATGTCTCAAATCATTTCTTCGTTTTATACCAAAGAGGGAAATGTAGCAGTGGAAGGGTTTTATGATAAAGTAGTACCAACCACTTTAGAGGAAAAAGAAATGATAAAAAAAGTGCCTTATAATAAATTTGAGGATATGAAATTGTTGGGCACAACTGCAGAAGCAGGCGACACAACTTTTTCACCCCTTGAACGGGTTTGGTATCGTCCTACGCTTGAAATAATTGGTATGCAAAGTGGTTATACAGCAGCAGAAGGACACGCAAATATTATTCCTGGCAATGCCATGGCAAGAATAACCTGCAGACTGGTAAACAATCAATCCGGCCAGGAAATTATTGATTTGATTGTGAAGCACATCAACAAAAATTGCCCTGCCGGAGGTACAGTTTCTTATAAATTTACCAAAGGTGGAGCAAGCCCCTTGAAGTTTCCTTCAGGTACTAAAGCCTATAATTATGTATCCGATGCCTTATTCAAAATTTATGGAAAGCAACCATTACAAATAGCTGCAGGTTTTTCTACCGGAGCTTTGATTGATATTAAAGAAACGCTGGGAATCTATCCTTATTCATTAGGTTTTGAACTAGCTGACGAAAAGTGGCATGCTTCCAATGAATTTTTCAGGGTATCAAGCGTTCGTAAAGGACAATTGATTTATTGTTACTACTTACGACATGTAGCTGACGAAGAAAGTAAATTGAAAAAGTAGAAAGCACTACGGCCAACATGAACTGTGTAAAAAACCAAATAGTATTTAATTTTTTTTACGATTTTGCTGAACAATAATTTGGTTGATACGAAGTATTATTTTTTATCACCACAATTAAAATGCATTAATGATAAACTTGAAGGAGTGAAAATATAAAAGCTTTTTTTAAAAACCTTCAGGCAACTAAAGCGAAAAAACCAGGACAGGCAAAAGCCGGGCAGAACAAATAATTAATAAGCAATAATCTTATCGATAAATAAGCAGGTGCGTAATTAATTATCTGCAGGGCAAAGCTGCGTCGTTATGGGTTATCTTAAAAGCCTTTTAACACTAATCAATGCTATTTAAAAAAATCTTTTATTCACTTTTTATTTTAGCCTTGCTTTTAATAGCTTCTTATTATTTGCAACCTATAAAAAAAGGTGCAGGTATTGAGACACAAACAAAATATAAACTTGTAAACAATTGGCCACAATTGCCGGCTAATATTAAGTTAGGTAATCCAACAGGTATTGGTATTGACACGAATCAACATATTGTGATCTTTCAAAGGGCAGAAAGGGAGTGGCCTTTGCTTGGTTCAATGCCTTCAACTTTCATTAAAAGCAAAACCATTTTAATTATTGACAAGGATGATGGAAAATTAATTGATAGTTGGGGCGACAACTTATTTATAATGCCACATGGCTTAACGGTTGACAATGGAAATAACATTTGGGTTACCGATATAGGCCTTCATCAAATTTTTAAATTTGGCCATGATGGAAAAATTCAAATGAAACTAGGTGAGGCTCAGGTTTCTGGCGATGACTCCTCACATTTTAATAAGCCGACAGACATTGCGGTTGCAAAGGATGGTTCCTTTTATGTAAGTGACGGATATGGTAATAGCAGGATAATTAAATTTTCAGCAGCAGGAAAATATTTGTTTGAATGGGGTAGGGAAGGGAGTAAGGAAAATGAATTCGACCTGCCACATGGAATTGATTTAGATAATAATGGAAATGTATATGTGGCAGACAGAGAAAACAACCGCATACAGATTTTTGATTCATCAGGAAAGTTTTTGAAGCAATGGACTGATAATAGTTTTGGCAGTATTTGTTCGGTTTCATTTAACAGGACAAAATCAAAATTATTTGCGGTTGACGATTTTACTTTTTTGAAACTTAAACATAGAGGTTCGGATGTTTTTATATTTGACATTTCAGGAAAAGTGAAGACAAGATTTGGCAGAAGTGGTTTTTATAATGGTCCTGTTTGTTGGTATCATGACCTTGCTATTGACAAGGACGAAAACATTTATGTTTGCGATATTTTAGGAAATACCATTCAAAAATTTAAGAAACTTTAATTAGAGGGGCATGTATATGCATAATTTTTTTTGTAAACGACAGATTGAATGCTGCCGAACAATTGACTAACAGATTGGCTCTTTATATCTATCCACCAGTAAACAAATGCTAATGCCAATAAACACAAGCCTAACAAAGCAGGAGTAAACGTAGTGGTGGCAATTTTTTTAATAATTGGTGTAATATGTATAAAGTAAAGTCTGGTAAATATCTTTGATCATTACAAAATATTTTGTAATTGTAAATATTGAAGCAGCATAATTGTTTTGGCATCTTTAATTTCCCCGTTTTCAATCATACTTACGGCATCCCGGAAGTTCATTTCCATCACTTCAATATTTTCCTGTTCATGTGCAACTCCGCCACCATCGTTTACTTTCATATCGCTCGAATATTCTGCAATAAAAAAATATAAAATTTCTGTTACAGACCCGGGAGACATGTAAGACTCAAATACTTTTTTAACCTTATTAATTTTATAACCCGTCTCTTCTTCGGTTTCTCTCTTTATACCTTCCTCAGGAGATTCATCATCAAGAAGCCCGGCACAAGCCTCTATCAGCATTCCTGTACTATTGCCATTCAGGTAGGTTGCCAGCCTGAATTGTTTGGTTAGGATGATGGTTTTTTGTTCTTTATTATATAACAGGATTACAGCGCCATTGCCCCTGTCGTAAACTTCTCTTGTTTGAGTTTCCCATTTTCCTTTGCCCGTTGAATATTCATAAGTAACTCTTTTAAGCTTAGCCCATTTGTTAAAAAGTACTTCAGTGTTTAGATTCTTTATTTCATAATTCATCAGTCAGAAATTTTAAAAGTCATTGATTGTTGCCGCAATATTACATAGGTATTTAAACAGTACAATAAAGCGGGGGAAGAATCCTTTTTTACATCAGGCTATAAAATTATAAGGTGCTTAATACTTCACTAAGAGCTTCAATATCTTTTTCAACATTGTATAAATGTGTAGAAACCCGAACACTTTTACCTCTTACCGAAACAAAAATTTTTCTTTCCATTAGCTTACCCATTAAATGTGAAGGGCTAATATCAGGGTGATAAAAACCAAATAAATGATTGGTTCTGTAGTGTTGATTTTCAATCCAAAAACCTTTTTCTGATAATACCTGCACAAGCGGTTTTATAAGATTAGTACAATAATCCTGGATAAGATTTGCTTTCCAGTTAATGATTTGTTCTAATCCTGCACGGAACATAGGCATAAGAATGAAGTTGCTGGACTCACCGACATTATATCTTGCCGCACCCTGCTTATATTCATCATCGTACGACGTCAACCTGGTGAAATCATCAGCATTTAATTTATTCATCCAGGAATCTTCAATAGGAACACCACTGTTATAATAATCACTGAAGTAAGCAAAGCCAATAGAGTAGGGGCCTAGCAGCCACTTATACGCGGCACAAACTAAGGCATCAATGCAGCACACTTTTACATCTATTGGCAAGGCTCCTACAGATTGAGTTCCGTCAACAACAAAAAGGGCATTAACTTCTTTACATCTTTCACCGATTTTTTGTAAGTCAAACTTTGTCCCATCCGTCCAGTGTATGCTTGATAGTGATACAACTGCTGTATCTCTGTCAATTGCTTCTAATATCTTATCATTCCATTTTTTACCTCTTCCATCTGTATAATCCGGCGGCTGAATTACCTTCAGTTCCTTTTCATTTTTTTTGCACCAGCTTGAAATCGTATAATATCCACTTGGAAATTCATCTGCAACCGTTATCGCATATTTTCCATTGTTAACTGGTAAATTATTTATAGCAGATTTGAGCCCATAAGAGCAGGAGGGAATGATTGCAATTTGCTGAGGCGTTGCATTAATAAGGCTCCCCAGCTTATTACAAATTTCTTCTCCTTCATTAAAAAAATCTGCGGGCTTTATAAAAGCTGGATTTCTCTTTCTCATTATGCCACCAATTCCTGCCTCTTCAACTGACTTTAGGAGAGGCGACATATAAGCACAATTCAGATAAATTATATCTTCCGGTAATTGAAATAAATGTTTTTGAGTAGTTAACATCCCGCTTTGTTTTTTATGATTCGATTATTGCTTTTATTTTAATAGAACGCAGCCTTACCAATAAAATTAATTGAAAATAGTTTTTAAAAACTATATGATAAATACAATTAAGGTAGGACTCACTTTTTATTTAAGAACACTGAATACTGTTAAAGAATTTACTTTTGGTGATTCATTACTATTCAAACATTATTACAACTTTAAATAAATTATTATTCATGAAGAAATTTCTTTTTGCAGTGGGGCTACCGTTTTTATTTATCGCGGCTTTTTCCCAAGAGAATCAAATTAAACTTATCATCCGTGGCGATGACATGGGTTACAGCCACTCAGGTAACGAGGCATTAATCAAATGTTATAAGGAGGGTATTGAAAAATCAATTGAGATAATTGTGCCATCACCGTGGTTTCCTGAGGCAGTAAAATTGCTGAAAGAAAATCCTGGTGTTGATGTGGGTATTCACCTGGCAATTACGAGTGAATGGGAGAATATAAAATGGCGGCCATTGACTGATTGCGCAAGCCTGAAAGACAGTAATGGATATTTTTATCCAATGGTATTTCCGAATAAGAATTACCCGGGCAAATCAATAAAAGAAAATCCGTGGAAAATACAGGATATAGAAAAAGAATTTCGTGCGCAGATAGAAATGGCTCTAAAAAATATACCCCGTGTGAGCCATATTTCGTCTCATATGGGTTGCACTGATATTTCACCTGAAGTACAGGCAATGACCAAAAAACTTGCTCTAGAATATAAAATAGATATTGATGGAGCCGATTATCATTTGCAGTATACAAGCTATGACGGGCCGCACAAAACCTCAGTGGAAAAGATAGAAAGCTTTGCAAGGATGCTCAGTAAACTAAAGCCAGGAAATACGTATCTTTTTTTGGATCATCCCGGTTTAGACGATGATGAATTGAGAGCCGTGTTTCATATTGGTTATGAGAATGTGGCCCAGGACAGGCAGGGTGTTACTGATCTGTTTACTAATCAAAAACTGAAATCAATTATACAGCAAAGAGGGATTAATTTAATGAGCTACAAAGATTTATTGCACGAAAAAAAATAGGGAATTATTCTGAAGATGATTCTGCATATTTCTTAAAGTTGTTTAAAATAGCCTGCCAGCCATCTTTTTGCATTTCCGGAGAATTCATGTTTTCGGCTTCAAATGTTTCAACCACTTTAGTCTCATCACCATTAGCTGTAAAGTTTATTTTCACATTTCTGCCATCACCAAGCGTATAATCAATGTATTTATTTTCTGCCACATCATTATAAACTCCCCCAAAGTCAAATCCGAAACTGCCATCTTTAGCTTCCATCCTTGACATGAATTTACCACCAGGTTGTAAATCATTTTCTGCGTGTGGTGTATGCCAGTCATCAGAAGCATTATTCCATTGCATGATGTGCTTAGGTTTTGTCCATAACTCCCATACTTTTTCTACAGGAACTTGAATTGTATTTTCAACAGTGATAATTTGCTTGTTTTCTGTTTCCATTTTTTTTTACAATATTACTAAGTGTTTCCCTTTTTGAAGGTTACCAATTTAGACATTAAGCCTCGTCGCACTTGCGCTGTTAATCTAAAACCACAACCCATAAACATGCTTACTTTTGCATTCATGAAAAATAAAAAGTATTCTCTTGAAAATATACTTTCCAGGTTAGATATTGATGCGCTTAATGAAATGCAATTGTCTTCTATAGAAGCTAATAAAAATAATGCCGATGTTATTTTGCTTTCAGCTACCGGTTCAGGAAAAACATTAGCATTTTTATTACCTATACTTGAGCTACTGGACGATGATAATAAAAAAACCCAGGCACTTATTGTGGTTCCTTCACGTGAGCTTGCGATACAGATAGAGCAGGTTTTTAAAAGCCTGGGATCAGGGTATAAAGTTACCAGTTGTTATGGTGGCCACAAAAGAGAGACCGAAGAAAATAATTTAATACAGCCACCGGCGCTTATAATAGGTACGCCTGGAAGGCTTGCTGATCATATACGAAGAGGCAATATTACTTTAGATGCAATTAAAATATTGGTGCTGGATGAATTTGATAAATCGCTGGAACTCGGTTTTCTTGATGAGATGTCTTTCGTTGTTAATTCCCTAAAGCATTTGAAAAAAAGGATCTTAACATCTGCGACTGAAGGGGTTGAAATTCCTTTGTTTATTGGATTGCACAACCCTGAAAAGTTGAATTTTTTAACGGGAGAAAATATAGAAACAGGGCTTGCGGTTAAAACAGTTTCATCTCAGGATAAAGATAAATTAGAGACGCTGTTTAAGCTGATATGTTTTCTTGGCAACAGGTCTTCTATAATTTTTTGTAACCACCGGGAAGCAGTTGAGCGTACAAGTATGTTACTTACTCAAAAAGGAATTAATAATGAATTTTACCATGGAGGCATGGAGCAGCAGGAGAGGGACAGCGCTTTATGTAAGTTTAGAAATGGAACAACTAATGTTTTGGTAACAACGGATCTTGCATCCCGTGGGCTGGATATTCCTAACATACGTTATATTATTCATTACCATTTACCACATAACGAAGATGCTTTTACCCATCGTAATGGAAGAACGGCAAGGATGGATGCAAGTGGTACCGCAATCTTAATATTGCACGATGATGAAGAATTGCCTTCGTATATAGATTCAAATGTTGAACAGATTGAACTTCCGGAAAACGAAGCCTTACCCGAAAAACCAAAATGGTCGACGTTGTTTATTGCTGCAGGAAAAAAAGATAAGGTAAACAAAATTGATATAGTGGGATTCTTATCTCATAAAGGGCAATTAAAGAAGGAAGATATCGGTTTAATTGAAGTGAAAGACTTTTTCTCTTTTGTTGCTGTACGAAAAATTAAGATGGGGCCAACTCTTCAGCTTATTAAAAACGAAAAGATTAAGAACAAAAAAGTGAAAATCGAGATAGCTAAATAAATTTTCTTATAAGTGAAATGTTTGCTTCATTGATTTAAGCAAACCGGGTGTTGACCACTGGCCCGGAACGAGCATCCGGCGAATGGTATACAGAGGTTCGGTAGTATCCCGTTTGGTTGATAATATGAATGCCATCTTATATCCACTAGCCTTTATTTCTGGTATGGCTGCCTGGTTCCATATTCCAAATGGGTATGCAAAATAGTTAACAGGCTTACCGGTTATCTCTTCAATTTTTGCTTTTGGTTTTACCAGCTGAATATCCCAATCAGCTCCCTGGTATTTGGTAACCATGTGATGATCCCATGTATGAGCTTCAACAACATTTCCATCATCGGCTAATTGTTTGAGTTGCTCTTTGCTCATATAACGGGGACGGTTAATGGATATTGTCATAATAAAATACACACCCTTAAATCCATATTTCTGCATTTCAGTTTCGCCTATGCTAAATTGTTCCTCATCGGTATCATCGAAAGTAAGCATAACCGGCTTTGCCGGAAGTGTGCCGTCATGCACAAGATATTCATAAAGCTGGGCTGGTAATATGGTTTCGTATCCACTGTCTTTTAATGCCTTCATTTGTTCAGCAAATTGAGCCGGTGAAACGGAATATACTTTAAGGGTTTCACTTTGCCCGGGTTTTGGCTCCCTTATATGATGGTAGCACAATACAGGCACTTCTTTTTTTGAAAGAATAGTTGCGACATCCGCTATAGGCTTTATGTTAACTACATCACCAGGGCTTTTAGTTATTCCAATGGCTGAATCTTTTACTGGTTTTGGCTCGCTGGTATTAGAAGAACATGCAGCTAAAAATATTGAAGCTGATAAAAAAGCAGGAAGGATTGTTTTCATTTATAGAACCTGTATTATTTTATTGATATTGAATGTAAACGGGCCTGGGGGTAAATTTCAACAATTCCTGCGGAGTATAAAATTGATCTGCTCCGGTTTTGGTATCATTTTTATAAAACAGTTTGAAGCCGGCGAACTGTACAGGCTCTCTATAAATATAACGCAGGTAGGATGATTTTTTTAAAATCTTATCGCCCCAGCCGTCCATATCCATGACTACCTGCACCTCAGGCACCTTTTTTATATCCTGGTATCCCCGAATCATTCCCTGTGTAAAACGGTGCACTATTAGAATTTTAGGCGGTAAATTATTTTCCTTTACCAGCTTAGCCAGGTAATCAATCGCATCATTTACATCTTCAGCATTAAAGCTTCCGATCTTACTTCCCGGAACTTCACCATTCTTCAGAGAAAACTCGGGATCAATACCAAGGTGAACGCCGGGCATTTTTAAATATGTTTCCATTGGTGGCACTTCATCTTTTACAAAGCTGTGCCCAACCTGTATATCAAGGAAAACCAAAGCGTTAATTTCTTTTGCCCAGTTTACGATAGTATCAATCTGGTGAAAAGGCATGCGCAGGCGGTATTTACTCTCTTTGCCTGGTGCACCTTGTGCAGTCACAGCTACATAATGTAAAGCCGGAATAACCGGAATGGTAGTATCAGCTGCCTGCCATTTAGCAACTTCACCTTTTAGTTTCGCCAACATTTCATCTTTAGGCAGTTCACCAAGAATTCCCATCTTTTTAGAATAAAGGTTTCCGTAAAAAGCAACGATCCTGTGATATGGTAAAACAGCGCCGGGCAAAGGGTATACAATTTTCGCCGGCCATAATCCGGTTGTATCATTATTACTTAGCATTTTTAACCTGCTGGCATATTCAGTAGAATCAATTGGCTTTTTATCATAAACAGTTTTCTCCTTTGCGGGCTCACTTTTATTTGTTGAATCAATAACGCCTTTTTCGCTTACTGATTGAGCGTTGTTGCAACCGGTGCATGCAAAAATTAAAAAAAGTAAAAGTTGAAAAGTTGAAAAGTTATATTTTATTTTCATAGGGCGCGAAGATATTTCAATTTTATACATAAATTTTTTCAAAAAAAAATATTTGGAAGTCCATCAAATAAATATTTAATAATAGAATGGGAAAGAATTTGGTTATAAACGACTATTCAAATAAAATCTTGTATTTGATATCTTATTTTTTGTAAAGCGAAATAACCATGGCGATTGGCTTTCCATTCGTGAGATTCTCAAACTGGTAGTGACTTTTTATTCGGCTAATCCGCATTTTATCATAAAATCATTTGTAAATACTTTTTGTACTTCATCAATTAACAAGGATTTCCTGCATGCTTTCCATTTAGTTAAATTATCACCATACATTTTTTGCAAAAGCTCCGGGCTAAGATTAAAATTGATCTTACCCCAATGCAATGTATAGGGTATAGATAATTCCTCAAGCCTGTCCCACACTTTTTTAAAAAAAGTTCTTGATAACTGTGAGTCAACACCATCAAGTTCCAGGATACAGGTTTTATCGAAATGAGTAAAGCCCAGCAATGCCCGGGTTCCTTTTACATAGCGCAATGCCAGCGCTCCGGGGAAGGGGTTTTCCTTATTGATCTTTACTATTTCTTCTACGACTGTGCTTGCATTGGAAGTATGGATGCCAATTGCTGCGCTACCCGCTTTTCCCCTGAATTTTGTATTGCTGAATGTTTCACCGAGGGTTCCTGTCATGCTTTCGGTCGATTTAAATGCCAGCGGAAATAATTTATTTACCAGCCCCGGCACCAGCATGGAAGAAAGTCCCGGGCCAAGGTGATCAAGTATTGTTTGCACTACGCCAAGCAGGTCATCCCCATAGGTGAAGCCTCTATCATCTCTCGGTATTTTCGTATAATCTTCCCTGTAAGGAGTTTTATACATCGTTTTGAAGAACACTCCTTTTGCTGGGTTGCCGGGCTCGAACATTTGCGGGTTCACCAGTATTTCAAAATGATACAATTCCTTGCCCGGCACATTGGGCGGAGCAGGAAGCCTATCTAAAATATTTGAAAAATCAAGCTGGTTCATGGCCGGTTTCAACGCATCATCGTATACTATATCGCCTGCACGATATTGCTCCAGCAAAAAAATGGGTTCGGTTTCTAATAATATTCCATGAATAAATCCAAAGCTGCCAAAGCTTACAATGGCGGCATTGAACATATCATCATTTCTGATTGGTTCTGCACCCAGCCAGTTTATAAATTCATCCGACGCAACAGGATTGGATTCTCTTTCTATCCATACATGCCTGTGAGGGCCTACTACTATGTGCAAGCCGACGATGGAATCATGCACAGCTCCTACATTAAAGGCTGAACCGTGTGTACCCGTGGAAGTACAGCCTGCAATCGTTTGCCCGTTACTGGCGCCGGATGCTTTTAAAGACCTTTTTGGATTAGAATTTAATTCCAGTTTTTCATTTACATCGAGCACACTCATACCGCATTCTACAAAAAAAAGATCGCCGGCACTTTTACCTTTTTGCAAATATGCCTGCGCTACAAAAGAATTTTTAAGGTTATAAGAAAGCCTAAGTGCTTTGGTATCCACAAGCCCGCCCTCGCACACTGCCACTTCAGAAAATGACCAGCCATTTCCTAAGGCCCGCATTTGGATATTATTATCAAGGGCATATTGAATAAGCCATTGAAAATTTTTAGTGGTATCAAGATATGGATTGGAAGATTGGGAAGAAGGAATTCTTAATTTGAACGAGGCGTTCTCTTTGAAATTGTGTACAAAATTCTGATGACCGTTTTCCCATTTTGTGATGGACAATCTTTCAATGCCGTCCGGTAATTTGGTTATAGTTGCCATAATTAATTTGGTTAATGACCTAATGAATCTGTAGGAGGACTGTAAGGGGCGCAACACCATTCAACCCTTTGTGGCATTACGATACCCAATGTTACTACTGATATCAATGCAAAGCCAAGGTTATTTTTTACAGTTACTTTATTCATGTGATTGAACCTGCTGTCGCACTTTGGATTTATATCTTTTGGCTGTACAAGTCCCCAGGCAAATGACCAGGTTGTTTTTTTATTCAGGGGATTGTTGGCAAATGTATCACAGTCATATTTTGATACAATATGCGTGGTAGTACAGGAAATAAAAGAGGAAGAGCAAATGTACATTGCGATAAAGATTACGCATTTGCCGGGATATTTGTTTCTAAGCATTTTAAATAATTTATTGTAGTGATTACTGCCGGGAAATAAAGCGGAATAAAGGTTTAAAATACAGCAAAGAATTTATTGGTACAAGGGTTTTAATTTTTTTTGCATCCGGATAGTTAAGGTATTATTCGCTGTGAGATTCTGAACGTGATTATTTACAGTTAGTTTTAATAAAGGCCCTTCCGTTCTGAAATTGTAACAGCGATATGTTTTTAAATTTTGCCGTATCCCCTTTCACATCTGTATCTCCAAAACCTTCAATGAGTGAGTCGCCATGTATTTTAAAAACTACCTGTCTTACTGATGTCATACCTTCTGATTGAAAAGTATAGTCTGCAATAACGAGGCTCTCTTGTATTGAGCCATTAATAGTGCCTCTGTTACCATCCTTTTCATATAAACTATAATTAAGTTTACCTGAAATATTATTGCCTGAAATATTAAGGTTTAATAATGCCGAATCTTTTTTTGCGATGTATGCATAGCAACCTGATATTATTAACGGCAGCTTGACGTCTTTTTCTAAGGCCGAAGAAGTATCCTTTATTATGGATTCAGATTTATCTTCTGAACTTTGAGAATTGCAGCCTGATAATAAAAGAAAAGTTAGAAAAATAATATTTTTCATAGAGATTCAACTTACATTTTCAAGACGGTAATATAAAAAATACCTTATGTAAAAATGAGCTTGAAAATATTATTCAGGAATTAATATAATTATCAAGATGCCTGATTGTTTGCTGTTGCTTTAAGATGGTTTCTTTTACAACGTCAGTTATAGAAATTATTCCTTTAAGCTCATCTTTTACAAAAACGGGGAGGTATCTTATTTTGCTATCAGTCATTAATTCCATACAATGTTCTACGGTATCTTCCGGCTTTATGTGAGGGAGATCGGAGGTCATGATCTCGCTTACCTTTGTATTGGTGGAATTTTTTCCTTTTAATATTACTTTGCGGCAATAATCCCTCTCTGTTATAATTCCCATGTATTTATTATTCTCCATCACCATTACTGAGCCGATATTATTATCTGCCATTACTTTTAATGCATCAATTACAGGTGTATCCGGAGTAACAGAAATAGCATTGCTGCCTTTACGGGAAAGAATGTCTGAAACATGATTCATAATAAAGAATTTTGAAAAGTAATATACTAAAAATAATCAAATTGTCTTTAAAGCATTATACAAAGGCGGGAAATCGGCTAATACATTTTTATACCATTAAAATTAAATAAATGGTTTCACCTAAGTGTTTTGATTTCCCTATTACATATTTGCCCCTCATATACTCACTGCAATGAAGTGGGTCAAAAATTTGAATTTTTGAATTTTAAATATTATTTTCGTGCCAATACACACAATACCCTAATCCTTTCCCTTATAAACTGCAACTTTTTTCCAGATCCCTTCGAAATACTTCTTTTAAATCACTTTTAAATTTAAACTGTAAGTATGAAAAAAATGTACAAGACGGAAGTCGCAGACACGTTGGTAGCTATCGGTATTATAACCGGCTTCTATGGTTTGATGGCTATCATTGCTTTACTTTTTGGAATGTAGTTTAAACTGCATTACACAAAATTTCTTATGGCACAGGTATATCCTGTGCTTTTTTTTTGTTCACAAAAGATTGGAAATGAAGAATTAATTATCCATGACCGGAAGTTCAATGTAAGTTGAATTTTTTGAAGAAATGTAAACACGTTGTTCTGCTTTTATAAAATCACTTTCTTTTGCTTCAAAAATGTTAGCTACAAATTTCTGGGGGTTTCGGTCTATTAAAGGAAACCAGGTACTTTGCACCTGAACCATAATATGGTGCCCTTTTTTAAATACGTGATTTATATCGTGTAAATCAATTACAAATTCTTCTGCCTTGCCAGGAACTAATGGCGCAGGTTCAGAAAAACTTTTTCTAAATCTTCCTCTGAATACTTCCATTGCTACAGGAAAATGAAAGCCGCTCATTAAAAAGTTTTTCTGATCAAAAGAAGGATAAACATCAATCAATTTTACAATCCAATCTGCATCGGTACCACTGGTGCTTGCAAATAGATGCGCTTTTATTTTTCCGGTTACAGTAATATCTTCTGTAAGTGAGTCCATTGTAAAACTTATTACATCGGGGCGGGAAGTAACAAATCGCTGATCTTCCACCTGCCATGGCCTCCAGCGACTGCCTCGCCCATAAGTTGCCTCAATAGGCAAGATACGATATGGGACAGGTTTAGCCGGATCACTTATATAGCTTACATAATCGTTTTGAGAAATGGGCTTTGTAAACGATGCCGAATTGCCAGGGCCAGCATACAACTTTTTGATGGTTACTCCTTCAGGAGGCCAGCTTTTATACGTTTTCCATCGGTTACTTCCGGTTTGAAAACAGGTAGCCTCATCAAATTTTCCATCTCCTATTCCCTTTAGCCAGAAATCAAACCATTTTTTTTGCAGGTCACGAAACCAAACTCCTGTATTTGATTCAAAAGAAATTTTGCCAAGGCTATCTCCGTTACCTCTTCCCCATTGACCATGGTTCCAGGGGCCAAGTATAATAAAATTCCTGTTGAATGTATCTTTTTTTTCCATTGTGGAATACATAAGCTGAGGCCCGTTAATATCTTCCTGGTCATAATAGCCGCCTACATGTAATTGAGGTATTTCAGGATATTGTATATACTGCAGTGGAGAATTTTTCTGCCAGTACGCATCATAGTCAGGATGATCAACGAAGCTATTCCATGTTGGAATTTTGTTGTGAAAATATTTTTGATTTACATTTTTTAATGAACCGAGGTGCAGGTACCAATTGTATAAATCGCATTGCGGAAAAGGAAAATTACTATCGGTAGTTTTATCATATTCTACCTCATAAGAATATTCCATTCCATAGCTCAGGCGAAAAGCCCCGTTGTGATGAAAATCATCTCCAAGAAATAAATCACTCATACACGCCTGTTCTGATGATGCTTTTAAAGCCGGGTGAGGATCCACCGCTCCTACTAATGCGAGCCATCCAGGATAGGATATTCCTAATATTCCTGCTTTACCATTATTATTTTTTTCATTTTTTATTAACCAGTCAACGGTATCCCAGGTATCAGTACTTTCATCAATGGTACCTTTTACCTTTGTATGAGTTATTGGCTGGTGAATTTGCATACTTCCTTCACTCATGTATTTTCCACGGATATCCTGTAAAACAAAAATATACCCCTCTTTAGCCATGTTTGCTACATAAGTATAGTCATCAAGTGTAAAAGTTCCTTCTGACGGATAGCGGGTTTTTGCACCGTAAGGAGTACGTGTAATAAGAATAGGCAAAGAAGCTTTGGCATTTACGGGGCTTATAATTTCTGTAAATAGCTTTACACCATCCCGCATCGGTATCATTACATCTTTTTTTGAATAAAGAAGAATACTATCAGTCTGACCAAATGAGATGTGACTGAAATTACAAGTAAGAAGGAGTGCGCAAAATATTTTTTTCATATTTTATAGATAATAAACTTATAAAGATTAAGTAAGCATAACCTTTTGCATAACATCACCCCCTTTAATACTATCAAGTATATCCAGTCCTTCTGTTACTTTACCGAAACAGGTATGTACACCATCAAGGTGTTTTGTATTTGAGCGATTATGACAAATGAAGAATTGTGAGCCACCGGTATTTGGCCCCCTGTGCGCCATTGACATTACACCGCGATCATGTTGTTGCCTTTTTCCTTTTGTTTCGCAATCTATAGTGTAGCCCGGCCCTCCGGCTCCTGTACCATTTGGGCAGCCGCCCTGCACCATAAAATCGGGAATTACCCGGTGAAAAGTTAAGCCATCATAATAACCCTCGGAAATTAATTTTTTAAAATTAGCTACAGTACCAGGAGCATCATCGTCATACAATTCAAATTTTAAATTTCCTTTCACAGTTTGAATTTCACCGGTAGTAAATTTTGTATCGTTCATTTTATTTTGTTTTCGTTTTGTTTTCGTTTTGTTTTTTGCGAAAATAATGCATAACCCTCATTGATTTTTAAAGGCTTTAATTAGGCCTTCTCAGTACACATCTATTATCATGTATTCTTTCTTGTTGAAAAGAATCACGTCTCCTGGTTTTTTCCCGGATAGTATTTTAGAAACAGGCGCTTCCGGAGATACAAGAAAAACGACTTTATTTTCAAAAATTAATTTGCCAAGGCCCGTGGCAATAAAGAATGAAATTGTTTCACAATTAACAAGGCTTCCTTTTTGCCCAGAATTATAAATCTCATTGCAGTCAATCGAAAATAAAGATTCAAGCTCTTTCATATTAGCTGATAATTGCTTCGCATGCATATCCTTTTCTAAATGACTCATTGCACGTGATGTTTCATACTTGTCGCCGGCACTGCTTTTTTCTTCGCTGTTAGCCATGGATTGGGCTTCGTTCATTGAACTGCGTATGGAAGCAGCACGTTCCTCAAATATGTCAACGCATTTTTTTTGTAGCCTTTTTTTATGTTCTCTTTTTTCTGGTTCTGTCATTTTTATTATACATTCTATCAATTCTCTTTAAATCATCAAAAGACAAGTCAAGTAATTCGTACCCGGCTGCATCCGGAAGACTAAAATGCCACCATTCGGTATCAAGGCTAATGAAACCATACTTTTCCATTACTGATTTCAATAGGTTTCGGTTATGCAAAACTCGGGATGGTAATGCGGTAAAATCAATGTGGGCAGTATCACTAAAATTATCAAAACCAGTGCCCATTGACAATTCATTTTTTGTAATCATATCTACAAGAGTTAAATCAACGGCTATGCCCCTGTTATGCCCGCTTCCCTTTGCAGGGTCAGCCGCATACCGATCATCTTTTACTATTTTCCACATTTTTTCTGTAATAGAATGTGGCCTATATGCATCAAATATTTTTAAGGTGATATTTTCATTTTTTAATTCTGCTGAAACTTTTTGCAAAGCATTTGCCACAATGGCCCGCAGGTAAGTTGTATGTACGCGAGAATATAATTTTTGATTCATAAAATTATTTGATGTTGCATACCTGAGATCCAAAATTATACCTGGCAGGCAATTTAAAATATTCACCATACGTTTATTGGTATCAGCAGCAATGGACTTTTCATAGCTATTTATATCATTTATTATATATAAGCCATATTTATTTGCGACATTTAATTGAGCAGAGGCATGTATATTTATCCAAAAATAATTTATTGAAAAAAATAATAATATACGGAACATAGAATTTAGTTTTCGGATTATCATTTTTCTGGACGTTAAGTAAAAATCATCATAGATAATTTCATTATAATAGAATGAAAAGAATACTTCTAATTTACATTTTTTTTATTCTTACCATTCCTGCTCATTTGCTAAGCTGCAAAAATCACACTCCCCCTGCCAAAAAAGAAATTGTAAAAAAACCTGAGGAGATGGATGACAAAATTTCTGACAATATAAAATCATTTTTGCAATACGCGGATGATAATAATGGTAAGATTGACGATTCAATCAAATTATATCTTTATCACATTGTGTATTCTTTTTATGAACAAAATGATTATCATAACCTGTGGAGCAAAAAAGAACACTGGAGCCCATTAGCTGATTCTATGTTTCAGTTTATTGAAAAATCAAAATACTATGGCCTTTACGAAAATGATTACCATTTTAAAAATCTGTCGCTATTAAGAAAAAAATTTATAGAAGATACCCTGGCAAGAAAAGATGCAGTTTTGTGGACGAAAGCTGACCTCATGCTAAGTGATGCGTTCATGAAAACCATTAAAGACCTTAAGGAAGGGAGGATGCTTCATGATAGTATTTCAATAATATCAAAAAAGGAATATGCAGATTCCTTTTTTATAATAAATTTAAAAACAGCGGTTGATCTGAATTCTATAGTAACAGTTTTCAATAAAGTTGAACCATCCAATAATGATTATCAATTACTAAAAGATGCGTTAAAGAACTTTGTTGATTCCATGGATACTACCAGGCATGTGTACATTTATTATCCCCAAAAAGATTCTTTAAATCTTATTAAAACCCTACAGCAAAGACTTTCAGAAACTGGAGTGGCAGATAAAAATGTTTTACTCCCGGATTCTATTTTGCTAAGCCAGGAAATAAAAAAATTCCAAAGCAATAATAAATTGAAACCCGATGGAAAAGCCACCGGCAAGTTAATAGCTATTTTGAATTCTACGGATGTAGAAAAATTTAAGCGAATTGCAATTACACTTGATCGTTATAAACGCCTGCCTGTGCTTCCAGCAAGTTATGTATGGGTTAACTTACCGGCATTCTATTTAAAAGTATGGGATCATGACAGTCTCATTCTCGTTTCGAAAGTAATTGTAGGTAAACCAACTACTCGTACACCTGTCCTTACTTCGCGTATTACAGATATGGTTTCTTACCCTCAATGGACCATTCCTGCCAGTATAATTAAAAATGATATACTTCCCGCTTTAAAAAAAGATCCCGGTTATCTCGAACGAAAAGGATTTAGTCTTGTTGATTCAAAAGGCGAAAGCGTAGATCCTTATACGGTTAACTGGGAAAGATATAAAAAGGAAATACCATGGAAGGTACAGCAAGGCAGTGGGGATGATAATGCTCTTGGTATTTTTAAATTTAATTTCAATAATCCATTTAATGTTTATCTACACGATACCAATCAGCGATACTTGTTTAAAAATTCTTTCAGGGCGTTAAGCCATGGATGCGTTCGTGTACAAGACTGGCAGGGGCTTGCATATTTCATTGCAAGGAACGATAGCCTGAACCTTGCTGAAGGGCAAAAGATTTCATACAATGAAGATTCGATAAAAACATGGGTGAATAATAAAAGCAGGAAGCGCATAATGCTACAAAATAAGTTGCCACTTTATATACAATATTATACCTGTGAGGCGAAAAATAAAGAAGTCATATTTTATGATGATATTTACAGTGAAGACAAATTTTACGCTGAAAAATATTTCGCAAATAAATAATTACATATTCGTTTATTACATACAGTTATGTTCTGAGATACATATCGAAATTGTATAATTATGAAACCTGTTTTGCTTGTAATAATATTGACGGGTCTTTTTTTCAGTGAGTCTAATGCACAAAAAAAGATAAAACATAAATACTCAATTTCTCATACTATACCCATAATTAAATATGGCACCGCCAGCTATTATGCAAAGAAATTTGATAAACGGCAAACAGCAAGCGGGGAGATTTACAGATCCGAAAAATATTCTGCAGCCTGTAACGTCCTTCCTTTACGCACCTGGATAAAGGTTACTAACCTGAGAAATAATAAGTCACTGATAGTAAAGATTAATGACCGGCTCCACCCTAAAAATAAACGCCTCCTGGATTTATCCTGGATCGCGGCCAAAGAACTTGGATATATCTCACGGGGATTAACAAAGGTTAAAATTGAAGTTCTTAAGGATTTTCATTTAGCCATCGATTAAAGGTTCTATTGTATAAATTTATTCATTCCTTAATCTTTTTGAAGCGTATATTTTACTCAACTTCTTTAACTCTATTGTGAGTTTTTTGATTATTTAATTTCATCTTTTGGTATTAACCGGCTATTTTTGTTTAAAGAAAATGAAACTCCTTTATGAAAAATCTATTTCTATTAATTGTTATAATTTCAACTTTTATAACTTCCTACGCACAAAACAAAACCTATAAAAAAACGCAAGCCCTTGGAATAAGTTTTATTTTAAATGATTTTGAGACTGCAGCTGATATAAGAAGTAATGGTTTGGCTAGTGTTATAAAAGCAAAAAATCTATTTAATTCAAACCGCCAGCATGCGGGATTAGCAATAAATTACCTTTCAGGATTGAGCGAACATGTAGATTTTATCTCTTCACTTGAAGGCTCTTTTTTAAAATATCCAATCAAGAATCAACCGGCTTTTAATGAAAATAATTTTTTACTTGAGGGCACTGCAAGTGTTAATCTTAAATTGCTTACTGATAAGTATTGGGTTACCCCTTATATAGATCTTGGTGTAGGTGCGAGTAACTATAAAAAATATTTTGCCGCATTCGTACCTATTGGCTTTGGGTTTCAAATCAATCTTTTTAGAGAAAGCTTTATACTTATTAACTCACAGTACCGCATACCCGTTACTGAGAATGCAAGTTATCATTTTACACACAGTATAGGAATCGCTACTAGTATAGTTTCAAAAAAAGAGATCGCTCCTAAAGTTGTTCCCATACCAGAGATCACCGATCGTGATGGAGATGGAATAGTAGATAGTCTTGATTTATGCCCCGACCAGGCCGGCCTTGCAGCGCTGCAAGGATGTCCTGATAAAGATGGTGATGGTATCGCAGATAAAGATGATAAATGTCCTGATGTTGCAGGTTTGGTAAAATATCAGGGTTGCCCTATACCCGATACTGATAAAGATGGTATAAATGACGAAGAAGATAAATGTCCTAATGTTCCGGGAGTTGCCCGTTACCAGGGTTGCCCTGTACCAGATAAAGATGGCGACGGTGTAAATGATGAGGAAGATAAATGCCCTAATGAAGCTGGCCCTGCATCAAATTTTGGCTGCCCTGTAATTGATGTAGTAGTTGTAGAGAAAATAAATAAAGCAGCGCAAAACATTTTCTTTGCTACCGGAAGCTCAAAACTTTTGGCCAAATCTTTCAAATCATTAAAAGAAGTAGCGCAAATAATGCAGGACAATCCATCATACAAAATTGATGTAGATGGCCATACTGATAATGTTGGTAAAGATGAACTGAATCAAAAATTATCTGAAAGCAGAGCGAATTCTGTAAAGCAATACCTGATACAAAACAGTGTAGATGAAAGCAGGATCGTTGCTACTGGTTATGGCGAAAGTAAACCTATAGAAGATAATAAGACAGTTGCAGGCCGCTCAAAAAACAGGAGAGTAGAAATGAGGCTGAGAAATTATTAATCCTTATCCCCTGAAGGGAAATAAAATATTAGACCCTGTAATTTTTTTACAGGGTTTTTTAATTCCTGGGATTGCTTAATATTTTTTTTATGTCTTAATGCTGATTGGGTATTGTATCAAATAAGGTTTGAAAATTTTAAGCAGGAGCTGAAAGATATTCATAGATATTTTTCTTTTATGAAAATGAAATGTATATAATGGCGAACATAAAAATCTCCCGGCAAAATCGCCGGGAGATAAAAACTAACCACACAATTACTCTTTTACAATTTTTTGCGATTGAACTTCGTCCTGGGTAATCATTTTTAAAATGTAAACCCCTGAAGCAATTCCCGAAATATCGAGCTTCGAAGAGCTTGTTACATTATCCCAACGGTTTATTAATTTGGCATTAAGGCTTATTAATCTTACTTCTTTTATAACAGACGATGTATTAATATTTATATAATTATGGACAGGGTTGGGTCTAATTGTAACAACAAGCTTTTTGCTGAAATCAATTTTTACTATTTTGCTGTAAGTAAATTTGCCGTCGAAATCAATTTGTTTTAACCGGTAATAATTAGTGCCATTTGCAATTTGCGCATCCGTAAAATTATATTTATTAGTAAAAAAAGAATTGCCTGAGCTATTTACAAAACCAATGCCTGCAAAGCTTTGTCCATTTATGCTTTTTTGGATTTCAAAACCTTTATTATTAAATTCAGAAGAGGTACTCCAGTTAAGCAACGCAGCGTTGTTTTTAAGAATAGCATTGAAGCTGAGAAGGGTAATCGGAAGAACGCTTCCATCAAAAGTAGCAAGATTGCCTGCATTGCCATAAGGCACGCTGCCAAATTGCATATACAATAAATTATTGAATATAATCGGAGAGCTAGTATAGCCATTATTACCAGCGGCACCATTATAAATTCCTCCGGGATTATTTATAAGCTTGATAGAATTGCCATCGAAATAACCCAATTGAAATGCAGATTGAGCATTATAGTACATGAAGTAAAGATTGTTGCCATAAACAATTGGCTTATCCCAATAGCCAAAACCTCCATCAGGGTTTGCATATACTTTCAGGCTGTTTGAAGCTGTTTGATATTGGGTAAGATGATGTAGTCCATCTGGTGTAATATAAAAAATATAAAGATTGTTATTGTACATTACAGGGATATTAGAATAACCAAAGGTGGTATTATCAGGATTAGGTACAAGACTTATAGAAGAGCCGCCAAGCTTAGCAAGCTGATACACGTTTGATGTGTTGTAATACTGAAAGAAAAGCGTATCATTATATAGAATGGGCAACCCTGTAACACCGCCATTGTTTGTGCTTGAATTTTCCGGATTTGCAATAAGGGTAGGATTGCTTACACCATCCCACACCATATATTGATATTGATCGGCTGCGCTGTAATATAAAATATAGAGTTTATTATGGTATTCAACAGGAAAATCAGGATAAAAACCACGCGAAGTATTATCAGGATTTGGTATCAGTGTCCATGAAATACCATCATAAGTGGCTAACTGCTTGGGTCCCGCAACAGTTATATACCGTGAGCAGATTTTACCGTCAAATATCACAGCATAATCATTAAAAAAACCTTTTGAACTGTTATCGGGATTAGGAATGAGCGTAAGGCCTGATCCATTGAATCTGGCGAATTGTGTTACTCCTGCCGCATTAGAATAAGCTACATATAAATTATTATTATAGATCCTTGGAGAACCTATATAACCCAATCCTGCATCAGGGTTTGGATAAAGTGTAACAGACGTTCCATCAAATGAAGCAAGCCGTTGCACATTTGCAGCATCGAGATAGATAATAAAAAGTTTATTGTTGAAAACAATTTGAACAGAATTAAAATAAACTCCGTGCCCCGCATCGGGGTTTGGTATTAATTGAATAGTGTTATTGCCTGCATTATAAACTGCCAGTTGCAATTTAAAGCCAGATGATGCAGTGTCTGATGTTCCGGAAGCGTTGTATTCAAGCACAAGTGTATTATTAAGCGTATCCGCATTTCCGGCATATCCTGATAGCGCACCGCTACCGGTCCATGCAAAAATACCTGGCGTCGAAGGATTGGGTACAACATTAATTGATTGAGCGCTTGCAATAAATGAATTACAAACTGCAAACACAATAATTATAATAAGAAGTAATTTTTGTTTCATTTTTATACTTTAATATGAAAATTATTTTGATAGGGATAAAAAAAATTAAGTGTTGGGCTTTGTAAAAAGTTAAGAATCGGATATTACAAATGATTGTGTAAAAAATAATGGAAACTGATACAATGCCTTCAGGTGAAGAGTAAATCTTTTTTCATTTTTACCATCCACTCGTTCAAACCTCATTATTGGTGAACCCAGTAAATGAGCCATTTGCGGTTGATGTAGTATGTTAAAAAGAAATTAAATCAATTAAAATATTCGCATGAGATTATTGTTTTTGAAACACATATGTAGTCTGCCCGAAACCTATGTTAACTCCTGAGGTTATCGGAGGATAAACAGCAGTTAACGTATTAATCCGTGATAGGCTGATATCAGAGATTAAAATCCCTACTGCTTCTCGTAATAATAATCAGGAGGTGTTATTCCGGTACCTGCATCTTGTGCATAGTGAACATATAACACAGTGTTATTATTTTGTAAGGTAAGAGTGGCAGATGCATGCCCAACTACTGAATTATTGGTTCCGTAGCGATAAGTACCGATGCTGCTATAAGTACCTGTCCCGGTAGTTGCAATGCTTGCATAAATGACATCGCCAACAGAGAATGCGTATGGCTGACTGCCTAACTTGGTTATATTTCCTGTAGTACCACTGGAGTTTATAACAAATTCCAGTATATTACCACTTGTCTGGCCCCAGGCTGTCGTTTGCCATGTACCTGTTATAGTGCCTGCTTGTGTTTTTGTATCGCTTTTTTTACAGGAAATAAAAGCCATTATTAATATGGCGGCAACGATTGACTTGAAGAAAGTTTTTGTTTTCATTTTTTTCATTTAAAGTTTAATAAATTTTTACTCGGTAAAGTTTTACCATTCACTTGCAGCAAACAATACTACTTATGGGTAATTTTTTATTGAAGAATGTTAGCCGATTTTGCACCATTAAATTCAATTACTTTGAGGTATGAAATTGTATAGACAGTTCCTGTTAATCGTTTTCTTATCTAATCTCTTTTCAATTTCAGCAGGCCAAATCCAAATTAAACAAACCGAAAAAAAATGTCCGGTAAGAACACTTAATTACGAAACCGGCCTTATTAATAATGCAACCACTTTTGTATTAACCGATGTACTGGGGTTTACCTGGATATCTGCTAAAACAGGCCTGCAACGATTTAATGGCAATAAATTAGAAACTGTATTGCCCGTTATAAACAACGATACGCTCAATATTAATCAACCTGTATATTTATTCAATCTGCACAATGGGTTTATGTGGATAAGCTATAGGGGCTTTATTATAGAATACAATCCTTACAGAAATACTTTCAGAAAGATTATTATGCTGGAACCTTCTGCAAATAATGGATTTGATATTGTGCCTTTAAAAGAAACAGCTGAAGGTATTTGGTGCATGCAGAAAAATAAGGGCATTCTTATCTATTCTGCAGAAGGGAAAGTTGTGCAGTCATTTTCAAATTATAAAACTTCCGTTATAGATACTCTCTTTTCATCAGAAAACATTTTATATAAAAATATCGTTGCCATTAATACTAATTATATTTTTATTTCCGCCGCAAGCAATGAGATTTTTAAAATAAATACTACTACAAAAAAATTCGATCTTTTAAATTACGAAAGCAGTTACAGAGCGTGTTTAACCTGCTTTTATAACACATTGTTTGCAGTTGCAAATGGCAAGTTATTATTGATAGACGCTGATGACAACTTAATCAGGAAAACTATTTTTATAAACAACCTTAATGATCAACCTTTTAAAGCTAATGTAGTAAATAGCGACGAAATAGGGCACCTATTCATATCCGTTAGTAATCATCTATATGAATTTGATACGGCCGGAAACTATAAAAGTGAAATTACTGACCTTAATCGAAATGCAGTTGTAACTGCCGGGTTTATTAATAAAATTTATGCTGATAAATTTGGCCGGATATGGTTATTGAGCAATGATAATGTTATCTGTATTCAAAACAGGGAAACACCTTTCACACATTTTATTTATCCGGAAACTAAAAATAATTTCATCAGGAGCCTTTATTATGATGAGCAGGAATATCTATTGTTTGCAGGCTGTTTGAGCGGGGGTTTACAACTGTATGATACCCTGGGAAATGCTGTATGGAAAGCGCCTTTAAACACGAAATGGGTGAAAGATGTTTTGGCTATAGAAAAATTGATGGACGATAAATATTTAATCGTCACTTTTGGGCACGGTTGGTACATATTTACACTTTCAGCCAAACAACTTCGGCCTTTTGATATTTCTGCGGCAGTAAACGCAATCCTGGAGCCTTACTTAGTTAGATTTACAAATAATATTCAGCGGTTAGATGATAGCACTATTGTTGTAGCTACGTACAAAAATATATTTCGATGCGTTTTTTATAAAACTGTATTGAAGTCTGTAGTGCCGCTTTTACCTTTTACAAATGAATTTCAAAACCAGATAAATTGTTTTTTTTATGCAACCGATAAAACTTTATGGACCGGCACTTCAACAGGCGTGCTTTACAGGCTTGATAAGAATCATAAGGCAACAACTTATCAAATACCCGGCAATTATATAGTGAGAACGATTGCCGAAGATGGCTTACATAATGTATGGGTTGGCACAGATAAGGGCCTTTGCATTTATTCTCAGCAAGGCAAATTTTTAAAAGAAATTACCTCAGAAACCGGACTGCTTAATGATTGTATATATTCATTGCTTCCTGTAAATGATAACAGTTCTGTTTTTGTAAGTAGTAACTACGGCTTGTCTTATATTTCTTTACAGGGCACTATAAAAAATTATTCAAAAGAATTAAGCCTCCAGGATCTTGAATTTAATACAGCATCTTGTGTAAAAACACACACAGGTAAATTATATTTTGGCGGTGTTGATGGTGTTACTTCTTTTTATCCGGGTTCACTTTCGGCAGCCAATGATACGCCAGGCATATTTATTACAAAACTTATAATCAATGATATTCCTTTTAATTTTTCATGCCCGTTTCGAAAAGGAGATTCTCTGCTTTTAGATTATTCGAACAATCATTTACAGCTGGGGATTACAGCGCTCGGTCTTTTAAACCCTGATGAATATATTTATAAATACCGCTTAAAAGGGTTTCAAAATCAATGGGAGATAACTCACCAGCCAGATAATATCAATTATATTTTGCCACCGGGGCAGTACACGCTGCAGATTATATGCAGCCCTAATCTTTCAACAAATGTTTTTTTCCAAAAAAATATAACAATAATCATTGCTTATCCATGGTGGCAAACCTGGTGGTTCACCATACTCGTCATCTTGCTATCTATAGCGTTGATAGCTTTTATTGTTCATCTCTACAACAAGAATAAGTATAACCAAAAAATAAAATTGCTGCAGGCGAAGAACGAAATACAAATGGAGAAGGAACGCATCAGCCGTGACTTACATGATAACCTTGGTGCCCAGGCCAATTCTTTATTGCATGGAACAGAACAACTACAAAATCTTAATACATCAGAATCTGTGCTCGTAAATAACCTTCACACTACTGCCCGTGATATGATGCATTCATTAAGAGAAACTATCTGGGTAATGAAACACAATGATGCAAAAGCTTCGGAGATTTGGTTCAGGATCATAAACTTCTCAAGGCAATTGGGCTTTTTTTATAAGGAAATAAAAATAACTGCTGACGGAGAATTGCCCGATCAGTTTTCATTCAATTCTGAAAAAGCCTTGCACATAATTTTAATAGTACAGGAGGCTTTGAATAATGCAGTGAAACATTCTGATGCAAAAAATATACTAACTGTAAGCACTATCCATGCTAATGAATGGATAATAAAAGTGAAAGATGATGGTAAAGGTATCAACAGTAAAGAAGTCGCTAAAACCGCTGGAGGCTTTGGTTTGAATAACATGAAAGAGAGATCTCTTATGGCGGGAATAAATTTATTGATAGACAGCACAGCCGCAAATGGGACTTGCATAGCTTTGTACATACCTTTAAAATAATAACCCAAATTGATTATTGATTGTAAAAAAGAAAGGCCTCAACTTTGATAAAATAGCATCATGATAAAAGTTGCCATTGTAGATGACAAAGCAAGTAACAGGAGAGTATTGGAAGAAAAACTACTCAGCAACAATTCATTTTCAATAACATTCAATGCTGTTAATGGTGAAGAATTTTTAGAAAAGATGAGGTTCAGGAATGAAAATGAAATGCCTGATATAGTAATTATGGATCTTGAAATGCCGGTGTTAGATGGAGTAGCAACCGTTGCCACAGCCTCATCTTTGTACCCTGATATCAAATTCGTAGTGCTCACAGTTTTTGATGATGATGATAAAATTTTTAAAGCAATAAAATCAGGAGCATGTGGGTATTTACTGAAAGAAGAAAGCAGTGCAACCATCACTGATATGTTGATAAATTTGTCGGTAAATGGCGCCGGGCCTATTTCTCCAAGTATTGCTTATAAGATTTTGCAGATGATTCAGAATCAGCAGGGCGAAACAATGAAGCAGCAGGAGCATGCGCATAACGAAGATTTCTTTTTGCTAAGCGAACGTGAAAAAGAAATATTACAGTTTATTTGCCGCGGACTTGATTATAAGGAAATTGCTTCACAAATTATTATCAGTCCTAACACAGTAAAAAAACATATTGCCAATATTTACCACAAGCTTCATGTAAACAGCAAAGCACAGGTTATGCGTATTGCATACTTAAAAGGATTGATCTGATAAATAAAATCTTGTACATAAATATTATGCAAAAGATTTTATTTAAATAACCGCTTCTCTTATTCTTAGTAATTTAACCAGAAGTTCTTCAAGCAAATCAAGCTTAAGCATATTAGCACCATCACTTAGTGCACATGATGGGTCAGGATGAGTTTCTATAAACAATCCATCGGCGCCGGTTGCTATAGCGGCTTTTGCAATAGTTTCAATCATTTGTGGGTTGCCGCCAGTAACACCACTGCTTTGATTGGGTTGTTGTAAACTATGTGTGCAATCCATAATGACAGGCACCCCATAATTTTTCATGACAGGTATATTTCTATAGTCAACTACCAGGTCGGTGTAGCCGAAAGTATTGCCACGGTCAGTAAGCATCACTTTATCATTACCGGCTTTTGTAATTTTTTCAACCGCAAACTTCATAGATTCTCCATTTACAAATTGGCCTTTTTTTACATTCACTATTTTTCCTGTCTGTGCTGCTGCAATTAACAGGTCTGTTTGACGGCATAGAAAAGCAGGTATCTGCAAAACATCAATATACTTAGCAGCAATAGCTGCCTCTTCATGTGCATGAATATCAGATGTTGTAGGAAGAGAAAATTTTTTGCCCGCTTTATTTACAATTTGTAAAGCATCTTCATCTCCAAGGCCTGTAAACGAAGAAGCGCTTGTGCGATTGGCTTTGCGATAAGATGCTTTGAATATATATGGAATTTCAAGCTTCTTACAAATCCCCGAAACTTTTCCGGCAATCTCCATTACAATGCCTTCGCTTTCTACCACACATGGCCCGGCAATGAGAAAGAAATTATTTTTATTGTATTGTTGATTGCTAAAAAGCTTTGGAAGAAAAGAATTCATTTAATTTTTTTAGCAAATATACCTTATCTGGTAAAGGTGTTTTAGGTGATATTCGTTATAAAAAAACCGCCAAAATTTTGGGCGGTTTCTTTATTTGAAGATTTTAAAAATATTATGAAAAATTATTTACCTCTTTATATTTTTTATTCATTCTCATTAAATATACAATTACATGCAAAATTGAAAATGCTAACGCAAAAATGAATAAACCAGTGTCAGGCTCAGTTGAAGTAGCATGATGTAGTAAAGCCACAACAACAAGTAATGCTGCTAAGCCTAATCCACAATAAGAAACAATTCTGTTGCTCCTGCTATAAGTGGTATTAGTATGATCTGAAAGAGCGCTATGTTTAATACCATAAAAAATATAAAGATCAAAGCCTATTAACATCCATACTAACAATCTTATCCAGGTATCTAATGGTAAAAAAACCATCATAAACAAACAGGTGCAAATACCTAAAATAGGAACGAGTGGAACTAATGGTGTTTTAAATGCCCTGGGAATTTCTGGTTGTTTTACTCTTAAAATCCAAATTCCAATGCAAACTAGTATAAAAGCAAAAAGCGTTCCTATACTGGTCATTTCACCCACGACTCTCGCCGGTACAAATGCGGCAAAGAGGCTCACAAACAACATAAAAAGTAAATTGGATTTTGCAGGTGTTCTAAATTTAGAATGCAGTTTGTGAAAAACGGGCGGAAGCAAACCGTCCTTACTCATTGAAAAAAATACACGTGACTGTCCCAGTAACATTACAAGAATTACTGATGAATAACCTCCAAGGATCGCAACAATAATTGCCCTGTTCAACCAGGGATAATCGGGATGCAAACTACCATTTGCATCAACCGTACCCATGTGGTCAATAGCAACACCTACAGGAGCAATTCCATCTTTTCCTGCAAAGGATGTATAATTGGTTACTCCTGTCATAACATGTGCAAATAGAATGTATAGAATAGTACATATCGCCAGAGAGCCAAGTATTCCAATTGGCATATCCCTTTTTGGATTTTTGGCTTCCTGGGCAGCTGTTGAGACTGCGTCGAAACCTATATAGGCGAAGAAGACTATTGCAGCAGCTCTTATTATTCCACTAAATCCAAAATGGCCAAACTCGCCTGTATTATCAGGAATATACGGGTGATAATTGGTGGTGTTTATATATCTCCATCCAAGTATAATAAAAATAAGCACCACAGTAACTTTCAATCCTACAATAATTGCATTTACTGTTGCACTTTCACTGGTTCCCTTTATTAATAATAAACTTACTAGTACAACAATCGTAACTGCCGGTAAATTTATCATTCCACCATCCCATGGCCCGGTCATCATTTCTGATGGAAGATGAACATTAAAGCCTTCAAGAAATTTTGCGAAATACCTGCTCCAGCTTATGGCCACCGTAGCTGCCCCTACTGCATATTCTAATACAAGATCCCAACCTATGATCCATGCAATAAATTCTCCCATGGTTGCATAAGAATAAGTATAAGCACTTCCTGCAACCGGGATCATAGACGCAAATTCAGCATAACATAATCCGGCAAATGCGCAGCCAAACCCTGCAACTACAAATGATATAGTTATAGCTGGCCCGGCATTAGTTGCCGCTGCAAGGCCGGTTATTGAAAAAAGCCCGGCACCTATAACAGCACCTATACCCAGGGCAATTAATGACCAGGGGCCTAAAGTCTTCTTTAAGCCTTTTTCAGTTTCACCTGCTTCAGCCATTAAAATACTCATTGGCTTTTTTACGAATAAACTCATAGGTAAATTGTTTATTGAAATAAATAATAGAGTGGAAAAGTAAGGAATAAATTTTTAAAAAATTTAACCCTTGTTTAAATTTCGAATGCCGGGGTAGATAACTCTCATTAAATATTATATTGCAACCTATTATTTTTTATATGATATCAATTCCATCAAATAAAAACCGGCTTACTATTTATATACTAATAGCAATGATTGCAGGTGTTTTACTTGGGTATTTTGTTCATGAAAAGTCTTCTCCTGAATTTATAACTTCATTTTCTACGAATATAAAATTGCTTACAACCATTTTTTTAAGGCTTGTGCAAATGATAATAGCTCCGCTAGTTTTTTCTACGTTAGTTGTTGGTATTGCAAAGCTGGGAGATTTAAAAACCGTTGGGCGCATTGGAGGCAAGGCGTTATTGTGGTTTGTTTCTGCATCGCTGGTAAGCCTTTTGATAGGCTTGGTACTGGTAAATTTTTTTAAACCCGGTGCTGCAATCAATCTAAATATAGCCGATGCTTCCGGTGCAAAAGACCTGATGACAAATACCCACCAGTTCTCCTTATTAAATTTTGTAGAACATGTTTTTCCTAAAAGTATTTTTGAATCAATGGCGAATAACGAAATATTACAGATTGTAATATTCAGCGTATTTTTTGGCGTGGCAGCTACTGCAATAGGGGATTATGCAAAGCCTGTTATAAAAGCGCTGGAAGGCGTTTCTCACATCATTTTAAAAATGGTAGGATATGTAATGAACTTTGCTCCACTCGGTGTCTTCGGTGCAATAGCCGCAGTGATTGCGACAAAAGGCCTCGAAATATTTAGCTTTTATGGCCGGTATCTTTTATTTTTTGTAATTGGTATTTTTATTCTTTGGACGGTATTGCTTTCAGTAGGGTACCTTATTTTAAGAAATCGGGTTCCTGCTCTTTTAAAAAGAATAGCGCAACCTTTACTAATTGCATTCAGTACTACAAGCAGCGAAGCTGTTTTCCCCAAGCTAACGGAAGAGCTTGAACGATTTGGATGCCCTGAAAAAATTGTGGCTTTTACTTTACCACTGGGTTATAGTTTCAACCTTGATGGTAGTATGATGTATATGACTTTTGCAAGTATTGCTATAGCCCAGGCTTATGGAATACACATGGATACCGGTACACAAATAACCATGTTGTTGGTATTAATGCTTACCAGCAAGGGAATTGCCGGTGTGCCACGTGCTTCATTAGTTGTTGTATTGGCTACCTGCAGTATGTTTAATATTCCACCGGAAGGAATAGCATTAATTTTGCCTATTGATCATTTTTGCGACATGTTCAGAACTATGACAAATGTATTGGGTAACGCGTTGGCAACTTCAGTAGTAAGCAAATGGGAAGGAGAATTGTCTAATTAAAATTTAAAAATAAATCAGTGGAATTATTGACCATTTTAGGAATAGACGTTAAAGAACTTTTGAATCCGCAATTTTATATTCAGCATGGTGGATTATGGATGATACTTTTTATAGTATTTGCAGAAACAGGTTTATTTGCCGGATTTTTTTTACCGGGCGATGCCTTGCTTTTTGTTACCGGTATTTTCAGCGATTCTATTGTTAGCGCTGCATTATTTCATTCCAATAATCAATGGGTTAATCTTGGTATTTTATGGGTACTAATTTCTATTGCCGGTATTTTAGGAAACGTAGTAGGATACTGGTTTGGAAGAAAAAGCGGCCCATTTTTATTTGAAAGAAAGGATACATTTTTATTCAAGAAAAAATATCTGACGCAGGCAAATGAGTTCTACGAAAAAAACGGGGGAGGCGCTATTGTATTAGGAAGGTTCGTTCCGTTTGTTCGAACTTTTGCTCCTATAGTTGCCGGCATCGTTCAGATGGACTGGAAAAAATTTATCTTCTTTAATATTACCGGTTCAATGCTTTGGGTAGGCAGTATGTTGCTTGGAGGCCATTTTCTTCAAAAACTCTTTATGAAAGAGTTTGATTTTGATCTTAAGGAACACCTCGAGGTTATTGTTATTAGCATCATTGCTATAACTACTATACCGGTGTTATGGAAAGTTTTCAGTAAAAAAAAGGAACCAAAAAAATTGCAAAAAGAAAATACACCAAACAGTTCAACATCTCTATGAACAATAGGCACACTGCGGTCTTTTCGCTTCCTGTTATTGTTGCAGCATTAGGTTACTTTGTTGATATATACGACTTGCTGCTTTTTAATATAGTACGAATTCCAAGCCTTCGCTCATTGGGACTTTCTTCTACGGATGTTGATAAGCAGGGCGAATTAATAATCGGTATTCAAATGGTAGGTCTCCTAATTGGCGGTATTATTTGGGGGATTATTGGTGATAAAAAAGGCAGGCTGAGTGTTCTGTTTGGCTCAATCATCTTATATTCTCTCGCCAATATCGCCAATGGATTTGTACACACAGTTCCTCAATATGCAGTAGCAAGATTTATAGCTGGCATTGGTTTAGCGGGCGAGTTAGGGGCAGGCATTACCTTGGTTTCAGAACTTTTAAAAAAAGAGCAAAGAGGAATCGGAACTTCACTTGTTGCAGGCATCGGGCTTACAGGTGCGGTTGTTGCTTTTTTTATTTCACAGAATTATGATTGGAGAGTTTGTTATTTTATTGGTGGCGGATTGGGAATACTCCTGCTGTTTATGCGTGTGAGTATTTTTGAATCCGGCCTGTATAAATCTCTCGAAAAAAATGTTTCCAAAGGAAATTTTTTAATGTTCTTTAATAACGGAAGGCGATTTAAAAAATATATATGTAGTATTTTATTGGGCCTTCCTACCTGGTATGTTATAGGTATCCTCATTGCGTTTTCTAATAAGTTTGCAAAAAACTTTGGCATCGCTGGAGATATAAATCCCGGCAAAGCAACTATGTATGCATACATTGCTATTTCTATTGGTGATGTGCTCGCAGGATTGCTTAGCCAGTTATTAAAAAGCAGGAAGAAAACATTATATATTTTTTATGCAATTACGGTTATTATGGTCGCATTGTATTTCTCTCAAAATGAAAGGAGCAGCGCTGCAAATCTTTATTGGATTGCTGCCGGTCTTGGCTTTGCAACAGGCTTCTGGGCAATATTCGTAACTATGGGAGCGGAGCAGTTCGGGACTAATTTGCGTGCAACTGCAGCAACTACAATTCCTAATATGGTTCGCGGATCATTGCCATTAATGCTATTACTATTCAATGGTCTCCAGCATTATTTTACTTATACATTAAGCGGCCTTTTAACTGGTATAATAATTATGATAATAACAATTATTGCCGCCGTAAATACTGAGGAAACTTTTCATAAAGAACTGAATTATGTTGAAGAATAGACACCTCTTCCAGAGGACTGTTTTAAGGTAAAGTGAATAAAGGAAAAAAAATAATTGGATGTACTTTTGAAAGTGTAATTACTAACGAATTGTTTTTCATTAGGCGAAGCTCAAAAATAAAAAGTCCAATAATTGATTAACAAAAACCTTCAAAAAAAAATAGATAAGAGTTTAATTCCCCCTTTTGGAGGTAGGAGACCCAAATTCCTTATCATTCGGTTTTCTTCTATTGGAGATATCGTTCTAACTACCCCCGTTGTTCGTTGCCTTAAAAAAAAATACCCTGATTGTGAAATTCATTATTTGACAAAAAAAAATTTTACAGGTATTGTTGAGTCAAACCCAAACGTGACAAAAGTATATCGTCTTAAAAACGATCTCAACGAAAATATTAAACAATTAAAGAATGAAAATTTTGATCACATAATTGACCTCCAGCACAACTTTAGAACATTACGTATAAAAAGAGCATTTAAAAGAATTCCATTTCATTCTTTCAATAAACTAAATAAGCAGAAATGGATATACACAAATTTTAAAATCAACCTAATGCCTCACAAACATATTGTTGACAGGTACATGGCAACAGTGGAATCATTAGGCGTCGTAAATGATGGGGCAGGGTTAGAATATTTTATACCTGAAAACGATATTGTAAAAGACGAAGACATTCCTTTTTCTCATTCGCAAGGCTATATTGCTATTGTAATCGGCGCCGCTCATAGCACCAAGAAATTGCCAAAAAACAAATTGACAGAGCTGTGCAACCTAATTGAATATCCAATAATTTTACTAGGGGGAAATGAAGATTTTTATGATGGACTGGAAATTTCAAAAGTTGATCCCGTAAAAATTTACAATGCCTGCGGCAAATTCAAATTGAATGAATCGGCCGATATTATCAGGCGTTCAAAGATGGCGATAAGCCATGATACAGGCCTTATGCATATTGCAGCAGCATTCAAAAAAAATATCCTTTCCGTTTGGGGGAACACGGTTCCTTCATTCGGCATGTATCCCTACCAAACTCTTTATGAAACATTCCAGGTAAACAAATTATGGTGCAGGCCATGTAGTAAAATTGGTTATGATAAATGCCCTCTTGGACATTTTAAATGCATGAAAAATCAATCAATAAATGCAATAGCTGCAAGTGTGCATGCCTTCGTAAAAAAATAATATCGAAATGCTTTAAATATTGCTCCATATCCTTCAGAAAAGGGTTGGAGTGAGGTTTAACTTTTTATATTAAATCCTATGTTCATTTTTGCAGCGTAATTATGCTCAAATGAAACCCTATATTTTTTTATTAGCCTTCTTTACACTTTCCTCTCAATGCTTTTCTCAAAAAGTAATTGTACATGCATCAATAGAAAATAAAAAAGCAACTGCTAATAACGATACTATGTACTATGATTTTAACCGGCAACTTACCTGGAGTGATTTTAAAGGTAAGCCAGTTGAAAATCATTTTGGAGGTGCAGTTACAGCATCCGGTTTTGCATTTAATTCAAAAATGAATTTTGACGGCAGAAATATTTATCTGGATATTGAAGTATACACTTTCTTTATAAAACATGAATCGTGGAAAAAGCCTCAGATCAATTCTGATTATCACTTACTGCATGAGCAGCACCATTTTGATATCACAAGACTTGGCGCTGAAAAATTAATAGGGGAATTGGCAAAAGCAAATTTCACTAAGGACAATTACAATTCATTGCTTACTTCTACGTTTGAAAAAGCTTATAAAGAAAACTCAGATACTCAGCGCCAATACGACACTGAAACCAAACATAGTATTGATAGCGCAAAACAGCAGGAGTGGAATGAAAAGATTGCCGATGAAATAAAAAAATTAAAAGAAAGTATTCTTGTCAAAAACTAAATCTCCTCATTTAGATTCACCATTAAAATTGGAATCTTCAATTCGTGCCTAACTTCATTTACCGCTGATGTGGGCGGTGTCTTCACCGCCCACGGAGGGCTTCCCTCTTTGAAATAAATCAAAATTAAATTTCGTCTTTTAGATTCACCATTAAAATTGGGATCTTCAATTCATGCCTCACTGTGTTCACGGTTTCCCCGTATATCAAATCTTTAATCCCTGTATGCCCATGGGCGCCTACTACCAACATATCTGCCTTACTCTCCCTTACAAACTTCACAATCTCCTTAGCCCTGTTTCTAAAACCCAGTTTACCTTCAGCTTCGTATCCTCTTTCTTTTAACTGATCTACAAAAAAAGTAAGCCTTTCCGAATCTTTTTTTGTTTCGTAATCATCTGTTTCCTTGCCTAGTAAAATGGCGGTGGCACTTTCAACAATATGTATCAGTAAAAATTGGGTATTCTGCCTTGCCTGCCCGATTGCTGAAGCGAGCAGCCTGGCATCGTTTTCACTAAAATCCAGGGCAACGGCTATCTTTTTATATACCGGTACATCAAGATTTATCAAGCCTGTTATGTCAGGGTGCATTTGTATGGAAACTGATTTTTTTCTTTTGCCCAATAAAGGAAAAATAAAGGCGTAAACTAAAAGTAATCCAAAGAGTAGCCCTGCAAGAACAATAGCAACTTTCCCAATGATACTGTCGGAGGTTTCAAAATATTTTGTGGCCTCATCAATTACCAGCTTCACGTTAAGGTAAACAAGGATACAAGCAACCAGCCATGCTAAAAATTGAATAATTGGTTTGATAGCAAACGATCCCATGGTTTTTTTATCACTCACAAAATGTATTAATGGTATTACTGCGAATCCTAATTGCAGGCTTAATATTACCTGGCTAAAAATTAAAAGGCTATCTATTTTACTTTCACCAAAAAGCCCAATTACAATTATTGCAGGAATGATCGCTAATAAACGGGTTATTAATCTTCTTATAACCGGGTTGATGCGCAACTGTAAATATCCTTCCATAATAATTTGCCCGGCTAATGTTCCCGTGATGGTTGAACTTTGCCCTGATGCGATAAGAGCAATAGCAAATAAAGTGGATGCAACAGTAGACCCGAGCATTGGAGATAGTAATTCATGAGCTTTTTTTATTTCGCCTACATCAGTCCTACCTGTGGTAAAAAATACTGCGGCTGCCAATATGAGAATGGCGGCATTAATCAGGAAAGCAAAATTTAAAGCTATTGCTGTATCAACAAAGCTCCATTTCAGTGCCTGTTTAATACCTTGTTTATTTTTTTGAATTTTCCTGGTTTGTACAAGGGAAGAATGTAGATATAGATTATGCGGCATTACGGTAGCACCTATAATCCCGATAGCAAGGTATAAGGCTGTTTCCTTTGGCAGTGCGTTACTCATAGCTTTTGCTGCATATAAATCTTTAGCCTCGGGCAACGAAGGAATAAATCCTTTTAATACTTCATAAAGTTGTGGTTGTGCAATAATAACATTCACAAGAAAACAAATGCCTATCACTGCTATTAGTGTAATTATAAAAGCTTCCATTTTGCGGATGCCCATTCTCTGCAGGTAGAGTAATAAAAAAGTATCTAATACGGTAATGGATACACCCCATATCAAAGGCAGGCCTGTAAGCAATTGTATGCCAATAGCCATACCCAGTACTTCGGCAAGATCGCAGGCTGCTATCGCAATCTCAGCAAGAATGTATAGCATGAAATTTACAACCTTAGGGTAAGTCTCCCTGTTAGCCTGCGCAAGGTCCCTGCCTCTTACAATGCCTAATCTGGCGCTTAAACTTTGAAGAAGCAGCGCCATAAGATTACTCATAAGCAGCACCCATATTAATGTGTAGCCATACTTACTTCCGCCGGCAAGGTCTGTTGCCCAATTGCCGGGATCCATGTAACCTACACTTACCAGGTAAGCTGGCCCAAAAAAAGCAAATGCTCTTCTCCATCCGGTTTTTGTGGAACTGATGTCAACCGTTTCATGAACTTCACTTAATGAATTTCCCTGCTTTAATTTATTAATCATCATAAACAAATATATTTTGTGCAAACCCGCTGCTGATAACGCAGGCTGATTGTTTGGAAATTTTTACCTGTAGGGAACCATCAAAATCAAATGATTTCAATATTCTTATTTGGGACCCTATGCCAATACCATAATGGTTCAGCATTTTCATCATCTCACTTGTTTGATTACTTACGGAGCTTACAATACCATTTTTTTTAAGGGAAAAATTATTAAGGGCAACTTGTTTCAATTCAGCAATGTCTCCTTTTTCGTCGGGTATAGGATCTCCATGCGGATCAATCTTCGGCTGCCCCAGGTATTGATCTAGTTTTTTTATAAGATCTATACTGCTCACATGCTCCAGTTCTTCTGCAATAACATGAACTTTATCCCATTCCATACCCAGCTTGCTTACTAAAAAAAATTCCCAAAGCCGGTGCCTTCTTATAATCTTAAGCGCTTCTTTATTACCTGCTTCATTAAGCCTGAAACCATAGTAGCGTTTGTATTCAAGTAATTTTTTTGATTTCAGTTTTTTTAGCATATCTGTTACCGAGGCGGCTGTAGTATTTACATAGGCAGCCAAAGAATTGGTATTTACTTTTTCAGTTTTTGCCTGCAGTGTATAAATACTTTTTATATAGTTTTCTTCGCTTTCTGAAAGTTTCACTGTGTTTAAAAATTATTTTAGACAAATCTAAAAATTTAATTTGGTATAACGAAAAATTTATTTGAAATCTATATTTTATTTATTTAAGAAGTGGGTAACCTTTCTATTCATATCATAATAATTTTTACTTTAATGGAATAAGCAAAGAAATTAAACGTCTAATGTTGACATTTCTAAGTCTTCAACACCCTTTTTTTTAAATTTTACTTATATCTTGCGCCCTCATTAAATTTGATAAGCATATTTATGGATTTTAAAAATTTTAGCCTCCCTTATGAAATTGATCAACGCTATTCTAAAAAAATTGCCTATTTCTCAATGGAGTTTGCTATTCATCAGCCTTTAAAAATTTATAGTGGTGGCCTTGGGTTCTTATCAGGATCACATCTAAGAAGCGCCTACGAATTAAAACAGAATTTGGTAGGTATTGGTATCCTTTGGAAGGAAGGATATTATGACCAGGCACGAAATGCTGACCAGACTTTAAAGGTTGAATGGATTGAGAAAGTTTATAATTTCCTTGAGGACACCGGTATTCTTTTCCAGATAAATATTCATGACCACCCTGTGTGGGTAAAAGTGCTGTACCTGAATCCAAAAACTTTTAATACCGCTCCTCTTTTTCTTCTGAGTACAGACTTGCCGGAAAATGATTATGTATCGCGGACAATTTGTAACCGCCTTTATGATGGGAACGCTGCGACCAAAATAGCCCAGTTCATTTTATTAGGTATTGGCGGCGCTAAGCTGATTGATGAAATAAATTTCAACCCTGACCTGTATCATTTAAATGAAGCGCATGCAGTGAGTTCGGTTTTTTACTTATACAAAAAATTAGGCAGTAAAGAAGCCGTTAAGAAAAAGCTGGTTTTTACCACACACACACCCGAGGAAGCTGGTAATGAAAAGCATGATATTTTTCTTTGTGAAAAGATGAGTTATTTCTGTGGGATTAACCTTGATGAAGTAAGGTTTCTTACTGGTATGACCGATAATCTTTTTAATCACTCGCTGGCTGCTTTGCGCTTTGCTCATTTGGCAAATGGCGTTTCACAACTTCATGGCGAAGTTAGCAGGCAAATGTGGGGCAAGTATGATAATATATGTGAAATTAAATCAATAACCAATGCTCAAAACTGGCAGTATTGGGCAGATAAAGAATTATACAGGGCAAAGGAAGAATACAACGACATTTGGTTTGATGAGAGAAAAAGAAATTTAAAGAAAAACGCTTTAGAAATTGTAGCCGATCAAACGGGCAAGATAATGAGCCCGAATGTACTTACTATTGTATGGGCAAGAAGATTTGCGGGTTATAAAAGAGCGGAGCTTATAAGCAGGGATCATAATCGTTTCGAAGCATTATTAAATAATCCTAAATACCCCGTTCAGATTATTTGGGCGGGCAAACCTTACCCTTTGGACTTTCCGGCAATTAGTGATTTCAATCACCTGGTGAATTTAAGCAAACAATACAAAAATGTAGCTGTTTGTATTGGTTACGAACTTACCCTGAGCAGGCAACTAAAACAGGCCGCTGATGTATGGCTTAACAATCCAAGGGTGCCGAGAGAAGCGAGCGGTACCAGTGGAATGACGGCTGCAATGAATGGAGCCGTGAACTTAAGCACTAACGATGGCTGGATATGCGAATTCATTAACAACGGCAATAATGGATTTGTTGTGCCGCCTGCAGATTATATGAACATGCATATAGAAGAACAGGATGATTATGATCTTAATAAATTATATGAAATCCTGGAGAATGAAATTCTTCCACTTTATTATAATGATTTCAATACCTGGCGGCAAATTGTAAAGAACGGAATGCGTGATGTTCAGGTACAGTTTGACAGCAATCGTATGGTTAATGAATATTACGAGATTTTGTATAAGGATTAGTTTAGATTTTTATTCAGACTTGTTTGCAGATAAGTATAAATTTATAAATAAAAAGAAGCCATTCTTTGATAGATGGCTTTTTTTATTTGAATTGGGAAATCAAAATTCCTCAATTTTTTTTCTATTGCTTCACCAATTTTATCGTCTTACTGTCGATTCCGCTTTTGACTTTCAGTATATATACTCCAGCAGCAAATTTTTCAATCGGTAAATTTATCTGGGAATGATTGTCATTAAATTTTTTCCAAATTACTTTGCCTGTTATATCGGTAATGGTTATGCTCACATCTTTAACACTCCCTTTAATTTGTAATGAGGAAAAACTATTCGCTGGGTTAGGATAAATTATTGCATCAAACTTCTCAGCATTTAATTCCGAGATAAGAGAACTTATTTTTGTGGAGTTTACTGAAGCAAACGTATTATTTGTTAGATCGCCTGCATATAATTCCTGCCCATACTTATAAGTGTATGCTCCAAAAAATAACTTGTTACTGCTTACCGTTAAATTTTGTATTGAAGTCAATCCTACCAGGCCAGGATCACCTACAGGATTTGTATTGGCATCCGTGCCGTCAGACGACCATATAGCTGGGTTGCTTGTATAATGATCTCTCAAAAAATACAGTTTGCCTCCGGCAGTACAAAAATTATCAAAGTAGCTAAAGTCCCCTCCGGCTGAAATATCTTTTACCATTATTGTCCCTTCGGCTTTGCCATTACTTTTCCAGAGTTCTTTGCCATTTATTCCATCATCGGCAGTAAAAAATAATGTTCCATTTACGTCAGTTAAATTATACGGATTAGAATCATAAAAAGGATTAATGTCTTTTACAAGTTTAGTGCTTGAAGGCGCACCATCGGTTTGCCATAACTCACCACCCTGGTAAGGGTTAGCATTATAATCAATTGCGTTGAAAAATAATTTATTGTTTGAAACACAGAATAGCTGGCTAATACTATAATTATCGTATCCGAAGGCAGGTGTAATTTGTTTTAGTTTGATGGTCCCGTTAGGTGTGCCATTACTTTTCCAAAATTCGGTGCTATATCCGTCGCCATCATAGGCACCGAAATAAACTTCATTTTTATAAACAAATAGACTAAACGGATACGAGCCGAGATAGCCTTTATAAATATCTTTTACGAGTTTTGTGCCTGCCACACTTCCATCACTTTTCCATAATTCATAGCCATGTTCATAATCGCCTGCCACAAAGTACACGGTGTTACCCGCAGTAACTATATAAGGATTGAAATATAATGCGGGAGATAATAGGTAAGTGCCCGGCAGCGTTCCATCACTTCTCCATAAATCGTAAGTGAAAGTAGAGAAATTAAAAATCGTGTAATAAACGAGTCCATTATCAGTAACATTATATCCCAGTAAATAGGCGTTATTGACATCAACTATTTTTTTAGTACTAACGGTTGTGCCATCAGTTTTATAGATAGCAGAGCTTCCATCTGTATTATTTGCCCTAAAGTAAGCGATCCCATTTTTATTTAGAAAAGCATTTGGGTATGAATCCGCCTCGCCCTCAAGAATATCTTTTAATAAAAGTGTTCCGTCATTTGATCCATCGGATTTATAAACTTCATAACCATGCGCTCTTTCAGTTGCATTAAAAACAACGCCATTATTTAATGCACACATATCACCGTGCGAATAGCCGCCTGCGTTAGAACTGCTTGTTGTGTTCGTGTTGATGTCTTTTAATAAATAAGTTCCGGCTGTTGTCCCGTCTGAAACGTAAAGTGAGCCACCTTTAATATTATCTGCGCCATTAAATAATAGTTTGCCATTGCATTCGGTAAGATAGTAGGGACGACTGCTTGTTTTACCCGGCCAAATGTCTTTTACAAGTTTAGTGCCCTGGGGCGTTCCATCGCTTTTCCATAATTCATTTCCATATACCGCATCTACCTTGTTAAAGAATAAAAGACCATTTCCATTATTATAATCAAAAGTAACTTGTCCCGGAGGGTAGATAACTATCCTCTTTGTGTTAGTATCATCTCCGTCGCTTTCCCACAATTCATCATGATATCCTCTGCTTGAATTTATTACTTTAAAATAAAGCCGGTTATTGACAATTGCAAAATCAACAGGAGTTATAAAGTCCACCTCAGGACTTGTTGTAAGATCCTTCACTAATATTTCACCATTGGTATTTGAGGCGTCATATTTATATAGTCCACCTCCGCCAGTATATATGTAACCCGCAAAATATAAAATATTATTTATGACTGGAAATGGATTCCTTGTACCAACATTTAAATAGTCGGGTTGCATAAATACATCATTATTGCCGGTTGCATAATTTGTGCCTGCATTGGTACCATCTGATGTCCACAATCTTCTGCCTGTACCATCGTCAACAGAGAAATAGAGTTTGCTATTGTATTCAGTTAATTGCAGAGGAGCTATATAATCGTATTGAAAATATCCAATTTGTTTTGGAATATAAGTGCCCGCATCTGTGCCGTCACTTCTCCATAACTGCCACCCACTATTGTAAGAATAAGCGGTAAAAAATAGTAATCCATGTGCGGATGTAGATTGAGAAACCTGAGCTATATTATCTGAAATCGAAAGATCCTTTACTATTATAGTACCAGCTGTTGTGCCATCTGTCTTCCACAATTGCGTTCCGTTTGCTATAAAAAAAACAGATTTATTGACACCTACAAACTGGTTTGGGTAACTGCCATCTGTTCCAAAACTTATATCGAGCAATTGATGAGTGCCTGGCTCCGTACCATCCGAAACCCACGGCTCATCTCCATAGTCTGCAGTTTTTGCGGGCAAATATAATTTACCATCGGCCACTGTGATATTGCCATTATTGCCTGATGAAGCTTCGCCTGGATTTATATCTTTTATCAGGTAAGTGCCTGCTGCCGTAGCATTACTTCGCCATAGTTCGAAGCCGTGAATTCCATCATCAGCCATGAAATAACTTACATTGTTTAGCACGGCGAACTCGGACGGGTAATTATATTGAGTATAATTTTGAGGATCACTTTCTGACCGTGCATTAATGTCTTTAGTAAGATGAAAATTTCCGTTCATATTTTGTTGGCTTATTGGCCTCTGAACAAGGCTTTGGCTGGAGGATGCAGATTGCTGCTGATTTTTTGCCTGGCCTCCATATCCATTTGGATTTGCAAGGCCTGGATCAAAGGATTGTTTTAACTTTTGCTGATCATTAAGGGCAGGAACCGGAAGTTTTTTTCCAAAAGGTATCTGATCAACACCATTTGGTTTTGGATAAGTTATTTTTATTTGTTGTGCGTAACCTGTATTTGCTACATAAAAAAGCACAAGCAGCAAACAGAACAAAATTTTTATTTTCATGATTTTATAATTTGATTGTTTAAAAATTAAAACAGAGCCATAGGCTTTAGAAGTTGAGTAAAGGATAGAATAGTGGATTTGTTATAACTCAGAGGAGGTAATAATTTACAGAAGGAAACGGAGTCTTTGATATCTAATGAAGAAGTAAAAAGAAATTAAAGGGATTAAAAAAACTACCAGATAAAAGACATTCAAGTTTAATTGTAAAAAAATTTATAAAATCCCCGCAACCTTGATCAATTGCGGGAATGTTAGAATCTTTTTTTTTAAATTTTATTGTTGAATTTACGCAACCAGATGACATGTTAATAAAGATGTATGCGGGCAATATATCTCTCATTTTAAATACTCAATTTCATCTTTTATTATTCCCCCAAAGTTTTAGGAACATGAGTGTCAGGAGTTTTAAAAGGAAGTAATTTTTTTAGGATGTTTAAAGGCGTTTTTGTGAAATTATTTCTGGGAACATCGCATGTGGACGTAGATGTTCTTGTAAACGCAACCAATTCCGTAACACCATCCACGTCAAAGAGATGAAGATTTACTTTATTTGCAAAACCGTCATTGTCATATTCAAGTGTAGAAGTAATTGCATTATAACCACCCTGAAATCCCCAATGCCAATCTACTGCATTGTTGACACTAAACATCATAAAGGTATAAGCATCTAATTCACTATGTAAAAGGATATATTTTATCCATTGATTACCTGACATAAAATTTAATTTATTATCATATTTTGACACTTGATAAGCGACAAAAACAGGCGTAAAGACAGTGCCGCCATTTTCTGCTTCCCATGTTACTCTTGTAACATTGTGCATGTCATTATAAGTATAAGTTTCCGCTAAGTTGTTTTGTGGATTAATTATATTGGTTTCATCCATTCTTATCATTTCACCTTTGATATTATAATGAAAACTATCAACAGATATTAATCCGCCGAAAGCCGGATAGTAATAGTTTAAAACTGTAGGCAAAAATGTATTGTCTTTATAAATAAAATCGAAATGTATACCAGCAGCACCGAAATTAACTTTTATTAGCCTGTCTTTATTATCATATTGAATGGTTACAGGAGAGCCTTCAAAATTCATTGAATCTGGATTCCCCTTTTTGTTATAAATAATATTGAGTGAATAACCAAAAAGATCATCGTCCGTGTGAGTAACCAGGCATTTGGCGTTTGGTTGATCATAATCGTGGTTGATAAATTCTATACCTTTTTTACACGATGTAATTAACAAAATTAAAATTGTAGAAAGCAATAACGCTCTTTGTTTGAAAGTTTGCATGATTAAAAGTTTATTAGTCAATAATAAATGAATCCAGGTTTTGAAAATCTATTCAAACATATGATCGGCTATAATTTTTTCCTGCCCCTTGATGGCAGATCAACAATTATATTGAGGGAGCAGCAGTTTTATTGAGGGGGCATTTAACTTTGAATGCAAATTCAGCAATACTTTAATTTTATCAATGGGAACATAACCATGAATAAAAGTTTATGAGTGTTCAAAATTATCAGCATCTTTTTACTTACTAAAAATATAGGTTGCTTACCATACATATATGGTGTTTCACAGGTAACTTAATTTGAAGAATAGATAACTCTCTTACATTTACTCATTAAATTATTGTTGTGCCTAAAACGATGCTATACATATTTATTACAGCATGCTGCATAACATGTTCCTGTTTTGCTCAATTCGATAAACAAACAAAAGCGCCTGCTGACGAAACTATTTATATTACAAAGTATGATTCAAACCCGCCACCACTTGACTTTCGCAGTTTTGGTTATAAAGACGGTTTACCAAGAGGAGTTGTCAATGATTTTGTACAAACTGATGACGGCTTTATATGGTTAGCCATCTTAAAGTTGGGGCTTGTACGTTTTGATGGCTATCATTTCAAAATATTTAAACCAATAATTGGAGATACATCAAGCCTTCCTGATGATTATATATTTCAGATTGTGAAAAGCCATAGAAATGGTTTGTGGATAGCAAGCGCTTCTGGTATAATATGGTTTGATTTAGCTACTTATAAAAGCTATCTTATAAAACTGCCTGTAAGGTTTTGGCCAATGTTCTATCATGTATTTGAAGATAGTAAGCAACGGTTATGGGTTTACTGGGGAAAACAATTTTATTTATACGAGCATACAAGCAACAAATTTACAGAGATAAAAAATCGTATCGCTACAGATGCATTTAGTGGTAAAAAATTAAATATTGAAAACGCAGTGTTTTACGATATAAAAGAATCGCAGGATGGTGATCTTTTTTTATTAGGCAATTTTCTTTTTAAATATAATCACACAGATTCGGAATTCACAGTTTACGAAAAAACAAGAAATAATGTTGCTGATTATAGAGCATCAGCTTTTGATGAAGAAAAAAAAAATATTTGGCTTTCAGGTTGGAACGGGCTACTGAAATATAATTATAAAAATGACAGCCTTGTGGATTATAATTTTGAAAAAATCGGCACACAGGCAAACATTGAAAACCATTCTTTCGTTTCTCTAAAAAATAGTAGTCAATTATGGCTTCCCAATGAGCAACAGATAAGGGTTTTTGATAAAAACACAAGTAAAGTATCTCTTTATAAAAAAAGTAATACTGAAAATCTTTTGGTTACTAAATCAAATGTGAAAGGTATAAATGGAATTGAATGGTTTTGGGATTACAAAAGCGGCTTTGTGACTCTGCTTCCGTCTGTTAACCGTTTTTTATATAATAAGATTTTACCTAAAGATGAAAGAGTGCTTTGCCAATGGCATGATTCATTAAACAATATCATTTGGTATGGCACTGAAGACAGAACTCGAATTGGACATCTTTATAAATATAATACCGGCACAAATAGATTTATCCGGATAAAAATACCTTTAAAAGGAATTGGAGCTGTACGTTTTATAATTCCTGATTTAAACAACACGTGCTTAGTAGCTGTTACAGATATACTACCTCCTAACCCTACCGGCAAGTTGTTTTTTCTAAATACAGAAACAAATACATTAACTCCTGTAACCAAACAAATAAGCAACCATAATAAATTTACTACTGATAGTATAAGATATCGAAATGCCTATCTTGATAAAGCAGGCAATTACTGGATAACTACTGAAGGGCAAGGTTTGATAAACTATAATATTAAATCGCAGCAATTTTTTCAATACGTATCCAATTCAAAAGACAGTACCACACTTTCAAGTAATTATATATATTCTGTAGCCTGCGGCAGTAATAATACAGTATGGACAGGAAGTGATTATGAAGTGGATAGTGTGCTGAACAAGCTAGATGTGACTACAGGCAAAGTACAACGCATCCTATTATTTTCGAATAATTTTAGGATACAGCCTTTATGTGAAGATGAAAAAGGAAATGTTTGGATAAGCACTAATTCAGGTTTAGCGTGTTATAACCGCTATTCGGGTGAAAAGTATATTGTACGTGAAATTGCACAATTAATTACAAGAGCTTATGAAGATTCAAATGGAAATATTATTGCACTTAATGCAGAAGGCGTCTGGTTGTATAACCCTGTTAAAAGAATTACAAGGCGGTTTGATGAACAGGACGGAATAAGGCTTGAATATTTTGAAGATGATTATGTCTCAAAAAGAATTTGTTTGCTTAATGATTCCATTTTCATCAGCGACTCTTATCGTTTTCCCGTGAGCGATCTTTATCCTAAACAAGAAGTGCCGCCTTTACATTTTACCAGCATCAAAATATTTGGTAAAGAATTGACCACAACAAAAAATGTAGATGCGCTTGATACCTTGATATTACAGCATAATGAAAACCAGTTAAGCTTTGAATTTGCAGCGCTTAGCTTTTTATCAACAGAAAGAAATGCTTATACCTGTATGCTGCAAGGTGCAGATACAAGCTGGCAACAATTAGGTGCAGATAACTCCATCATTTATGCCAACCTTTCGCCGGGTAATTATACTTTCAAAGTAAAAACGGCAAACCTCGATGGTATATGGGGGAACGAAAGAAAAATGTATGTTGAGATTGTTCCGGCATTCTGGCAAACAACCTGGTTTAAGTCATTAATACTAATCTTGATTGCGGCTTTTCTATATTGGCTTTACAGAAATCGTTTAGATAAGGTTAACCTGAAAAACAAAATAAAAAATGAACACCTCGAAATACAAAAACGAGAAGCAGAGTTTAAAAGAAAATTATCAGAGATAGAAATGGCGGCTTTACGTTCGCAAATGAATCCGCATTTTATTTTTAATTGTCTTAACTCAATAAAACTATATACTGTACAAAACGATTCTATTGCTGCATCAGAATACCTTACTAAGTTTTCGAGATTGATAAGATTAGTCCTTGAGAATTCCCGCAAAGAAAGGGTGGAGCTTCAATCGGAATTAGAGTCATTAAGATTATACATCGAAATGGAAGCTATGCGTTTTAAAGAAAAGCTGCAATATACCATTACCGAAAATATGGATACCTCTTTTACAGAAATACCGCCTTTACTTATACAGCCTTATGTAGAGAATGCTATCTGGCATGGCCTTATGCATAAAGAATCCGGAGGCAACATTCATATTATTGTAGACAAAGTCGGCACAGATGATATTTTACAAATAACTATTACCGATGATGGTGTTGGTCGTGTAAAAGCAGCAGAACTAAAAAGCAAATCTGCGGTAATAGGAAAATCATTTGGTATGAAAGTAACCTCTGAGCGCATAGCTATTATTAACCAGTTATACAATACCAATACAACTGTGCAAATTACGGACCTTTATCAGGAGAATGGCGAGGCATGCGGGACGCAAGTCATACTACAAATTCCAATGTAATGCCACTAAAAGTAATAATAATTGATGATGAACCTGACAGCGTAAAGCTGCTGCAATTGCAACTTGCAGAATATTGCCCGCAGGTAAAAGTTGTGGGTAGCTATACCAGCACTGTTAAAGCGCTGAATGGCATTGAAATGCTTAAACCAGATTTGCTTTTTCTGGATATAGAAATGCCCGTTATGAACGGCTTTGAAATGCTGGAGAAATTACTTACTGTAAATTTTAGTCTTGTCTTCGTTACAGCTTATAATCAATTTGCTTTGAAGGCATTTCGTTTTAATGCATTGGATTTTTTAGTAAAACCTATTGATACAAAAGAATTGATAGAAGCTGTTAGAAAAGCAGAGCTTCGGATAACTCCTACGTCTACACAATTGTCTATGTTGCAAAAACAATTGCGGGGAGAATCCATTACAAAAATTGCAATACCCGGCCCTCATGGAGTAACTTTTATTGATCTTAACGAAATTGTATATGCTGAAGCAAGTAATAATTATTCAAAGCTAATACTAACCGATAAACGCACTTTTATTATTTCCAAAACACTAAAAGACGTTCAGGAAGTTTTGGAGGAAGAACATTTTCTTCGTGTGCACAGGCAATACATTATTAACCTGAATCACGTAAAACAATTTAACCGTAATGAAGGAATATTAACAATGGTAAATGGAGAACACATACCTGTCGCCCGTAACCAGAAAGAACACTTAATTGAAAAATATCGGTGGCTCTAACTTTTAACTAATGAAAATCGTGCATTTATCATTCGCCTATACCTTTCATCGTAAATATTATTATGAAAAGTTTACTTAGTTCTTTTATCATTTAAAGTTTGTATCGTTAGCTAACTGTGGCTTCTGTTAGTTTGAGAGTTGCGGAGGATAGCTGGGGGGATGACCAAAGAAATGATAAAAAAAATGGTTAATCTGTATTCCAAATCTTTTTCAGAAAAAGAGTTGATTGAAAATGGGGATTTGTTGTTTTACCGAAATCATTAAAAAAAAAATACATGTTTTCTTAAGCAATGAGAATAAAATTAAGAGTAATTATCTGGCTGCATCCCCGGCTTCCTGTTACATTTCAGAAATAGCGCCGGGCGGAAAGGTTAATACAATTTCGAGTTCATCTGATGCGGTATAATTAACCTCTTTTGTTTTAAAAGGGATCAAAAATTTGTCTCCTTTTTTTACCCTAATACTTTCTGCTCCTGCTTCAATAATTCCTTCTCCACGGGTGACTATACCAACATGAAAACCTTCAGACTTACGAATGAATTTACCATTTATTTTTAGCCTGCGTACAGAAAAACAAAGTGTCTGTTCTTTACCTATCAAGATCCATTCTTCAAAATTATTTTCTTTACATATTAATACAGGATTAGAAAAATATTGTTGCTTTACCTGTTCAACCGGTAATGATTTAAATTCGATCATATCCATTGCAAAATCAACACCACGGCCCATAAAGCGGGCTTCTTCCGGCAATACATAAGCGCCTCTTTCAAACTCTAAGCGAACAACTAAATCTGTTGGCTCCATTATCTCTATCATAAATACACCTTCTCCAATGGCATGTGGCAATCCGCCGTGAACTATAAATACATCGCCGGGTTGTATGTATATTTTTTCAAAGCATGATAATATTTTTTCGCTATCCTGGTTTATAACGGCCTGCTTAAAATCATTTTTTGAAACAGGATGCTGAAACCCCAGGTATATGTAAGGATCACTAACTTCTTCACGAATATGAAGAATAACATAAGCTTCTGTTTTGCCAGAATTGCTATTGAGATGTTTTTGTGAAAATGCAATAGTGGGATGAGCCTGTATGTGCAATCGTATGGCAGAGTCAATAAATTTTAGAAGGAACTGTGTGTTTGCGCCGTATTTTTTATAATGACTTTCACCCAACATTTCGGAAGGATATTCTTTCATCAAATCTTTTAATAAATATTCTTCACCACTCACTTCTACTTTGGAATATCCTTCCTCAAATTCTTCCCTTCCTTTGTTTACAGCACGTGTTGTGCTGGAAATCCAGTCTTCAGCAAAATGACTGTCTTCAACAGTTGATTTGCCTTCCAACTGATCCAACGTTTTGCCACCCGGATAAGTACGCCATACACGGTTGGGAGATAATAATATAATGCCGGGAATATTCATTTGTTCATCTTATTTTACTCAGCTTAAATGCAAAAAGAGAAATAAATGCATAGCAGATAATTGGCAGATAATAGGCTGCTGCAATATTATGATTGGCAACCAATCCCATCAATGGAGGAAAGACTGCTCCACCGGCAACACCCAACACAATAAAAGAAGAAGCCTGTGGTTTATGCGGACCAAGATCTTTCAACCCAAGACTATAAATAGTTGGAACCATAATGCTGAAGAAAAAATTAAGCATGATGAGTGCAACAAAAGAAGGCCATCCAAAACTTTGGGCTACCAATAAACACATCACTATATTGCACAAGGCAAATGTGCCAAGCAATTTATTAGGTTCAATAAAACGCATAGTATATGCACCGGCAAAACGTCCGCCCATTTTTAATAACATGCTAAACGAAAAAAAGTAGGCGGCTTTCTCGCTTGTAAAATTCATTTTTTCTACACCGTAATTTATAAAGAATGCCCATGTGCCGCCTTGTGCCGCCACATTAAAAAACTGTGCCGCTATAGCCCATTTAAAATGTGTATGTTGAAATAATTTCTTAGTATGTTTTAGCTCCCGCAGATCTGTTGCTACCGCTAATGAATCTGCATCGGCACTTACTTTTATATCAGGCGTTTCAGTTATAGGAGGAATTTTTAAAAAGAAAAACGCAGCAGCAATTAACAACAGCAATGTTCCTATCACGGTGTATAAAATCTTAACCGACTCAAGATCGTTTGAATGTGCAGCACGTAAAATAAAATAACCTCCAAGTCCTGAACCCAGTACTCCCCCCAGGCCATTGAAGCCTTGCGCAAAATTAAGACGCTGTGCACTGCTGCTTTGTGCTCCTAATACTGCAACAAAAGGATGCGCTACCGTTTCCATTGTTGCAAGGCCGCATGCGAGTACAAAAAGAGCAACACGAAAAAAGGTAAATGATTCTGCATTAGCTGCAGGTATAAATAAAAATGCGCCGGTAGCATAAAGCAACAACCCAAGCAGTACGCCATTTTTATAGCCAAATTTTTTCATGAATAAACCTGCCGGAATTCCCATGACTGCATAAGCACCAAACATAGAAAACTGTACAAGCGCCGATCTTGATTTGGATATATGCAACACTTTTTGAAAATGCCTGTTAAGCACGTCACCCATGGTTATGGCAATACCCCACAACAAAAAAAGAGATACTACAAAAGCCAATGTAACGATGTAACGCTTTTCTGTAAAAGGCGCTCTTTTTAGTGGCGGTTTATCAGCGGCTTTGTTATTATGATCTTTTCCTGAAGCAGCAATAGATTCTGACATGATAAATTATGAAAGACCAATTTATTCAAATAAATGATACTGGTAATGTAAACTTTGAATTTGTTTATCTTGTTTCCAGTATTAAGTTTTCTGTATACTTTGTGAAACAATAAAACCCTGATCATTAATAAAGGTTATAAAGCATCAACCACACTCAATGGAATATCTAACTAAATCATTTACAAAATACCTGGTAAAGTCAACTGCAATTTGCGCTTTGTTTATCAGCTCTTTTGGGTTTTACAAAGCTCGTAAGGTTATCCAGATTGACGTAAAAACACTTTTAAATGCCCGGTGTGTAACTACATTCACCGGAGGGAAATTAGTAACATGGACAAAAGGAATAGATAAAGACAACGGATATTTAACCATGGCTGCCGCAGACTTTAATAATGATAAAGATCCTCATGCCTTGCCTGATAATTCTTTATTCCCCGCCAATCAATGGCACCCGGAAATATTATTGCATTATTCAAATGAAGACGGAACGCAAAATCAAACGAGGTGTATTGAGGATAGCGGGGAATTTATCATCACAGTTCCCAGGCACAAATATTCTGATCTCTATCTCAGCCTCACAAGTTCCTATGGTACATCGTCGCTTTACTTTGAGCTCACTTATACAGACGGTGTTGAATTGCGAAATTTTATTGTACCTGATTGGTTTAAAGATATTCCTGAAAAAGATCCTGATTTTAGTTATGTAGTCCACGACATGGGCAAATGGGGCAACAGTAATAATTTAAAAGAAAAAGATCATCATAATATTGATGCTCTTAATATTCATCCAAATCCTAAACGCATTCTCACTGCAGTAAAATTAAAAAAATCACCTGGCGGATATTTGGTTTTTTGGGCGGCAACAGGAGTTTTAAAAAGTTAATAAGATGCAGTTCGAATAATATTAATTTACAAGTCTGCTATCAGATCGGTGGTGTTAATCATCAGTTACAAGCCGTCAGATAATTTACCTTAACTCATTCAATGTCTAAGAAATCTTAAAGTTAATAACAAGCTCTTATTTTTCTAAAACGATATACCGTGTGCTGTGTTGCTACTTTCAATTGCCGTTTTTCCTGGGTTCCTGTCTTATAGCAAAATAAAATCCAAAGCCAAATAATAATGTAATCAGGCCTGCAAAGTATGGAATAAATTCAGTCATTTTTGGGATTTAGAAATTTTAAATAAATGGCGAACCCTAATATTGATGGCACCCATAGCCCAACAAAAATTGCTCCTTCCTTATTTCCCATAAACCATAGAGTTTCTGAAAAGACGAGAGAAAGAAATGCTGAAAGAAGCATCAATATATCAGCACTTGTTAGTTTTTTAAACATAAAAATTTGGTTTGTTTACTGTTAGATTTAATAATCAATTTATTTTTTAGTCCTGTTCCCGAATGCTGTTTTTACTGTTCAAGAGCCCATTCAGAAACATAATCCTTATACGGTGTACTTATTTAGACACATAGCAACAACAAAACATGAATTTTGTTTAATGTTTTATGATTATGACTTCTAATCCAATTAAATGATAGTGATTTGTAATCTTCCCCGTTGATCGTGCAAGTTTTGTAGCAGAGGTTTTGACAGCTAGCTATGCTTGTGCCATTGACCAATATAGCCGGGGACTGTAAAAATTTATTATTATTGTGCCACGTTTTCAATTTATTATTTATCAGGTGAACGACAAAAAGATAAATGGAATCCTAATATGACCAAACTTTCTCCAGTAAATAAAAAAGAAATAGGGCGCGAATATATTTCCGGAGATGAGGACGCTATCATTAGCGAAATGATTGAAGAAATGAAAGTACAGCTTACGCAATTATATCAAAATACAAAGACACTCAGGCAGGTTCATACAAAAATGCACGGTTGTGTAAAAGCAGTATTTACTGTAGTTCCCGGCCTTTCCAACGAATTAAAGTTGGGAATTTTTAAAGAACCTATTACATATCCAGCATGGATAAGATTTTCTAATGCAAGTACTATCGTGCAGCATGACAGGAAAAAAGATATAAGAGGCATCGCCATTAAACTAATGAATGTTCCCGGAGAAAAGCTTTTAAAAAATCATCATTCCGAGCAGACACAGGATTTTCTATTAATGAGCCATGAAACTTTCTTTTCAAAAAATATAGCGCAATTCAGGTATTTACTAAAAGCCGCTACGACAAAAAACAAATTGAAGCTTGTATCTTATTTTCTTAATCCTTTACATTGGGTCCTGTTAAAGAGATTGCTCAAATCAAATATTCGCTGTACCAATCCATTTGAAATACCCTATTGGAGTACGCAGCCTTACCGGTATGGGAATGATTCCACCGCTGTAAAGTACTTTTTAAAACCATCAATAGGTAATGAACTTATTATTGAAGATACAAGTGATCATAATTACCTGCGTATAAACATGGCAAAAACATTAGAGGTGAATGAAATTCGATTTGATTTCTTTATACAATTTCAAACAGATGCGGACAAAATGCCGATAGAAAACCCGACAATCGCATGGACATCGCCATTTATTAAAGTTGCTGAGATAAAAATTTTGAAACAGGTTTTTAATACACCTGCACAAATGGAATTCGCAGATAACTTGTCCTTTGATATTTGGCACTCTCTCCCTGAACACAGGCCACTCGGTAATTTTAACCGTGTAAGAAAGCAGGCATATGAAGAGCTCTCAAAGTTTCGCCACGAACGTAACCATACTCCTGTTTTTGAACCAATAGCGGGGCCTGATTTTTTTGAAACTATTTAATTGCTGATGTAAGTATTGAACCGCCTGCTCAAAAGGGTTGTTGAACTTACGTATAACCCGTGCAAGGGTTTTGAGTAAAAATGAAATGGACAAAACGGTTCAGGATTTTCAAATAGAAAAGTTATTTGGGTTCAGATTTATTTACATATAAAACTATAGCAGATGTTTTTTTGCAATAAAATATTCAATTAAATCGTACTCAAATAATCGACGACAGTCACAGAAGGAAAAAAGAAATACGCACCTCCCTTTACAGTTACAAAACTTTTCAATCCCGTAATATATTTATTAGCTATTTCCTGTGGAATGGTGAACTTTTGTTCAATCCCGTTATCAAGGTTTTCCCTTACTCCAATAAAAGGATCTGGGTCAGCATACAATTGTTTAAACTTTGGATAATTGGCCCAGGTATATTGAATAAATTCAAATTGACGTGAAATATCCGCGTTAAAACAACCAAATAATATCCCTACTTCATTATCCGGTGTATGATGTGTTGCGGAGCCGGTAAACATTTCTCCATATGAACGTACTCTACGCATTATGCGATGTTTTTTTGTAAGCCGTAATGATTCCAAAGGGCCTGTTTCTTCAAAATTATCCCTGGGATTTGTACGACGGATGTGTGAACCAAACGGACATTTCAACCCAAGTTTGTCCGTATCCATATAATTAAAATCATTGTCATCACTTATTATGCCCGGATCTTTATCAGGAAATTTTACCAGTGGTGCGCCACCTGGCCATCGCCCCATCATCTTTGCTGCCAGCTTTGTACTTGCCTCGGCATTCAGCGTACCATCTTCATTTTTACTTTTTTCATTTAGAAAATTCCAGAAGCCATTTACATCTTCTTTGAGTTGGCGAAGTACAAAATATGTCCCGTTGCGACCCAGATCTTTATAACCTGTGCCGCCAGCATCGTCGAAAAGCATTTGTACATTTCCCTGGCTCTCTTTAATAAGGGGGGTATCGGGATATACATTATATTCATTTTTATATCCCATTATAAATTCGCCGGGCTCTATGTTATCATTTCTAATTCCATTTACCCCGGTACCGATAATAGCTGGTTGGGCAATACTCTCTCTAAAACCAAAATGTTCCCGGCCTTCCGGGAAGGTTTCCCCATCCAAAATGAAAATCTCCTTCAATCCATGCTGCTCAAATTCTTCACGCATGTGTTTGAAATGTGTATTTATTTTTTCTTCATCCCGGTCAAAAATCATCAATATTATATGGATGACTTCATTATTAGGGCCACCCCAATTCCAGTTTTCCGGGCTGTTGCTGTTATAGTCTCCTAAAAGTCTTTGCCGGTGAGGAGTTACCATCCCTTCCCGGAATTCTCTTATAAAGGAGCGAATATTATTTTGTGCTAACTCCAATGCTTCGAGCCCTGCACTTGTAAAACCAATATTCAAATAGCTATCCTTTATTTCGTTAGTAACAGTTGTAATTTTTTTTGCCGTCGCTTTAATAAAAATCTTGGCTTTATTTACATCTGCAATTTGTAAAAGAAAATATTTTGAATAAGACATCTCTTTATAATCTCTTACCAGGAAGCCCTGGATTTCCGAAAGTTCCAGTTGTTGCATTAGTTATTATTTTAAAATCTTTTAAGAAACAATTGCGCCTGTTTTTCAGTGAGATTTTCACGCAATTCGTTTCTTATTAAAGTATTATTCACAATATTTTTTATGGAAAGATGATGGTAGGCACTGTACCATACCTGGGTAAGTATTTGTGTGCCACGGCTCCAGGCCAAAAAATGTTCTTCGTCATAGGCGCCATGTGTAAACAAAAATTTTGTTCTTGGAAAATTCATTGTATTACTGAAAATGCCGGTTAGCCCCCATCCTGATTTATCTATAAAATCACAAAGATATTGATTCCAGCTTCCGTCAAAATTGCTAAAGAACATCATATGTTTATGGTTATCTATTAAAACCCACCGGGCAAAATGTATAGTGGGAATGCCCATCAACTTTCCCTTAACAAAGAAATTTTTTATTAACGTCCTTGCAAATAACATCAGTGCCTGAACTGTTATCAGCCTGACCATGCCGGGCTTCATTACTAATACCTGGGTAAATTGATTTTGATTGAACAAATCTTCATCACATTCGAGCCTGCGTACCAAATCGTCATTGAGTTCGCTGCGCTTAACCTCGCAGTTAGTGTCCCTTCGCTCATAAAAAAAATGCAGTATTAAAATCCAGATAATTATTACCGGCAAGAGAATCAAAATAATTAAAGACATAATGATCATACCGGGCCAGTTTACGGAAGCTATTGCATCTCGTTTTTTTGACCATTCAAATTCAGGGTTTGTGTCTACCTTTTGCTGAATTAACTTTTGTATTTCAAGGGCCGATCTGCCCTCCCAATTATTTTCGTTTATAATGTCCCAGATATAATCTTTTAACCTGTCCTCCTGCTTTATTTGTTGTAAGCTTCTGCCTGGCGCACCAACATAAAAAGCGGATGTATTTACTTTCCATTTTGCGAGGTAATTTTTCCTGGTTTCCGTATTTCTTACACCAGGCTCCGGATAACCTTCGCAACATTCATACAATTCATCAAAATATTCAGGGAAAACGCTTACCAGGCCAATTAAATGCACTTCTTCACTCCCATCGAAGTTCGATGAGAATACTAATCTTTCGGGTATTGGAAAAGCAGTTTTATCCCTAAAAGAATCCTCCCGTAACACAAACCATCGTGCATAATGAAGAGTACCAAGCTGATTGAATCTTTCATTGAGCCCGGTATTAAGCCCTACTTTAAATTTCTCAAGTATTTCATTAAGTTTCTCAAAGCAATCTTTTCTTACAGGTGTAAGTAATGTTATTGGGTTTTGGTAGATCATTTCTAAAATATTAAATGCAAATTATTTATTTTCAGTGAATTTAATTTACCCCGGTTATAAATCGATATGTATATCCATTAAATTATTAGTTCATTATTCTCACTATTATCTGTAAAATTAAAGACGGTACTTCATGTTCTGCCGGATGCAGGTTAACAGATGTAACCCTTTTGAAGTAATTCTTCCGTAGCTTCTGATTAATAAAACCTTCATCGGCAAAAGCCCATCCTTTAAGTTTTGAAAATAATTTTATCATAGTAGATAAAAAAGTTTTGTAGTTACTCTGGTGCCGGATCTCCAGCCTAATTGAATTTGTTGATCACCGATAATGGCGGAATCTTTAGACACTTGATATTGTTGTATAACCGTATAAGTAAAGAGCTTATTAAGACGGGTGACCCAGGTTATACCTTCACTACTAAATCGATTTAAAGTTGCAAAATCACGATATCCCCGGTCAAAAACAATTATTGAACCCTTTGGAAGATTAACCTGTTTTAAAAATTGTGAATCGTTGGCTGCCGCTTCCGTAATGCGTACCATGGAAGGAACATCCTGATCACTTCTTATAAGTGAGTGCACTTTAATACCGCCCTTTCTCTTTCCACTTACAGGAATTTTACGTGAAGTCCGCAGCACTTCCTGAAAAAGAGAAATAACTGTGCTATCGATAATGTATAATCTGGAAGCGTTACTTTTTTTTCGGCTGTCCGATAAAAAAGAAGCATATAGCTTAAAAAGAGAACTATAAATCTCGCCGAATACTTCTTCGTTTCTTCGTGTATTCGCATCTGATATAGTGCTATGTCTTGGGTGATAACGAATGCCAAGATGTGATAAACGCTTTTCCGAAGCTATCATGCCGGTTGTAACTTCTCTTAGCGAGTTACAATTATTGAAGAAGGAATATAGTATCGTAACCAAATGCCCATAAGTAGTAAAACGTTTGCAATATCTTTCGGCATGATTCTGCATTGTAATATAAAGGATACTATCTTTTGGAATGAATTTCAAAAGCTGAGTAAAGATCGGCTGTCCGCTAAAAAGTACTTTTGTTCATGTTGGAATGTTTTAAGTGTGGTAACTCAAAACTACCAACAATTGGGAGGCTTCATGGTCTCCTTTTTTATAAATGAAATACTTTTACGGGACAGCAATAGTTTTAAAGTAAGGACAGCACCACTTGTTAATTTTGGTATAACGGCGAATAGCGGGAAGAAGATATAGATATTAACACGTTTGACGATAAAATGGACAGATAAAATTTACTAAGGAATATGCAAGAAGAAATAAAAAAACATACTAAAAGAATTTACGAAACAGTTAAAAGCCTTAATTATACTTTCAGCGAGAAATTGAAAGAAATAGTAATTGAAATTTTCATAATCGTTTTTGCGGTAACTCTTTCAATTTGGTTACACAATTGGAGTGAACACAGGCATGAACAAAAAGAAGCAAAGAAATTCTTAATTGAATTAAGAGAAGACTTAACACGCGACATTAAGCTGCTAAAAGATAATAAACAAACCTCGATAAAGCTGGACTCTAATTACAAATATATATTATCATTAAAAAAGGACCAGGTTAGCGATACAATTTTGGGTCCATATACAGATATAATTTCTTTTACTACTAACTTCAATAGTGGCAGGTACGAAGGTTTTAAGTCAAGTGGAAAAATTGGGACAATTGAGAATGATAAATTGAAGAATAGTATATTGACATACTATCAACAGACCATCCCTAATTTGATTATAGAAGCTAACTTTATGAATAATGAACAAATTAAAATTCTAAATACAGGTCAAAATGAACTGGGGAATTTATCATTAAACACTTTTTTAACTACAAAAAAAATGCACTCAATGTTTTATTTTTTAGAATATAATTTTAGAGCTGCTATATCCAATTATGATAGTACAATAACACGAGCGAATGAAATCATTGTAGACATTAACAAAGAAGCATCAGAATAAAAAAAAGCCGCACAACATTGGTCACTGATTGAGAGAATTCTTTTGACTTCATCCCGGCTATCCGTAGTAACGTTCAGTGCGAAGAAACCCATATTCGCTATCCATAGAAGGATTAAATAATAAAAGAGCTGCCATCCTTAATTTGCAAACTGAGGATCTTCTTCACAATTTTACCATCCTGCCATTGCATTTTTTCGTAAATAGTATTTTACATGTTTATTCTTATGAAAAAGTTAGTTAGCATTGCAATCATTTTTTTATTCTTATCATCGTGTTCGAAAAAAAACGATAACTCGGCTAAACAGCCTCCGGTTGCAATGGATACAATTCATAAAACTTACCTCGCTCTCGGTGATTCATATACTATTGGAGAATCAGTTGACGAAACAGAAAGGTTTCCAGCACAAACAGCTCAACTTTTAAGGCAACAAAATATAGATGTAGCTAATCCGGATATTATTGCTGTTACAGGTTGGACCACTGCCAATCTCTTAAATGCTTTGAATGATAACCCTCCGGGAAAAAATTATTCCATTGTGTCACTTCTTATCGGTGTGAACAATCAATACCAGAGAAGATCATTAGATGAATATAAAAATGAGTTTACAGAATTACTTTCCAGGGCAATTACTTATGCGGGAAATAATAAAGATCACGTGTTTGTGATTTCAATCCCCGACTATAGTGTTACTCCTTTTGCCCAGGGATCAGATACTGCTGAAATTGCAAAAGAGATTGATGACTTTAATGCAGCGAATAAAATAATAACATTGAATGCAGGCGTTCATTATATTGATGTAACTCCTGTGTCGCGTGATGCAAAAAATGACCCATCTTTAATAGCGATCGACCGCCTTCATCCTTCCGGTGTTCAATATAAAAAATGGAGTGATCTTCTTGCTCCTGTCATTTTAAAAGAAATTCAATAATAAAGCAGTTATATGAATATGCTTTAATTGTGATGTACTCCTCATCATTAAATATTGATCTTTAAAAATTAGCTTACTATGAGGTCACGCTTAAACTAAAGCGTATACTCAGTTCACAAAGCTCATTATATTTGCTTTGATGATAAGCAACACACTCTCACTTTATAGAAGAGCATATGGAGGCCTTTCCTCAGGCACCTGGTGGCTATCTCTCGTAATGCTGGTAAACCGCAGCGGAACGATGGTTGTACCTTTCATGACGATGTATCTTACCCAACATTATGGAGTGTCCATCGGCAAAGCAGGATTAGTAATGAGTTTATTTGGGCTGGGCGCAATAACAGGTGCATTGATTGGAGGAAAACTCGTGGATTCTGTGGGTTATTATTATGTACAGATATCCGCCTTAATTGGTGGCGGCGCTATGTTTATTGTTTTAGGGCAAATGCATTCATATACGGCTATCTGTATTACTACTTTTATCCTGGCTGTTATGAATGAATCTTTCAGGCCAGCGAATACTGTAGCGATAGCCCACTATAGTAAGGAACAGAACAGAACAAGGTCTTATTCCCTTAACAGGCTTTCAATAAACCTGGGTTGGGCGGTAGGTGGTGCATTAGGAGGAATTCTGGCGAGCATTAATTATAACCTTTTATTTTGGGTGGATGGTATCACTAATCTTGTTGCTGCAGTTTTGCTGTACATAACGCTATCGCCTAATCGTAATAGTGAAACGGAAAAGAGAATAAAAGAAAAGAAGGTTACCATTAAGAACTCAGTTTATAAAGACAGGGCCTACCTGGTATTTGTTTTTCTGATCTTTATATTTGCACTTTGCTTCTTTCAATTATTCACCACCATCCCGGTTTTCTTTAAAGAAAAATTAAATCTAAGTGTTTTTTTTATTGGAATGGTAATGGCTTTAAACGGTTTAATCATTGCGGTATTTGAAATGATTACCATTTTTATGCTGGAAGGAAAAAGGCCATCGCTTCATTATATATCCAGCGGGGTAATTCTTGTATCGATTTCATTTTTGATACTAATTATTCCATCTTATAATCCGGCGATTATTGCATTAACTGCCATGATATTTTTAACTTTTGGTGAAATACTTGCTATGCCATTTATGAATGCATGGTGGATTGGCAGAACGGTTCAAAATAACCGGGGACAATATGCAGCATTGTATACAGTTGCATGGGCCTCTGCGCAAACCTTCGGGCCAATTGCCGGCTCTTTAATTGTTGAGCATTATAATTACAAGATTTTATGGGTAATGGTAAGTGCGGTATGTTTTGTACTTGCTATTTTATATTTCCGTTTACAAAAAACTGAGAAATTATATAGAGATGGAAAACCTGCATGATAGCATTTTGATCTGCCCTTTTACTGAATGCAGGTTACTATTTTTATATTCATGAAATAAACTCCCGTAGTTTTTTGATCACTACGCAAGGCAGTTTTAAAAAAGTAAAAAAATATAATTGTACATTTATTTAATAAACTTCTTTTTTCCAAAATGTATTGCCTGTACCTTGTTGTTTTTGTGGGATTGTTTTTTTCTTTCAATCATACAATTGCCCAAACAACTTCTTCCAATAAATCATCTGCTTATGATAATATTAAAGAATATTATCAAAATGAAATTGGCGACAAATCTCATCTATACAATGGGAGAGAATACGCAAAATATAAAAGCGGCATACAAGGGACTCAATTTTTTATTTCCCCGGAAATGCAAAGCAGTGCAATCTTTTATGATGGCACACTATACGAAGATGTGCCTTTATTATTTGACCTTGTTCGACAGGAAGTTGTTATAAACCGTTATGATGAAAATACCAGGATAAAATTGCTCAATGAAAAAATAAAATATTTTATCATTTCGGGCCATAGGTTTGAAAATATTATTGCAAACGAAGAAAATACGAAAGATATTAGTAGCGGCTTTTTTGATATAATATTTTCGGGCAAAGCAAGTGTTTTAGTAAGCCGTATTAAAAAAGTAGAAATGACATTAAATCCTGAAGACCCTCCAAAATTTACTGAAAGAGATAAAATTTTTATACTCAATGGAAATAGCATATATTCTATTGAAAAGACGACTTCAATATTAAAAGCGCTTAATGATAAAAAGGATTTGGTAAAAACATTTATTCGAAAAAATAAGTTCAGGTTTAAAAATAATACAGAAGAAGAATTAGTAAAGGCTGTTGCTTATTATGAAACATTAACTAAATGATTATGAGATGTATTGGCCGCAGTGTTGTCTGCGTCTGCTGTTTATTGTATGTATATAGTGCTAATGGGCAACAGCACAACGTGAACGGTGACTTTAGTAATACGAAATTTCCGGAGTTTGTAAAGAATGTTGAAAATGGTAATTCCTGGCATTTCTACTATGATGAAGCTGCGCTGGATTCATTTATAATCAATACCAAAATAGTTGATAAACCTCTTGCTGAAGCTTTAAATCAAATATTTAATAATACTTCTTTTCATTATTCTTTGGATGGATCAGGTAATGTTTTTATAACCAAAAACAGTATTCTTCAAACAACGCTGGCTGATGACTTTTTTGATCCTGGCGAAAAAATTATCTCCAAAGAACCAGATGTGGTACAAGACCAAAATGGAACAAAAGAAAAAACAAGGCCAATATTTACAGAAAATAAATTATTTGAGATAGGTTTAAAATCATCCGTAAAAAAAAATAATGTAATTCTTACAGGCTTCGTAAAAGATATAAAGAACGGAGAGGCATTACCCGGCGCCTCAATTTATATTGACAGCGCTTATACCGGGTTGGTTACTGACCAGTTTGGATATTACTCTCTCACCATTCAGCCCGGCAATCATATATTAGAAATTACAAGTCTTGGCATGAAAGAAACCAGGCGTCGCCTTTTGGTTTATGGCGATGGGAAATTAAACATAGAAATGCAGGATGATATACCTACCTTAAAAAACGTTATCGTTACTTCAGAAAGACGATCAAATGTAAGGAGTACACAAATGGGGATTGACCGGCTTTCTATTAAAACTATAAAGGAAGTTCCTGTTGTATTTGGAGAATCGGATATTTTAAGAGTAGTACTTACCTTACCCGGCGTTACTTCTGTAGGCGAAGCGAGTACCGGCTTCAATGTTCGGGGTGGATCTGCAGATCAAAATCTTATTTTATTTGACGATGCCACCATTTATAATCCTTCCCATTTATTTGGATTTTTTTCTGCATTTAATTCTGATGTGGTAAAAGGGGTAGAGCTCTATAAAAGTGTAGTACCGGTAAAGTACGGAGGACGGCTTTCATCAGTGCTTGATGTATCAACCAAAGATGGCAACGATAAAAAATTATCCGGTAGCGGTGGAATCGGGTTACTCACAAGTAAGTTCACAATTGAAGGCCCTCTGAAAAAAGATAAAACTTCTTTCATTCTTGGCGGCCGTACCACTTATTCTAACTGGTTACTTAAAACGGTTCCCAATTCAGCTTATAGCAATAGCAAGGCTTCATTTTATGATCTGAATATTCACATAAGCCACACCATTAATTCGAAAAATAATTTATACCTAACCGGTTATTTAAGTAATGATAATTTCCGGTTTAATAAGGATACTACTTATAAATATGGAAATAAAAATATTATTATAAAGTGGAAGCATATTTTCAATAATAAATTTTTTACACTTATTTCAGCAGGTATTGATAATTATCAATATAACGTTACAAGTAATTCAAACCCGGTAAACAGCTATAAACTTACCTACGATATTAATCAAAATAATTTCAAAGCAGATTTTACATACAAGCCGGATAACAGGCAATCATTTAGCTTTGGGCTAAACTCAATTTATTATAAGTTAAGCCCCGGAAGCTTTCTACCTTACGGCAGCCAGTCTCTGGTAAGTCCTGATATTTTGCAGGCTGAACAGGGTTTGGAAAACGCAGCGTATTTAGGGTATCAATACAATTTAACTTCCAACCTGTCATTAAATGCAGGCTTAAGATATTCAATGTTTAATTATTTAGGGGCGCACGATACCTATAGTTATCTAAAAGGAATACCTAAGGAAATGTCTACAATAACCGACACTTCTTCTTATGGCCCCGGAAAAGTTATAAAAACTTATCAGGGCCCTGAATATCGGGTTTCACTAAGGTATGCTTTGCCCGGTGACGCTTCGGTTAAAATTGGATACAATACTTTAAGACAATATATACACCAGCTGTCAAATACAGTGTCAATCTCGCCTGTTGATATTTGGAAATTAAGTGATAGAAACATAAAGCCTCAGACAGGACAACAAATTTCAATTGGGTTTTATAAAAACTTTAATTCTAATAATATTGAAACATCTCTTGAATTATATTATAAAGAATTTAAAAACATTATTGATTACAAAAGTGGCGCTTCTCTATTGCTCAATCATCATATAGAAACTGATATTATTAATACAAAAGGTAAAGCCTATGGCATTGAATTTTTAATAAAGAAATTAACGGGTAAATTAAATGGATGGTTGAGCTATACTTATTCACGAACATTATTAAAGCAAGATGATGCGCTTGCAGGGGAATCCATAAACAATGGAAATTATTATCCTGCAAGTTATGATAAGCCGCATAATGTAAACTTCATCAGTAATTATAAATTCTCACACAGGCTAAGTCTTTCTCTAAACGTTGTTTATAGTACGGGCAGGCCAATAACTTTACCTATAGCTATTTTTAATTCGAATGGTTCGCAAAGGGTATTGTATTCTGATAGGAATGAATTTAGAATACCCGATTATTTTAGATCTGATGTTTCTATTAACCTTGACGGCAATCATAAAGTAAAACAAGTGCTTCATAATTCATGGTCATTAGGAATATATAACCTTTCTGCAAGAGAGAATGCTTATTCTGTATATTTTGTCCAGGAAAACGGTCTTATCAAAGGTTACCAGCTATCAATATTTGGTACCATCATTCCATACCTAACTTATAATTTTAGATTTTAAAATGAAATACAGTTATATTTTATTTTCCGCTCTTATTTTGATTATAATTCATGCTGGTTGTAAGCGACAATTTGAGCCACCTGCGTTAAAAGTTGATTATAACTATTTAGTAGTCGATGGTGTAATGGTAAATAGTATTGACTCGCCAACTACTATTCAATTAAGCCGCACAAGAAAATTATCTGATACTGTTTTAAATTCTCCTGAAAGAAATGCAATCGTGATCATTGAAGGCAGTAATGGTGAAAATTTTCAATTGAATGAATCGGCTCCCGGCAATTATTTTATCAATCACCTTTCATTAAATACCTCATCTACTTACCGGTTGAAAATTACTACTGCTTCGGGGGGGCAATACCTTTCTGATTTTGTTGAAGTAAAAACAACACCGGCAATAGATAGTTTAAATTACAAGCAGCCCGATGATCTTACCATTTATGTAAACACGCATGATCCAGCAAACAATACAAGATATTATCGATGGGATTATGTTGAAACATCGCAGTACCATGCAGAGGGTAATTCAGAGATAGGGGTTAATAATGGGATAATGTATTTTCGCGATTCAACCAACCAAATTTATAATTGCTGGCATATAACAAATTCAAATGATATAATTACCGGATCAACTACAGCACTTACGGAAGATGTCATCAGCCAGTTTCCTATTATTACAATCCCTCAAAATTCAGAAAAAATAGGAGTTCGTTATGGGATACAGGTAAAGCAATATGCCATTACTCAAGCAGCATATTTATACTTCCAGATACTTAAAAAGAATACAGAGCAACAGGGTTCTATTTTCGATGTACAGCCTTCACAATTGACCGGCAATATTCATTCTGTGAATAACCGTGATGAAATAGTAATCGGTTTTATAACTGCATGTAATGTTCAGCAACAAAAGCTTTTTATAAAAAATGATGAACTTACTAACTGGCAAAGATTAGTATTAACAGGTTTCTGTGACAAAATTGTATTATCGTTGAATCCATCTAATTATTTAATATATAGCTATCCTGATCCTGACTATACTCCCTGGTATTTTGTAACGGGAGGGCTTGTTGTTACAAAAAAACCATGTGTGGATTGCAGATTACAGGGAGGCACTAATATAAAACCTTCCTATTGGTAAAATTATTTGTCTGAAAAAATTATTAAAAACATTTTATAAGGGTTATGAATTTTAAAAAAATATTTTGCTCAATTCTTTTTTTATTTTTCATAGTCAATGCATTTTCACAGGATGCGATTTCAACTGTTCAACAAAGTTTTGAAAAATATAATGCTGCTGTTTATCAGGAAAAAGTTTTTCTTCACACTGATAAAACAGTGTATATAACTGGTGAAATATTATGGTTCAAATGTTATATAACAGATGCAGTCAGCAATCATCTTTCCGCGTTAAGCAAAATCTGTTATATTGAGGTTATTAATAATGACAATAGACAATTATTGCAGGCTAAAATAGCTATTGATTCAGGGACTGGTAATGGCTCCATTACTATACCTTCTTCGATACGCACAGGCAACTATTTATTAAGGGCCTACACAAGTTGGATGAAAAATTTTGATCCCGGTTTCTATTTTGAGCAATCTATCAGTATAATCAATCCTGATAAAAAAGCAGGATCAACAAAGATGGATACCATTCCGCGTAATTCAATTGAGTTTTTCCCGGAAGGAGGTAATCTTGTTTATGGATTAAATAATACTGTTGCTTTCAAAGTAACAAATGCTTATGGCAAGGGAGTATCAGTAAAAGGAATCATTGTAAATGGAAAGAACGATACAATTCTAAATTTCGAAACTGAACGATTTGGTATGGGAACTTTTATTTTTAACCCTATAAAAGATAATGAATACCATTGTGTAATTAATATAAATAACAAAACACTCACCTATACTTTACCGGAAATTTATACCAGCGGTTGGGCTATGCACTTAAAAGACGAAGGAAGCACCTTACGGATAAATGTAACGACTAATGTGGAAACAGAGCATACGGTTTATCTTTTTGTGCAGGCAAAGGGCTTAGCTAAGTATGCCAAAATAGAGTACTTAAAAAAGGGGGTTGCAGAGTTTATTATGAATAAATCAGATATCGGTGATGGCATTTCTCAATTAACAGTTTTTAATGAAAATAAACAACCTGTTTGTGAAAGGCTTTATTTCAAAAGGCCTACCCGGTTATTACAAATAAAGCTTCTCAATTCTGGTACTGATTTCCAAACAAGAAAAAAAGTAACCCTGAATATTTTAACCAATGAGGCTAGCGGAAATCCGGTGAACGCAGATATGTCTGTTGCAGTTTACCTTTTAGATTCCCTACAACCTGAGCAGGAAATGAATATATTAAATTATCTATGGCTTTCTTCTGATATAAAAGGCACAGTTGAATCTCCTCAATACTATTTTAATAATTCAGGTGCTGAAGTCGATAAAGCAACTGACAACCTGATGCTTACACAAGGATGGAGAAGATTTAAGTGGGAAGACGTTCTTAAAAACACAAAACCAGCATTTAAATTTTTACCTGAAAAAGAGGGACTCCTCGTAACGGGGAGAATATTGCCAGGGAATAGCCTTTTACAGGATACATCCTTCCCTGTATATTTATCTGTTCCTGGAAATAATTTCAAATTTTCACGTTCTGTTACTTCAATATCAAAACCTGTAAAATTTAATGTTGGAAAATTTTATGGCAGTCACGAATTAATTTCACAAGCTGAAATAGCTGATAGTAATTACCGGGTATCTATAGACAATCCTTTTTCTGATAAATTTTCACCATTTGGAATTGAACCTATTAATTTAATACGCAGCTATAAGGCTGAAATTATAAAGAGAAGTATAGGCGTACAATCAGATAATTTTTATCAACCCGGTAAAAAAGTTAATTATATTTTACCGGCCAATTTAGATACCACTGCCTTTTTTGGCTTTCCATCAAGAACATATTATCTCGATGATTACACACGCTTTCACTCTATGGAAGAAGTTATGAGGGAATATGTAAAAGAAGTACATGTAAGAAACAGGCAGAATACTTTTCATTACGAAGTATATAATGAACTTGAAAAACTTTATTTCAATGAAGACCCCCTGGTACTTATAGATGGCGTACCCGTTTTTAATATCAATAAAATAATGGAAGTTGACCCGTTGAGAATTAAAAAAATTGATATAACAACTACAAGGTTTTTTCTTGGCTCAAGAGCATATGATGGCATTGTAAGTTATTCAACATATAACGGCGACCTGGAAGGTTATGAACTAGCGCCAGGCTCTAACGTGATTGAATATGATGGATTGCAATTTGAAAGAGAATTTTATTCCCCGCAATATGAAACAGCCCAGCAGTCTTCTACACGCATCCCCGACTTTAGGAACGTTTTATACTGGTTGCCTCACCTTAAAACAATCAATGGCAGGCAGGATATTTCTTTCTATACTTCGGATGTACCGGGAAAATATTTGATTGTGGCCCAAGGAATTTCTGATGGAGGGTTTGTAGGAACAAGCACTTTAAGTTTTATAGTCAACAAATAGCTTTTCTGATTTCGCCGCGCCTTTTCTTTATAAAAAAGATGCATGTTAATTGCTGCAAATAAAAAGTTTATTTAGGGTTGGTTAGCGTTACCGGTTGTAGTCTGTAAGACGCAACTAGACGATCGTTATTTTTCGCGGGAATCCATTTTGGTCCATTTTTTATGGCATCTACGGAGATTTTAGCTAATTCGGATTCTTTCATTGTTGTTGCTTCGACATGACTTATGCTTCCATCCGTATTCACAATAAATTTTACAACACAGGTTCCGAAATCCCCGTTTTTAAATAATTTCTCATTCAATTGAATTTTGCTCACGATATACTTTATCCATGCTTCATGCCCGCCCGGAAATTCAGCTTCATTTTCTACTTTAGTAAAAAGCTTTTCAGGAATGGTATCATTTATGAAATCATTTTTTACAGAAGACGCGGCGGCCGAAGATATGGGCTCATTTTTTGAATCTGACACATTAGGATACGGCGGCTTATTAATTATTTTTGCATCTTCAAAAACCAATACGCCATTTTTAGCTTCTGGCCCGTATTTATTCAACATCTCAAATTCATCTCCGGAATGAATCGTAAGTATTTTTGATGTTATTGTCTTGTCTTTTAAAACCTCATTATTTACAATTTTTCCATTGACAATTAAAACTGCCTTTGGTATATAAACAATGGTTTTATTTGGTTCTGTTGTGTTTATAATTTTATCTGCTTTAAAGATGATTTTATTTTTTGTATCTATAAATACTTCATTCCTTTCTTCAAGTTTATTATGGTTTAGTCTTGCAGTTGGAATAGTGTTAACAGAATTATAGTTTCCTTTTTTTGATAAATTTTGCTCTGCATATTTTTCTATTCCATTCAAAACATTTTGAGCAATTATTTTTTGATTTTCAGGATTAATTAAATATTCAAGATCGCTTTGTGAACTGAGAAAACCTGTTTCAAGTAAAACGGAAGGGCATTGGTTGCCTTTTAAAACCCATATTCCCTGTTCACGTTGTTTTAAATCATCAGTTACCTGAAGTTGATAATTATTTTTAAATGATTCAATCAATGCAGAGCCAAGCAACTTGCTTTCTTTCAAATAGAAGTTATCATTTTTTGGTATAAAAATAATTAGCCCGCTATGAATGTTTTTATTTTCTTCCGCATCAACATGAATGGAAATAAACAAATCGGCTTTTTTTTCATCTGCAAATTTTACCCTGTCCTGTACAGATTTGGATTCATCTGCCTCTCTTGATAAAATAATATTTATATTTTCATTTCTGTTAAGAAGCTTGATCTCCTTCGCGATTGCAAGATTCAGATTTTTTTCTTTAGTGTTGTTTTCAACAGCACCATTGTCATCTCCACCATGGCCAGGGTCAATAATTACCGTGATTTTTTTTCCTTCATAGTTAGTAAGCGAATTAATATTTTTCAACTTAAGAGTAAACGCCAGGAAGACTATTGCAGCCAATGGCAAAACCAATAGGCGGCTTAGATAATTTAATTTCGGATTTTTATTTTTTGTAAACATGATTAGCCTTCTTTTTAATGGTGAATGAAAAAAATTATTGGTTATTGAGAACTGTTTTCCGGGGTAAACTGTTTGTAAAATCATTTCAGCAAATGAACTAATATCGTTGTCTTCAAGTGCTTCTTTATCTGCTATGAATTCATGGATCATACTTAGTTCTTTTTGAATAAGCCAGAAAAATGGATTGGCCCAAAAAAATATGAGCACTACATTAGTGAATAATTTATCATAGGAATGTTTTTCTTTTACATGAGCAATTTCGTGATTGAATATCTGCTGGCCTTGCCTGGAATAAATATCAATGGCGTTATTCCAGAAAATAGAATTGAAAAAAGAAAAGGGTGTGCCTTTGGCATCTGTTGTAATGAAATTAATTCCTTCGTATTTGGTTTCAGGATATTTTTTCTTTAGCCTGAATATTCTATACATAGCAATAAAAAAAACTGACAGAAATAGTATTGTAATTAACATATAGACTGCTCCAACTATATTTGCTGAACTAAATTGAAAGCCCCTTTGCCTGCTATATTCAATTATTATTTCATCGCCGCTGTTAATAGTCTGTAACATTTTTACAACAGTACCCTTATCACCATCAGCTTTTTGAAAAATATTAATTTTCATGAGTGGTACTACTAAAGCAAGAATAACAGAAGCAAGTAAATAAAACCTGTTCCATCTGTGAAAGATTTTATTGCGTAGCACCAAATAATAATATCCGCATACAATGCCTGAGCATATAATTACTTTTAAAAAATACCAAACGAGTGTTATCATGGCAATGTTTATTTTTCTTTTTTCAGTTGTTTTAAAAGCAGTTCTAGGTCTTCGATACTTAAATTGTTTTCTTTTACCATAGAGGATACTGCATTTGAAAAAGAGCCCTCAAAGTATTTTTTTACAAGAGACTTCATACTGCCCTTTGAATAAATATCTTTATTAACAAGTGAATAATACTGGTGGCTTCTCCCATAAACATTAACTCCTACAAAATTTTTTTCAACAAGAATTTTTAAAATAGTTGCGACAGTATTCTGATGCGGTTTTGGGTTAGGTAGTTCATTGATGATCTCCCGTAAAAATGCTTTTTCAAGTTTCCATATCACATGCATTATTTGTTCTTCTGCCTTTGTTAATGTTTTCATCTTCCTTTATTTTTATCTAAAAGCAAATTTAAACTAAATATTTAGTTTAACAACTATATTTTTAGTTTTACGAATAAAATTTATTTTTTAACAGATGTGGATCATTTCTTAGTGAGAAAATATAATTATAAAACTAACTTTGCGGCATTAATGAAAAGCATCCTTGAATAGGATAACTAATTGTTTAAGTAAATAAATATGCCAGAACAAATTTTAGAATTACGAAACGCAAATATTTACCAGGGCGAATCTCTTATTTTACAAGATGTAAACATTACAATAAACCGTGGTGAATTTGTTTACCTGGTCGGAAAAACCGGAACAGGTAAATCAAGTCTTTTGAAAACTTTGTATGGTGATCTTGGCCTTAGAGAAGGAGAAGGCAACGTTGTTGGGTATGATCTGCAATCACTTGACTGGAAAAAAATCCCTTACCTGCGTAGAAACCTTGGTGTTGTTTTCCAGGATTTTCAATTACTCACAGATCGAAATGTAAATGAAAATTTAAAGTTTGTATTAAAGGCCACCGGCTGGAAAGATGATAAATTGATGGATGAAAAAATTGCTGATGTTTTGGATAAGGTTGGCCTTAAAACAAAAGGTTTTAAAATGCCTTTTGAGTTAAGTGGCGGAGAGCAGCAAAGAGTAGATATTGCAAGGGCGCTTTTAAATTCTCCGAGACTCATATTGGCAGATGAACCAACCGGAAATCTTGATCCGGAAACATCGGACGAGATAATGCAATTATTGTTTAATATTAGCAGGGATTATGGCACTACTATAGTTATGGCAACTCACGATTACCCGGTAATCAACAAATTTCCTGCCCGTACTATAAAAACTGAAAGAGGTAAAGTGTATGATAATGCTACCATATCAATTGCATAAGCTTATGCACATTTGCATCATTATTATAACCAGTCTCTAAAATTTTCTTCCTTTCGGAAATATCATTATCTGAAAATGATTTACTAAATAAACCAGATAATATTTTTATATTTTCATCCTGGGAATTAGCTATCTCACATAACTCCCTCACACCGGCACCATCTACAGCTTCATTATTAGCCACAACAAATTTTCCATTAAATAAGGCATTCAATAATTTTATTTTGATTCCTGTTTTATTGAAAGATGGTAGAATGTGTACGTGAGCTTTCCTTATAAGATCATCCATTTCTGCCTGTGATGGATTTGCAACCACGCATACATTTTTATTTTTTGTAGCGATGTTGCACAAATATTTAGATGGATTTTTACCTGCAATTACAAATGGTATTGTTATAGTTTGAAAAATATTTTTCAGAATCCACAAAACAGCCATTTCATTTTCAGGTACAGATAAATTACCATGGTACAAACAAAAAGTTCCATTACCGGGTTTCGATGTTACGTCATTAAATGGTAAAAAAACCGGTAAATATTTAATATTTTTTGAATTAAATTTTTGTATATAAGTGTTCTTATCTGTTTCACTTACAGAAAGAAAAATAGCTTTATCTGAAATGATTTTTTCGTATCGTTTTAGTAAATGGCTTTCGCTAATGAAATAAATTTTTTTAAAAATATTTTTTGTTGTCTTAGCAAGACCTTCATAATATTCATATTCCACATTGTGTAATCGAACTATAACTTTTCTGTTCTTCAGTTGGTTTCGGTACAAAAAATAAGTACAGTGTATACCTTCTAATAAAACAGGATAATCATCTTTCAAAAGATTATTCAATAATTTTATTTCAGACCTTGACCTTACGATGTATGGTAAACGAAAGGATGAACTCCTTAAAATATTCTTTCTTGTATAATAGTTTACAGATTTGCAATATTTATTTAGTTCAGGTTGTATGCCCCGTCCATATTCAAAACAATGTAAATGAATTGAAATGTCGTTTTCAAATAAGGATTTTATTTTGTAAAAGAGATCGTATACACCACCATAGTCAGGCGGGTAGGGCACATCATGACAAACAATATGTAGGAATTTCTCTTTAATGGTCAAATAATTTTTTAATATAGATGTGGATTAATAATTTTCTGCAAGATTTTTAAAATCTTTATCAGGAAATTTTTTCATAAAAATCAATTAGTTTTTTTTCTTCATTTTGCCAGTTGTAAACTTCTCTTGCATTCATACAATTTTCCTGCAGGCGGGAATAGAGATCTTTATCTTCGAGCAGACGGTTTAGCTGTACTGCAATATTTGCAGAAGATAAATCATCTATCAAAACAGCTACTTCAAATTCTTTGTTTATTTCTTCATAAGCCGGATAGTTCACACATAGCTGTGGTATTCCTGCCTGTATATAATCAAAGAACCTGTTGGCAAGAGAGTAATAGTTACTTAAGGCTTTATCATCGAAAAGCGTAATTCCAATAAAGGCTTCTTTAGTGAGGTCACTCAAAACATCAGGCTCAATTTTGCCTTTAAAAATTATTTTATCATCCAGTATATTCTCTTTCACTAATTTTCTTGCTTGTTTATAAAAATTACCATCACCGGCAATTATAAGTGTTGCATTCACAAGTTGCATTGCCGGTATCAATGTCTCAAAACTACGTCCTTCATTTACAGCGCCCTGGTACAATATAAATTCTTCTTCTTTATTTAGAGGCTTATAATCCTGCTTTAATGGTATACTTCTAATAATAGAATAATCTACGCCATACATTTTTTTAAATTCCCGGGCGATTGGTTTGTTAACCGTATAGCCATTTACAAATTGTGGAACTGAAAATTGTTCAATTTTTTTCCATACCTGGTAAATTATTGGGCGGTTTATAATTTCTTTCATCTCGCAAAAAAGCTCGTGGGCATCGTAGACTCTTTTTATACTTTTGATTTTGGAACAAAAAAGGACAGGCAAAATTGTGTCGAGATCTATAGCGCAAATGCAATCTGTTTTTTTAAATAATAAGTAAAAAAATAGGCGGATATTATATTCCAGGTAGAATAATTTTCCTTTTACAAAAATGCACTTTATTCTTTTTTGATTAAACTGACGTTGGGTGACCTGGATTGAAGTTTTTAATTTTCTACCTATAAGTTCAACCTTATGCCCAGCACGTGCAAGCGTAGAGCAAATGCGTATCATTCGCTGATCGTAACTAAGATCATTGGTAACAGTTAAGCAGATAGTCATTTATGAACGCCAAATATAAATTTAATAATTTCATTTTTAATTTTCGAACAGGCTTCGGAATTTACTAAAAGTGTAATATTGTTGTAATAATTCAATAGTATGGAATCAAATTTATCTGAATTTGAGCAAGATCTGGTTTCGCGGCCAACGCTTCTTAATGTTCTTTGTATTCTTACTTTCATTGGCAGTAGCTGGGCAATACTTAGTAATATATGGGCTTATACAACTGCTGCAAAGTCAGCCAAGATGATTTCTTATGCAAGTAATAGAATGACAGACGACTCTTTAAGCAAAAAGGATTCAATAGTTTATGAAATTGGAAAAAAAAAGAAATCAGCATTTGGAGAAAAAATGATGGTTTCATTTAGTAAAATGTTTACAGAAGCAACAATAAAGAAAAATGCAATAGGTACAATTGTCTCTGCGATTTTTACTCTTATAGGCGCATGGATGATGTGGCGATTAAAACGTGTTGGATTCTATTTATATATTGGCGGAGTGATTATTGGGATCATTGTTCCCTTCTATCTTTACGGTAATAATATATTGGCTATAGGCATTTCTGCTTTTTCAAGTTTTTTTGGTCTTGTTTTTATTGCGTTATACGCTTTAAATTTTAAATCTTTTAGAAGTTGAAGATTAAGAGAAAGAGGCTGGTATTATTTTTAAGTTTTAAAATTCTTAAGGTCACTTAGAATTAACTATGTATACTTGAATCTTGCCGTAATTGTATAGTGTTTATCAATTCAGTTTGATATTGAATTCCATAATAACTTAATTTTAAAGGTGCAATAGCAAAGTGGGATTATAATTAAAATTTAATTATTACCTTCGCACCCAATTTATAAATTTATTCAAAAAAATGTCTTATTTAACAGCTGAAAAAAAAGCGAATGCATTCGCTGAGTTTGGTGGGAAAGCCGCGAATACCGGTTCGATTGAAGCACAGGTTGCTTTACTTACAGAGAATATTAATCATATATCTGCACACCTTAAAACTAACAAAAAAGATTTTAGTACTCAACGTGGGCTAATGTCAATGGTTGGTAAAAGAAAAAGCTTGCTTACATATCTTAGCAAGCATGATCTTACTGGATACCGTGCATTAATTGAAAAGTTAGGACTTCGTAAATAATTACATTCAGATAATATTTTAGCTATTCCCAACTGATTTTTACGGTTGGGAATACTTTTTAATACTAATACCAACATTAATATGACTCCAAATCCCATTTCTGTAACATTTGATATCGGGGAAGGCCGCATGGTTACAATTGAAACAGGAAAACTGGCACGACAGGCTGATGGTGCAGTTACAGTACGTTTAGGCGATTGCGTTATCCTTGCCACAGTTGTTGCAAATAAAGAACCAAAAGAAGGTCAATCGTTCTTTCCATTGACAGTTGATTACCAGGAAAAGTTTGCGTCTGCAGGCCGTATTCCAGGTTCATTTTTCAAGCGTGAAGCACGCCTTAATGATTACGAAATATTAACATCAAGACTTATTGATCGTGCACTTCGGCCATTATTTCCAGAAGATTACGTGTGCGAAGTTCAGGTGTTGGTGTCTCTGATTTCAAGTGATCCTGAAGTAATGCCCGATGCAATGGCATGTCTTGCAGCTTCAGCAGCTCTTGCAGTTTCGGATGTGCCTATACAGGAAATAATTTCAGAAGTGCGAATAGGAAAAATAAATGGTGAAATGGTTATAAATCCCAGCCGGTCTCAACTTGCTGAAGCTGAAATGGATTTCATTATTGCGGCAACCGATCGAAATATTATGATGGTGGAAGGTAAAGGACATGAATGCCAGGAAGAAGATTTGATAAAAGCTATTGAACTGGCTCATAATGCTATTAAGGTACAGGTGAAAGCTCAACAGGAACTTAGGGAGAAATGTGGTGCTAATGAGAAACGGGATTATACAAAGCCATATAGAAACGAAGAGCTAAATGAAAAGATAGCTGCTTTTGCAAAAGACAAATTGTATGCGATAGCTTCATCTGCTTCGGCTAAAAATGAAAGGGCAGAAGCTTTTAGTAAGCTTGCAGATGAAATAAAAGAATTTCTTGGTGAAGGCCTTCCGGAAGAGGATAAGCCTTTGATAAA
>JBBSEV010000017.1:0-80386 GCA_038239385.1 Chitinophagales bacterium
TCATATTATACATAGAGTAAAATGTGGCGACCTCGTATACTTCAATTGGCTGAATATTTAATAATGTGGCCACATAATCCATAGTTGATACATCAAGCCATCCTCCAAATTCCTGCTGAGCCAAATGAAGTACTGGCAATAAAGCACTTTTTTGCTTGCCTTCGGGATAATGAGAAATGAGATCATTAACCTTGTCTAATTTTTCTTTTGAAAATTCTGTGTTCATAATCTGTGCCTGTAAAAGGCAGGTTTATTATAATTATTTATTTTCTAAGCATCCAATTCTCCGGCAATTAAATTTAAACTACTCATTGTTATAATCGCATCGCTCAACATTCCTCCCTTTGTAAGTTCCGAATATGCCTGGTAATAAATAAAACATGGTCTTCTGAAATGCAAACGATATGGAGTTCTCCCGCCATCGCTCACCAGGTAAAATCCAAGTTCTCCATTAGCACCTTCGACAGGTGAATATATTTCTCCGGCAGGAATGTCTATCTCTCCCATCACAATTTTAAAATGGTAAATGAGCGCTTCCATTTTTGTATAAACATCTTTCTTATCAGGTAAATAGTAATCGGGAAGATCGGCGTGAAATATTTCAGCATCTGCTCCTTTGAAATCCTGTACTTTCTTATACGCTTCTTTAATTAAATATAAGCTCTGCCACATTTCCTGGTCACGCACTAAAAACCTGTCATAGCAGTCCCCTGTACTACCAACAGGAATGGTGAAATCAAAATCTTCATAACTACTATAAGGAGTATGGACTCTTACATCATAATCAACTCCTGCTGCACGTAAATTAGGTCCTGTAAAACCATAATTAAGTGCCCGCTCTGCGGATATAGGGCCTACTCCAATTGTGCGATCCATAAAAATACGGTTGCGCTTGAAAAGATTATCAAACTCCTCTAAAACTATCGGCCATTCTTTAATAAATTTTTCCAGTTTTTCAAAAGCAGTATTCGTAAAATTTCTTTCAAACCCACCTATGCGCCCAATATTAGTTGTAAGCCTTGATCCACATATTTCTTCATAAATTTCGTAAATAAGTTCCCGGTATTGCATTACATACAAAAAGCCCGTATAAGCACCAGAATCAACTCCCACTATTGAATTACAAATTAAGTGATCGGAAATGCGGGCAAGTTCCATTATTATAATACGCAAATAATCTACCCGTTTTGGAGTTTTTACACCCAATAATCTTTCGCAGGTAATGTGCCATCCCATATTATTAATAGGGGAAGAACAATAATTCATGCGATCAGTAAGCGGAGTAATTTGATATAACGGACGATGCTCTGCAATTTTTTCAAATGCCCTATGTATATAACCAACAGTTTGTGTAGCGCCGACTATTCTCTCACCATCAAGCTCTATAATATTTTGAAATACTCCATGAGTGGCGGGATGAGTAGGGCCAAGATTTAATGTGGTCGTTTGCTTTTCAAGACTCCCTTCTGGTAATTTTACATGCTCACTCATCCGTATTTGCTTTTCTTTTTTTATTACACGAATAATTTCTAATTACACGAATAATTTTATTTTGCCTTACTCCCTTTTCTTTCCACCTTATTGCTAAGATCAATTTCTACCAAACATTTCATCATCTTTATCTAACCTGGTCTGGTCTTCCAAAGGAAATTCTTTCCGCATGGGGAAATATTCCATGTCATCAACATTTAAAATTCTTTTAAGGTTTGGATGGCCAATAAAATTTACTCCATAAAAATCAAATGTTTCTCTCTCCATCCAATTTGCTGCTGCATATAATGCAGTAGCACTAAAAACATCCGGCTGATTAATATCAGTATTTATTTTAAAACGAATGCGTATGTTGTCAACAAGATTGTGAAGATGATAAACAACAGCAATTTCTTCTCCTTTTTTTTCAGGATAGTGAACAGCGCACAGGTCGGTTAAAAAACGGAATTGTAACTCAGGATCATCATAAAGAAACTGAAGTACTTTAAGATTTAAATCTTTATTTGAGGAAAAGGTAATCATCCCGTAAGGCTCTTCCCAGCCGGTGATTTCTTCACCGAATTTATCTAAAAGCTTTTGTTTAATTATCTCGCTGGATAAAGCCATTCGCAAAATTGAAAATTGAAAATTGAAAATTGAAAATGAACATTACATCATTTTAAATCTTCATTTACTTCACTTTATTGTATACCATAACTCTTCATCAATTCCTGGTATTTATCAGAGTTCCTTCTTCGTAAATTTTCTTTACCTACCAAATCCTGAACCTTCATAAAACCATCAAGGACAGCTTCCGGCCGTGGAGGACAACCGGGCACGTATACGTCTACCGGAATTATTTGATCAATCCCCTGTAATACAGAGTATGTATCGAATATGCCTCCGCTACTGGCGCAGGCTCCCATAGCTAACACCCAGCGTGGCTCGGCCATTTGAAGATATACTTGCTTTACAATAGGAGCCATTTTTTTTGCAATAGTTCCCATCACCATTAACAAATCACATTGGCGTGGAGAAAAACTAACTCTTTCTGAACCAAACCTGGCAAGATCATAATGTGAACCCATAAGTGCCATGAATTCAATTCCACAGCAACTTGTTGCAAAAGGCAAAGGCCAAATAGAATTTTTTCTGGCAAGACCTACGACATCACTTAATTTAGAAGCAAAAAAACCCTCTCCTGTAAAACCCGGAGGGCCTTCTACCGTTCCAATTGGAGTTTCAATTGGCTTTTCTGTAATATTATATTGTACCGGACGAGGCATTCTGTGTTATGATTTACGATTTTAGATGTACTATGTGAAACACCAGTTTTATAATTTAGTTTGTTTATTCTCTGATCTCTTAAAAATTCTACTAAGAAAATATTAGGCTTCAAGCCCCTTCATGGAGTTTGGGTTATTCTTCCCAGTTCAATGCCCCCTTTTTTATTATGTAAAAAAAACCTGCGAGAAAAAATCCTACAAACATTAACACAGCTAAAAAACCATGCCACCCTAATTCTCTAAAATTTACCGCATAAGGATAAAAGAAAATTACTTCCACATCAAATAAAACAAACAATATAGCCACGAGAAAATATTTAATAGCCATTGGCTGACGGGCATTTCCCTGGGATTCTATTCCGCTTTCAAAGTTTTGCAGCTTGTCAGCAGTTTTTCTTTTGGGGCCCAAAAGATGGGTGCCGGTGATCATTAATCCAAGAAGAGCAATTGCAAATAAGAGCTGAATGCCGATCGGGAGATAATTAATCGTACTATTGATATTGGAGGGGGCTTGTAATAAAAATAGTTCCATTAAAAATGAAAATTATTATTTGCAAAAATACTACAGCATTAGCAATAATCAATATGTGACAGAAGCTTTTAAATGTTTTAAATATATTTTATTCTGACAATTAAAAGGTCCTTCTAAATTGAAAAAGCCCGGTATTTATTTCCGGGCTTTTTATTAATAAGAAATTTTTATTTAGGTTTTACTTTAGTTTTACCAGGTTTGATTTTTTCTTTTGAATTATCTGTTTTAATTTTTTCCTTGCCCGTAGTATTATCGTCATCGCTCTTAGTCTTTTGTTTTACATCACCTCCCATTAATTGTTTCTTAACCTGCTGCGCCTGTTCATCATTAGGATCAACTATAAGGATTTTATCATTGAATTGCATTGCAGTTATTTTATCTTTTTGTACATTATAGCTATAAGCACGCATATATCTATAAGCTGGTAAAAGTTTATCTTTTACGGTTGATTTATCTGCAGTGGTATCAGAAATGTCTATTACTTTTTGGTAATAAGGTTTAGCCAAACCTTGCGCACCCGTAGTGTCAATACCTTCCACAGATCTTGCTCCCATATACCATCCGAAAATATCCTCAGGATATTTTGCTTGATACAATTTAAAAATTGAATCAGCTTTTTGGTAGGACCCCCCACGATAGTCATTGTAGCCTGCATAATAAAGATCTACTTTACCATAATCAGGCTTAAGCGTTAATATCTTTGTGTACCAATCACCGGCTTTTGCAAATTGCTGATTCGTAGCCAGGCTTGCAGCGGTAGATTTTACATAATCAAGTTTATTAGCAGGGATAGTATCTAACATAACTGCTTTGTCAACATAAACAGATGCTAATGAATCATTGCCGGGAAATTTTAAAAGAACTTTTCCATAAGTAGCATAATCATTAGGGCCTATTTTATCAGCATTAACTTTTGTAAAAAACTCCTCAAAATATTTTTTTGCATTAAGTGAGTCGCCAAGCTTATCGTATGAATATGCTTTTAAACCATAGAGATTTGGAAACACTTTTGTGCCCCCGGATGTTATACACTGATCAGATTTTGTAATAGCCTCCTGATATAATTGAGACACATATAATAATGAGGCTTCCGCATAACAGTTTTTAGAATCAGCATCAGCCACGGCTATATATTTATTTAAATAATCCCTTGATTTATTTACATCACGCTTATAATAATAGTTATATAACCAGTAATAAACAGGCGCAAAATTCGGATCAGCAGCAATGGCGTCATTATAATATTTCATATAAATTGGTTCCTGTCCGAATCCTTGTGTTTCATAAATTCTGCCGATCATAAATGGAGCCCTGGCATTCTTTGGATCAATAGATGCAGCTGCCTGATAAGCGATAGTTGCATTGGCACCGTCAATCAACTTCCTATAAGCATCCCCAATAAGCACCTGTATTTGTGAATTCTTTTTATCCTTATCTGCCGCAAGTTTCAGTTTTTCAATCGCATAAACAGGATCCCCATTTCTTGCATCAATATTTGCACGGCCTACCGCTGCAAGCACACCTGCATCTTTACCTTTTGTAAGACTTATAGCAGTTTCAAATCGATTGCGTGCATCTTCTTTTTTTCCTTCCATTAATTCTGTTTCTCCAATGCCCACAAGCATTAGAGGTGCATTAGGATTGGCCTGCAAAGTTTTTTGATATAATGTTTTTGCTGCTAGCGAATCAGTATTATCCTGGTTTTGCAGATAGGTTTGCCCCTGCCAATACGCGGCCTCAACATTATTAGGATTGGCCGCTACCAGTTTACTAAATATATCCTGGGCACTTGTATATCTCTCATAGTTTAAAAACTTTTTACCATCATCTATACTTTGAGCAAATAAAAAATTTACCAACATGATTAAAGATCCTAAAAGACTAATTTTTTTCATTTTTTCGAATTTTTCTTGATTTAAAGAATAAATATTATTTTGAATTTAATGTTGCTTCTCTTACGCTAAAGTTCATTTTAGCAGGCGCTAAATATGCCCGACTGAAAATTAATTGCCCCTTTTCATATTCCAGAAAATTTGCAAACCCTGATCCTAATCCATTGTAGTTTTCTTTCAGGATATAGTACAAACCGCGTACCAAGGGATAACGCTTCCTTAGAATGTTGACCTGGTAAGGCTTTACATATTTTTTTTCAGGGCAACTACATTCAAGTGCAGCGATTTTTATACTCTTTAAAAAACTTAACTGGGCAGTATCTTCCTTATTTCCAATCCAGCTTACACCTACAAAACCTATAACATCACTGTGACCGGATACATAGTCGATAACTCCCAGGCTGTTTTTTTCTGCAAATACTTTTTTAGGATCAAAAGATTTTCCTTTCAAAATAGAGTCAATTGCATACCGCACTGTACTGGTAGCGCTTAATCCATCAAAAACGGCCACTTGTTTATCTCCCGTTGTGCCTTGTAATATACCGCGTAAATCGCTTAGTGAAAAAACAGAATCGTGAGCATTATTATTTACCACAACGGCTATTGCATCACTGGCAACTTTCGACCATGTTGGAGAATAAGACAAACTATCCTTATAAAATTTTTCTTCATCCTCAGTAAGCCCCCTGGTAACAATGATCATTCTGGTACTATCTTTAATCAGGTCTTTAAAGCATTCTGCCTCAGGCTTATATTCTGCAATAACTTTGGCACCCGTATATAACGCTTCGAAAACCTGTATTTGTGAATCAATTACCGGTTTGAAAGATTCATCCACACTTATATGTATGGTTCCTTTTTCATTAGTATCAAGATCCGTACGACTATTATCATCATGGCAACCAGGCAATACTATTACTGAAAGCGCAAATACACCTATTGAAAGTAATCCTCTCCATCTTTTATTTATATAATTCATCTTTCTTTAAAATAATCCTTTTTTAATCCTCTATAAATTCTCCATGCACCATAAATAATTACAAATACAGCAAATATTTTAGCAGGAGTACTCTCCGTAAAGTTAGTATAGAGGTGAAATTCCTTAGCGAAAAATATTACAATCCCAACACCTATATACATAAAGCCCATACCAAAATCAAGTATGCTTTTCATTTGTATGTATCGCTTTGTTTTCGGATCAGGCGTATTTTCAAATTCTTCCAGACTCATATCATTTATTATTGTAGTAGATGGAAAGATAAAATTAAAATATATAATTTGCTCTAAAATACCATCATTAAAATTTATAAATTCAATCTTTAAAATTTCGCGTGGATTTCCATTCCAAATAATACAAATACCTGTATTTGAAAATCTATCAACTCATTGTAGGATATTTTTTTAGAAAACAATCAGTACGATCATTCCTTTCGCAATCAGTTCAGAAAACAAGAATGTTATTTATTCAGACTCCATATGCTCATTATCTGTTGCCATCGCTTTGTTAATATTTTCATTAGATGTTTCAAATATTATAATGATTGGGTTTGCCAATATTTTGTTTTAAATATTCTTAGATAAGACGCATATGACATTATATTCCATAACTATAATAATAAATGCCGGATTTCATTTATTTAAATTTATACCAGGCTTTTTCTTCATTAGCGTGAATATCTTTCATTAAAATGCTTCCACTAAAATGTAAAATGTAAAGCCATATTTTTGCCACTTAAAAATTTAACACGAACGGATTAATGAAACCATCAATACCACAGGGAACCAGAGATTTTGATGCCGGAATTATCCGAAAAAGAAAATTTATTCTTGATACTATCAAAAATGTTTTTGAACTCTATGGTTTTGAGCCATTGGAAACCCCTTCTTTTGAAAATCTTGAAACCCTTACCGGTAAATATGGGGACGAAGGAGATAAGCTTGTTTTTAAAATTTTAAATAACGGGCTTGATAATCCTGCAAAAAGAGAAGAAATACAAAAAAGCTTCCAGGAAATTCTCGACGGGAAAAATAAAAAAAACATTACAGAAAGAGCCCTTAGGTATGATCTTACTATTCCTTTTGCAAGGTATGTTGCCATGAATTCCGGCAAACTAACGATGCCTTTTAAAAGATACCAGATGCAGCCTGTGTGGCGTGCTGACAGGCCACAGAAAGGAAGATACCGTGAATTTTACCAATGCGATGCTGATGTGGCAGGAAGCAATTCGTTAATAAGCGATGTAGAGTTTGCTGAAATATACATTGATGTTTTCAGGAAACTAAAAATTGATGTTGATATTAAAATAAACAGTCGTAAAATATTGGCTGCTCTTGCGGAAATTTGTGGAAGTGAAAATATAGCCGCCATTACTATCGCAATTGATAAACTGGATAAGATAGGAATTGAGAAGGTAATAGAAGAACTCAAAGTGGGCAATTTAAAGCCGGGGCAGGTTTCATTTATCAGAAATTATTTAGAGATTTCAGGTACCAATAAGGAAAAATTTATAGCAGTAAAAGAACTATTAGGGAATACGAAGATTGGGAAAAAAGGAATAGAAGAACTTGAATTTATTCTGGATTTCATTCTGGAAAACGAGGGCAGAACAAACGAATCAATCACAATCGATTTTACTCTTGCAAGAGGCCTTAACTATTACACCGGTGTGATCTATGAAGTAAAAGCAAAAAATGTAGAAATAGGAAGCATTGGGGGCGGCGGAAGGTATGATGATCTTACTGGTTTATTTGGATTGCCCGGTATTCCCGGGATAGGCATTAGTTTTGGCGTAGACAGGATTTATGATGTGATGGATGAATTAAATCTTTTTCCGGCAGATATAAATAAGCCAACAACTGCGCTCTTCTTAAACCTGGGAGATGATGAAAGCAGATTTGCTTTTCGCCAAATGCAAAAACTCCGCAATTCAGGAATAAGCTGCGAGCTTTTTTATGAACCGTTAAAACTTGATAAACAATTTAAGTATGCTACGAAAAAAAATATTCAATTTGCAATAATAATAGGCTCGAAGGAAATTGAAAATAAAGCATGTATAATAAAAAATCTTACAACCGGCAAGCAACAGGAAATACCCTTAGTTAATCTTACCTCCTGTTTTAATAATTAATGGTTACTTTCTTAAAAAATTGTAATTAATATTTAAATCATTTATTTTTCGTCAACGCTAAATCTTCAGATAACAATAATCAAACAATTAAATTAAAAACATTTTATGAAATCTTTTTTCAGGCTTTTACTTACCGTAACCGCAGCGGCGTTTTTATTTTCATCATGTAGCAAAAGCAATGATGAAGGTAAAATGATACCAAAAAATGCCATGTTTGTGGCATTCCTAAACACAAAATCGCTTAATGAAAAACTTACCTGGGATGATATAAAACAAACAAGCTGGTATAAGCAGATGTATGCAGATACGACTACTAAAGACTGGATGAAAAAGTTACTCGACAATCCTGAAAACACTGGTATTGACACAAAGGCCGGTATAATTTTCTTTGTAAAAAAAGGAGCGGGTAACGATTACGATATTGTTTTTGAAGGCCAATTGAAAAATGAAAAAGATTTTGAGCAATTCAATAAAAATCTTGATCCTGCTTCAGTTTCAAAAAAAGATGGCGACATAAATATGCTTACTATGAAAGAGCAAAGCATTGTTGGCTGGGACGACAAACATTTCGCCTACGTTACAAACAGCAGCTCCTATGCCTCAAAATATACGGCGGAATCAGATTCAACGGGTAATCAATCAAACATGTCTCGCCCTGTTGAAAACAACGTTGCCCTGGCAGTACTTTGTAAAAGCCTTTTCTCTTTGAAGACTGATAGCAGCCTCGCAAAAAATGAAAAATTTTCAAAATTGCTTTCTGAAAAAGGAGACATTCATGCATGGATCAACACGGAAGAAGCGATAAAAAATAATTCTGCGATGGGAATGCTGGGAATGCTCAAGCTTGATATTTTTTTTAAGGATAATATAAGCACTTACACAGTTGATTTTGATAATGGAAAAATCAAAGTAAATCAAAGAGCTTATGCAGGAAAGGAATTTACCGATTTTTTAAAAAAATATAAAGGAGGAAATATTAATACCGATATGATCGGCAATATTCCTTCTCAAAATGTGGTGGGTATTTTGGCTATGAATTATAAACCCGAAGGATTAAAGGAATTGATTAAACTTACGGGGCTGGATGGGTTTCTTAACATGTATTCCGGGCAGATGGGTTTTAATATGGATGATTTTGTGAAAGCAAATAATGGGGACCTGCTGGTTGCGTTTACTGATCTTAAATTGAAGTCAGATTCTTTTAATTATAAAAATGATTCAGGCGCTATCACTAATTCCAATGTGTACTCAAGGCCGGATGTAAATTATTTATTTTCAGTTGGCATAGCCGATAAGCAAAGCTTTCAAAAACTTATTGAAGCAGGCAAAAAGATAGGCCAGGAAATGAGTGCCGGTGATTTTGTATCCTTTAACCTGAATGATAAAACATTTGCCATTGGAAACACACAGCCGGTGGTAAATCAATACCTCGCTGGAAGTAAAAATAAATTTGATTTCACCAATAAATTAAGTGGCCATCCCATTGGAATGTTCATAGACATTCAGAAAATATTATCAGTATTTAATAGTGAAAAACTTAGTAAAGATGCTGATGCAAAAACAATTATGGCTGAAAGCCTGAAAATATGGAACAACGTATATTATACAGCAGGTGAAATGGATAATGACGCAATGACTGGGAATACTGAGATCAATTTTGTGGATCAATCTGCAAACAGCTTAAAACAATTGAATCATTATTTTGATGAAATAGCAAAGGTGATGCTTGCAAAAAAAGAGCGGGAAAAATCTCAGGTTAATATTCCCGATTCGTTAATAACACCGCCACCCATAGATACTGTTGGCCATTAATCTATAAGCAGGGAGAATTAAAAGAAGAAAACATATGCAAATAAACCTGCAGCAAGTTGAGCCGGATTTTATTGAAAAAGAAAAGATTGCAGGATCGCAGGTATGGGGGCAAAATCTTGTAATAACCAAAGGCGAACATTTGCATATTGTTGCACCTTCGGGTAGTGGAAAAACTTCTTTAATGCATTTTATTTATGGATTAAGAACAGACTATTCCGGAATGATATCTTATGGTGACGATCAAATTAAAAAGCTTTCTACGGAAGGCTTTTCTTCTTTCAGGCAAAATAAAATCAGCATAATATTCCAGGACCTAAGGTTATTTGATTCAATGAGTGTAAGAGAAAATCTTGAAATAAAAAGATTACTGGATCCTTATCACCAGTCAGTCGCTATTGAAGAAATGACAAAACGGTTAGGCATTCATTCAAAGCTTGACAAGCCCGCTAAAACTTGTAGCTATGGGGAACAACAACGTATAGCAATTATCCGCTCTCTTATGCAACCCTTTGAATTTTTACTACTTGATGAACCTTATAGCCATCTTGATGATTCTAACAGAACAAAAGCAACCGAACTTATATATGAGGAATGTGAAAAACGTAATGCCGCAATGGTTTTTGCAGATTTAAAAATGCTTGATTTTCTAAAAGGAGAGAAAGTTGTGATGTTGTGATTAGCTTATTGATATCAATATTGATTTAATTACTTACTGATTGAACTTTAAAAAAAATCAACATCTTATAAGATTTAAAAATGCCGGTATCATATAAGCACATACAGCCACTACTTATCACAAGGGAAAATATTTTTTCCAAATGGCTCGGCTATTTCGGCCTTGGCATTGGAGTTTTGCTATTACTGGTTTCCATGCAGCTGTTTATAAACATTCAGCAATTGCTTAAAGAAAATAATCCCCGGAAAAATGGCTATGATTTTATTTCCATTTCCAAAACCGTAACCAATGAAAACATGGGAAAGGACAATACTTTTAATGATTCAGATTTAATAAGCCTGGAGAAACTCCCTGAAATAGAAGGCCTTTCTCCATTGATAGCAAATCAATTTCGGGTGAAAGCAACTGCAGGTGATATTATCCCTTTCAGCACTGATCTTTTCCTGGAAACCCTTGACAATGATTTTATTGATACAGTACCCCCATCTTTTGTATGGCAACCAGGGCAACTTACTGTTCCTATAATTTTTTCTTCTGATTTTTTAGAGATGTATAATGTGTTCGCCCCGGCGCAGGGATTGCCACAACTTTCTGCTAAAACTATTTCTTCGGTTAATATTAATCTTGAATGTTATGGAACAGGCGGTATACAAAATTTTAAAGGAAATATTGTTGCGTTAAGTGATAGGGTAAATTCAGTGTTGGTTCCAAAAACATTTCTTGACTGGAGCAATCTTCATTTCGGTGGGGTATCAAAAGTACATCCTTCAAGAGTCTTCATAAAAACAAAAGACGCAAACAATCCTCAACTTATTACTTACCTCGAAAATCAAAACTATCACCTTAATAAAGACAAAACAAAATTTGGAAGAGTAAAAAGAATATTACAAAATATTGTAAGTGCTCTTGCATTCTTCGGAATACTTGTGATAGGACTCGCCCTTATGCTTTTTTCATTTTACCTGCAGTTAATGATCGCAAAAAGCAAAGACAATCTGCAACTCCTGCTTACACTCGGTTATTCTCCAAAATGGCTGGGGAACAGCGTTGTCAAAACTTGGTTGCCTGTTTATATTTCAATTATTGTAGCAGCTCTCTTAGTTACGGCCTTATTGCATTTCATGTTTGTTCAGCTTGCGATTATTGATAGCGCAAAACTTTCCTGGTTTTTACATTGGAGTGTTTGGATTACTGCAATTGGTTTACTGGTGATAACTTTATATATAAACTCCAGGTTAGTAAAAAAAGAATTGAATAAAATACTATGAAGTTTTGAAAGTATAGCTAATTATGCGCACGAATATCAAATTACATTTTCATAAATAATCGCCGCTCCTTGCCCTACTCCCACACACATAGTTGCCAGTCCATATTTAATACTACGCTTTTTCATTTCATATAACAATGTTGTAGAAATACGCACGCCGCTGCACCCAAGCGGGTGGCCGATTGCAATGGATCCGCCATTCACATTTACTTTTTCAAGATCAAGCCCAAGTTCATGAATACTGGCAATGGACTGCGATGCAAAAGCTTCATTCAATTCTATCAAGCCAAGGTCACTAACAGACAAGCCTGCACGCTCCAATGCTTTTTTTGTAGCAGGTACGGGGCCAATTCCCATTATCGCAGGATCGACACCTGCAACGGCCATACTTATTATTTTGGCCATTGGTTTGAGGTTATATTTTTGAACAATAGCTGCATTGGCAAGAAGTAACGCTGCAGCTCCATCATTTATTCCTGATGAATTGCCGGCAGTAACCGTTCCCTCTTTCATAAATGCAGGCTTTAGCTGAGATAATTTTTCCAATGAAGATTTTCTAGGATGTTCATCGGTATCGAAAATAATTTTGTCTGTTTTGTTTGGGGTTATTTCTACGGGAACTATTTCATCTTTCCATTTTCCAGCGGCAAGAGCTGCAAAATATTTTTGCTGGCTATCAAATGCAAATTCATCCTGTGCATGCCTCGAGATTTTCCATTGCTTTGCCACGTTCTCAGCCGTTTCTCCCATGGAATATGGATAATATTTATTAGTAAGTCTTTTATTTGGAAACCGCCATCCTATAGTAGTATCATAAATTTCTGCTTTCCTGCTGTAGGCACCTTCAGCTTTACTCATTACAAAAGGCGCCCTCGTCATACTTTCTACCCCTCCTGCTATAAAAATATTTCCATGACCACACATAATTGCTCTGGAAGCATCCATTATTGCCTGTAGGCCGCTTGCACACAACCTGTTCACAGTATTTCCTGGTATTGATACCGGCAGGCCAGCCAACAGGGCAGACATGCGGGCAACATTACGATTATCTTCACCAGCCTGGTTGGCATCACCTGCAATAACATCCTCAATTTCATTCACATCAATTTTTCCATTTCTTTTTATAATGGCTTCAATTACATAAGCCAGCAAATCATCAGGGCGAATAGTGCTGAGCGAGCCGCCAAACTTACCTACTGCAGTTCTTAATGCATCAATAACAAAAACAGGTTCCATGCTTATTATTTTAATGTACAGGGGATGTAAGATAAAATTTATTTCGGCTGCGAATGCAGGTTATAGTCTATCATCCTATATTAGGAAGCTTTGTTATAAAACACCGTATAAAAGAATTAAATTCTTTGGCTAGCGGGTTGACATCGTGTTATAAAAATTTGAATCGTCTAGGAATGTTTTATGATAAACTAAACTATTCAAACGCATTTCCTTTTTTACAAATGCTTCCAAAATCAATTAATTACAAAGGGAAACAATGAGCAATGTATCATCCACAATAAATACCAAATGCAACATCCTGCAAGGATGCCGGAGCATTAGCGCTAATGCACCTTTTATAAAATAGCTGAACATTAACGGCCGGCTTAAAGCTTCCAATCTCCAATACATTATTTTTGCAAAAATGAATGCCAAAAAAAATATCAGGACACTTTCTTTAGAAGAGCTTACCGTTTATTTCCAAACAATCGGCGAAAAAAAATTTCGGACTAAACAAGTATGGGAATGGCTTTGGCAAAAACATGCCAAAAGCTTTGATGATATGACTAATCTTAGCAAGGAATTAAGACAATCTTTAGCTGCAAACTTTACATTACCCGCAATCAGTACCGATACAACTCAATATAGCAACGATGGAACAGTTAAGACCAGATTTAAAACTTTTGATGGGCATTTTGTTGAAGGAGTTTTGATTCCGGTAGATAGCAGGCAGACAGCTTGTGTTTCATCACAGGTTGGCTGCAGCCTTAGCTGCAAATTTTGCGCAACCGGTTACATGGAAAGAAAACGTAATCTTAGTTTTGATGAAATTTATGATGAAGTTTCGATATTAAACGAGGTTGCAGAAAACACTTTTGGGAAAAAATTAAGTAACATCGTTTTTATGGGAATGGGTGAGCCATTGCTCAACTATAAAAATGTTTTGAAAGCAATTGAAAGAATAATAGCCAGCGATGGTATGGCTATGAGCCCAAAAAGAATTACCGTTTCCACCGCCGGAGTTGCTAAGATGATCAGGCAACTGGGAGACGATGGGGTGAGATTCAACCTGGCTTTATCTCTACATGCCGCTAACGATAAGAAGAGAAATGAAATAATGCCAATCAATGAAACTAATAATATCAAGGCATTGATAGAAGCGCTCAATTATTTCTACGACAAGACAAAAAACGACATCACATTTGAATACATTTTATTCAAGGGCGAAAATGATTCCATACAGGATGCAGATGACCTGATTAAAATTTATAAACAGGTTCCTGTTCACCTGGTAAATATTATTGAATACAACCCCATTGACAAAGCTTCTTTTGAAAAACCCGATAAAGATGCTACGCAGAAATTTATGGATTACCTTGCCGCCCACCGCGTGAATGTAAGATTGAGAATAAGTCGCGGAAAGGATATTGATGCCGCCTGCGGGCAGCTCGCCAATAAGAATCCAGAACTACCAGTGATCAATTAATTCCCATCTTCTTTAACTTTTTATTAAAACCGGAATTTAAACCGAGGCAATATGTTTGCGTCTATGATAGACAAATAAATTAAAATAGTAGAAAATGAAAAAATACTTAATCGCATTATCAGCATTTACAATAATTACAATATCAGTAAACGCTCAAACAAAAAGAAATACCACAGATGATGTACAAATGAACCATCATGAAAAAATGGAAAATAAAGATCATCGCCATGAGAAAGGGATGAGGATGAAACAATTAAATTTATCTGATGCTCAGAAACAGCAGACTAAATCTTTAAGACAAGATTATAAGTCTCAGTTTAAACAACTGGATGAAAATAAAAATAGCATGAGTCAGCAGGATTATCAATTCAAAAAAGATCAAATAAGAAAAGAACAAAGATCAAAATTTGAGTCAATTCTTACAGCAGATCAAAAATCAAAAATGAAAGAGCTGAAAAAGGATCAAAGAGCAAACAGAGAAGGTATGCAAAACAAAAGAATGGATAAGATGAAATCAAGTCTAAACCTTTCTGATGACCAGGTTTCTAAATTGCAAAGCCATCACGAAACTTTCGAAACTGAAGCTAAAGCAATAAAAGAAAATAGCTCTTTAACTGATACTCAGAAAAAAGAAAGTTTAATGGATTTGAGAAAGCGCAGCCAGCAAGATGAAAAAAATATTTTTACTGCTGAACAACTTCAAAAAAAAGATGCCATGAAGAATAGAAGAACGCATGAAGTGAAAAATAAAAATTCTGAAAAATCATAGAATAGATTTCCCTCTGAAAATTGCAGGTGGGCCATATATGGTTCACCTGTTTATTTTATTATATTTTTGCTTTTCATTACTGTTGAAAAAACAGCGAAAAATTCAATATGAGCCAACAACCTTTTAAGAAGTTTATCAATCCAAAAAATAACGCTGCAGTAAAGGAAAAACATAAACAGGAAAAAAAAGCTATAAAAAAAACTAAAGCCGAAGCAATTGAAAAACGTTTTGAAGAAAAAAGAGCTTTACGTTTTAAAGGCTTTTCAGATAAGGCTGCGAAAGAGGAATTTTCTACCCTGCCAAATAGAAGGCAAAAATATCCACAAAAAAAGGAGCATTCTACCAGCTTACTTTCAGTTCCTAAAAAAAGTAATGATTCATCCGAAATGCCTCTTAATAAATATCTGGCTCACTGCGGAGTTACGTCAAGGCGTGATGCGGTATCATTAATTATTAATGGCAAGGTAACAGTAAACAAAACAGTAGTTATACAACCTGCATTTAAAGTAAATGAAAAAGATGAAGTTGTCTATAATGGGAAAAGATTGTTTGTTACAAAAAACCTCGTCTATATTTTATTAAATAAACCTAAAGATTATATAACCACAACGGATGACCCGCAAAACAGAAAAACGGTACTTCAGCTTACTAAGAATGCCACTGACCAGCGCATTTATCCTGTAGGAAGATTGGATAGAAATACCTCGGGTGTTTTATTACTTACCAATGATGGAGACCTTACTCAACAGCTTACTCACCCTAGTTTTAATGTAAAAAAAGTATATGAAGTTAAATTAGATAAGCCACTAAGTAAAACAGATTTTGAAAAAATATTAAATGGAATAAAACTGGAAGATGGAGAGATACATGCTGATGCGCTTGCCTATGCTGATGCTAAAGATAAATCTGTAATTGGCATTGAATTACATAGTGGCCGCAATAGAATCGTTCGACGCATATTTGAAAGTTTAGGCTATGATGTAAAAGGGCTTGACAGGGTGATGTATGCTAATCTTACAAAAAAAAATGTAGAGCGTGGCAAATGGCGTTACCTGGCTGAAAAAGAAATTCGTCTTTTAAAGTATATGAACAAACAGAAAAATATCAGTGGTTTAGAAACAGCAAAAAAGAACAGGATTGAAAACTACTGATACCATATGAAGTTAAAAGGAGTAGAAATAATTTATGAGGATAATGACTTTATTGCCTTGAATAAGGCACCGGGGATGCTTACAATTCCTGATCGCCACGACGAAACGCAGATGTCGCTTTATAGGTATTTACAACAAGAATATGAAAAGATATTCATTGTTCACAGGCTGGATCGCGATACAAGTGGGTTGGTATTATTTGCAAAAAAAGAAGAAACTCATAAATATCTTTCTCAATTATTTGAACAAAGGAAAATTGAAAAAACCTACCTGGGTATTATACATGGGGGGCTTACAATAAAAAAAGGATCAATCAATGAAGCCATTACTGAACATCCTTTTCAAAAGGGTATGATGACAGTGAGCAAAAAAGGGAAACCTTCAATTACAGAATATCACGTCCTGGAAGATTATAACATTTACTCATTAGTTGAATTCAATATTCATAGTGGCAGAACGCACCAGATACGAGTTCACATGAAGTTCACTGGTCATCCAATAATATGTGATCCCCTTTATGGAGATGACAAGCCTGTATTATTATCTTCTTTTAAAAAGAAATATAAACTAAGCCAGCACGATGAAGAAGAAAGGCCTATGATAAGCAGGCTTGCCCTTCATTCTCAAAAATTAATTTTCAAAGATTTACATGGAGATAATTATTCGATTGAAGCCCCTCTGCCAAAAGATATGAAAGCCCTTTTAGATCAACTAAGAAAGAACAGGAAATAATCCTGCTTTTTCTAAAAAAAATTACAAATTAGGCTGGGGTGTATAGCGTAAATAAGGCTTAATAACTGTTACGCCTTTAGGAAATTTTTTCTGCGCATCTTCAGTACTTACAGCCGGCACAACAATTACGTCTTCACCATGCTGCCAGTCTGCGGGTGTTGCCACACTATGATTGGCGGTGAGTTGAAGCGAATCAATTACACGCAATACTTCATTAAAATTTCTTCCCGTTGAGGCTGGGTAAACGATCATCAGTTTTATTGCTTTATCAGGCCCAATTATAAATAATGAACGCACAGTAGCAGTTGCTGAAGCATTTGGGTGCAACATTCCATATAGGTTTGCCACTGTTTTGTCTTCATCTGCTATGATGGGAAAATCCACAGTTACATTTTGTGTTTCATTAATATCATTTCTCCAGGTCATGTGCTTATCCAGAGGATCGACACTTACTGCAAGAACTTTCACGTTTCTTTTTTCAAATTCTTTTTTTAACGCTGCTGTTCTACCGAGTTCCGTTGTACATACAGGGGTGAAATCCGCAGGATGTGAGAAAAGAACTCCCCAGCCGTCGCCAAGGTATTCGTAGAAATTAATTTTGCCTTCAGTTGTTTCGGCTGTAAAATCGGGGGCTTTGTCGCCTAATTGTAAACTCATAAAATAAATTTTTTATTATAGAATTTGACAAAGGTATTAACAACCTACCAAATTAGTAGGGAATATTGTTATAAGTTTGTATAATTTTTAGAAGCTCTGGTTTTAACCACGCCAGGAGAATAATTTTGTACAAATGCTGTCAAAAAAAACACAATATGCCTTTAGGGCTCTTAGCTACCTGGCTGAAAATTATGGTAAAGGGCCTTTATTAATAAGTAATATTTCTGTTGAAAAAAAAATCCCTTTAAAATTTCTTGAAAATATTCTTAACGAATTGAAAAAGGCCGACTTACTTGAAAGTAAAAAAGGTAAAGGTGGTGGATATAGCTTAAGAGTTTCTCCAAGGAAAATAAACCTGGCAACTGTTATAAGGGTTATAAACGGGCCCATTGCCTTGTTGCCGTGTGTAAGCCTTAATTTTTACGAAAAGTGTGAAGACTGTAATGAAGAACATTGCGGATTGCGCAAAATGATGACCATCACACGGGATGCGACTTTAAAAATATTAGAAAGAAAAACATTAAATGATATTATCCTTGCGGCTGTTTAATTTTCCCGCAGCTCTTACCACGCTGGTTTTCCCAAACCTGTTTTTTACATCGTCAATAGCTTTATACAAAATATTCTTTCTTTCGATATTCTGAAATAAATTTGTTTGTACTGCATCGCCGGACAAATCACTTAATCTTACACCAAGCAAACGAACAGGTTTCCCTTTCCTATATAGTTTATGAAACAGGTCTTTAGCTACAGGTATTATTTCATCATCTGCACTTGTATAAGGAATGCTTACCTGTCGTGATGTTGTTTCAAAGTCAGGATATCTTATTTTGATTGTAATACATCCGCTTAGTTTTTCATCTTTCCTTAATTCGAATGCAATTTTTTCTGTCATCCGTACAATCTCGCTCATTAGCATTCCAACTTCGGTTATATTTTCTTCAAAAGTATTTTCAGTGGATATTGATTTTGCTTCATGATATGCAGATAGTTTTGAATGATGAATGCCTTGTGATTTATTCCAAAGTTCATAACCCCATTTTCCGAAAAGTTTTTCCATTTTTTCCGGAGTGCTCTGATGTATATCCCTAATAAACTTAAATCCGTTATAAATTAAAACCTCGTTTGTTTGATCCCCGACACCTGGAATTTTATTAACCTCCAGCGGACCTAAAAATTCTTTTTCTTTCCCATAAGGAACCTGTAAGAAACCATTTGGCTTGGCTTCGTTAGTGGCCATCTTTGAAACCATTTTATTTTTGGCGATTCCAAAAGAAATAGGCAACCCCGTTTCATTTGTAATTAGCGTGCGAAGATCCATTGTCCACTGAAGCGGATTAAAAAATGTATCCATGCCACTTAAGTCAATATAAAATTCATCAATAGAAGCTTTTTCAAAAAGAGGAGCCTTAGAGGCTATTATTTGTGTAACCCATCTTGAATATTTTCCATACTCGGCGTAAGTACCCTTCACCACTACAGCATGTGGACACAGTCGCATAGCAGTTTTCATAGGCATAGCAGAATGCACACCAAATTTCCTGGCTTCATAACTGCAGGTAGTTACTATACCCCTTTCCGGGCTACCTCCTACAATCACAGCCTTTCCTTTTAAAGATGGATCCCTTAAAAATTCTACCGAAACAAAAAATGAATCCAGGTCAAAATGTGCAATAATATTTGATTGAATAGCGTGCATAATTTATATGCAAATTTACAAGATCGTTTATCAGGCGTCCCGATAAATATCAAGCAATCCCTCAGGGAGTTTTAGAAACAGTCTGCGGTTTTTTTTATCAATTTTTTCAAGTGTTTCTTCATGCACAGGAAGCAATGCTTCTTTGTTATCTATAAGAATTTTACACAATACCTGGTGAGGTTGTTCAATTACTTCGATCACTTCTCCTATTTCTTTTTTTTCATTTAAAACCACATAACCAAGCAGTGAGATAGGTGCAGATACTGAAGCAAGCTTTTTAAAATCAGCTTCGGCTAACCAAACCTGGTTTTTTATTAAATGATGCGCTGCCTCTTTTGAGGAAATACCTTCCAACTTTAAATAAACCTCTTTATCATTTTTTATTTTAGCTGTTTCAATAAAGTAAGGAAGGAAAGAATTTTCATTCTCTTCTATAAAAATATTATCAAGACCTTTTAATGATGTTTTTTTACCGAGGCTATGCTCAAGAACTACTTGCCCATTAATCCCAAATGTTCCTGCCAGCCTGCCAATTTTAAAATAATTATTCATAGTGAAGGGCAAAAGTATTTTAGAAATATTAAAACCGTTGTATCGAAGATACGAGGGTTTTAAAAGAGCGTGCCTTAGCAAATTAAGGGCAAAAAAAAAGTGAACATCAATTTGATTTTGAATGTTCACAGTATTTAATTTTTTGAATAAATTTTATACGCCCATATATTCTTTAAGAAGATTACATCTTGAAGCTGTACGAAGTTTTGTCAACGCCTTATCTTTTATTTGTCTTACTCTCTCCCTGGTAAGGCAGAATCTTGCACCAATATCTTCCAGGCTTAGTGGCTGATCAATACCTATTCCATAAAAGAAGCAAATCACTTCTTTTTGTCTTTCAGTAAGTATGCTTAATGAACGCTGTATTTCCTGTTTTAAAGAATCTCTAAACATTATTTGCTTATCAGCACTATCAGCATTGCTATTTATCATTACATCAATTAGTGTACTTTCTTCGCCATCACTCAAGGGAGAATCCATGCTCACATGCCTTGCAGCAACATTCATAGTCGCTGATACTTCTTCAGCATCTATATCAAGAAAAAATGCGAGTTCTTCCGCTGTAGGTGTGCGCTCATACTCTTGTTCTAAATAAGAAAAGGCTCTACTGATTCTATTAGTTAACCCAACTTTATTCAAGGGAAGCCTTACAATTCTCGATTGTTCAGCAAGTGCCTGCATGATACTTTGGCGAATCCACCAAACTCCATAAGAGATAAATTTAAATCCCCTGGTTTCATCAAATCTTTGGGCGGCTTTTATTAAACCGAGATTTCCCTCATTAATTAAATCAGGTAAAGTAAGGCCCTGATTTTGATATTGTTTAGCGACAGAAACAACAAACCTGAGATTAGCCTTGGTAAGCTTATCAAGCGCTTCCTGGTCGCCTTGTTTTATACGTAATGCTAGTTTTACTTCTTCTTCCGGAGTAATAAGATCAACCTTTCCAATCTCCTGTAAATATTTTTCCAGGCTTTCGCTTTCACGATTAGTAATAGACTTAGAAATTTTGAGTTGACGCATACTCATAAGCTGTATTTTAAGGGGGTTACAACATTACTAAGCTTGGTTAAAGTACTTCGAAGTAACCTTAAGTACTTAACGTAATATATAGTGTTTTAAGTATGCAGCCAAAAAAAATGTGTAAATTCTATTCGTCTATAAGATTCATTTATTAAACGGCAAAAATAAAATTGGAGTAATGTCCAAATAAAAGTATAAATTAGGTCGGTTAGTAGAATTATTTTCTATTATTGCACATATACATTATAGAATAATTAAAAAAATGAGTAAGAAAGTACAATACACCCTTGAATACCCGGTAAGATGTTCGCCTGTGATTTTATATGAATTCCTTTCAACATCAACTGGCCTGCAGGAATGGTTTGCCGATAAAGTTGAAGATAAAGATGGGTTATTCAGTTTTGCATGGAATGGTTCCGCAGAGGAAGCTGAGGTAATGGCAACTGAAGAAAATAAATCAATTCGTTTTCATTGGCTTAATTCACCAAAAGATGAATATTTTGAATTCAATATTGAAAAATCAGAGGTTACTAATCTTACCATTTTAATAATAAATGATTTCGCGGAAAAAAAAGAAATCAAAGACCAAAGCCAACTTTGGGAAACGCAGGTTAAGGAACTTTTTCACCGACTGGGAAACTGATATTTATTATTTCAATTAATTCCCCGAAAGTCTTTTCCAGAAACTCTGGAGCTTTAGCCCATTTAGCTAACTCAATCTTTTTTGAAATTTTGAAGAATTTTTTTTTACGAACTTCAGCCCAATCTTTTTTATACATTTCAATTGCGGGCAGATAGTTCGTAGTTTCAAAATTATGGTGCCATTCATCTTCGTTAATGCATACAAAAAAATTTTTCTCTTTTAGATAGGAAAGAAGATTTTTTAAGTTCAACTTTTGCATTCTTTCATAGCCGGAAATATGGAGTGTAATACTAAAAAAATTCCCCCACCAAAACATTGTTCTTATCATAAACAGATTATTTTTTTCAAACGAAGCTGGATAATCAAGTATTACATAAGGCAATCCTAAATAATTTTCCCCTTTTGAAATTTTCCCATTTTTTATAAAATGAAACTCATCAAAAAAACTATTTAAATTAGTATGAAGTGATTTGTACAGTTCATGCATTTCTCCAAAAAAAAAAAATATTTTCTCAGTAATTGACTGTTTCGTTAAAATCCAAAGTGTATCAGTTACCACTTCTATTTCATATTTCGAAAGATGTATTTTTGCCTTATTATTCATAATGGAATTTACAACAAAGAGGTCAAAATATAAGACAGGCTCTGAGATAAATGCATGTTTAAGAAACTGGATAAACTTATTTTAAAAGCTTTTTTGTGGCCTTTTATAGCCACATTTTTCATTACATTATTTGTGTTCATGATGCAAATACTGTGGAAGTATATTGATGATCTTGTCGGCAAAGGCCTGGACATAGTTACACTTTTAAAATTCCTTGTGTACGCAAGCGCTACTTTGGTAACCCTTGCGCTTCCGATAGCCATATTACTTTCGTCGATTATGACATTTGGAAAGCTTGGTGAAAGCTTTGAGCTTGTGGCTATCAAGTCATCAGGTATTTCTTTATTGCGGTTTATGCGCCCTTTGTTTTTCGTTTCATTAATTCTTACCGGAGTAGCCTTTTTATTTGCAAATTATGTAGCTCCTGTGGCTAACTTAAAATTTGCAGTTATTTATAACGATATCTATCGCAAAAGTCCGGCTTTCGATTTAAAGGACGGAGTTTTTTATAATGGCTTCCGAGGATTTTCTATCAAAGTTGGTAAAAAAGAAAACGATAAGAGCACTTTACGCAATGTACTAATATATGAACAGTCATATGGCGTACAGGATAATACTATCATTTCTGAAAATGGGAAGATGACCGTAAGTAACGATAAAAAATTCCTGGAATTCCGTTTGCAAAATGGCCATCGATACGAAGAAAAAGGTAATTTCAATTCTCCTCAAAATGAATTTGTAGTATTAGGTTTTAAGGAATATAATAAGCTTTTTGACCTTACCCAATTGAATATTCAAAAAACATCCGATAGCCTTTTCATGAATAATATGCGAATGAAAACACTCAGGCAATTGGATAAGGATATTGATTCATTAAAGAAAATTCCCGATTCTTTGATTAAAAGAAATAAGTCAGACCTCAAGGCATATATCAAGTACGCAAATTATAAAGACAGTTCTTTATTGAAAGAAAAATCGACAATAATCTCAAGGCAAACATCAGTTGCAGATATGAAAATCGCAAAGAAAAAAGTAAAGTCTTTTGATGATTTAATCGCTGATAGTATGCGCATTATGATAAGAGACCAAGCCATGAATATAGTAAGCAGCATACGAAATAGCCTTGAAACAACAGGTAATGACTATAGTAATCGTTTAAGTGAAATTAATTCAACTAAAATAGAATGGCATAAAAAGCTATCTCTTTCTTTTGCATGCCTTGTTTTATTTTTTATTGGCGCTCCCCTTGGGTCTATTATTAGAAAAGGTGGTCTAGGTTTACCTTTGGTGGCCGCTTTGATATTTTTTATGATCTTTTACCTGCTAAATATTTTTGGCGAAAAATTTACCAAGGATAATCTGCTTGATCCCGTAAGTGGCATATGGCTTCCTGTAATAACGCTTTCGCCTGTTGGATTTTTTCTGACCTACAAAGCCATGCATGATTCACAATTGTTCAACAAAGAATATTATTACAGGGTATTTAAAAATATAAGGTTATCAATGAGAAAACTATTTGGGCTTTTCATTAGGAAATAACCTTTCCTAATACGAATTTGTAGTGATAATAAGATTTTTTTAAATCATTTAAATCCATGGAATATTAAAGTAAATTTATAAACTATCATCTTTAAATAGACTCAGCCTTTGCATAGATGCATAATTTTTATAACTAAAATGCAACTAATACAAAGGCTGATGTTTTGAAAAGCAATCTGGTGCAAATTTATAAATTATGATGAGCTTTTTTCAAAATAATTGAAAAAAAAATGTAAATCCTGTTAATTTTTAAGCCATCTTACTACCTTACAATCGAATAACTTCTTCTCCAAAAGTTATATATTCATTCACTTCAAAAAAATATGAAATGGAAGTATGGAAAGATTACCTGGAAAAAAACAAAGAACGCTTTTTAAAAGAAATGATTGAGCTTCTACGCATCCCTTCTGTAAGCGCAAAAAGTGATCATGCAAATGATATGATGCAATGTGCTGAAGCTGTAAAATTAAGCTTGCTTAGTTCCGGTGCCGATAAGGCTGAAATACTACCTACAGATGGATTTCCTGTAGTATATGGCGAAAAAATAATTGATAAAAGTAAGCCAACGGTACTTGTCTATGGCCATTATGATGTGCAACCTCCGGAACCTCTTGAATTATGGCATAGCGGCCCATTCGAACCTGTAATCAAAGATGGAAAAGTTTATGCCCGCGGCTCTGCTGATGATAAGGGACAATTTTATATGCATGTAAAAGCATTTGAAACACTCGTGAAGACTAAGACGATGTGTACAAACATTAAATTTTTGATTGAAGGAGAAGAAGAAATCGGCTCACCTAATCTTGGAAAATTTGTAGCCACAAATAAGGAACTTTTAAAAGCCGATGTTATTTTAATCAGTGATAGCTCTATGCTAAGCATGGAAAATCCTTCCTTGGATATTGGAGTCCGCGGCCTGTCATATATTGAAGTTGAAGTAACGGGTGCGGATAGAGATTTGCATAGTGGCACTTATGGTGGCGCAGTAGCGAATCCAATAACCATACTTGCAAAAATGATCGCATCATGTCACGATAATGATAATCATATCACAATTCCCGGGTTTTATGATGATGTCCTGATTTCCTCTGCACAAGAAAGGGAATTAATGAGCAAAGCGCCTTACGATGAAGATGAATATAAAAAAGAAATTGGTGTTACTGAACTATGGGGAGAAAGAGGTTTTACTACCAATGAAAGAACAGGAATACGGCCAACCCTGGAAGTAAATGGTATTTGGGGTGGATATATGGGTGAAGGGGCAAAAACCGTTTTACCTTCCAAAGCAACAGCTAAAATTTCTGCAAGGCTTGTTCCCAATCAATCATCGGGTAAGATGACTAAACTTCTTCTTGATTATTTTAACAACATTGCACCTCCGGGTGTAACAATAAAAGCTTTTGAGCATCACGGCGGCGAGCCATATATGACACCCATTGATAGTAAGGGATACATGGCTGCTGCAAAAGCTGTTGAGCATACTTTCGGTAAAAACCCTATCCCAGTTAGGGGCGGTGGCAGCATTCCTATTTGCTCCATTCTTGAAAAGGAATTGGGTATAAAAATAATATTTATGGGGTTTGGCCTTGATAGTGATAACCTCCATTCACCCAATGAAAAATATGGTATTGCAAATTTTTATAAAGGCATAGAAACCATTCCTTATTTTCATAAATACTTTGCCGAAGGAATAGTTTGAACAAAGACTGGAAGAATAAGATAATTTAAATAAACGCTGATCTAGTGTCCTATATATTTTTTGACTTCTTATTTACAGAATTATTACCGCGTGATATAAAAATTTGAGATTTTTCAAGAAATTTTATCATGTGTTTTGCTGATAAAAAATATTGTACTAGATGCTAGTTATCTCATTACTTTCTTTATGGTAATGCCTTATTTTTGCGCTCATTCTTAACAAAAAGATAATTTGATGAAAGATGTTTTTGAGAAACTTACAAAGGATGGCGGCCCTTTGGGACAGCATGTTGAGCGTGCACATGGATATTTTGCATTTCCAAAACTTGAAGGTGAATTGGGAAGCAGAATGATTTTTAGAGGAAAAGAAAAAATTGTATGGAGCCTGAATAATTATCTTGGCCTGGTAAATCATCCTGAAACAAGAAAAATAGATGCTGAAGCTGCTATTAAATGGGGCATGGGAAATCCAATGGGAGCAAGAATGATGAGTGGAAATTCAACTATGCATGAAGATCTTGAAAAAGTTATTGCTGAGTTTGTAAGCCGTGAAGATGCCATGCTTTTAAATTTTGGATACCAGGGAATCATGAGTTGTATCGACGCATTAGTAAATCGACGTGATGTAATTGTATATGACGGGGAATCGCACGCTTGTCTTGTAGATGGAGTTAGATTACATATGGGTTTTAGTTATAAATATAAGCATAACGATGTAGAGGATTGTGAGAAGCAATTGCAGCGGGCTGAAAAAATGGCTGAAAAAAACGGAGGTGGTATTTTATTAATTACCGAAGGTGTTTTTGGAATGAGCGGCAACCAGGGAAAGATTAAAGAGATTGTTGCATTAAAGAAAAAATATAATTTTCGTATTCTTATTGACGATGCACATGGCTTTGGCTCAATGGGAGCCACAGGTGCAGGAGCCGATGAACAACAAGGCTGTCAAAAAGATGTGGATTTATACTTTAGCACGTTTGTAAAAAGCATGGGTAGCATTGGAGCATTCATTAGTGGCCCAAAAAATATTATGACCTATCTCCGTTATAATGTACGGTCACAGATTTTTGCAAAAAGCCTCCCTATGATTATCGTCGAAGGAATGCTGAAGCGAATGGAAATGCTAAAGACAATGCCGGATTTGAGAAAAAAATTATGGGAGAATGTAAATTCATTGCAAAATGGATTGAGGAATAAAGGATTTGATATTGGCACAACTAATAGCCCGGTTACGCCGGTTTTCATGAAAGGTGATCTTCCTGAGGCAACCGGAATGGTTATGGATATGAGAGAGAATTATCATATTTTTTGCTCTGTAGTTGTATTCCCTGTTATTCCAAAAGGTCAGATTATCTTCAGGCTTATCCCCACAGCTGCTCATTCCGTTGAAGATATACAAGTTACTCTTAAAGCATTTGAAGAAACAAAAAAGAAACTTGATGCGGGTATTTATCGGGCTGAAAATATACCTGATATGGCCGATACTGGTATGGGACAAAAAGGTGAAATGTAATAAAAACCGGGCTACTAAAAAGAAGCCCGGGAATAATCAAAAAATCTTAACCATTTAATCTTAAGACTAGAATCTATAATAAAGTCGCAGGAGTTTTAAATTAAGTTGCCTTAATTTGTTTCATTTATAATACTTTAACAATTTTACGCTTTTGTATAAAAGCTTAGCCTCTTCTATTCTATCAGTTCACGCGCTAAAAAAATTTATAATAAAAAAAGGGGCCGGATAAAAATCCACCCCTGTTATAATCCAATATCCTATGAAAAACCGAGTTTGAACTGTAAACAGCTCTATATTATTTTAGATGGCTATCGCCAATTTTGAATTTTAAATGTTTCTGAAATAAATGAGGATCAAAGTTTAATAGTCGTGATCTTATCTTTTACGGTTGCATCTGTGAACAATTAGGAAATGAATAAAAAAGGGGCCGGATAAAAATCCACCCCTGTTATAATCCAATATCCTATGAAAAACCGAGTTTGAAACTGCTATGGCAGTCCCTTATAAATTTTATGTTTTTTACCATGTTGATTTAAATGTTGACTTATATACAATATAGTTTTGATTTTTGTATGCTCCTTCACCAAAATATTTTAAAATAGGCTCTATTTCTTTTGGCTCTAAAAAACCAGGTATTGATATAGGCTCTGAATGAGCATCCGGTATAATGATTGTTGAAGGAAATCCAATTTCACCTGAAGTTGCATATAACGCAAAGTCGTTTATCTTATAACTATTATTATAGTCGTATGATTTTTCTTTCCAGTAGACAATCTCTTTGGACTCAGCGTTAAGTTTAACGGGATAAAAATGTTCGCTTATGTACGCAACTACCTTTGAGTTATTATAAGTTTTTTTATCCATTACCTTACACCAATAGCACCAGTTAGTATATAAATCTATTAATACGGGCTTTGTTTGGTTATTCAATTGCGATGAAAGTTCATTCATATCCATCCAATCCAACTTTTCCCGATGACTTGGATTAACTTTAGCAGAACTTAGGATTATGAGGCAAGCAGCTAAAATAATTTTCACTTTTTTGGCCATATGATATTATAAACGTACGAAGAAGGATATTATTGGGTTTGTGCGAATAAAAACCCCTAAACCATTTCATACTTCGTCTACACAATTTATTAAGTTTAATTCTTTCATCAATGCATAAAATTGTTGTTGCTATAACAGGTGCAAGTGGTTCCATTTATTCCCAATTACTATTGAATAAACTTTTTTTTATAAGAGAACAGTGGTTAAATCTTGGTATTGTAATCACAGATAACGCCAAAATTGTATGGAAAACTGAACTTGAAAATGAAGAGTATAAAAATTATGATGCGCAATATTATTCAAAGAATGATTTTATGGCACCCTTCGCTTCCGGATCAGGAGATTACAATATTATGATCATTGTTCCCTGTAGTATGGGAACATTAGGAAGAATTGCATCAGGCACTTCTGGCGACTTAATTACAAGGGCAGCAGATGTAATATTAAAAGAAAGACGTAAGCTCATATGTGTAGTAAGAGACACACCGTATAATCTTATCCATATCAGAAATATGGAAGCTATTACAATGGCAGGGGGTATAATATGTCCTGCAACACCATCATTTTATAGTAAACCAAAAAGCCTCGAGGATATAGCTTCAACTGTGGTGGACAGAGTCCTGGATCTTGCAGGTTTAAAAATTAATACTTTTCGATGGGGTAAATGAAATATTTAAATATTAAAAAACATATTAAAAAAGCGTTAGAGAAATTATATTTAGATCAAACCTAAGCTCTATAAGCTGGCTACTGCCTTTTCACTATATTGAATTTTTTAAAAAATAATTTCTACCTATAGCTGATTCTACCGTCCTAACAAGCTCCTTAACAATTCCTTCATCAATATCGAACACCTTCAGGTATGAAATTTATGCACGTAAAATCATATATGAAAGAATTAACGAAATACAATAGAAGCTATTTTTCTACCGTTTGTATATAAGATAGATATAAGAACATAGTGCGTGTAAAGTAAAATTCAAAAATTGTTCCATCAGAAATTTTTTATTATGATATTTAATAATGCTTTAGGTGTTGCTAATTCATCTTCATCACCGCCTGGTAATTACCCTGGAAATTTTTACGTTTCATTCAGGTGGAATAATAAAAAATAACCATTTCAAATCCAACCCCTAAACTACCTTGAATTGACTAACCATTATGCCTTCTTTAAAGTAAATAACTTCTGCCGAAGAGTTTTTTTTAATGGGAGCCTAATTATTTTTTTTGGGCTATTAATAATACTATCTCGAAATGGGTATAGCCAGGAGGATAGTATGTACGAGCAAATTTCAGTAACGCTCATCACAAAAGATATAGGTAATTTAGAAATTCCAGCAGTTATTCATGAAAAGCAAATCTGGTTACCTGTTAAAGAATTTTTTGATTTTATTGGTATTAATAATACAATTTCACCTGGGCTCGGTTATATAAAAGGAAATTTCATAACTCCTAATAATCCCTTTTCAATAGAACGAGTTACCAATACCGTTATTTATGGTAATATGCAATTTAAGCTTGGCCCTAATGGATTAATTTACACAGACGATAACCTCTTTCTGAAAACAGATTACTTTTCACAAATTTTCGGCCTCGAATGTATTTTTAATTTTCGCTCTCTTTCAATCAATTTGCATAATGATTTTGAATTGCCGGCGGTTCGTGAAAAGCGGTTAGCCTTTATGCGCCAAAATTTATCTAAATTAAAAGCTGAGAAAAAAGCGGATACAGTTATTAAAAGAAATTTTTCAGCTTTTCATTTTGGGGCGATGGATTGGCAAGTAAATTCTTTACAGAAAATAGGAGGTCAAATCAATACAAGAATAAATCTTGATCTAGGGGGAATGGTAGCTGGTGGAGAAGCCAGTGCTTATTTTAATTATAATAATCTATTACCATTTTCTTTAAAAAATCAAATATATAGATGGAGATATGTGAACAATCAAAACAAACTACTTACGCAAGTGAGTGTGGGCAGGATTTTTACCCAGTCAACTTCTTCTTTATTAGCCCCGTTAAATGGTATTCAAATAAGTAATAAACCTACCTATTACAAAAAATCTTTTGGATCTTATACAATAAGCAACAATACAGAACCAAATTGGATTGTAGAGCTTTATGTAAACAATGTAATGGTTAATTATACAAAAGCAGATGGTGCCGGCTTTTTTACTTTTGAAGTTCCTTTAGTTTATGGAAATTCAGTAATAAAATTTCGTTATTACGGCCCATGGGGTGAGGAAAGAACCAGTGAAGAAACTATAAGTATTCCTTATACATTTTTGCCCGAAAATCAGTTTGAATATTCATTAAGTGCTGGTATTTTATCGGATAGTTATAAAAGTAAATTTACAAGGGCCAGCTTCAATTATGGATTAACCAATCGCATTACTGTGGGTTCAGGAGTAGAGTATCTATCATCAGTAGAATCGGGAAGAATAATACCGTATATAAATGCCTCTATAAGGTTAAGCCCCGGTTTAATTTTTTCTGGTGAACATACTTACAATGTTGCTACTAAAGCAAATTTAAGCTATCGCTTTGCAAAAAAAATTCAGCTTGAGCTTAATTATACAAAGTATAAACCGGGGCAGGATGCTGTAAAAATTAATTACCTGGAAGAAAAAAAAGCGATTATATCAATGCCATTTAAGGGTAAAGGCTTTAATGGCTTTTCCCGTTTTACTCTCAACAGAATAACTCTTGGAGATGGCAAATTTACCAGCGCTGAAGCATTAATTGGCGGGGTGGCAGCTGGCATAAATTGCAACCTAACTACCAATGCATTTTTTACAAATACACCTATTATTTATAGCAAACTTTCTCTCACCTTTCGATTACCAAATGATATAAGGTTAACACCTCAGGCTCAGTATTCGTATCATGAAAAAAGGTTCGATGTTGTGAGATCAGAAGTAGAAAAACAAATATTCAACAGAGGATTTTTAAATTTTTCATTTGAAAGAAATATTCCTGCAAAATTCAATTCATACATTTTTGGTATGAGATATAATTTTTCTTTTGCCCAAACCTCTTTTTATGCAAAACAAAGCAATCATTCTACAAGTTTATTGCAATCTGCAAGCGGAGGTTTTGTTTATGACGATAAGACGGGATATACTTCCGCAAATAATATTCAAAATGTAGGGAGAGGCGGAATATTATTATTGCCTTTTCTTGATTATAACTGCAATGGAAGGCAAGATAACAATGAACCAAAAATAACAGGCCTAAATGCAAGAGTGGCTGGTGGGCGCATAGTGAGAAATGAAAATGATGCATTAATAAGAGTTACCGGTCTGGAACCATATAATAAATATTTTATTGATCTGGATGAAAATAGCTTTGAAAATACTTCTTGGAAAATTAAAAATAAAATTATTGAAGTAGTAGCTGAACCCAATCACTTTACGCTAATAGAAATTCCTGTATCGGTTGTCGGAGAGGTTTCTGGAACTGTTTTCCTTAAAGAACAAAATAGTAATAAAGGGATTGGCAGAATCATAATTAACATATACAACGATAGCAATGAAATAGTTGCCAAAACACTTACCGAATATGATGGCTATTTTAGTTATCTCGGCCTTGCCCCCGGCAACTACAAGGCTTCTCCGGACAGTGCACAATTATTAAAAACAAATATTCAAGCTATCACTCCGCCAATTCAATTTATTATCCGCTCAAAACAAGAAGGAGATATTATTGATGGAATTGATTTTATGCTTATGGCCACAAAAGAAAAATGACAATAGTCTTTATAATAACCAAACGTTTATATGAATATAAGATACCTTCTTTTAAGATTAAATCTTCAATACTTTACAATAAGTATTGCCATATCCCGTTTTTCTCAAAATAACTTAAATCTCTATCAAAAATGAAAACAATCAAAAAACTCATCCCAGCTTTTATTTTTCTTATGGTAGCATCAACAGCAGTAAATGCTCAATCAAGTGCTTCAGCAACTGCAACTGCAACTATTATAAGCCCAATCACCATTGTAAAAAATGTTGATATGAATTTCGGTAATATTTCTGTAAGTGCGCTTGCAGGAGGAATTGTTACCTTAGATCCTTCAGCAGCAGGAACACGTACTCCTAATGGAGGCGGTGGAGTAACTTTGCCGGCTGTGACTGGAACTGTTGCTGCAGCCCAATTCAGTGTTAGCGGGCAGGCAAATTTTACTTATGACATTTCTTTGCCAGTATCAGCTACGTTAAGTAATGCCGGTAACAACATGGTTGCTGACAATTTTACAAGTAGCGTTGCCACAGGTACGTTAGATGCAACAGGAAATGAAAGTTTTTATGTAGGTGCGGATTTAAATGTAAACGCTGCTCAACCTGCAGGTGTTTATACTACTTCTTCTCCGTTCTTTGTAATTGTTAGTTATAACTAAAGCTCTAAAATCTTTTAAAATGAATGCTGTTATTTTACAGCATTCATTTTTATTTTACCAGCAATGAAGATTATTTTATTTGCATGAAACAAATTGAAATGGCAAAAAGAAAATCATTTTTTCTTGGTACCCTTTTATTTTTTTTACTCCCTTTTGCTTTAAGCTCTTATTGCCAGGGCAATTTATTAATTACTCCAAAAAGAGTAATTTTTGAGGGACCAAAAAGAACAGAGGAAATAAATCTTGCTAATATTGGTAAGGATACTGCAACATATATGATTTCTTTCCTGGAGTACAAGATGAATGATGATGGTAAGTTTCAACCAGTAAGTGAAGATGACAGCACTCAAAAATATGCTTATAAAAATCTTCGTTTTTTCCCCCGAAAAGTAACATTAGGCCCTAATGAAGCCCAATCGGTAAAAATCCAGGTAATTAAAAAAAATGAGCTCCTTCCAGGAGAATACCGCTCCCATTTATTTTTCAGGGCTATGGAAAACCCCAGGCCTCTCGGAGAAGACGAACCAGAAAAAAAAGATTCAGTTATTTCGATTCATCTAACCCCTCTTTTCGGAATATCAATACCCATAATAATTCGTAGTGGAGAGACATCTTCGAAAGTTGATATTACCAATGCTTCTTTTAAGATGGAAAAAGACAGTCTTCCCGTATTGAAAATGACATTTAACCGGTCTGGCAATATATCATCCTATGGAGATATAACCGTTGATTATATCTCTACAGAAGGTAAGATAACCCAGGTTGGCCTAGTAAAAGGTCTAGCTGTATATACACCAAATATTAAGAGAAATATTTCTTTAGCGCTTAATAAATCTAATGGAGTAGTATTTAAAACCGGAAAACTTCACATTATATATTCTGATCAGTCTCCCAGGCCTGTAAAAATTGCGGAAGAGGAGATTTGTTTATAAAATGAAATTTTTATCTCAAATCAACGACTTCAACCTTGGGATATTTTTTTTGATCAAAAATAAATAAGGCATCGGGGAGAATAGTATTCGTTTTCATGTTAACTACATTATAGGTATACTTATTACCATTTTTTTCAAAAACCTTTGTACTTGCTATTGACTGGTTGATTTTATCAATGCCAACAAGTACTTTAAAAAAAGTTTTTGATTTGTCAACCGGTGTTAATTCGATTTCCTGGGTAATGTTTTTTGCTATTTTAGCTTCACCATTTAACTTGTATAAAAAATCCTTATCATAAAAGTTAGTAAACATCTTTTGAGGTGTAATCATATTTGCTGAACCATCAAATTTTGTAATCTGTACCTCATTGGCCGAGTTATCGTAGGTCCATATATTGTTTCCATCGCTATAAATCTCCTGACCTGAAACACTAATCCTATATTTTGAACCTTTCATGTTCACAATTCCTGATTTTGTTCCCAATATTTTACCTTCAGCGTTTTCAATCTTCAAAGTGAACCGGGCAACTACAGATTTATAAGTTTTAAATTTAGTGCTTACCTGATCTAATATTTTTTTTGCATCTGGATCACTTTTACCGAAAGAAGATTGTGAAAATGAATTAAACCCTAAAAAAAGAAGAAAAGTAAATAGTAATTTTTTTATCATAATATTTATTTAATAACCATCATTTGGCGATGGCAAATATACATTATAGACAAAGTTTAAGTGTTGATCGTTTAATGAAAGATTATTGTATAATGTTAAATTAGCGTTACACATAAATAAGTAAAGATTAATTACTCATTTCTCCCTGCATATTAATTTGGTTTACCAGTTTATCAGCATCAGCATAATCTTTCGCTGCTTTAATAAAATGAACAAACAATGGCTGTGGATTTTCAACTGTACTTTTCAATTCGGGGTGATATTGTACTCCTATAAAAAAAGGATGATTTGATAGCTCTATTATTTCAACGAGGCCGGTCTGGGGATTTATACCACTCGCTATCATTCCTGCTTCCTCGAATTTTTCAAGATATTTATTATTGAATTCCCAGCGATGCCGGTGGCGTTCATTGATTCGATTAGTATTATAAATACTGTAAGCAAGTGTGTTTTCTTTTATATTACATGGATATGAGCCTAAACGCATTGTACCCCCCTTCATCGTAATTTTTTTCTGCTCCTCCATCATATCAATTACAGGGTTAAAGGTATCTTCTTGCATTTCAGTAGAATCCGCATCCTTAATACCAAGAACATTTCGAGCAAATTCTATGGCAGCCATTTGCATACCAAGGCATATTCCAAAAAAAGGAAGGTTATTTTCCCGTGCATATTTTACCGCGATAATTTTACCTTCGACTCCCCGAAAACCGAATCCGGGTGCTACCAGCAATCCATCCAGCCCATTTAGTTTTTCCGCAACATTTTCATCAGAAATATATTCGCTATGAACGTTTACAACCTGTACTTTGCAATCGTTCATTGCACCAGCGTGTATGAATGATTCTAATATGGATTTATAAGCATCCTGTAATTCAATATATTTTCCAATGAGGCCTATTGTAACCTTATAACGTGGATGCTTTAGCTTCTCCAGAAACTCTCTCCACTTGCCAAGATCAGGTTCGCTATAATTAGTAATTTGCAATTTTTTCAAAACTATCAAATCAAGTTTTTCCCTTAGCATGGCGATTGGCACTTCATAAATCGTTGATGCATCTGCGGCTTCAATTACTGCGTTCTCTTTAACGTTACAAAAAAGGGCAATTTTTCTTTTAAGATCATCACTAAGGGGTCTCTCTGTTCTGCATACCAGGATGTCGGGGTGTATTCCATTCTCACTCATCAACTTAACACTATGTTGCGTAGGTTTTGTTTTAAGCTCTTTTGCTGCTTTGAGGTATGGAATTAAAGTAAGATGTACAACAAGACAATCTTCTTCAGGCATCTCCCATTGCAATTGCCTTACAGCTTCAATAAATGGAAGGCTTTCAATATCGCCTATAGTACCACCGATTTCGGTAAGAATAACATCGTATTCATTTTTTTCGCCTAGCAAAAGCATACGACGTTTAATTTCATCTGTTATATGAGGCACAACCTGTACAGTTTTGCCAAGATAATCGCCTTCCCTTTCTTTATTGATTACTGTTTGATAAATTCGCCCTGTTGTTACATTATTTGCTTGAGATGTATGGATATTAAGGAACCTTTCATAATGGCCAAGGTCAAGATCAGTTTCCGCACCATCTTCAGTAACATAGCACTCTCCATGCTCATATGGATTTAAAGTACCTGGATCAACGTTGATATAAGGATCAAACTTTTGTATGGTAGTCTTTAAGCCTCTTGCCTGTAATAATTTGGCAAGAGAAGCGGCGATAATTCCTTTTCCTAAAGAAGAAGTCACCCCTCCTGTAACAAAAATATACTTGGCCATTTTTTTAAATTAATTTTTTTTCAAAAAATTGTTATAATAAATAAAAAAAAGTAACAAAAAATGTTACCATGTTATCCTTTTTACTTCTACCAATAAAGCTGACCAGCGGAAAGAAAATTAAGCTGTAAAATCCGTGAGGTCATGCAAACATACAGCTAATAATTCATGGTAAAAAGCAAAATTCTATTTGTGGAAAAATCATTTTATCGATTGAGAAATCATATTAAGATTACAACTTATTTTAAAAAAGGATCTTTATGGACGTCGCAATACTTTAATTAAAAGATCCTTTTCTCAGAAAGATAATTTCTTACATAATCATCTACTCCGTTTTCCAGCGAGTAAAGATCATCCGTATAACCAGCATTTTTAATCTTTTTCATTTCGGCCTGGGTATAATATTGATATGTGTCCCGGATATCCTCAGGCATTTCAATATATTCAATAGCAGGTTCCTGGTCTAATCCATAAAAAGTTGACTTAACCAAATCATTGAATGTTCGTGCTTTTCCAGTACCAACGTTATAAATCCCTGAAATAAAAGTCTTTGGATCTTTGGACCAACATTCTAAAAACCAAAAACAAATTTTTAAGACATCTTTTACATAGATAAAATCTCTTAATTGCTCTCCGTCTTTATATTCTTCTTTGTGAGATTTAAAGAGTTTTACAAAACCTTTCTCAATTATTTGATTATACGAATGAAAGATCACGCTTGCCATTCTCGCTTTATGATATTCATTAGGGCCGTAAACATTGAAAAATTTTAATCCTGCCCAGGCCGGAGGTGACGAATTATTATTTTTAATTTTTTCAAGTGCCCATTTATCGAATTCATTTTTTGAAATACCGTATGGATTTAAAGGCTTAAGATCTTTAATTATTTTATGATCATCGCTATAGCCTGATTCACCTGAACCATAAGTAGCCGCAGAGGATGCATAGACAAATGGTATTTGATTTTCAGTACAATAGTTCCAAATTTTTTCAGAATATTCTACATTCAAATGCTGATGAACTGAATAATTAAATTCAGTAGTATCTGTTCTTGCACCAATGTGAAAAAAAAAAGAAATTTCAGGCTTTTCCTGCTGTAACCAATTGAAAAAAATCTCTCTTTCAATTTTTATAATAAACTCTTTACCCGCAAGATTTATGGCTTTTTTAGGATGAGAAAAATCATCAACGAGAACAAGTTTCTTAAAACCTTTTTTATTCAAAAAACTTACAAGGCAGCTTCCGATAAATCCGGCTGCGCCGGTTACTACTATACTTGATTGTTTATCCATCACTCTGGTATATAATGTTTGAAATGATTCCCTATCGCACTATTATACTTTTCATTCCATTCTTTAATATTGCCCCAGTCTTCATTATCAACATTTATTTCCCCAGGAGTGATAATGCCTAATTTTTGAAAAGGAATATTTAATAAAGATTCAAAATCATTAATATTTTCTTTTGAAACAGATACAATAACTCTTCCCTGTGCTTCACCGAATAAAAAAGAATCTTGTCGTATTTCTGTATTATTCTGTATTTTAAACCCGAGCTTTTTTGGAAAGCTACTCTCGGCAAGAGTTACAAAAACACCACCTTCACTCACATCATGAGCTGACTCAATAATTTTTTTATTAATAAGATCAGTTACAGATTGGTGCAAACGAAATTCTTCTTCGAGATTAAAATATGGCGCTGGGGAAAACTCCACTTTACATATTTTATGAAGGTATTCTGAACATCCAATATCATTTTTAATTTCACCAAGCAAATAAATTATATCTCCTTCTTTTTTAAAATCCAGTGTCATTTTGTTTTCGAAATGCTCAAGAAGGCCAACCATGCCAATAACGGGTGTAGGATATACCGGACCCCCGGGTGACTGATTATAAAAACTTACATTACCACCAGTTACAGGCGTTTCAAATTTTGTACATGCCTCGCTCATTCCCTTTATGCTTTCAACAAACTGGTAATAAACTTCAGGATCGTATGGATTTCCAAAATTCAGACAGTTAGTTACACCTAAAGGCTTACCACCGCTACACACAATGTTGCGTGCTGCCTCACTTACAGCAATCATACATCCTTTATAAGGATCTGAAAATACATAGCGGCTGTTGCAATCTGTAGTAAGAGCAAGTGCTTTTGTGGTTCCTTTCACTGCAACTATAGAAGCATCAGAAGGAGCATTGGTACTAAGATTAGCGGTACCTACCATACTATCATATTGATCATAAATCCATTTTTTCGACGCAATATTCGGTAGCTGTATTATTTTATCAGCAACTGCTTTCATATCTCCAGGTAATAAAATTGTATTGATATCAAAAGCTTTTATTTTTTCAAGGTAGCTAGGAGTTTTATATTCTCTTTCATAAACAGGCGCTCCCCCGCCAAGTACAAGGCTTTCCGCAGGAATTTCTGCTTCCAGTATACCATGCATATAAAATTGAAGCACGTAGCCATTAGTCACTTCACCGATCTGCGAACAGGGAAGATCCCATTTTTCAAAAATATCTACCACTTCTTTTTCTCTTCCTTTTTTTATAACTAGCAACATTCTTTCCTGGCTTTCACTTAATAATAGTTCCCAGGATTTCATATTTTTTTGCCGGGTCGGAACCTTATCAAGATCTATTTTCATTCCTACTCCGCCCTTAGCACTTGTTTCTGCTGTTGAGCAAATGATACCCGCAGCGCCCATATCCTGCATACCAATAATAGAACCGGTTGCAAGAACTTCAATACAAGCCTCGAGCAATTTTTTTTCCTGGAAAGGATCTCCTACTTGTACTGCAGGTAAATCTTCAGCGCTGTTTTCGGTAATATCAGCCGAAGCGAATGCAGCACCTCCCATTCCATCTTTTCCAGTGGCACTGCCTGCTATAAAAACAAGGCTTCCTGTGCCGGCGGCAGTTGCACTCACCGTTTCACCTATATGGACTACACCTGCACTCATCGCATTTACCAAAGGATTAGTATGATAACAATCTTCAAAATAAATTTCGCCACCTACGATAGGAACTCCAAAGCAGTTACCATAGTGAGCAATGCCATGAACTATTCCGCTTAATAAATGCCTGGTTTTATCTTTTTCCAAATCTCCGAGACGTAATGAATTTAATGTAGCTACAGGGCGGGCGCCCATTGTAAAAATATCACGGTGAATGCCTCCAACACCAGTTGCAGCTCCCTGAAAAGGCTCTATAGCTGAAGGATGATTGTGGCTTTCAATCTTGAAAACTACTCCTAATCCATCTCCAATATCTATAAGCCCTGCGTTTTCTTCACCTGCTTTCACAAGAAGCTTTGATCCCTCACGTGGTAAAGTCTTAAGCCATTTGATCGAGTTTTTATAACTACAATGCTCACTCCACATGACTGAATAGGCACTTAATTCTGTAAAATTGGGGATGCGCCCGAGTATAGTAATAATTCTTTCAAATTCATCTTTTTTCAGCCCAAGTTTCTCTGCAATTTTAAATGTAATTTCCATATGTATCGTGTAGCGCAAACTTACAATCTCCTGAACTTTATACCTTAAAACAGGTGTAAATATTTTAACTAACTTCCCACAATTAAAATTGATTGATGGGTTATTTATTATTTACTTCATATACAATTCTTTTTTGTTGGCTAATTACCCGTTTGAATTTTTTCAAAAAAAGTGGATTAAGCACTCGTCTTTTAATTATTCTTTTTTTGATTAGAATAATCTCCGGCCTTGTAAGCTGCTACATCAATGTTTATTATTATCCTGTTTCAGATGCATTGAAGTTTCATGAAGATGGACTTGAGGAATTCAATTTACTTTTCAATAATCCATATGAATATTTAACCAATATTTTCCACACCAATTACAATAGTTATTCAAATTTCCTGGAAAGCTCAGGATCATTTTGGAATGATTTAAGAACTAATATTATTGCGAAAATACTTTCTATATTCGATGTGTTTAGCACAAAAAATTTTTATGTCAATACCCTGTTTTTTAATTTTTTAATCTTTTTTGGTGCAATTTATTTTTATAAGGTTTTTATTAAAATCTTTCCCGGGTACAGATTTTTTATTATTACCTGCATTTTTCTTCTGCCATCTGTAATATACTTTACCAGCGGAATTCACCGTGACGGGTTTATATTTTTATCTCTTTCAATTGTTATTTTTAATATTCATTATATTTTAGAAAAAAGAAATTTCTTATGGAAAAAATTTTTTTCTACAATAATTTTTCTTTGCCTGATTCTCCTTTTAAGAAATTTTGTTATTATAGCTTTGATACCTGCATTAATTGCCTGGATAATAGCCGACCGTTTTCCTAAATATGCTTTCTTTTCTTTTTTAGGAGTATATTTCGTTGTTACAGTTTTATTCTTTTGCTCTGGATTTTTATTTCCGGGCTTAAATCTTCCCCAACATGTTTCATCAAGGCAAATTGAATTCATTGAACTAGCAAAACGAGGCGCTTCTGCTATTAATATTAATCCTCTTTACGCTAATTTCAGAAGTTTCCTTAATAATACCCCACAAGCTCTTAATCATACCCTCATGCGACCATACCTTACAGAAAAACTTAATTTTTTATATACTCCTGTAGCAATCGAAATTTTTATATATCAAACGATTTTTCTGATATTTGTTTTTTATAGAAACGATCAAAAACCAATACCTTTTATATATTTCTGCTTCTATTTTAGTATTAGTATGTTTATGATGATTGGTTATACAATTCCAATAATAGGGGCCATTGTACGCTATAGAAGTATTTATTTACCATTCCTTCTTATACCCATAATTTGCCTTATAGATTGGAATAAGATCAAAAACCATTTTCATATGATTAATAAATGAAATGTTTATTATTTTCCACAAATCTGCTTTAATTAACCACATTTCAAAAAAAATCTTTGTTTTTTTAAAGGATAAACCTTTTTTTTGCCATCTAAACTCGAAAAAATGCAATCTTTAAGACTAAATGCTCTTCACAATTTACTCTCCAATACTAAAACACAGGCAGGTCCAAAATCTCAAAAAATTACTTCAATTTTTGGGGATAATGTTTTTACCTTAAAAAAAGCCCGTAAATTTCTAAGCGATGAAGCTTATAAAAGTTTGCTTTCCTCTATAAAAACCCAAAGTAAAATTGATCGCAGAATGGGTGATCAAATTGCTGCTGGGCTTAAAGCCTGGGCAGAAACTAAAGATGTAACACATTTTACCCACTGGTTCCAACCTTTGACAGAGGCTACTGCAGAAAAACATGATTCTTTTTTCACCCTTAAGGGTGATGGCACTGAGCTTGAAGAATTTGACGGTGCAGCCCTTATACAGCAGGAGCCTGATGCATCCTCCTTTCCAAGTGGGGGATTAAGGGCTACTTTTGAAGCAAGGGGTTATACTGCATGGGATCCTACATCGCCCCCATTTATTATGGAAATAGGAAACGGTAAAACATTGTGCATTCCAACGATTTTCGTTTCTTATACAGGCGAATCACTTGATGCTAAAACACCGCTCTTAAAAGCATTAGTTGCTCTTGATAAAGCCGCCATCGATGTGTGCCAGTATTTTGATAAAAATGTAACCTCAGTTACTCCTACACTTGGATGGGAACAGGAATATTTTGTTGTTGATGCCGCTATGGCTAATGCACGCCCGGATATCGTAATGACCGGACGTACGGTTTTTGGCCATCCCCCAGCTAAAGGACAGCAACTTGAAGATCATTATTTTGCTTCAATTCCTGAAAGAATTTATGCATTTATGAGAGATTATGAGCAAGAGGCTTACAAATTGGGGATTCCATTACGCACAAGGCATAATGAAGTAGCTCCATCTCAGTTTGAATGTGCGCCTATTTTTGAAGAAGTAAATCTTGCAGTAGATCACAATACTTTGTTGATGGATATTATGACACGTGTTGCCAGAAGGCACGGCCTTATGGTCTTACTTCATGAAAAACCATTTGCAGGCATAAATGGAAGCGGAAAACATAATAACTGGAGTATGGCTACTAATACAGGAGTAAATTTATTAGCTCCAGGTAAAACGCCAAAAACAAACTTAATGTTCCTTGCGTTTTTTGTTAATACGATAAAAGCGGTCCATGATTATTCAGATATTCTAAGGGCTTGTATTGCAAGTGCAGGTAATGACCATAGGCTTGGTGCCAATGAAGCCCCTCCAGCAATTATTTCAATTTTTATCGGTGAATATTTAACTGATGTTTTAAACCAAATTGAAAAAAGAGTAGGAGATAAGTTTGATGAGCAGGATGAGGCCATGTTAAAGTTAGATATTCATAAAAGCATACCTGAGTTAATGCTTGATAATACAGACAGGAATCGTACTTCACCATTTGCGTTTACAGGCAATAAATTTGAGTTCAGGGCAGTGGGGTCTGCGGCAAATTGTGCTGCTGCAATGACTGTATTAAATTCAATTATGTGCGAAACACTCACTCAATTCAAAAAAGATGTAGATGGTTTAATAGATGGAGGTGAAAAGAAAGAGATTGCGCTAATGCAAACTATCCAAAAGTATATAGTTGAAAGCAAATCCGTTTTATTTGAAGGCGATGGGTATAGTGAAGAATGGACGCAGGAAGCGGAAAAAAGAGGATTGCCAAATGTGAAAACTACCCCGCTAGCTTTAGACGCTTTTGTAACCGATAAGGCCAAAAAATTATTTGAAAGCCATAATATATACACACATAGCGAACTTGAGGCAAGGCATGAAATATTGTTAGAAAATTATATAAAGAAAGTTCAGATTGAAGCCAGAATGATTGGAGATCTTGCAAGTACTTATATTCTTCCGGCAGCTATTAAATATCAAAATGTACTGATTAAAAATATCAGGGGGTTGAAAGAAATAGGCCTGGATGAAAACAGTTATTCAAGTCAAATGCAGATTGCCTCAAAAATTTCAGAACACATTTCTTATATAAGTACACGTGTGGAATCAATGATTGAAGCAAGAAAGGTTGCAAATGGAATTACAGATGCACGTGAAAGAGCAATCGCTTATTGTGATACAGTAAAAAGCTTTTTTGATGAGATAAGATATCATGTGGATAAACTGGAGCTGCTGGTAGATGATGAATATTGGGAATTGCCCAAGTATCGTGAGATGCTTTTTTTAAGATAACCGATTTTTAAAAAGTAAAACCCTGTAGATGGATAGGGGGGTGTAGTGTAAATTTGCAGTCGGCTTTTATATAATCTAAGCCAGGATTTTCCCATCTTTCATGTGCAAAATGCGATCACTTAATTGTGCCAGTTCTTCATTGTGAGTTACAATTAAAAAACTTTGTTGGAACCGGTTGCGCAAGTCGATAAATAAATTATGAAGCTCTTTTGCATTTGCTGAATCAAGATTTCCTGTTGGTTCATCAGCCATTACGATAGAAGGGTTATTGATTAATGCCCTTGCCACAGCTACTCTCTGCTGCTCTCCGCCTGACAGTTCTCCAGGTTTATGAGATGCCCTATCTTTTAAATTAAGTAAAGTGAGTAATGATAAAGCTCTCTCTTCTACTTCATTGGTTTTGCGACCAGCTATCCAGCCGGGCACGCACACATTTTCAAGCGCAGTAAATTCAGGTAATAAATGATGGAATTGAAAAACAAAACCAATATGCTTATTTCTGAAAGCGGCCAATTTCTTCCCACTCAATTTAAATACAGCAGTATTTCCAAGGTGGATTTCACCTTCGTCGGCATTATCAAGAGTACCTAATATATGAAGTAAAGTGCTTTTACCAGCTCCGGACGAGCCTGCAATACTTACGATTTCTCCCTGATTTATTTCTATATCCACACCCTTCAAAACAGGAAGAGAACCATAATTTTTATAGAGGCCATTAGCTTTTAACATGTTTAAATGTAAAGGTTAAAATACAATTTCAAAAAGATAAAATAAAAATACTTACTATGCATCTATTGCGTTATATTATCCATCAAAATAGAAACGAGCTTAGGTAAAACAATATTTGGTAATCCCGATATAACTTTTACATTTGCGAAAAATTTGGTTACCCGTTTCAATTTTTAAAAGAACTAAAAGGAAATATATGTTTTGGACTTTAGAACTTGCTTCACACCTTGAAGATGCACCATGGCCTGCTACTAAGGATGAGTTAATCGATTTTTCAATTCGTAGCGGTGCTCCTATTGAAGTGGTAGAAAACCTACAGGAACTTGAAGATGAGGGTGGTGAAATTTATGAAGGACTTGAAGATATCTGGCCTGATTATCCAAGCCAGGAAGACTTCTTTTTCAATGAAGATGAATACTAAAAAGAGGGATTAATTTTAAAGATATTAAAAAAGCCGCTTAATTAAATAGCGGTTTTTTGTTTTAAGAAGCAAGTTTCTTAAAATGAAAGACGATAGATTATAGATGAATGATCGTGTAGAAATTTTATTGGTATATGTTAGACAGAAATCTTCAGCATATTATTTTTCCATTTGTTCAATCACACTTTCAGTAACACCAGTAAAAGAAAAACCTCCGTCATGAAACAGGTTTTGCATAGTTACAAATTTTGTGAGGTCGCTGAATAGCGTTACGCAATAATTAGCGCAATCTTCAGCCGAAGCATTACCCAATGGACTCATTTTTTCTGCATAATTAATGAAGCCGTCAAAACCTTTGACTCCACTGCCTGCAGTAGTACGCGTGGGCGACTGGGAAATTGTATTAACTCTTACATGTTTTTTAAGAGCATAGTGATAGCCAAAACTACGGGTTACGCTTTCCAGTAAGGCTTTTGCATCAGCCATTTCACTATAATCAGGAAATACCCTTTGAGCGGCAATGTATGTAAGGGCAACCACGCTCCCCCATTCATTAATGGCATCCAATTTCATAGCAGTAGCTAATAACCGGTGAAGGCTCATAGAAGATATATCAAGAGTTTTCTGATTAAAACCATAATCAATTTCAGTATAATGTTTCCCTTTGCGCATATTAAGACTCATGCCTATGGAATGCAGGATAAAATCAACTCCGCCATCAAAGTGTTCTTTTGCTTTTGTAATCAGGTTAAGCATATCCTCATTGCTGCTCACATCACATGAAATCACTGGTGCATTAATTTTCTCAGCAAGCTTATTTATTTCTCCCATACGCATTGCAACAGGTGCATTACTAAGGAGTATAGAAGCACCTTCTTCATAACAACGGGTAGCGGTTTTCCACGCGATTGATTTTTCATCAAGAGCGCCAAATATAATTCCTTTCTTCCCTTTGAGTAAATTGTAAGGCATGTCTGTTTATTATGATTATTTGATTTTCAAAATTCGTGCAATTAGTGCAGTTAGCTTTTTAAATTCGTGTTATTATATTTAATTCCGCATCATTTCCCTGGCATTTGCAAATGCAGCTGCGGTTGGTCTCTCGCCACTAAGCATTATCGCAATTGTAGTAATGCGCTCATCATCATTTAATTCTTTTATTGCTGTAATAATCTTATCATTTTCAATTTCTTTGTATACAAAAAAATGTGTGTCGGCCTTTGAAGCAATTTGCGGCTGATGTGTTATAGATATAACCTGGTGGCCGACAGATAATTCTTTCATAATTATACCTACCTGTTTTGCAGCCTCACCGCTTATGCCACTATCAATTTCATCAAAAATTAAAGTAGGTAATTGCACGCTTTTTGCAACAAGTGATTTAATGCTAAGCATTAGCCGGCTCAATTCGCCACCGCTTGCTACTTTCCTCAAAGCCTCAAAACGGTTAGCATTATTTTCCTGGCCCAATGGCAAATTAGCATTAAACAAAAATTCTATTGTATTAATTCCAAAAGGGGTTAAATTTTTAGCTGATTTAACTTCCACTTTAAGTTTTGCGTTCGGCATTCCTATCAGAGACAATTGATGATTCACTTTTTCTTCAAATGGCTTTATTTGCTTTTGCCTGCTCTGCGAAAGTTTTTCTGCAATTTTGAATGTTTCATTATAGAATTCATGAAATTTTTGCTCTTTTAATGCAATGATATCGGAAAGATTGGTAATTTTTTCGAGTTCTGCCGAAAGTTTTTCTTTTATTTTAATTAAAGATCCGGTGTCGGGAACATTGTGCTTTTTAAGAAGCCTATATCCTATAGCCATCCGATCATTTAATTCCTCTATTTTTTTCGGATCATAGTTTACACTAACATTTATGTGTTCTATTTCGCCTGCGATATCCTGCAGTTCTATTTGAGCAGAATGCAATCTTGTTGTTAATACTTTCAGAGCCGGATGAAAATCATTTAATGCCTGAAGTTTATTGCTTATTAATTTTATTTGCTGAATAAGAGGCTGATCACTTTCCTGCAATTGAAAATATATTTCCGAAAGTGTTGACTTTATACTTTCTGCATTGCTCAACAATTTTATTTCTGCTTCAATATTTTCTATTTCATTTTCTGAAAAATTTGCTTCTTTAAGTTCATCGAATAGAAATTTATTGTAATCAAATTCTTTATTGGCTAATGCCTGCTCTTCTTTAAGTGCTTCAAGTTCTTTTAAAGTAAGGCTGTAATTTTTATACTGGATTTGATACTGGGTAATATCTTTTGCATTTCCGGCAAGAGCATCTATTACCTGGCGCTGAAAATCGTTATCGCCTAATTCAAGTGTATCAAATTGCTGATGAAGATCAACAAGCAATGAAGATAATACTTTCAGTTGATTAAGATTTACAGGAGTATCATTAATAAATGCCCGCGATTTTCCATTAATAGAAATCTCCCGGCGTATTACAATTTCTTCATCGAAATCAAGATCATTATTTTGTAAAAATTGTTTTACTAAAGGATGGATTGTTTTAAAAACTCCCTCTATATAGCATTTTTTTTCTTTGCTGAGTAAAACAGAACTGTCTGCCCTTTCTCCCAAAATAAGGCTAAGAGCCCCTACTAAAATGCTTTTACCTGCACCTGTTTCACCGGTAATAATATTTAAGTTGGGTGAAAAATTTATTTTGATGAAATCAATTATGGCGTAGTTCTGTATGAGTAATTGCTTAAGCATTTATAAAAGCAAATTACAATTTTTATACATTGCGATTTTGTTTTTGATATTCGTTTTTGTAAGGTATGCCTGAATTAAATAAACAATTTAGTAATAAAAAAAGGTGCTTACGCACCCTTTTAACTAATATTAAATTCATTCTTATTTTACTTCAACCGTATTGTTAAGCTCATCATCCACAAGGATCCGGCCGCAGTTTTCGCAAACTATTATTTTTTTTCTTTGCTTTATATCACTTTGCTTTTGAGGAGGGATTGCATTAAAACAACCACCGCAGGAATCCCTTTCTACCGGTACTACTGCAAGGCCATTGCGATAATTTTTACGTATCCTGTCATAGCTCACCAGTAATCTTTCATCAACATGCTCTCTTGCAGATTCTGCCTGTTTATTATAATTCTTTTCTTCTTTATCAGTTTCTGCAATTATCTTTTCAAGCTCTCCTTTTTTCCCTTTTAAATTTGTTTCTTTTGTTGCAACAGCTTTTTTTGCAAGCTCAAGTTGTTTTCCTTTTTCTCCTATTTCCTCGGTAGCATCCTTAATGTGTTTTTCTGCCAACTTGGTTTCAAGAGTTTGCATTTCAATCTCTTTATTGATAGCCTCAAACTCACGATTGTTCTTCACATTATCGCTTTGCTTCTCATATTTTTTTATGAGATCCTGCGCATCTTTTATAAGAGTTTTTTTATCTTCAATAAACTGCTGCATCCCATTTATTTCTTCTTCAATACGATTTTGGCGTGCATGTAGGCCTTCGATTTCATCTTCAAGGTCGCTTACTTCTATTGGCAATTCTCCCTTTAGGATCTGAATACCATCCAGCTTGCTATCTACTTTTTGCAGTTTAACAAGAGATGATAATTTTTCTTCTACAGAATATTCTTTTATTTGTGGCATATGTAATTAATATATGATTTTGTATTTATCAACCCGTTGACCAAATCCCGTATTAGAAAAAATAATTAACAGGATTAGTATTAATTTTTGTTTTTAGGACGGCAAAGTTAGGAAATTTTTCCTTCAAAATATCAGCTAGAAGGTCAATTGTAAATTGTTCACTCTCGTAATGCCCAATATCCACCATCAAAATTTTTGAATCGGCATCAAAAAATTCATGGTATTTAATATCAGAAGTTATAAATGCTTGTGCACCGCTAGCTTTGGCTAAAGAAGTTAAAAAACTTCCAGCCCCGCCACAGATGGCTATTTTTGAAATCTTTTTATTAAGGAGAGGTGAATGTCGAATAATTTGCAGTTTGAAATCTCGCTTAAGCCTTGATAGTAGTTCTTTTTCTGAAATAGGCTGGACTAAATTTCCGATAATACCGCTTCCAAAGTCCTTTAATTTAGATTCCAGCAGATATATGTCATAAGCCACTTCTTCATAAGGATGTGCAGCTTTCAAAGCCTTTACGATTTGATTTTGTAAATACCCTGGAAAAATTACTTCTATCCTGATTTCCTTTTCTTCATGCCGTTCTCCAATTTTACCAACAAAAGGATTAGCCCCTTCTGCTGCCTTGAAAGTCCCTGTTCCTTCAATATTAAAACTACATTCACTATACTTACCCAATTTTCCACCTGATGTAAATAATGCGTTTCTTACTTCAGTCGCATTTTCTTTTGGTGCAAACGTTACTATTTTTTTCAGAATCTTTTCTTTCGGAAGAAGTACCTGGATATTTTGAAGTGCTAATTTTTCAGCAATCTTAAAATTAACCCCTTCAACTACATTATCAAGATTAGTGTGAATTGCATAGACAGCAATATTATTTTTAATGGCGGAAATAACCGTACGCTCTACATAATTAGTCCCGTTCAATTTTTTTAATCCTTTGAAAATAATGGGATGATGGGCAACTATAAGATTACATTTTTTTTTCACTGCTTCCTCCACCACTTTTTCAGTTACATCAAGAGTAGTAATGATACCGCTACATTCATCCTGTCCATTTCCAATTAAAAGGCCTGCATTATCATAGTCTTCCTGTAAACTTAAAGGGGCAAAGTTTTCCAGGCATTCAAGAACATCAATTATTTTCATTTATTTTTTTCTAAAGATAAGTGGTTTAGAAAAGTTGATTCCCCAATGAAAATTACATTATAAGGGTTCCTTTAAATATAGAATTTTAAATGCATAATGTTGATTATTGGCGATACATATGAAGCACAAGAGCTTCAGTACTTCCCCATGGTGCAAGCATAAGAGTAGGAAAGCTTTTACTCGTAAAACGCCATGGCCTGCTTAAAAAAGTAAATTCCGGAGGCGGAACAGGTAGGCTAATATCAAGCTTGCTATAATCTTCATTACTGCTCCACGTACCCATATAAACAATATTGCCAATAGTAGCTTTTAAAGGTCCATGATAAAAATCGGTCTTTAAAAGAACAAACGTATAACCTGTGTAGTTTGGGGTAAGGTCCGTATTATTATCTGTTGCAAGGCTTACTGTAAAATCCCGGTTTAGAACATTGGTTTCAAAATATTGTTCCAAAAGCGGATTATTTACGAGGTCATTACCCTTTTTACAGGAAATAAATACTAGCAAACAAAAAAGTACCGTAAATGAAATATTTTTTAATTGTACCATCTCCTATTTATCGATTCCTTTTAAAAATAATAAAATTACAAAGAAAGGCTTCACAAGATAAAACGTAAAAGCGAGAAGGTTATTTTAATAAAATACGAGGCTTCGGAGCCAAAGTAATCTTCAATATTATAACTTCATTCAATAAAAGTAGATATGTATCCTTTTCGAAAGAGCCTTGTGTGCATTTGTATATTATTTTTATCTGGCCATTGCTTTTCTCAAATATTCGGGGGTAATCCTTCATCAATAAAATGGAACCAAATAAATACCCCGGCTGCAAGAATAATTTTCCCATCAGGCCTCGATTCTACTGCTGCAAGAATTACTAATGTCATTAAATACATAAAAGGCCCTACATTAAACACAATTGGAAGTAATTCCAAAAAAATAAATATTGTTCTTCAAAATCAAACTACTATCTCTAATGCTTATGTAAGCCTCGGCCCTTACAAGAGCGAATTTTATTTAAACCCAACTCAAAATAGTTTTGAACTCGGAAGCCTGCCATGGCCCGACCAGCTATCTATTCATGAATACAGGCATGTGGAGCAATTCAATAATTTCAATGTTGGAATCTCAGGGATACTTCGTTCTTTATTTGGCGAAGAAGGGCAGGCACTTGCCAATAATGCTGCAATACCCAACTGGTTTTTTGAAGGCGATGCCGTATATAATGAAACAAACGTAAGCAAGCAAGGGCGTGGCGGCCTCCCCTTCTTTTATAATGGATACCGGGCTCTCTGGAAAGATGGAAAACATTATAACTGGATGAAATTAAGAAATGGCTCCCTCAAAGATTTTGTGCCAAACCATTACGATCTTGGTTATCTGCTCGTAGCTTACGGTAGAGAAAAATATGGCGATAAATTCTGGGAAAATGTAACGCATGACGCAGCGTCATTCAAAGGTTTTTTTTACCCGTTTCAAAGTGCCATTAAAAAATATTCGGGAATCGATTATGTTTCTTTCAGAAACAATGCAATAGATTTTTTTAAAAAGCAATTTGATTTGCAAACTTCTGATTCAATAAAAAAACAGCAATCTTTTTTAAATGAAGAGTATCCGTCGTTTGAAAAAAATACCATTATTTATGTCAAAAGTAGCTATACACAGGTGCCTGAGTTTATTATCAGAACAGGAAGTATTGAGAAAAAAATAAGGATACGTGATTATTCATTAGATAATCATTTCAGCCTGAAAAATGGCAAGATTGTTTATGCCTCTTACCGGCCGGATGTAAGATGGGGCTATCGGGATTTCAGCAACTTAAGAATAGTAGATATTAATACGGGCAAACAAAAAAACTTAGCTAATCGCACAAGATATTTTTCTCCTGATATAAGTGAGGATGGAAAAAGAATAGTTACTGTAGAACAATCTGTGAATGGAAAAGCAGCCTTGCATATTTTGGATGCAGGCAATGGAAAATTAATTTATCAAATTCCGAATCCAGATCATTTATTTTATACTTATCCAAAATTCTTCGATAATCATAAAATCATATCTGCTGTAAGAAATACTTTAGGCCAGATGTCCTTAGCAGAAATTGAGATACAAAACGGGAGCACAAAATACCTGACCCCATTTTCCTACAATGTAATTGGATTTCCATGTATTTTAAATGACACTGTTTATTTCACAAATTCGTATCTAAAAAACGATGAGCTTTTTGCATATACTTTCACAGATAAAAAATTATGGAAGCTGGCTTATAACAATAATATTGGGCTTGGGAAATACCACCCAAGTGTAAATGATTCTTTAATTGCTTGGACCACATTTACTGCTTCGGGTTATAAGTTGGTGGTGGCCTCAAAAAAAACTATATTATTTGAAGAATTAAATCCAGCAACAATGGAAAAAATTACTTCCAGTTTTGGAATTAATTCACTTAATAACCTTAATTCAAATTTATTGTATACAGTACCAAACGACTCATTTACTGTAACTAAATATCCCAAGACATTCAAGCTTTTTAACTTTCATAGTATTGAGCCAATGATTAATGATCCCGAATATACCCTCACATTAATAAGTGAAAATATTTTAAATACCATGCAATCTCAATTATTCTTTACTTATGACAGAGCAGAGCAATTTAAAAAGATAGGTTTCCAGGCAAGGTATGGTAGCTTGTTTCCATTTTTATCAACTGGCATTAGTTATACAATTGATCGTCGTATATACAACACTACCCAAAAGCCTATTTATTTTAATGAAATGGAGCCATATGCAGGATTTAATATTCCTTTGAATTTTAGTAAGGGAAGAACCTTTACATTTCTGAATTTTGGCAGCCAGTATGTTTATAATGAGAGTTCTTATAAGGGTTCATATAAAGACACACTTGGAAATATTTCCTATAGTTATATAAATAATTTTTTATCTTTTAGTAACCAGGCCCAAAAAGCAAAGCAGCAGTTATTTCCAAATTTTGCCCAATCACTCAATCTTTCTTTTAAATCTGCCTTAACTAATTACCGCGGCAACCAATTTGTTGCTAGTGGAAATATTTATTTACCCGGATTTTTAAACACACATAGTATTGTATTAAATGCGGCGTTTCTTACTAAAGACTCTTTACGGCAAATTAATTTTTCGAGTGGATTCCCATTTTCAAGAGGGTATCAAGCATCAAATTTTTTCAAAATGTATAAGTGTGGCATAGATTATCACATGCCGATTGTGTACCCTGATGCTGGCTTTGGTAACATATTGTATTTATTAAGGGTGAGGGGAAATTTATTCTATGATTACACCTCCGTTAAAGATTTTTTTAGGAACGGCAATACCTATAAGGCCAATTTTAATTCCACGGGCATTGAAATAAATTTTGATACAAAATGGTGGAACCAGGCGAATGTCTCACTCGGGTTTCGATATAGTTATTTATTTGATAATGATTTATTTGGCAATAGCGGAACCAATCGGTGGGAAATAATTTTACCTGTAAATATCTTTAACCAATAACTCAATTTAGATTTAAAACGGCAATAATAGACTCTTCTTAAATACTAAAATGAATTTAAAAATAACATAAGGCTCTTTTTCAATAGGATGATTTTAATTAATTTACATCTCTAACTTATGAATTGAAAAAAATTTCCTCATGGCAAAATCAATTACTCTAAGAAAAGGTAAAAGTGCTTTTTATTTTATTACTGTTGCGGCAGTTACTGCATTAGCATTTGTGTTTATAATTAAAGAAGGGCAACGTGTAAAAATGGAGAATGAATTACTTGCTTATGAAGTATGGTAAACACTATTTATCAGATTTTTTTCAGTTAGATATGTTTAAAATTCTTTTGGGCCATTCGTTAGTTCAAATGAAGGAGAGATTATTAATTATTTTCGCTGCTAAATAAATAGTATCATTATGAAAATTGAAGTTGGCTCGCAAGCCCCTGATTTTAGTTTATATAGTTCAGAAAAAGAAAAAATATCCTTGAGTGACTATAAAGATAAGAACGTGGTTTTGCTATTTTTTCCTCTTGCGTTTACCGGTGTTTGCACCAAAGAACTTTGTAACGTTCGTGATAATATTGGTATTTATAATAACAGTAAGGCAAAAGTTTTGGCAATCTCCGTAGATTCCCCACAAACGCTTGCAAAATTTAAAGAAGACCAGCAACTTAATTTCCCGCTCCTCAGCGATTTCAATAAAACAGTTTCAGCAGATTACGGGAGCCTATATGAAACTTTTTCGCTTGATATGAAAGGAGTAAGTAAAAGAAGTGCTTTCGTTATCGACGGGAAGGGTTTGGTTCGTTATGCTGAAGTATTAGAAAATGCCGGGGAAGAACCAAATTATACCGCTATAGAAAATTCTCTTGGTTTGCTTAATTAACTGTTCTCTAATCTTTTGACAGCAATTTTCTTATTAATTTTCGTCCTTTGCGCAATTAACTTAAAATCGGCACGTTAATAATTAAGTCACATTTTTATAGTCTGTTATAAATTTTAAGAGGCTATTGATTATAAAGTAAAAGTTGTAATTTTAAAATAAAAGTTTATACTTTATCTATTGAAAAGAATTTTTTACATACTTATTCTTATTGCCGGTTTAAATTTTAACAGTCAAGCCCAGGTTAAGTCCTCTTTTCCTACAGGTTTTAATTTGAAGACCGTTAAGTTTTACCCAAACCCTGCCGCAAGCTTTATCAATTTTGAATTTCTAAAAAGCTATGATCCATCTTATTCACTTGAGATTTATAATTTTATAGGAAAAAAAGTCGCCGATATTAAACATGCTGATAAAAAGATAATTGTTCCTCTTACAGATTTTTATCGTGGAGTGTATATTTTCCAGCTTAAAGACAGGCAAGGTAATATAGTAGAAGCTGGAAAATTCCAGGTAGTTAACAATTAATCTCCTTTTCCCAATTCTATTCTGTTTTGCAATTCTTTCCCTAAGAAAATTTCTGAGGCTGATAATTCATAACCTTGGCTTCCATATTATTTCCGCAATATGTAAGTGGTGGGAAAAAAATCTACTAAGAATAAATAGATAATCGCTTAGACGGTTAAGGTATTTTATAATTAAAGGCTCAACGCTACTATCATTAGTTTTTAAATTAACACAACATCTTTCTGCACGCCGGCAAACACACCTGGCAATATGCGCAGCAGAAATAGAAGGGTGGCCTCCGGGCAAAATGAAATGTTTCATTTCCGGAAGTTTTTCATTCATATTATCCATTTCGTTTTCAAGTAATACAACATCACTTTCAAGAAGATCAGGAATATGAAGTTTAGTTTCTTTGAGTGGATCGCAAGCAAGAGAAGATCCGATCGTAAATAACCTGTCCTGAATTTCTTTCAAAATAAGTTTCGAATGGGATATGGAGCAATAATCACTTACAAGCCCAATAAATGAATTGAGTTCATCAACTGTACCATAAGCCTCAATACGTAAATCGCTTTTTAACAATTTTCTTCCACCGATCAGGCTTGTGTTGCCTCCATCTCCTGTTTTAGTGTAAATTTTTTGAGCCATTGAAATTTAATTGTTCTGATAATATTAGGTATATGACGTGACATGAAGGAGGAGATGAAAGCGAAGAGCTTTTCGCATTTTGGATCAACATAATCTTTTTAGCATTTCATCATAAGTTTAACGCTATGAAAAATCGAAGGACCTTTACTTATTTGTTTATGACCTGATAGCCATTGTTTCCTTCATTACGTTATCACTCTCTATCAATCCATCTTTCAACCTTATTATTCTATGAGCATAACGTGCAATATCTTCTTCGTGAGTTACAAGTATTACGGTATTTCCTTCAGCTTGAATTTTGTCAAAAATCTTCATGATCTCCTCTGAAGTTTTTGAATCAAGATTGCCGGTGGGTTCATCAGCAAGAATAATGGAAGGATTATTTACCAAAGCCCTGGCTATCGCTACACGCTGATTTTGCCCTCCTGATAATTCGTTAGGTTTATGGTGGCTTCTATCTGAAAGGCCTACCCTGTCCAGCATTTCCAAAGAGTGTTCATTCCTTATTTTTTTTTTAGACCCATTATATATAAGTGGCAAAGCCACGTTTTCTGCTGCAGTGAGCCTAGGTAGCAGATTAAATTGTTGAAATACAAAACCAATTTCTTTGTTGCGTACCTCAGCAAGATCATCATCCGTTGTTTTACTTACATCTTTGCCATTAAGAATATATTTTCCGGCGGTGGGAGAATCCAAACAACCTAATAAATTCATCAGAGTAGATTTTCCGCTTCCGCTTGGCCCCATTAAAGCGACATATTCATTCTTATAAATCTCCAGGGAAATTCCTTTCAAAACCCGGAGTTCCTGTTTTCCCATTATGTAGCTTTTTTCGATATTTTCCAGTTTAATTATTGGGGACATTGCTTGATTCTTTCTTTAATTTTTATTTACAGTATTTGAGTTTTAAATACGTTATACATGCCACTATTATATGTAGAATATTATTTCCTTATTACTTTAGGTACTTTAAAAAATTGATCATCATGTAAGGGAGCGTTTTTAAAAGTATCTTCCCTGTTTATCATTCCGTCTAGTTCATCTTCCCGTAGGATATTTATATTTTCGCTCATGTGGCGCAATGGTTCAACACCAGTAGTATCGAGTTCATTCAGTTTATCAATAAAGCCAATCATTTGTTGAAGGTCATTTCTAATTTCCTCTTTTTCATCAGCATTAAACTCGAGGCGGGCAAGATTGGCAAGTTTCTCAATCAATTCATCATTTACCTTCATGCAGCAAATATAAAACATAGTTTGAGAGGTAAATGTTGCAATTGATAAACGGGAAAGACTTATGCTTTTAAATTTTTGAAGTTTCGGATTGATTTTAAAATACTGGCTATTCAAAACTATTTAAATATTTTATCTTCGCCGCCTTATGGCTAATAACAAAGAAATTGTAATGAGCGGCATAAGGCCTACCGGGTTTTTACACCTGGGAAATTATTTCGGCGCCATTCGTAATTATGTAAAAATGCAGGATAATTATGAGTGTTATTTTATGGTTGCAGACCTGCATTCTCTTACAACTCATCCTGATACAAAAGACCTGAAAGCCAATGTACACAGAGTTCTGGCAGAAAATATAGCCTGCGGGCTCGACCCGGAAAAAGTAGCCTTATATTGTCAAAGCCATGTACATGAAACGGGTGAATTGTATCTCTTTTTAAATATGCTTGCCTACAAAGGCGAATTGGAAAAAACGGCAACATTCAAAGAAAAAGTAAGGCTCTCGCCTGAAAATGCAAATGCAGGATTGCTTACGTATCCAGTGTTGCAGGCAGCAGATATTCTATTACACAGAGCACATTATGTTCCTGTGGGGAAAGACCAGGAGCAACACCTGGAAATGTCCAGGAACTTTGCAAAACGATTTAACCATAGGTATAAAATTAATTCACAGGAAGATGTTTTTCCAGAGCCTGTCGCTTTTAACTTTAGTAGTGAACTGGTAAAAGTGCCTTCACTTGATGGGGCAGGAAAGATGAGCAAAAGCGAAAACCAAATGGCCACATTGTACCTGGCAGATGATAATGACAGCATAAGAAAAAAAGTTATGAGGGCTAAAACAGATAGTGGCCCTACAGAGAAAAATTCGTTGAAACCAGCCTATATTGAAAACTTATTTCTACTGAAAAAACTCGTAAGTTCTAAAGATGAATTATCAAATTACGAAGAACAATATAATAATTGTACTATTCGCTATGGTGATATGAAAAAACAACTTGCCGAAGAGATGATAAATTTTATTGCTCCTATACGTACCCGGGTAAATGAAATCCTTGGCGACGAAAAATATTTACAGCGTGTAATGAAACAGGGCGCTGAAAAAGCGGTAGCAAGTGCAGAAGCCACTATGCAGCTTGTAAGAAACTCAATGCGCCTTAATTATTTTTAGATTTCAGCATTTAAGATTTACTTTTAATTAAATAGCTTTTCTAGATTCAAAGAGCCTTTCTCAGTAGTTAGCTTACATTAATTTTTAAATCAAAATCCGGCAAATAAATGGCAAAATCAAAAAAACCAAAACACATTGCGGTAGCGGGAAATATTGGAGCAGGCAAAACTACTTTGACAGAACTGCTAAGTAAGCACTATAAATGGATTCCTCAATTTGAAGATGTTGATCATAATCCTTATCTCAATGATTTTTATGAGGATATGCCCCGGTGGAGCTTCAATCTGCAGGTATATTTTTTAAACAGCCGGCTCAACCAGCTTCTCGAAATTCAGCGTGGTACCGAAACCGTTATACAAGACAGGACAATTTATGAAGATGCCAATATTTTTGCTCCAAATCTTCATGATATGGGCCTGATGACAAAAAGGGATTTCAACAATTATTATAGTTTTTTTGAAACCCTTAAAACTATGGTTAAGCCTCCTGACCTTTTAATTTACCTCAATGCATCTGTACCCACTTTGGTAGCCCAGATACAAAAAAGAGGACGGGAGTATGAAGAAAATATAAGACTTGATTATTTGAAAAAACTTAATGAATTTTATAATAAATGGATCAATAGTTATCACGAGGGACCACTCCTCATTATTAATGCCGATACAAATAAATTCTCAGAAAATGAAGAAGATCTGGGAAAGATCATTAACCAGATAGATGCTCAGTTATTTGGATTATTTTAGTAAGCCGCATTTCTTATCCGCAAAAAAGCCTTTTAGTAAACCTTCCGCCCATTAATATTACCGCTGGCATATATTCCATGATCGATACTTTCAGTAAATCGTATTTTAATATTCAAAATTTATTTACCAAAATTTATTTACCAAAATTTAAATGTATGATACACAAAATACTTTCAACCGGATCGGCCATTATAATTTTAATTACACTGGCATCAATTACCAGTTACTCACAAGTTACTACACCGCGTACACCCAGCCCTGCAGCAATGGTTCAGCAAACCATAGGAATATCTACAGTAACAGTAAAATATTCAAGGCCCTCTGTAAAAGGCCGTGAGGTATGGGGAGCATTGGTTCCTTATGCTTGGAATGTTCAGGCATTTGGGGCGGGAAATTCAGCGCCATGGCGTGCAGGTGCCAATGAAAATACAGTAATTCAATTTTCAAATGAAGCAAAAGTAGAAGGGCAGGCAGTTCCTGCAGGTTCGTATGGTTTATCTTTTGTTGTTAATAAAGATAATACAGGCGAAGTAATTTTATCCAAAGACTACAAATCCTGGGGCAGTTTTTTTTATGACCCTGCACACGATCAGCTAAGAGCTAAAATACAAACACGCTCTATACCAGAAACGGAAATGCTTACTTACGATTTTATAAATAATACAAAAACCTCTTCTGAACTGGTGCTTGATTGGGAGAAAAAACAATTCCCTGTAAAAATAGAATTTGATGTAGATAAAATAGTAATGGCAAATGCGACTGAAGAATTAAAAGGCGCAATAGGTTTTAACTCAATTGGCTTTTCAAGCGCAGCAACCTATGCATTACAAAACAAAGTAAACCTGGACCAGGGCCTTGCATGGATTGAGCAGGCTATAGCCCAAAATAGCAATTTTAATAATCTCACCACCAAATCGAATATTTTAAAAGAAATGGGCAAGGCTCCAGAGGCAGATAAAATTATGAATGAGGCAACTGTTGCCGCAACAGAATTGGAACTAAATAACTATGGTTATCAACTGCTCAATGCCGGCAACAATGATAAAGCTATTGAAATACTTACCCTCAATACACAAAGACATCCCAAAAGCCCTAATACCTGGGATAGCCTGGGAGAAGCTTATGCTACTAAAGGAGATAAGAAAAATGCGATCATAAATTTTAAAAAAGCTTTAAGCATGAACCCTCCTGCTAATGTGAAAGCAAATTCAGAAAAATTTCTTCACCAGTTGGGAGCAATGTAATCAAGAAGGTACGTACTTTTTTAATTTCGCTGAGCGTACTTCAATTATTTAATAAACTTTCTAAAAGTTAGTTTAGTTTTCCAAAATTGAGAAACTCTGCTGAACTTTTAGAAAGTTTTACATGCACGTGCTTGATGGCTTTATTTGGCTACAATTTGCAAGTACAGATTTTATTCTTTGAGCCCCTTCAATTCAATACGCACATTTGTTGTGCATGGTTTTTGAAATACACTTTCTATTGATTTTTCGTTATTGATAGTCTTATAAAAATCATCCAAAAATCTCGTAACAAATTTCAGGTATTTAAGGCTGAGTAAAGAACAATCTGTATATACTTTGTAAATATCATTTTTCTTTCGATTGAACAATTCAAAAGTCTCTATAAAGTCCATCCGAAGCTGGTCACAATACCCACGGTAAATTCTTTCAAGAATAGAAGAAATTTCCAGTTCAGGGGCTGCTCCTGCGTAAGGTGCATTTACAATTCCCGCATGGTCAAAATCATAAGGAATTGCATATGGAAATTCGGTTGAATCCTTTGAAAGCAACTTAATGTTTTGCAGGTAAGGAACAGACCAGTCTGTATTTGCAATCATATATTGAAAGACTGCCATTTTAGTAAATTCTCTTCTATTGGTTTTTTCCATAAGAATTTGTTTCTTATCAATTAATGAAGCCTTATTACGGGCTGCTAAAGAATTTTCATCCTCCAATAAAATACAATAATGAGTTTCTGTTTTTCGCTGGCCAGCGGAATCTTCAAACTCTACTTCCGTTAACCTTGCTCTAAAGCTTCGTTCAGTGAAAAGATTATACAATTTGTACACAAGCCATTCTCTTATTACATATTCATCTCCCTGGCATGGAACAACCAACTTTAATTTATTTTGTTTTATAAAAATTGAGTTTTTTAATTTCTCTTTTTGTGGAAAATTCAACATGATTGGAGGCCATTTACAGTTCTCTTTTAGCCTGCGAAAATTTCCTCTGGCTTTTGCTTTGATTTGTATGGCAATATTGCCACTATCTTTTCCCGCATATTGAAGCAGCAATGGGTGATAAGACATATTTTTTTTTCTGTCATTAAACAGCTGATTTAGTCTACCCGTTAGTTTAAAATGTAAGATATCTTCATTATCAAAAAGCCCAGTTTTATGATCACCCTTCTCTTGCTTTTGAATATGAGGTTTGGCTGATTCACTTTGCGCAGATGATTTTATTGAATAAAATATAAAGCAATAAAATAAAATCAGGAATTTAAAAAGCCGGGAATACATAATCATTAAAATTGAGTATGATATTTTTATTTAATCCAGGTGCAGATCAAAAGTATGTGCATGAATTTTAAAAATGATTTCCAGGGCATTCTCTAAAATTTCTCAATACCAATTTACAAAATCAATTTCATTACTTCTTCCTTAAAATTCGTTTTCGGTGTTTTGTACCCCAATTTACTAATTCTTCAATTACTTTTTCTAAGGTGGCACCGTAGGAAGTAAGTTCATATTCGACGGTAACAGGTTTAGTATTAAGAACACGGCGGTTTACCAGTTCATTCATTTCCAGTTCTTTTAACTCTTTCGACAACATTTTTCCGGTAATTCTTCCTATATGACGCTGTAGTTCCTTGAAGCGCTTTTTATTTTCATTCAAAGAACACATAATAGCAATTTTCCATTTACCATTCAATATATCCATAGCATCCCATAACGCCAATATATCTTTTGATTGAAATGTTTTTTTTTCCGGCATTTTTCTTATTGATTTAGTGGTTTCCAAAAGGAAACCGGTTTATTTAGGTAAATCGGTTACAAATATATACCATTAGTAGTAACTTTGCTTTATAAAAAAATCAAATAATGAATGAAATCAAACAAATTGAAAAAGTATTTCACCGGCCGGTAAACCCGGGTATGGTAGGCGACGGCTTTAGGGTATATAATTATTTTCCCTCCGGTTATAAATTACGTGATAAGTTAAGCCCTTTCCTTATGCTGGATTTTAATCCCGCCTTTGACTTTGGCGCATCCAACCAGCCAAGGGGTGTTGATGTGCATCCACACAAAGGTTTTGAAACAGTAACTATTGCCTATAAAGGAAGTGTGGAACATTATGATAGTGCAGGGAATAGTGGTGTAATTAATCCGGGGGATGTACAATGGATGACGGCAGGCGCAGGCATTTTACATAAAGAATTTCATGAAAAAGAATTTTCAAAAAAAGGGGGGCCTTTTGAAATGATACAACTTTGGGTAAACCTTCCAAAAAAACACAAGTTAACTACTCCAAAGTACCAGCCTCTTGTAGCCTCAGCGATGAATAAGGTTATCCTTCCTGGCAATAGTGGAATAGTAAGTGTGATCGGAGGAAATTTCAATGGTACCAAAGGGTCTGCTTCTACATTCACTGAAATAAATATGTTCGACATACGTCTCAGCCACAATGGTGAGATGACAACTGATATTCCTGCTTTACATAACACTGCAATTTTAGTTGTTGAAGGAGAAATAGAAGTTAACGGTCAAAATGCAAAACTGCATGATTTTGTTCTATTCAAAAATGTTGGAGAAGCTATTAATATAAATGCAAAAGAAACAAGTATTTTATTACTTTTAAGCGGTGCTCCTATTAATGAGCCTATTGCTCAATATGGCCCGTTTGTGATGAATACACAACAGGAATTACAGGATACATTTAAAGAATATGAAGCCGGAAAATTTGGTGTATTAATTTGATAATATAAACGATGGTAGAACAATATCAGATCCTGAATAATGAAAAATTATTGCATTTTGAAATTTATGAAGGCGACTCTATTGCCTATTTGGAATACCGCTATTATAAAAAAGATATCGCCTTCATGCACACTGAAGTTCCTGATAATATGAGTGGGAAAGGAGTTGCGTCAGCACTTGCTGCATACGCTTTTCAATATGCAAAAGAAAATAAAAAACCGGTAATGGTTTACTGTCCTTTTGTTGCTGCATATTTAAAAAGACACCCTGAACTTAGGGGCCAATTGGACAAAGAATATCTTGGATAACTTATCGGGTAATCCTCTGCAAAAATTTAGGTGCTATACCTGATTATTAAAAGCAGGAATGTCTAAATTTCCAATGTGCTTACATACATGGTTTCAGTCAAAACCCTGAAAATCTTTTAATCATGTATATTGCAAACCACAAAATTTTTAGAAATGAAATATTTTCCTCTTAATCCTGAAATCTTTATTCAAAACAGGAAAAGATTTATTGCAAAGATGGAAAAGAATTCAATTGCTATTTTTAATAGTAATGATGAATTGCCAATGAATGGGGATGCGTTATATCCCTTCAAGCAAAATTCTGATCTTTTTTGGCTCAGCGGCATTGAACAGGAAGACACGATGATCATTTTATATCCTGATAATCCCGATGTAAAATTCAGAGAAGTACTGGTTTTAGTAAGGCCCAATGAATTGAAAGAAAAATGGGACGGGCACAGGCTTACCGCCAGGGAAGCAAAAGATATTTCCGGAATAGAAACAGTAATATGGCTGGATACCCACGATGCCATGTTGCAAACATGGATTCATCATGCTGATAACATTTACCTGAATACAAATGAAAATGACCGAAAAGCAAACATTTTAAATGTAAGGGATTACCGCTACGCTGCTGATATGCGTGAGCGTTATCCATTACATAATTACAAACGTGCTGCGAAAATTGCAAAGGAATTGAGGGCGATTAAAACTTCGCTTGAAATAGAAGTCATGCAGAAAGCAATTGATATTACGGATAATACTTTCAGGCGCTTATTAAAATTCATAAGGCCTGGAGTTATGGAATATGAAATTGATGCTGAGATATGGCACTCTTTTCTTTCTCAAAGAGCAAGCGGACCTGCTTATGGAAGTATTATCGCCAGTGGAGACAGGGCACGCACACTTCATTATGTAAGCAATAATAATGAATGTAAGGATGGGGAAATGATATTAATGGACTTTGGAGCGAGCTATGGTAACTATGCCGCTGACCTTTCCCGTACGATACCCGTGAACGGCAAATTTTCGAGGAGGCAAAAAACTGTTTATAATGCATGTCTTCACTTGCATCAATTCGCAGCAGGGATATTAAAGCCCGGTATTAGTATTATTGACTATACGGAAAAAATCGGTGATGAAGCTACTGTTGTTTTTCAAAAAATAGGATTACTTAAAAAATCAGACATCAGGAACGAAGATGCCGAAAACAGGGCTTACAGAAAATACTTATATCATGGCATTTCGCATCATTTAGGGATTGATGTGCATGATCTTGGAACAAGGAATGAACCTATAAAAGCAGGAATGGTTTTTACCATTGAACCTGGTATTTATATTGAAGAAGAACAAATGGGTGTACGGATAGAAAATAATTTTTGGATTACAAAAAATGGAAATAAAGACTTAATGAAAAATATTCCAATAACAGTTGAGGACATTGAAGGAATGATGAAAAAAAATCCAGTTACTGCATGAAAGCAATACCAAATATTTTTACTCTCCTTAATTTATTTTTTGGCTGCATGGCAATTGTATTTACGCTCCAAAATGGAATTGATATTGTTTATACAAGTCAACAAGAAACATTCATAAAATTGACTGAACAAATTTATTTGTCCTCTATATTTATAATAATTTCAGCTATAATAGATTTTTTGGATGGTTTTGTTGCTCGACTTTTTAAAGCTACTTCTGAATTAGGGGAACAATTAGATTCCCTTGCTGATATAGTAAGTTTTGGTATAGCTCCTAGTTTAATTTTATATCAATTTTTGCGGATGAGTTTTATACGTGAACAAGATGGTATTGAAACTTCTATAATTTGGTTGATACCAGCTTTTATTTTCGCTTGTGCAGGTGCTTACAGATTGGCACGTTTTAATATTGATAGAACTAAAGGGGATGGTTTTAAAGGAATTCCTATTCCTGCGGCTGGATTATTTGTAGCTTCTCTACCCTTAATTTATTGGTATAATAAATGGGAATTTATTAATAATTTATTGAATAATAAATGGCTCTTGTACTTTATTATCTTGCTATTAAGTTATTTGATGATTAGCAAGTTGCCTATGATGTCATTAAAATTTTCTGACTATACATTAAAAAACAACATGCCGAAAATAATATTAATCATGATTGCAATAGTTACTGCTATCTTTTTGCAATGGCTCGCCGTACCTGTAATCTTTTTATGTTATATTTTAATATCATTATCAACTTCAAAAATAAAAACTCCATGAATTTTATTGCGGAAATAAAAGTAATGCCACTTAAAGAATTACTGGATCCACAAGGCAAAGCGGTAATGGGAGGTCTTTCTAACCTTGGCATTAAAAAAATAGAAGATGTAAGAATTGGAAAGCATATACAATTACAAATTGATGCGACTAATGAGGGAGATGCAAAAAAAATTGCCGAAGAAGCTGCAAAAAAATTATTGGCAAATCCTGTAATGGAAGAGTATACAATATTAATTACATAGTTAGCTTATTGGCTAATTAGCAAATCAGCGAAGTAAGATGCTCTATCTCGTTCCATCCCCTATTGGTAATCTTGCTGATATCACTTTCAGAGCTATTGAAATACTGAAATGCGTCGATTTAATATTGGCAGAAGACACCCGTACTTCGGCTAAGCTTTTACGTTATTATAATATTGAAAAGCCTACAACGCCTTATCACCAGCATAATGAACATAAAATTTATAGCCACCTTATTGACCAGCTGGCTTCCGGTAAAACGATGGCGCTCCTTACCGACGCCGGCACTCCCGGTATAAGCGACCCGGCATTTTTACTGGTGAGAGAATGCATTAAAAATCAAATTAAAGTTGAATGTCTCCCGGGAGCAACGGCGTTTGTTCCCGCTTTGGTTAATAGTGGTTTACCAATAAATAATTTTTGTTTCGAAGGTTTCATACCGCTTAAAAAAGGAAGGCAAACCTTTTTAAAAAAGATGACAGAAGAAGATCGTACCATGGTTTTTTATGAAAGCCCGATGCGGCTTCTAAAAACCTTAAAAGATTTTATTGAATACTTTGGAGCAGAAAGACAATGTTGCGTAAGCCGTGAACTGACAAAAATATTTGAGGAAAATAAACGGGGAACTTTGCAGGATGTACATGAATATTTTAGTGAGAAGAATGTAAAGGGTGAAATTGTAATTGTGGTAGAAGGGAAGAAATAGCTTAACTACTCTTTATTTTATCTTATGCTCACTCTACATCTTATTACTTTTCCAACTTTGTTTTTTTCATAACTTCTATTTTGCGATTTTTATGCCTTTAAAAATCATCATTATTCATGAAAAAAAATTTCCTGTTACTTATCTTTATTTTTTCATTTTTATTTTCTATTTATGCCCAGCCCGATCGCTGGCAGCAACATGTAGAGTACGATATGAAAATAGACGTTGATGTAAATACCAATCGTTTTACTGGCATGCAAAAGTTAACATATACCAATAACTCTCCGGATAAACTTGATCGCGTATTTATTCATTTATACTGGAATGCATTTCAGCCGGGGAGCGAAATGGATGTAAGAAGCCAGGAACTGGGTAAAATATTAATTAATGGAAGGCCTGATTGGGATTCAAGAGTTCAGGATCGCATTTCAAAATTGGGGCCTGGTGAAATTGGGTATCAAAAAATAAAATCGCTAAAACTTAATGGAATAGAACAACCAGTGAAACTTCACGGCACTATTTTAGAGGTTAATCTTACAAACCCTATTTTGCCAAAAAGCGTTGCAAGTTTTACGATTGATTTCGAAGCACAAATTCCTTTGCAGGTAAGAAGAAGTGGCCGTGATAATGCAGAAGGGATTCGCTACAGCATGAGCCAGTGGTATCCTAAAATGTGCGAATACGATTATGAGGGTTGGCATCCTACACCGTATGTTGCAAGAGAGTTCTACGGCGTTTGGGGAGACTATGATGTTACCATTAAAATTGATAAATTATATAAGCTTGCAGGAACGGGAGTATTACAGAATGCATCAGAAATTGGTTGGGGTTACGATAAACCAGGTACTTCTTTAAAAAATATTTCCTCACAAAAACGAACCTGGCATTTTACAGGGAAGAATATACATGACTTTGTATGGGCTGCTGATCCCAATTACGAACACCTGGTAAGAAAACAGGATGGAGTAATTCTTAATATAGTTTATAAAAAAGTAGATTCTCTTCAAAAAAACTGGGAAAGAGTTGCTGATGCGGCAGTAACCGTTTTGCCTTATATGGAAAAACGGTTTGGTAAATATCCTTATCCTCAATATTCTTTTATACAAGGTGGCGATGGCGGCATGGAATATCCTATGGCTACTTTAATAAAAGGGCCAAGCCTTGGAACTGTTTTTCATGAATGGATGCATAGCTGGTACCAGATGATGCTAGGTACCAATGAAAGCCTGTACCCATGGATGGATGAAGGTTTCACAACTTTTGCTGAAGGCGAAGTGAGCGCATATTACAATAAAGTAATGAATATAACAGGTGAAAACACAAAGGAACTTCCGGAAAATCACGCGGATTCTTACGGAGGTTATTATTTTCTCATGAAACAAAAACTGGCGGAGCCTCTTTCTACGCATTCAGACCATTATAACACAAACCTGGGGTATAGTATTAATGCTTACTCAAAAGGCGATATGTTTTTAGAACAACTAGGCTATATCGTTAGTGACTCTGTGAGAGATAAAATTTTATTGGAATATTACAGGCTTTGGAGATTTAAACATCCTAATGTTTCTGATTTTGTAAAAGTTGCGCAGGATGTAAGCGGCATCCAACTTGACTGGTATAAAGAGTATTGGGTGTATACAACAAAGAGCATAGATTACAGCATTGATAGTCTATGGAACGAAAATGGCGTTTCCAAAATAAGATTAAGAAGGATTGGACAGATGCCTATGCCTATTGATTTACAGCTGACATTCAAAGACAGTACAAAAGAAATACACTCTATTCCTCTTGATCTTATGTTTGGTAAAAAACCGGCGGAAAATAATTTACCAACAATTGTTGATAATGAATGGAACTGGACAAATCCAACATACGTTGTAGAATTCAAACATCCTCTCGCTGAACTTGTTCTTGCTGAAATTGATCCCACAAAAAGAATGGCTGATATTGATCAAAAAAATAATACCCTTAAGTTAAATTGGTAAAAGAAGGCTTGCATATAAGAAGAGCCACTACAGGCGATGCTAAATTACTTTGTGAACTAAGTGCGGTAACTTTTTTTGATACATTTAAAGGAACCTGTACAGATGAAGATATGCAGGAATTTATTGAGCAATATTTCAACGAAAAACAGATATATGAAGAATTGCAGGATCCGTATGATTTTTATTTCATAATCTTTTTGGAGGATATGGCTGCAGGATATATAAGAATAAAAGAAGATAAAACCGATATAGATGAAATCAAAAATAAAAAAGGGATTGAATTAAAAAGAATTTATGTATTGAAAGAGTACCATTCGAAAAAAATCGGTGCAATGCTTATGCAATTTGCTCTTGATTTTGCTGTTGAAAATGGATATGAATTACTATGGTTAGGAGTGTGGGAACACAATCATAAAGCACTAAATTTTTATAAAAAGTTTGGTTTCCGTGATACAGGTTTTAAACATCCATTCCCAATCGGGAACACACCTCAAACCGATAATTGGCTCGTTAAGTTGATTGAGAAGTAACTTGTAATATAAATTTTTCTTTAAAAAACGTTTCCTCAAATATTTTCTCAATCTCCCAAATACGTGGTCTGCAACCGCTTTCGGAAATTTCCATTCCAAGGTCTCCGCCCTTTAGGCAAATAAGCCCGTTTAATTTTTTTAGTTCATTTACAGACTTCTTTTTTAATAATGGTTTACTCCAAAACCATAAGTCCTTTAAAGGAGCTACAGCCCTTGAAAGAACAATGTCAAATTTCCTGTTGTGAATGTCTTCTGCTCTTGAATGTTGTAGAGTTATATTCTTTAATCCTGTTTCACCAATTACTGCTTCTACAACTTTTAATTTTTTGTTGATGCTGTCTACTAAATGAAAATGAACTTCAGGAAAAAAAATAGCTAATGGAACTCCAGGAAATCCACCACCACTTCCAAGGTCCATAACTTCATAGCCGGCAGGAAAAGTAAATTGAGTTGCTATCGAAAGGGAATGCAATACATGATGTTCATAAAAATTATCAAGATCCTTTCTTGAGATTACATTTATTTTTTGATTCCATTCAGCATACAAGGATTGCAAAGCAGCAAACTCTTCTAACTGCTTATCACTAAAATCTGCAAAATATTTTGTTAGTATTTCCATTAATACACCAGTAAGTTTTAAAGTCTTCCTTCTGCAGGAGAAGCCGTTACTTCCACTCCTTCGCAGGTTTCTTATGCAATGCTGAAGCAAATAAAATATAATAAAAGAACATCCACACATCAAAGAATAAAAACCATGGAAACAAATCTTTTTCATCGAGCTTTTTAGTTGCTTTAAACAGTATAAAACCCTGCCATATAAAACGAATTCCGAAAACAATCAACGCCACTTTCCAGTTAAAAAATAAAAGAGCCATAATAAATAAAGGGTAGAAAAAAAACTGGGAAAACGCATATAAGGCAAGCAAAAATTTGTGTGATGCTTTATAATATCGGCTGGTTGTATAGTGTCTAGCTTTTTGTTTCCTCCAGTGTTTCCATGAAGTAGGAGGTTGCGATAAGGTAAAGGCGTCTTTATCAATTACAATATTTGTATTATTCTTTGTACCCGCTTTATTTATAAATAGATCATCATCACCACCGGGAATATTGTTGTGGGAAGAAAACCCTTTATGTCGAAAAAAAACAGACTTTTTATAGCTTAAATTTCTTCCCACTCCCATATAAGGCAAGCCTGCACTGGCATACGAAAGATATTGCAAAGCTGTATGAAATGCTTCCCACCGGACTATCTTATTAAAAAAACCTTTTTTCTTATGAAGTGCGCCATACCCTAAAACAATTTCAGTTCCTTCACTATAACCTTCCTGCATTTTTTCAATCCATAATTCGCTGGCTGGGACACAATCAGCATCTGTAAGTAATACAATTTCATGCTTTGCAGTTTTAATCCCTATGCTCAACGGAAATTTTTTACCCTGTATAAATCTTGCCTCCTGTTTCAACTCTACTAACTGCAATTGTTTAAATGTTCTTTGGTATTCCTCAAGTATATATTTGCTTTCATCAAAAGAATTGTCATTTACAACAATAACCTCATGGGTAGTTGAATACTTTTGTACCAAAGATCCAGGAAGATTTTTTACTAAATTTCCTGCTTCATCTCTTGCACAAACTATCACAGAAACAGGATGTGTTTGAGAAACAGTTTGTATCTTTTGATTAAATAAAGCAAGGCGTAAAAAAAAGAATGAATAATAAAAAAGTTGAATTAAAGTTATGAGGCAGAATGAAATAAAAATCCATCCCTGCCAATGATAAGTTAGTTCGGTCCAAAACATAAGCGACAAAAGTAAGTGACTTATTGTAATTCTTTATACTTGCTTAATTTCTAAAAAGCATGTTGATCTTTTGAAATAGTGGGCTCCCTATAAAATCTCTTCAAACTATATTTGCCATCTTACTTTCTAAATTAAGATTGCATTTTATGGCTTCACTACAATTTGAACTTCAGTCTATATGTCTGGATACTAAAGCCAGAACGGGGAAATTAACTACTGACCATGGTGAAATTTTCACGCCCATATTTATGCCCGTTGGAACAGTAGGAAGTGTAAAGGCAATAACACAACAGCAATTAAAAGCTGATATAAAAGCGCAGATCATTTTAGGCAATACCTATCATTTATATTTACGTCCTGGCCTTGAAGTATTAGAAGCCGCAGGCGGGCTGCATAAGTTTATGAATTGGGATAAGCCCATACTAACCGACAGTGGCGGCTATCAGGTTTTTTCGCTTAGTGGTACCCGTAAGTTAAGCGAAGAGGGAGCACTTTTTCAAAGCCATATTGATGGAAGCAAGCATTTATTTTCACCTGAAATTGTAATGGATATTCAGCGAACAATTGGCGGTGATATTATTATGGCATTTGATGAATGCCCGCCGGGAGGCAGTGAATACGATTATGCAAAAACATCAATGGAGCTAACACATCGCTGGCTCGACCGGTGTTTCAAACAGTTCAATGAAATAGAAGATAAATATGGCTACACACAAAATTTATTTCCAATTGTACAAGGTGGTATTCATCATGATCTTCGTAAAATTTCGTGTGATTATGTTTCCTCAAAAAATGCTACAGGTAATGCAATTGGCGGCTTAAGTGTAGGCGAACCAACGGAAAAAATGTACGAAATATGCGAATTGTGTTGCGATAATCTTCCGGTGAATAAACCAAGATATTTAATGGGTGTTGGTACGCCATGGAACATACTGGAATGTATTTCCTTAGGCATTGATATGTTTGATTGCGTAATGCCCACCCGCAATGGTAGAAATGCGATGCTATTTACAAGTAATGGTGTAATTAATATTGATAATAAAAAATGGGAAAAAGATTTTTCACCTCTTGATACTGGTGTAGAATGCGAAGTAAGTAATTATTATAGCAAAGCATACCTGCGGCATTTAATTAAATCTAAAGAAATTTTAGGTTTGCAAATAGCGAGTATTCATAATCTTGCCTTTTATCTTGATATTGTTAACAAGGCACGACATCATATTGCCAATGGCAGTTTCTCACTATGGAAAAATGAAATGATAATCAAATGGCAACAAAGATTATAAAATGTGACCCTGCGTCAAACGTCGCTAAACTTTTTAACTTTCAATAAAGCATTCTCTAATTCAAAATAGTTATTTTTAATCCACTTTTGCAAGTATCGTATGACAATATTTTTTTCATAAATACGTATCATAGCATAGTTTATCAACTTTCATATATGTCCAAATTCCTCATTATAATTTCAGCTATTTTTTTTACGGCCAATACTTCTCATGCCCAGCAGAAAAGCCTGGAAATCAAAGGCACTGGTTCTAAACTTTACCTGGAACATGTTGTTTCACCAAAAGAAAATTTTTACAGCATTAGCAGGATGTATAACTCGCCTCCAAAAGATATTGCAGGCTATAACAATCTTCAATTTGAAAGTGGGTTAAGTGTTGGCCAAACGATCAGAATACCGCTCAATGAAAATAATTTTACACAGTCTGCGTCTGGTATACATAATGAAATGTTGGTTCCAATACATCATTCAGTGGAAGCCAAAGAAGGCTTGTATAGAATAAGTATTAATTATAATAAGGTGCAGCTTTCATCATTAAAAAAATGGAACCATATCCAGTCAGACGATGTGAGCGTTGGTACTCCTTTAGTTATAGGTTTCCTAAAAGTAGATAAGAAGCAATCCTCTCTTGCCTCTAAAAGTGCAGATGCAATAATTAATTCTACTGTCAAAACTGAAAATAAGCCTGAACCTGTAAAGCCCGATATCAATCCTAAAACCCTGCCATCTGTAAAAAGCCCTGAAGCTGAAAAACAAGAAGATAAAAATATAAAAGCAAAAGAGGCTGAACAACCGAAAACAAGAATAGAAACCGTAAAGACTAAGAGCAATGTTAACTTCTCAGGAGGCTATTTTCAAAAATTATATAATGATCAGTCAGAAAAAAAATCTCCGGTAAATGAATCCGGAAATGCAGGTGTATTCAAATCTACAAGTGGCTGGCAAGATGGGAAATATTACTGCTTTAATAATGATGCTGTCCCAGGTACAATTATTAAGGTTACAAGCAATACTTCCGGCAAAAGTGTTTTTGCAAAAGTGCTTGATGTTATTCCTGAAATAAAACAAAACTCAGGACTTGCTATAATCATCAGTAATTCTGCTGCTGAAGAATTGGGTACCGGTGAAAATAAATTCGATTGCGCTTTAAGCTTTGTAAAATGAACCTGTCAATAACTCACGCCATTCTCCAGCCTCTTAGGAAATCTTCGACTTGCATTTTTTTCTTTCCTTCAAGTTGTAATTCTTTTACAGAAATATAACCATCATTGCATACAAATTTTAAAAAAGTTTTACTGTCTGATACGATTTCCTCGGGTAATTCAGCCACTACTGCTTTTTCTTTTTCTGCCCGAAATATTTTTAATTTCTTTCCATTTAAATAGGTAAATGCTGTAGGATACGGAGACAATCCTCTTATGAGATTATAGATTTCTTTTGTACTTTTTTTCCAACTTATCTCACAAGTCTCAGTAGATATTTTTGGCGCATGTTGTAAAATTTCTTTCCCATCAGCCTTACTGTTAATATTCGTTTGAGGAATTACCTGAATTTTATTTTCTTCGAGATTATTTATTGTTTGTAATAATAATTCTGCACCTGCTTCTTTCATATAATCATATAATTCACCTGCCGTTTCAGTTTCCTGTATATCAATTTCTTTCTGTAAAAGGATATCACCAGTATCAATCTCGTGCTTTAGTTTAAATGTAGTAACACCGGTTTTAATTTCTCCATTAATTATTGCCCAGTTAATGGGAGCGGCTCCGCGATATTGAGGTAACAAAGATCCATGAAGATTGATGGTGCCCATTGGTGGCATGTTCCATATTATTTCCGGCAGCATGCGGAATGCAACAACAATTTGCAGATTAGCATTAAGGGATTTTAGCTCAGCAACAAAATCCGGGTTTTTTAATTTTTCAGGTTGCAGAATTTTAAGGCTTTTTGAAAGTGCATATTTCTTAATATCACTTTGTGCGATATTCATTCCGCGGCCGGCCGGTTTATCAGGTGCCGTAACAACAGCAATTACATGGTAACCATTGTCTAAAATCTTTTTCAATGAAGGAACCGCAAAATCTGGTGTTCCCATAAAAATAATGCGCAGTTTTTTCATGTTAAATTTTTCCTTCAGCTAATCAAAATCTTTATACAGCAAATATTTTTTTCTAGTCTTTTTAAAATTACTTAGTTGAGGTTCCCAGGTTTTCCTTATTTCCTTTTCTGACATACCATCTTTTATTTGTTTTGTCAGGATATCATTACCTGCAAGACTATTAAAATGTGATGATTTTAAAAAGAAATTTTCTTTATCAGGAAATAATCTATATGCCTGCACGATCCATTTCAGTTGAATTTTATTATTAACTTGTTTTAATACCTCCTCACTTGTTCCCGAAATGTCCCAGCCATAGCAAACTTGTCCATTAAGCTTTGGATTATTCGCACCTTCTCTTGAAGCCGGAGTAAATGAAATCAAATTTTTGGAAAGAGAAGGATGGCCAAAAAGTTGGAATGGCTTATCAGTTCCACGCCCCTCACTCATAACAGTTCCTTCAAAAAAACAGGTAGATGGATACCAGTAAATAGATTGTATGGATGGAAGATTAGGCGATGGCTTAACCGGCAAAATATATTTACAATCATGATCATAGTTTACACACTTAATTACCAGGAAATGAAAAGGAGTATCAACTGAATTCTCAGCGTGCTGGTAATAAGAATATTTTTTATTGGATTCATCATTAAGCCATTTCTCACCTGCAATCATGAAAGCATATTCACCTACCGTCATACCATAAACAATGGGCACAGGCTGCATTCCCACAAAGCTTTTAAATTTAGGATCAAGCACGGGGCCATCAACATAAAAACCATTTGGATTAGGCCTGTCAAGTATCAGCAATGGCTTTGAATTTTCAAAAGCGGCTTCCATATAATATTCAAGTGAGGAAATGAAAGTATAAAATCTTGTTCCTACATCCTGTATGTCAAAAACCATTATATCTACTCCTATAAGATCTTCTTTGGTAGGCCTGTCATGTTTACCGTAAAGGCTTATTACTTCAATGCCGGTTTCTTTATCTATTGAATTTTCAACTTTCTGTCCATCACCGGCATTCCCTCTAAATCCATGTTCGGGTCCAAAGATTTTTACAACTTTTATTCCTTTTTTTAATAAAGTATCGACAAGAAGTGTGCCTTTAACCATTGAAGTCTGGTTAGCAAAAACGGCAACAGACTTACCTTTCAAAAGAGGGACATAAACATCCATTCTTTCAGCACCCGGTATTATTCGTTGTTGCGAATAGCATTTTAAAAAAAATACGCTTATCAAAAAAATAAAAATTGATTTTCTTTTCATTACATAAATTTCTGCAAAAAACTTTTTTGGCCGGATTATTTAGCAAAGATGGATAGGATAAATAGCAATTGTAATATTTATATAAAGTTGTGATATAATTAATATTCCATTTCCCTCAAACTTGGTGCTTTAAACCATGTAGCAATCACTACTAATAAAGTCATGCTTCCTCCTATTACAACCGATTGAATTGTTCCAAAAAGTTTGGCAGTTACCCCACTTTCAAATTGCCCCAATTCGTTGCTTGAATTTACAAACATAGAACTTACACTAATAACTCTTCCCCGCATATTATCCGGCGTTTTTAGCTGAGTAATTGTACCTCTAACGACTACGCTTATCCCATCCATAATTCCGGATATTAAAAGTGCCGCAAAAGACAGAAAGAAAATTTTAGAGATGCCAAATACGATAATACAAACGCCAAATCCAGCAACAGCAATCAACATCTTTTTTCCATGATTACGCTTCATTGGGAAAAAGGTAAGAATGATTACAATTACAATGGAACCAAGGTCTGCGGCTCCGTTTAAAAAACCGAAGCCTTCAGGGCCAACTTTTAGAATGTCACGTGCATAAATCGGTATGAGTGCTACAGCCCCTCCGAATAATACGGCAAAAAGATCTAGTGAAAATGCACCAAGCAATTCCTTTGTTTTGATAACAAAAAGCAATCCTTCCTTTACGCTTTCCCATGTACGGATAGCTCCCTTTACATTAGAAGCAGGCTTCGGCTTCACTTTAAATAAAAAGAAAAAAGCAATAGTAACGAAGCTGCTTATTACGACAAGTGTTCCGGTAATACCAACCCACCCAATTAAAAAACCGCCACCAGCATGGCCGGCAACTGATGCAGAAAGCCATGTACCCTGGCTCCATGTAGTTGCATTTTGCAAATCATTCCTGGGAACGATATAGGCAATCATTGCACCAAATACAGGACCAGTAAAAGATCGAATAATACCGGTACAAAAAATCACCATATAAATACATATGGCAATCCAATGATTACTTAAATGATTTGCAGTAAACCTGCTTGAAACAAAAATCAAAATACAAATCGTGATAAAGTAGAACACAACTCCTGTAAGAAGCAATTTTCTTTTTTCCCTTTGATCAATTATATGTCCTGCATAAAGCGCAAACGAAACAGCTGGAATTACTTCTGAAAGGCCAACAAGCCCTATCGCAAATGGATCATTTGTCAATTGATATATCCACCATCCCACAAGAGTTCCCATCATGCGAAGGCCCATGATAAAAATAAACCTCCCCTGTAAAAGATTACGATATTCCGGTATTCTTACAGCAATAAAAGGATCATTCTTCTCTCCATTCATTTTAGCTTTATTTAAGGCAGTATTAAAAAATGCTGGCTATCATCATAGTCTTTGTTAAGAGCATCCAACACTGCATTCAAATGTTTTTCATTGCCTAAAAAATCAGCAGAAGAAGCATCAATAAATAATGTTCTGATGTTGTGCTGTTTTATATATTGTGTGTAGGTTTCCTGCAAAGAAAAAAGATATTCCGGGGCAATTGCCTGCTCGTAAGTGCGGTTTCGTTTGCGTATATTCTCTTTCAATTTGCTCACAGGCGCATGCAGGTAAATTAAAAGATCAGGTTGCATAAGCTGGGGGTTAATAATGTCAAATAATTTTTGATACAGTAGAAATTCTTCGGGAGGTAAATTGACTTTAGCAAATAGAAGGCACTTGTTAAAAAGATAATCCGATATAGTTACATTTTGAAACATATCCTTTGTTTGCAACAGATCTTTCAATTGCTTATATCTTTCAGCCATAAAAAAAAGTTCAAGCGGAAAGGCGTACTGTTGCTGATTTTCATAAAACTTTGGAAGAAAAGGATTGTCAGCGAATTCCTCTAAAATTAATCTTGCGTTTAAGTGCTTACTAAGCAAATGAGCAAGTGTTGTTTTGCCGGCGCCTATATTTCCTTCAATTGTTATGAAATTATATTTCATGATTAATTCATTACTATCAAACATATAGCCTGATAATAATTCGAAAGATTAAATTCATTCTTTAGAAAAGATTACCAATCAAAAATAACGACTGAAAATTGAAATAATTTAAATGAATTCCGAAACTGCTTTTAATATGTTGATAAGTTATAAGCCCTCAATAGGTGTAACCTTAAGCAAGTCTTTGCTGGTAGATAACAATTCGGAGATACTCTTATTTAAAAGCGGGTGAACCAGGTAGGGAGATATTTCGTTAAGGGGCTCAAGTACAAAACGCCGGTTGGCAATTTCTGTATGGGGAATTATCAACCATGATTTATTAATTATTTCTTTGTTAAAAAATAAAATATCTATATCAATCAACCTTGCTGCATTTTTTTTGGTTCTTACCCTGCCCATTTTTGCTTCTATCTTTAAAATCCTTTGCATTATTTCTTCAGCAGAAAGTTTTGTTTTAATAATATGGACTTGATTGTAAAAATCAGCTTGATCAGTATTTCCCCATGCGCCCGTCTCATAAATTAAAGATGATCTTTCAATTTTTCCAATCTCATATTCAAGATATTTTTGTGCATTATTTAAATTAGCCAACTTGTCCCCAATATTACCACCAGTTAGAATATAAACTGTATTCATTTTATCAAATTTGCATAAGTCTTTGATCCAGGTCAAGAGGTTCAATATTTGTTATTTTTACCCGGTTATAATTTTTATGAATAGGATTAAGTAAATAATTATTTTCTTTTTCTACAATTGCAGATGGTACCTGCATTACTAAGGATTTATTACTTTTCAGGAATTCCTCCCCTATCCATTGCGTGTATTCAATATGTTGTTTCCATCCAGTTTTTAGGGCCACAAGTTTAATAACCGCTAAATCTGTTTCAGGAATTTCTATAGTAATGAGTTGATAATCCGGAGGATTAATGTTCAATTGAGATCGTACCAATATTTCTAAAATGCACAAAGAAATATTTTCCGAAGTATACAAAGCCTTTAAGCCTACCGGGTTCCATCTTCCCCCGAAGATAGCTGCCCCTTCTCCGGAAAGATCATTCGAATACAAGGGAATTGCTAAACGAGAAACTTTCATTACGCTAAAATACCGTGTTCAATTCTTCCCAATTGATTTAAAATTTTTGTAGTTCCATTAAAACTTGCCAGAGAAGCAAATTCCAATTTGCCTTCAATACTCGAAGGTTCTTTCTTCAGCCAGGTTATAAAGTTATTGGCATTCCCAAAAACATCAACACCTTTTTTTATTACTTTATCAATTAATAAAATTCTATCTATAACACTAAAATTAAAAGCACTGTTATCTTTGGCATACCGTTGCAAAGTCCTTTCAGAAATATGAAGCACATCCGACCATTCTTTTTGGGTAAGATCGATTTTATCAGCAATTTTTTTAAATTCGCTAAATGTAAATTCTTTTGTAAGGTGGCTTTGTTTTAAGCTATAAACCGCTTCAGGTTCTTCAACTTTGCTTCTCCTTACATTTTTATTTGTTTCATTTTTTAGAGAGCTTAATTTTTTTTTCATAGCTGCCATTTGTCATACAAATATACGTCATTTGTCTTTAAAATGATTATTTTTATGATTACTTTTTTCTTGAATAGTTTTACCGCCAAATTTAAATTTATTCATGAAGCCATATAGCCAATTAAGGGCAATGTTTGCAATTACAAAAGCAAGCTTAATAGCAATTTTCAGAAGCCCTTCAGCAGTAGTTTTTGGTTTTGCCTTCCCCCTTATTTTTATTCTTGTATTTGGTTTTATCGGAGATAGCGGAGGAATGAAAGCCTATAAAGTGGCTATGGATGACAATATAGATACCACCAATATATTATTTAATGCATTTAAGAATAATAAAACAGTAATTATCAAAAGGTATGCTAATAAAAAACTGCTCGATGAAGATCTCCAAAAAGGAAGGATAGCTGGAATAATAAATATTCGGAAAAATGAGGGGGGCATACCACCTTATATTTTTACTTTAAAAAGTACAACTTCGAGTAACGATCAATGGCCACAATTCAAGTCACTTGCAGAAGGTATAATAAATGGAGTAAGTGAAAATTACTATAAAGGAAGGCCAAAATATGCCACCTTCGATTTTGATTACAAAAAAGATATATCAGAAATCAGGGAATACAAAACAATAGATTTTATTCTCCCGGGCCAGCTTGGATTTTCTTTACTTGCATCCGGAGTGTTTGGAGTTGCTTTTATGTTTTTCAATCTTAGAAATACATTGGTTTTAAAAAGATTTTTTGCAACCCCCATAAGCAGGACATATATAATACTTGGGGAGATGTTTAGCCGTGTTATATTCCAGATGCTTACTGCGATAGTGATCATTCTTGCCGGTTATTTTTTCTTCGGATTTACCTTGATACACGGCTTTGAAACTTTTATGGAAATGCTTGCTTTAAGCTTTATTGGCCTTATTGTTTTCATGGGTTTTGGATTTATTGTGAGTGGACTTGCAAAGAATGATAGTACCATTCCTCCCTTTGCTAACCTTATTACGCTTCCTCAATTTTTAATTGGAGGCACATTTTTCTCAATTGAAGTATTTCCCAAATGGCTTCAGCCAATATCAAAAGCCTTGCCGCTTACCCATTTAAACACTGCACTGCGGCTGGTTGCTTTCGAAGGCCAAAATCTCTGGGATGTAAAATTAGAGATTGGAATATTATTGCTGTGGGGAATAGCCATTTATGCAATTGCAGTAAAAGTTTTCAAATGGGAATGATAACTAAAGCAGACCTAAATAATTTTTTTCAAGAATTGTTCTATCGCATCATAAATCTTTTTGAGTTCTTTTCTCCTGATACAGTAGGGCGGCATTATATAAATGGTATTACCAAGTGAACGTAAATAAATACCTCTTTCCAGGCAAAAAGGTGTGAAATCGTTTGTGATGTTATGCAGGTAACCATCACTTTCAATTGTAACAATTTCGAATGCGATTATAGTTCCAAGATGGCGCAGGTTTTTTATCAAATTCTTTTGCTTAAATATTTCAAGTTTTCTTAAAAAAAGCTTTTGATCAAGAACTATACGTTCAATTTTTTGTCTGCATTTTTTTTTCTGAAGCAATTCAAGGCTTGCAAGCGCTGCCGTGCAGGCTAAAGGATTCGCAGTAAAAGAGTGCCCATGAAATAATGTTTTTGTTTTATTATCGCTTACAAAAGATTCATATATTTTACGGGTACATGCAGTAACACCCAAAGCCATTGTACCTCCCGTGAGCGCTTTGCTCAGGCAAATAATATCTGCCTTTTCCAAAAGATAATCGCCGGCAAAAAATTTCCCTGTGCGATAAAAACCAGTAAGGACTTCATCTGCAATACATATAATTCCTTCTTTCTTTAAAAGAGATAAGAGCGAATTTAAATTTCCTGTATCATACATTCTCATTCCACCTGCTCCCTGCAATAGCGGTTCATAAATAAAACAGGCTATTTCACTTTTATATTTTTCGATTTCTGTAGCTATAAATTCAGCATTATTATCATTAGGAGTTTCAATAAAAATTACTTCAAATAATTTATCCCTGAAAGCAAGAGTATATGCCCCCCGTTCGCTTATACTCATTGCGCCAAATGTATCGCCATGATAGGAATGATGAAAAGCCAGGATTTTATTCCGTTCATTTACATTCTTATTCCCCCAATACTGCAAGGCCATTTTAATAGCTACTTCTGTTGCCGTTGAGCCATTATCGCTATAAAATATTTTTGAAAAATCTCCCGGTAAAACTCTTATCAAGATTTCTCCTAATTCAACTGCCGGTGCATGTGTAAAACCTGCAAATATTACTTGTTGCAATTTTTTTGCCTGTTTGTATACTTTTTTTGCAATAAACTTATTTCCATGTCCATGAATATTTACCCACCAGCTACTTATTCCATCAATGTATGTATTTCCAGCTTCATCGTATAAAAGAGCTTTTTTGCCCTTTACAACAGGAATGGCAGGCAGCCTGTTTTTTTGGTGCGTATAAGGGTGCCAGATATAGCGCAAATCTTTTTCAGCTAAA